>CAJTSQ010000043.1 GCA_910578735.1 uncultured Oscillospiraceae bacterium
GCACCATCCTCACCGTCTCCCGCCTGGCGGCCGCCCGGGCCGCCGGACATGCCCGGGAGGACGAGAGCTTTGAGGGCGTGCTGGAGGCCGCCATCCAGGAGGGGGCTCAGGCCCTGGCCCACACCATCGACCAGAACCCGGTGCTGAAAAAGGCCGGCGTGGTGGACGCCGGCGGCAAGGGTTTTCTGGTTATTTTGCAGGGTATGCTGGACGAGGTCCGGGGACTGCCCATGCCCGAGGCCGGTGAGGATGGGGCCGTTCCCAACGACAAGGCCGACTTTGAGGCGGTCAACGTGGAGGACATCACCTTCGCCTTCGACACTGTGTTCATTGTCCGCAAGTTCAAGGAGGACGCCGACCTGGAGCCCTTCCGGAAATACCTCAACTCCATTGGCGACAGCCTGGTGATCGGCGAGGACGACGAGGCCTTTAAGGTCCACGTCCACACCAACACCCCTGGCTCCGCCCTGAACGAGGCCCAGAAGTACGGCGTGCTGGAGCTGGCCAAGATTGAGAACATGCGTACCCAGGCCGAGGACCTGGCCGCCGGCAAGCACGTGCAGAGTACCGACGACCTGGACGCCATCGAGGCCGAGCTGGAGAAGGGGACCGCCGCCCAGTCTGTCCACGCCGCGCCGGAGAAGAAGTTCGGCTACGTGGCCGTATGCGCCGGGGCCGGGCTGGAGGCCGTGTTCCAGGACCTGGGGGTGGACGGTCTGGTGGGGGGCGGTCAGACCATGAACCCCTCCACCCAGGACATTCTCAAGGCCATCGACGCCACCCCGGCGGAGATCGTCTACGTGCTGCCCAACAACAAGAACATCATCATGGCGGCCGAGCAGACCATCCCCCTGTGCGAGGACAAGAAGGTGGTGGTCCTGCCCACCAAGACGGTGCCCCAGGGCATCTCCGCCATGTTGGCCGCCGACCCCGACGCCAGCGAGGAGGACAACACCGCCGCCATGCTGGAGGGCTTCTCCAGCGTCCGCACCAGCGAGATTACCTACGCCGCCCGGGACTCCGACTTTGACGGCTTCGCTATCCACCAGGGGGACTATCTGGCCCTGGAGGAGCACCAGCTCTTCGGCACAGATCAGGACTTGAACACCCTCCTGGACCGTCTGGCCCGGTCCGGCGGCTGTCAGGAGGCAGAATTCATCTCCATCTTCTATGGCGAGGACGTCACCGAGGAGCAGGCCCAGCAGGCAGAGAAAATCTTCGCCGCCGCCTGTCCCAATGCCGAGATCACCCTCCTGGCCGGGGGCCAGCCGGTGTACTACTTCATGATTTCCGCAGAATAAACGTAAAGAATCCCGGTCCAAACGGATCGGGATTCTTCTATGCGAATCAGGGAACTGGGACAACCTCCACAGTGTAGCCCAGGTCCTTCAGCCCCTGGACCACGCCGGTCTTGCCGATCATGTGGCCCGCGCCCACCGTCATCAGGCCGGTGTGGGAACCGGACTGCTTCAGGTAGCGGTCCGCCCAGGCGATCATGTTGGGGTCGCGGCCCTCAAAGAGCTTGGAGTTGAGCTCGTCGGTGGTGTTGGACTGGATAACATCCTTGGGGTAGTCGTTGGCGAAGGACTCGGTGTCCCGGGTCTTCCACTGCTCCATCCAGCGGCTCACCGCCTCGTCCTGCTCCTTCAGGGCGGCCTCATACGCCGCTTTTTCCTCCTCGCTCAGACCCTCGGCGGCGTCCATCCCCAGATACATGCTCAGGGTCATGGCCAGGTAGTTCTCCTGGTACTCGTCAGACAGGTCGTCAAAGATCTTGCCCTGGAAGGCGTAGGTCTCGATGCCCTCCACCTGGATGCCCAGGTTGCTGGCCTTGGCGCTGACATACAGGTCGAGCGCCATAGCGTTTTCGCTGGAGGTGTCGTCGGCCATAGACAGGGCGGTAAAGGTGTTGGCCAGCGCCCAGGGCTTGTAGCTGGCGATCTGCTCCTCAGGCGTGCCCAAAGAGGTCAGGGCCTTCACCACCTCCTGGTAGAGCTCCGGGTCGATGTGGTCCTTCAGGGTGGTGCCGTCGGAATACATCTGCATGGCGGTGAACTCGTCGATGCCCTCCTGGCTGTTGAAGTCCAGCTCAAAGGCGGCCAGTTCCACGCCGGTGATGATGTCCCGCAGCTGCTTGTGGAAGGGGTAGAGGTTGCCCCGGTCGGTGTGGATGGAGCCCAGCAGATACAGGGTATTGCCGTTGCCCTCCGCCTTCCAGAGCAGGCCCAGGGAGCCGGCGTTCTGCTGGTCGTACAGGGCCAGGATCATCCGGTTGGCAAAGCAGGCGGCCTCCAGCAGGGTGCAGGGGCGGTCCAGCGCCAAACCGGTGCTGTCACCATGGACTACACCCAGGGAGGACAGGAACTCCACCGGTCCGGCATCGATACCTGCGAAGGCATAGGGGAGGGCTTCCATATACAGGGCGTTGAGCACGCCGCCCCGGGTGGTGTCAAGCACGAAGGAGCCGGCGCCGGAGCGCTGCTCCACCCCCAGCAGGGCCAGCTTGCCGGCGGCCACCTGGGTCATCTTGTCCAGCTGCTCCTGGGTAATCACTTTGGCGAAGTCGGTGTAGATCTCATCGCCGAACAGCCCCATAGCGTAGCCGTCGGCGATTTCGCTGTAGGACCAGGCGGGGAGCTGGGCGGCCGGATCGGCCTCTGCGGCCAAAACAGGGGCAGTCCCCAGCAGGCTCAGAGCCAGCAGCAACACAAGCAGTCGTTTCATTTGTAATACTCCCTTCTTTTCGGAACTCTCTCTCATTGTAGCACCGCTTTCATGCAAGTCAAGAGAAAGATTTTTCATGCCTCTTTATTTTATCACCAGTCAGTACAGATGTCAATTAAAAAATGCATTGAAAATTCAATGCATTTTTGTGTCATGGATTAAATGTGTTCCGGCACACTATAATGTATTTAAACATTTTTTGAAGTGAGGCATTATGGAAAAATTCATTATAACTCCGAAAGAGGACCGAACCATCACCATGACCATCCGCATCGACCGGACGCTACAGGAAAAGTACAACGAACTGTCTGCAAAAACCAACCGTTCCAGAAACGAGCTGATTGGCATGGCGCTGCAATACGCGCTGGACCACATGGAGCTAAAGGAGTCCGGCGAATAGGGCTCACATCCCCAGCCACCGGGCCAGGTCCCACAGGTCGGGGGAGATGTGGTCAGGATGGAATCGGTCAAAGGCCTCTCCGGGGGTGGTGCCGTTGAGGACGGCGGCGAAGTGGGTCCCTGCGTTTTTGGCCGCCCCGGCGTCCAGCACGGTGTCGCCGCAGAACAGGGTGTCCTTCGGCTGCACGCCCAGCCGGTCCATAGCGGCCAGCAGTCCCTCGGGGTCGGGCTTGTGGCGCTTGACGTCGGCGCTGCCGATCACCAAATCCACCGCGTCTGCCGCGCCCAGCCGCTCCAGGATGATCTCAATGGTATCCCCCCGCTTGGTGCTGACAATGGCCACCTGACATCCCTCGCCATGCAGCTTGTGGAGCAGTTCCGGGGCCCCGGGGAAAAAGACGGTCTCCTTCCGCTGGCGTTCCAGCGCCACCTCAGAGAACAGCGCCCGGAATCTGGCCCGGCGTTCCGGGTCGAGGTCCCCCGTGAGCATAGAGTAAGCGTCCTCCAGCAGAAACCCCACCGTCTTCCGCACCGCTTCCCGGCTGGGAGCGGGCCAGCCCAGACCGGTCAGGCCGTGGACGAACCCGGCCACGATAGAGTCCGTGCAGTCGGCCAGAGTGTAGTCAAAATCGAAGCATACCGCCTGAAACATGATTTTCTCTCCTATTCCCGTATGGGCCCTCCGGCAAAGCCGGAGGGCCCATATCAGCTTAGTGGTTGGCCAGCTCGTAGATGCGCAGGCAGTCTGCCTCATACAGAACCTTGGCCGCGCCCTTCTTCCCGCCGCCGGCCACAATGCACATTTTGGCCATGGTCTCCAGCTGCTCCTGGGTGGGGGAGATGCCCAGCTCAGAGAAGCAGGTGGGCATGTCGATAGAGCGGTAGAAATCCTCCATGGCCTCGATGCCCTTCAGGGCCACCTCCTCGGGGGCGCCGGTATTCTCCACTTCCATAACCCTGACGGCGAACTTGACAAACCGGTCCAGGCAGTCCTTGTAGACATAGCGGGCCCAGCTGCCCCAGACCGCCGCCAGCCCGGCGCCGTGGGTCACGTCGAACATGCCGCCCATCTCGTGCTCCAGGCCGTGGGAGGCCCAGTCGCCGCCGTCGCTGCCGCAGCCGGTGAGGCCGTTGTGGGACAGGCTGCTGGCCCACATGATCTCCGCCCGGGCCTCGTAGTTTTTGGGGTCAGCGTGGAGGATTTTCGCGTTGGCCATCACCGCGCGCATCAGCCCCTCAGCCAGGCTGTCGGTGAGTTCCATGGTACCGTTGGGGGTGAAGTACCGCTCCATGGTGTGCATCAGAATATCCACGCAGCCGCTGGCCGTCTGGTAGGGGGGCAGGGTGGCGGTGAGCGCAGGGTTCATAACGGCAAATTTGGGCCGGCAGATGTCGTTGTTGTAGCCCCGCTTTACGCCGCCCTCGTCCTTGGTAATCACGCTGCTGTTGCTCATCTCGCTGCCCGCGGCGGCGATAGTAAGCACCGTGCCCACAGGCAGGCAGGCCTTGGCCTGGCGGGAGTGGTCGTAGAGCTCCCACACGTCGGCGTCCTCGGCCAGGCCGTAGGCGATGGCCTTGGAGGAGTCGATGACGCTGCCGCCGCCCACAGCCAGGATAAAGTCTACGCCCTCTTTTTTGCACAGCTCGATGCCCTGATACACCAGAGACAGCCGGGGGTTGGGCACCACGCCGCCCAGCTCCACATAGGCCACGCCCTCCCGGTCCAGCGCCGCCTTCACCCGGTCCAGCAGCCCGGAGCGGACCACGCTGCCGCCGCCGTAATGGATGAGTACTTTTTTACAGCCCTGAGCTTTCACCAGAGCGCCGGTCTGTTCCTCAGCGTCCCGTCCGAAAACTACCTGGGTGGGGGTATAATAGGTAAAGTTGAACATGGTTCGTCCTCCTGTCTTTTGATGGGCATATTATACCGTCAAAATGAATTCTTCGCAAGAGCGGCGCCCTTGTTTTGACGAAAAATCTGGAGTATAATGGGAAACATAAATCCAGGCGGGAGGTGCGCTATGAAAACCATTGCGGTCATCGACGACGACATCCACATCGGCAATGTTCTGGAGGAGCTGCTCCAGCGGGAGGGCTACGCCGTTGTGCGGGCCTACTCCGGGACGGAGGCGGTGCTGCTGCTGGAGCGGCAGCGGCCCGACCTGGTACTGCTGGACCTGATGCTCCCCGGCCTGTCCGGGGAGGAGGTGCTGGCGAAGATTGAGGGGATTCCGGTGATGGTGGTCAGCGCCAAGGTGGGGGTGGAGAACAGAGTAAGCCTGCTTCTCAAAGGGGCGGTGGACTATCTGGAAAAGCCCTTCGACAGCCGGGAGCTGCTGGCCCGGGTGGCCGTCCGCCTGCGGGAGAGCGCGGCCTCCGCTCTGCCCCCGGCGCTGGAGGCGGGGCCCCTGCACATGGACCAGACCGCCCGGGCTGTCACCGCCAACGGCCTGCCCGTCCATCTCACCAAGACAGAATACGCCATTTTGAAGCTGTTTCTCCAAAATCCCGGCCAGGCTATGGCAAAGTCGGTGATCCTGGACCGCATCTCCGCCGACACTCCCGACTGCACCGAGAGTTCGCTGAAGATCCACATCAGCAACCTGCGAAAAAAGCTGCGGGACGCCACCGGACAGGACCACATTGAGTCGGTGTGGGGGATCGGCTTTAAGCTGAATATTTGAATCTTTCCCAATTCTTAACCCTTTTCTTATCCGCTCTCTTTACCCTTTCCGGGTAGACTGGGGCCACTCAAGAAAAGGAGGTTTTCTCTATGGACTATATTCTCACCGCTGACGGTCTGTGGAAATCCTACAAGGGCTTTCACGCGCTGAGCGGCCTCAACATGCACGTGCCCAGGGGGTCCGTCTACGGTCTGGTGGGGCGCAACGGGGCGGGCAAGACCACCCTCATCCGCCTGATCTGCGGCTTGCAGGCCCCCACCTCGGGGGGCTGCACCCTGTTTGGACTGGACAGCGCATCCAAAGAAATCCACAAGGCCCGCCGGCGCATGGGGGCTGTGGTAGAGACCCCATCCATCTACCTGGACCTGTCCGCCGCCGACAACATCAAGGAGCAGTACCGGGTGCTGGGTGTCCCCTCGGACGAGGGGGTAAACGAGCTGCTGGAGCTGGTGGGGCTGGCGGACACCGGCAAAAAGAAGGCCCGGAACTTTTCCCTGGGCATGCGCCAGCGGCTGGGCATCGCCATCGCCCTGGCCGGGGACCCGGACCTTCTGGTGCTGGACGAGCCGATCAACGGCCTGGACCCCCAGGGCATCATCGAGACCCGGGAGCTGATCCTCAAGCTGAACCGGGAGCGGCAGATTACCGTCCTCATCTCCAGCCACATTCTGGACGAGCTGAGCCGGCTGGCCACCCACTACGGCTTCATCGACGGCGGCCGGATGGTGAAGGAGATCAGCGCCCAGGAGCTGGAGGCCGCCTGCCGGAAGTGCCTGCGGGTGGAGGTCACCGACACCCGCGTCCTGGCCCGGGTGCTGGACGGCATGGGGCTGGAGTACAAGATTCTCACCGAGGGCAAAGCCGACATTTTTGCCCAGCCGGTGATCTCCCAGCTCTCCGCCGCGCTGGACAAGGAGGGCTGTCAGCTCCTCTCCGCCCAGGAGCGGGACGAGAGTTTGGAGAGCTACTTTATCAACCTGGTGGGAGGTGGTCCTCGTGACTAACCTGCTGTCCGCCAACCTGTTCCGCCTGAGAAAGAGCATCCTGTTCTGGGTGACCCTGCTGCTGTGCGCCGCCGCCGGGGCCTGGCAGCCCCTCCAGACCTATCTGGAATACCAGCGAAACTTCCCCCTGGACGCTATCTTCTTTGTCTACGCCATGCTCATCGGCCTGGTGCTGTCTGTATTCCTCCCCCTGTTCTTCGGTTCGGAGTACAGCGACGGGACCATCCGCAACAAGCTGGCCGCCGGCCACCCCCGGCTGTCCGTCTACCTGGCCAATCTGATCACCGCCGTGTTCGTTGCCCTCATCTTCTGCGGCGGGTATATTCTGTGTACCCTGGCGGTGGGCGTCCCCCTGCTGGGTGGGCCCAAGGCCCCCGGCCCGCTGCTGACCAGCCTGATCCTCTCCCTGCTCATGGCGGCGGCCTGGTGCGCCATATTCACCCTGGTCATCATGAATTTCAGCCGCAAGGCCGCCTCGGCGGTGTGCTGTATGCTGCTGTTCCTGGCCATTTTCGGCGCTGCGATAACGGTCTATCAGGTGCTGGATGCCCCGGAGTTTTACCCGTCCCTTCAGCTGGTGGACGGAGAGATGGTGTCGGAGATGGTACGCAATCCCTGCTATCTCCAGCCGGACGAGCGAAAAATCTATGAACTCCTGCTGGACCTGAACCCGGTGGGGCAGGCGGTACAATACTCCGACGGCACCGTCACCCGCCCCGTCCAGATGGCCCTGTGCTCCATGGGCGTATTCGCCGTAACCACCGCCGCCGGGCTGGCCCTGTTCCGGCGGAAGGACCTGAAATGAGGTGACAACCATGCTCCCCTGGCTGATCTGCGGCGCTTTGACACTGGCGGTGCTGGTCCTGCTGGTCAAGTTCTGGCTGCTCCGGCGCAGCCTGGACGAGATTGCCCGGCAGCTGGGGGAGCGGCTGACCCAGGACACCAACAGCCCCATTTTCCTCTCCACCCGGGACGCCCACGCCCGAAGGCTGGCGGCGGAGCTGAACATCCACCTCAAGGAGCTGCGCCGCCAGCGCCAGCGGTTCCAGCAGGGGGACACCGAGCTGAAAAACGCCATTACCAACATCTCCCACGACCTGCGCACCCCCCTTACCGCCATTCAGGGCTACCTGGACCTGCTGGAGCGGGAGGAACAGCCCGAAAACACCCGGCGCTATCTGGACAGCATTCAGAACCGGATGGAGGCCATGACCAGGCTCACCGAGGAGCTGTTCCGCTACTCCCTGGCCGCCGACCTGCCGGAGCTGAAGCTGGAACCGGTGGACCTGCGCCGTTGTTTGGAGGAGAGCCTGGTGTCCTTCTACGCCGCCATGACCCAGCGGGGGATCACCCCGAACATCTCTCTGCCCAACACCCCAGTGGTCCGTGTTCTGGACTCCTCCGCCGTCAGCCGCATCTTCGGCAACATCATCAGCAACGCCCTGAAATACAGCGACGGCGACTTTTCCGCCGCCCTGGACAGCCGGGGCACGGTGGCGTTCTTCAACTCCGCCCGCGGACTGGACCCGGTGTCCGCCGGGAAGCTGTTTGATCGGTTTTACACCGTGGAGACCGGCCAGGGCTCCACCGGTCTGGGGCTGTCCATCGCCCGGCTGCTCACCGAGCGCCTGGGCGGTACCATTCAGGCGGAGTACCGGGAGGAGCGGCTGTATCTTACTGTCTCCTTCCCAAACCCGGATCATCCCCTGTAGGGACGGCCTGTGGCCGTCCCCGTTTTTTTAACAGCAGACCCAGGGCGCAGAACGCGGCCAGTATCTCCCCGAAGGACTGACAGCCCCACATGATCTCCCGGTTCAGGAGCAGGGGCAGGGCCGCGATGAGCAGCGGGGGGAACACCACGCTCCGCAGCAGAGCCAGCGCCAGAGCCCGCTCGGTGAACTGGCTGGACTGCCAGTAGGACACCATCAAAATATTGAAGCCGGCCAGGAAGAACCCGCAGAAGTACAGCGGGCTCTTCCCGCAGGTGAAGGCCACCAGTTCCAGGTCCCCCGGGGAAAAGATGGTATAAAAGCCCCGCCCCAGCAGGACGATCCCCCCGTAGCACACCAGGCCCAGCCCCAGGAACACCCGGATGGAAAACCGCAGCAGGGCCTGGCTCCGCGCCTGCGCCCCAACCGCCATAAAGTGGCTGAACGCCGGCTGAAGTCCCTCCGCCAGCCCCAGGAACAGGGTCAGCACGATGAGCATCATATAGCCGATCACCAGGTAGGCGGCCAGGCCCAGCTCCCCGTACCCATATCGGACGATAGCGAAATTGTAGAGGAAGGTCACCATCCCGATGGAGAACTCCATGACAAAGGAGGGGAATCCGCAGATAAGAATCCGGCCCGTAAGGTTCAGGGAGAGGGGGAATCGCGCAAAAAAGAGGTCCCCCTTTTTTCGGAGAAAGTGGGGCAGAAGGATTATGACGCTGAAGATTGGGCCCAGTGCGGTGGCCAGGGCCGCCCCCCGGATGCCCAGGTTCAGGGGATACATAAACATGTAGTCCAGCAGGACATTGGAGCCCGCCCCCAGGATCAGAGCCATCATGGCCAGCTTGGGCCGGCCGTCGTTGCGGGCCATGCCCCCCAGCAGAAAGCTGAACAGCTGGAAGGGGGCAAAGGTGACGATAAACCACAGGTAGGCCATGGCCTGGTCCAGGATGTCCGGCGTGGCCCCCAGCAGCCGGGCCAGTGGGGCCAGAAAGAGGTTGCCGAGACAGGCCGTCAACAGGCCTGCCGCCCCCAGCACAGCGGAGGCGGTGCAAAAGATATGCCTGGCCTGCTGGGCCTGCCCGGCGCCTAGGCGGGCGGCGATGAGTACCCCTGCCCCCGCCCCCGTCGCGATGGCCACCGAAATGAGGATCTCAATCAGCGGCACCGCCACCGCGGCGGCAGCCATGGCCTCCCGGCCCAGGCGGTTGCCGATGAATATCCCGTCCACAATGGTGTAGACCGAGTTAAACAGCAGCCCGATCATCTGTGGAACGGCAAAGCGGAAAAACAGGGTCCGGGATGTTCCCTCATACATGGTTCATTCCTCCCAAGAAAAAATGAAACGCCTCTGCCCGCTCCTTCTACGGCCTACGGAGCGGCAAAGACGTTAAACCAGGTTACCCGGCGGTAACATATTCTTTTTTTACACTATACCAGCGGGGAAAGGAAAAGTCAACCCTTTGATCTGCAAATCCCCTTGATCTGCAAATCCCCCCGAATACGGATTGAATCCCCATAAACCGGATTTCTTTGCCCTTCCGTTCAAATGCACCCCACCGCTCAGACCGCCGGAAATTTTAATTCAGCCGCCTGTCACGATCATGTTGGGCCAGCGGTATTCCATAAAGCCATCGGGGTACTGCCGGTCTAAAAATTCTTCAAAGGCGCTGTCCGGCTCTGGCCGGAGGGCCCGGGAGTCATACCGGAGCATGGCGGCGCTGGTGACCAAACCGTTGCACACCATCAGCGCCACCACCAGCCAGGTGAGCAGTTTCCCCGGCAGGGCCGGGATAGACTCGATGGCCCGGGACATCAGGGGATAGAGTATCTTGATCCACACCACCGCCAGCAGCCCCCAGAAAAAGCAGAAGAGCAGGTTGGTCCGCCCGCCGATATTCAGGGGCATGTGGCTGTAGTCCCAGAAGACGGTGCCGAAGACCAGCTCGGTGAATACGCTGCACAGGTACTCATAAGCACCGCCGATGAAAAAGCCGGCAGCGAAGACAAAGAAGGAGTCCCGGTGGGCCAGCCGCTGGAGGGTGACCGTGAGTACCACCGCCCCCAGCCCCCAGACAAAGCTAAACGGGCCGTAGAGCACGCTGGAGCGGTTCATCCAGTGACCGTTCACCAGTCCGCACCATAAGGTCTCAATGATGTCTCCCAGCAGGGCGGAGGTAAGAAAGACCCAAACCAGCTTGTCCAGGCAGATGCCCTGGGCAAAGGTGTAGACCTCCTGCTCCTCCAGGGTCATCCCCCGGATACCGGGGTATGCCTTTTGCAATCGATCCCACACCGCCTGGGTGAGCCGGCTGGCCAGTCGTCCCTCGGCGCTCCCCGCCTCCCGCGCGGCGTAGGCCCGAGCGCCCCCGGTGCGCAGAGTATACAGTACCCCCACGAAGTCCGCCGCCATCAGGAAAAACAGCACCAATACGGTGATCCGCTTCAACGGCGCCGGAACCAGCGTCATCAGGCCAAGCAGCAGCGGGTGGATGACCAGATAGGCCATATAGCAGGCTGCCGCCACCGCTGCAGAGGAGACCAGCCCCGCCCAGCTTCCACCCAGCGCCCGGCTGCGCGCCCCGCCCCAGTCGATTTTGGGACCCAGCCGGCGGTTAAAGTAGTCGGCAAAGCTCTCAGACACCGAGACAGCAGCGGCAGTGAACAGAAACTGCGCTGCATACCGCCCGGACAGGGCGGGGAGGGTTAAAATCATCAGATCGAAGGCCGCCCCGTAGGACAGCAGAAAGGGCATGGTGAGAAAGCCCCGGTTATAAAACCGGCGCTTCGCCACCGCGTAATACAGCACCTCCCCGCACCACCCCAGGAAGGAATAGAGCAGCAGGCATACGCACAGATCAAGCCAGTTCATAATAATTCCGCCTTTCATGCGTGGACGGTCCCAGGGGGACCGGAGTCAGGAGTACAGCCGGATCACCTCCTGCGCCACCGCCTGCTTGGAGACGCAGCGGTCCATGGCCTGGCGGGTTATATAGCGGTGGGCGTCGGGTTCGGACATGTTCAGCTCACTGATGAGCAGCCACTTGGCCCGGTTGACCAGACGAATCTCCTCCATTTTCTCCTCAATGGGCTGGACCTTCTTCTCATAGCTCCGCAGCCGCTCCCGGGTGGCCGCCATCCAGTTCAGCGCCCGGAGCATTGCCCCCCGGGGGACAGGCTTGGGCAGGACATATACCCCGCGGGCCTCCACCTGGGCCCGGACCTGGTCATACAGCGCCGCCGCCGTGAAAAGCAGCGCCACCGCCCCCCCGGCCCGGCAGCAGTCGATGGCGAAGCGGATGCCGGCGTCATCGGGCAGGGGGGAATTGATAAAGATGAAGTCAAACTCCCGCTGGTTCCTGTCCCGCTCCGCCTCTCCCACGCTGGCGGCGGTTATGACGGGAGAGTAGGAGAACTCAGGCAGGAGGGGGAGGAGCGCGCTTTGAAACTTCTCAGAGGCCGACACAATCAACACACTGTATACCCGCTCTTGCAGGCTCACCGGCATCCTCTCCTCTCTCCCAAAATTGCTGTTATCCTTTCAAGTACTCCACCGCCACCGCCTCCGGAATGGCCTGCGCGATGAACTGGCTGAACTTTGCCGCCCGGACGGCCGCCTCCCGGCTCTGGGGCAGGGTTGTAAACTGCGCCAGGGTCTGAGGCCCGGCCTGATAGAGGTTCAGGTCGGCAGCGGGGGGCAGCTTCAGCCCTTTCTCAATGCCCCGCAGCCCCGCCTGAATCATCAGGGCAAAGGCCAGGTAGGGGTTGGCGGCGGGGTCAGGGGAGCGCAGCTCCGCCCGGCGGTATTCTCCCACGGCGGCGGGGATGCGCACCAGCTGGGAGCGGTTTTCCTGGGACCAGGTGATATATCTGGGGGCCTTGTGGCCGCCGAAGCGGGCGTAGGACTCCTCCGCCGGGTTGAGGAATACCGTCATATCGGCCACCCGGTCCAGCACGCCCGCCACCATCTGGAGCAGATGGTCCTTGCCGTCCGCCCCCTGGACGGACATGTTGATGTGGAAGCCGCTGCCCGGCGCCCCCTCCAGGGGCTTGGGGGAGAAGTCGGCATACAGCCCGTTGCGCTGGGCGATAAACTTCACAATGGCCTGAAAGGTCATCACGTTGTCCGCTGCGGTGAGGGGGTCGGAGTAGCGGAAGTCGATCTCATTCTGGCCCGGACCCTCCTCGTGGTGGGAGCACTCGGGGGAGATGCCCATCCGGGCCAGGGTGAGGCAAATCTCCCGGCGGATGTTCTCCCCCTTGTCATCGGGGGCGATGTCCATGTAGCCCGCCCTGTCATAGGGAATTTTAGTAGGCTCGCCGTTTTCGTCCAGCTTGAACAGGTAGAACTCCTGCTCCGCGCCGAAGAGGAAGGAGTACCTCTTTTCCCGGGCCTGGGTCACGGTATTGCGCAGGAGGGTGCGGGTGTCACACTCGAAGGGGGCACCGTCGGGGTAGACCACCGAGCAGAACATACGCACCACCTGGCCGTGCTCCGGCCGCCAGGGCAGGAGCATCAGGGTCTCCGGGTCAGGGCGGAGGAGCAGGTCGGACCGGGCCTCGTCTCCGAAGCCGGCGATGGCGGAGGCGTCGAAGGCAATTCCGTACTCAAAGGCCCGGGGCAGCTCCGAGGGGACGATGGAGATGTTCTTCTGCCGGCCGAACACGTCGCAGAAGGCCAGGTGGATGAAGGCCACCTCCGCCTCCCGGACGTACTGGATGACCTCTTCTTTGGTATATTTCATGACTTCTCCCGCTTTCCGTTTTACAATTTCCCCGGTATTATACCACGGAAACACTGAATTTTCCACTGCGAAAAAAATGCTTGACAAACGCCGGACCGAAGCGTATAATTCGCCCATAAAGGCAAAGGCGTCTTTTAGGTTTATACCTGAAAGGCGTCTTTGCCTCTTTTTGTGCGTATTATCGCGGAAAGGGTGAAAAAAATGGCAGCAATACCGGAGTATTTCGGAAGTTTGGTGTTTGATGATCGGGCGATGAAGGCCAATCTGTCCGCTGAAGTATACCGGTCCCTGAGACGGACCATCGACGAGGGGGCCAAGCTGAATATCGGGGTGGCCAACGCCGTGGCGGAGGCCATGAAAGATTGGGCGGCGGCCCGCGGGGCCACCCACTTTACCCACTGGTTCCAGCCCCTCACCGGCGTCACCGCCGAGAAGCACGACAGCTTCATCTCTCCCTCCCCTGATGGGGGTGTCATAATGGAGTTCTCCGGCAAGGAGCTCATCCAGGGGGAACCCGACGCCTCCTCCTTCCCCTCCGGCGGGCTGCGGGCCACCTTCGAGGCCAGAGGCTACACCGCCTGGGATCCCACCTCCTACGCCTTCATTAAGGATAAGACCTTGTGCATCCCCACTGCCTTCTGCGGCTACAACGGGGAGGCCCTGGATAAGAAGACCCCCCTGCTGCGCTCTATGGAGGCGCTGAACCGCCAGGCGCTGCGCATCCTGCGGCTGTTTGGGAACACCGAGGTCAAGCATGTCAATACCGCCGTGGGTCCGGAGCAGGAGTACTTCCTGGTGGACGCGGACATGTGGACCAGGCGCCGGGACCTGCGCTTCACCGGCCGGACCCTCTTCGGGGCCAAGCCCCCCAAGGGCCAGGAGATGGACGACCACTACTTCGGCACCATCAAGCCCCGGGTGGCCGCCTACATGGCCGATTTGAATGACGAGCTGTGGAAGCTGGGCATCCTGGCCAAGACCCAGCACAACGAGGTGGCCCCCGCCCAGCATGAGCTGGCCCCCATCTACTCCACCACCAACATCGCCACCGACCACAACCAGCTCACCATGGAGATCATGCAGAAGGTGGCCGCCCGGCACAATCTGGTCTGCCTGCTCCACGAGAAGCCCTTTGTGGGGGTGAACGGCTCAGGCAAGCACAACAACTGGTCCATCTCCACCGACACCGGTGTGAACCTCCTCTCCCCCGGCGAGACCCCCTATGAGAACGCCCAGTTTTTGCTGTTCCTGTGCGCCGTCATCAAGGCGGTGGACGACTATCAGGACCTGCTGCGTATCTCGGTGGCCACCGCCGGAAACGACCACCGTCTGGGGGCCAACGAGGCGCCCCCCGCCGTGGTGTCCATCTTCCTGGGGGATGAGCTGGCCGCCATCCTGGGCTGCATCGAGTATGACGCCCCCTACACCAGCATCGACACCGGCAAGGTCCGGCTGGGGGTGGACGTGCTGCCCCGGTTCCGCCGGGACACCACCGACCGCAACCGCACCTCCCCCTTTGCCTTCACCGGCAACAAGTTTGAGTTTCGCATGGTGGGCTCCGCCGACTCCATCGCCTGTGCCAATATCATGATCAACACCGCCGTGGCCGAGAGCCTGCGGGTCTACGCGGACCGGCTGGAGGGGGCGGAGGATTTTGAAAGCGCCCTCCAGGACATGATCCGCAAGACCATCCAGGATCACAAGCGCATCATCTTCAACGGCAACGGCTATGACGACGCCTGGATTCGGGAAGCCACCGGGAAACGTGGCCTGCTGAACTACCGCACTACCCCCGACTGCGTGCCCCATCTGCTGGACGAGAAGAACGTGGCTCTGCTCACCGGCCACAAGGTGTTCACCAAGGCGGAGCTGGAGTCCCGGTATGAGGTCACCCTGGAGAACTACTGCAAGACAATCACCATCGAGGCCAACACCATGGCAGACATGGCCCGCACCGAGATTCTCCCCGCTGTCCAGGCCTTTGTCCTTGACACCGCCAGGACTGCCGCCGCCAAGCAGGAGTTGGTCCCCGGCTGCACCTGTGCCTATGAGACAGAGCTGGTAAAAAAGCTGTCCGCCCTTACCGACCAGATCGCCGTCAGAGCGGCGGAGCTGGAGGAGGCGGTGCTGGCCCTGTCCTCTGCCGGCGACATCGGCAGCCAGGCCGCCGCCATCCGGGACACGGTGCTGCCCAAGATGAGCGAGCTGCGCCTGCCCTGCGACCAGGCCGAGACCCTTACCGCCAAGAAATACTGGCCTTTCCCCACCTACGGCGACCTGCTGTTTGGGGTAAGATGACCGCCCGCCCCTGCGAATAATTCCGCACAAACGGAGGAGATATCATGTGTTCCATCATCGGATATTGCGGCCCTGTGGCCGATATGGCTGCCCTTCAGGCGGGCTTCGCCCGCACCAAAAGCCGGGGGCCTGACGACAGCCGGACAGTACAGGCCGGGGAGGGCCTGCTGGGCTTCCACCGTCTGGCCATCATGGGCCTTACCCCCCAGGGGATGCAGCCCTTCGTGCTGGACGGCAGCTATGCCGTGTGTAACGGCGAGTTGTACGGCTTTGAGAAGCTGAAGCAGGAGCTGACAGAGAAGGGCTATACCTTCCACAGCGGCTCCGACTGCGAGATCCTGCTCCCCCTGTACCGGGAGTATGGGGTGGATATGTTCGCCATGCTGGACGCGGAGTTTGCCTGCATCCTCTACGACGGCCGGACAGACGAGTTCATTGCCGCCCGGGACCCCATCGGAATCCGCCCCCTCTACTACGGGTACGATGCCCGGGGGACCGTTATCTTCGCCAGTGAGCCCAAAAACCTGCTGGGCCTGACGGACAAAATCATGTCCTTCCCCCCGGGGCACTACTATAAGAACGGAAAATTTGTCTGCTATCACGATATTGCCAAAGTGGACCGATTCTGTTATGATGAATTGGAAATTTGTTGCAGAAATATTCGGGAGAAGCTGGTGGCCGGGGTGGAGAAGCGGCTGGTGGCCGACGCCAGGGTGGGTTTTCTGCTGTCCGGCGGGCTGGACTCCTCCCTGGTGTGCGCCATCGCCGCCCAAAAGAGCAGAACCCCCATCAAAACCTTTGCCATCGGCATGGATACCGACGCTATCGACCTGAAATACGCCAGGGAGGCGGCGGATTATATCGGCAGCGACCACACCGAGGTCATCATCACAAAAGAGGACGTGCTGTCCTCCCTGGAGACAGTGGTGGAGCTGCTGGGCACCTACGATATCACCACCATCCGAGCCAGCATGGGCATGTACCTCATCTGCAAGGCCATCCACGAGCAGACCGATATCCGGGTACTCCTCACCGGGGAGATTTCTGACGAGCTGTTCGGCTACAAGTATACCGACTTCGCCCCCTCCGCCCAGGCCTTCCAGGAGGAGGCAGCCAAGCGGGTGCGGGAGCTGCATATGTACGACGTACTCCGGGCGGACCGGTGTATCTCGGTGAACTCCCTGGAGGCCCGGGTGCCCTTCGGCGATTTGGACTTTGTACAATATGTCATGTCCATCGACCCGAAAAAGAAGCAGAACACCTACGGCAAGGGCAAGTACCTGCTGCGCCGTGCCTTTCAGGGGGACTGGCTTCCCGAGAGTATCCTGTGGCGGGAGAAGGCCGCCTTCTCCGACGCGGTAGGCCACTCCCTGGTAGACGATTTGAAGGAGTACGCCGAAGCCCGGTACACTGACGAGGAATTTGAGGCCCGGCGGCAGAAGTACGGCCACGCCCGGCCCTTTACCAAGGAGTCTCTGCTCTACCGGGAGATTTTTGAGAAATATTACCCCGGCCAGAGCGAGATGGTCGTCGACTTCTGGATGCCCAACAAGTCCTGGGAGGGCTGCGATGTGAACGACCCCTCCGCCCGGGTACTGGCCAACTACGGCGACAGCGGGGTGTAAGCTCCGGCGTTCCTCCGCTGCAGGCCCCGCCCGGAGGGCGGGGCCTCTTAGAGCCTGTTGATAAATGCCCCGCCGAGGGCGGCGGGTCCCACAATATAAAAACAAACAGACGGAGGGACAGTATGGAAAAAATCCTGATTATCGACTTTGGCGGGCAGTACAACCAGCTCATCGCCCGCCGGGTCCGGGAGTGCGGTGTATACTGCGAGGTCAAGCCCTACACCACCCCCCTGGCCCAGCTGAAAGCCTTTGCACCCATTGGAATGATTTTCACCGGCGGGCCCCAGTCCGTCTATCTGGAGGGCGCTCCCCAGGTGGACCCGGACATTTTCACCTGGGGGGTGCCCATCCTGGGCATCTGCTACGGCTGTCAGCTCATGGCCCACCTGCTGGGGGGACAGGTTACCCCGGCCCAGAACGACTCCGCCCGGGAGTACGGCAAAACGCTCACCCACTACGACACCTCCTGCAAGCTGTTCCAGGACCTGCCCCGGGACGGGGTGTCCTGGATGAGCCACGGGGACTACATGGCCCAGGTGCCCCAGGGCTTTTCCCTCGCCGCCCGCTCCGACGCCTGCCCCAACGTGGCCATCGCCGACGAGGTGCGGGGCTTCTACGGCGTCCAGTTCCACCCGGAGGTCAACCATACGGAGCACGGGAGGGACATGATCCGCAGCTTCCTCTTTGCGGTCTGCCGGGCCAAGGGAGACTGGACCATGGGGAATTACAAGGACAGGGCAATTACCGATCTTCGCCGGAAGATCGGCGCGGGAAAAGTGCTGCTGGCCCTCAGCGGTGGGGTGGACTCCTCGGTGGCTGCCGCGCTGCTGGCCGAGGCAGTGGGGCCTCAGCTCACCTGTGTCTTTGTGGACCACGGCCTGATGCGCCTCAATGAGGGAAACGAGGTGGAGGAGGCCTTCTCTCAATGGAATATCAACTTTGTCCGGGTGGATGCCGAGGCCCGCTTCCTGCTGAAGCTGGCCGGAGTGGACGAGCCCGAACGGAAGCGGAAGATGATCGGCGAGGAGTTTATCCGGGTCTTCGAGGAGGAGGCCAAAAAGGTGGGCAAGGTGGACTTTCTGGCCCAGGGCACCATCTACCCTGACGTGATTGAATCGGGGGCGGGGGACGCTGCCGTCATCAAGAGCCACCACAACGTAGGGGGCCTGCCTGACCATGTGGACTTCAAGGAGATTATCGAGCCCCTGCGGATGCTGTTCAAGGATGAGGTCCGCCAGCTGGGCCGGGAGCTGGGCCTGCCCGAGTATCTGGTGAGCCGTCAGCCCTTCCCCGGGCCTGGGCTGGCCATCCGCATCATCGGGGACATCACCAAGGACAAGACGGACACCCTCCGCTTGGCCGACTTCATCTTCCGGGATGAGATGGCCAGGTCGGGGGAGGATAAAAATCTGAATCAGTTCTTTGCTGTTCTCACCAACACCCGCTCCGTGGGGGTGATGGGGGACGGCCGGACCTACGACTACACCCTGGCCCTCCGGGCGGTGACCACCTCCGACTTTATGACCGCCGACTGGGCCCGCATCCCCTACGACCTGCTGGATAAGGTGTCCACCCGCATCGTCAACGAGGTGAGGGGCATCAACCGGATTGTATACGATATCACCAGCAAGCCGCCCGCTACAATTGAGTGGGAATGACCGTTAAAACGGCGCAAACCCGCATGAATACAGGGTTTTTGAC
>CAJTSQ010000044.1 GCA_910578735.1 uncultured Oscillospiraceae bacterium
CCCTGCGCTCCAGGGACTTGGCGGGTTTTTTGGTAGACATTTGGTAGACGGGGGGAAAAGCTAAAACCTCCGGTCCAGCGAACCGGAGGTTTTGACAGATTGTGGCAGCCCAATTAAGGCGTGAGTTTGTAAGAGCAGATATTGCGCCTCTACTGGATATGCTGGCTCTCCAGGTACTCGTCATAGGTCATCTTCCGGTCGATGAGTTTGCCGTCGGCAGTGAAGTCAAAGACCCGGTTGCACACCGTTTGGATGAGCTGATGGTCGTGGGAGGCCACCAGCACGTTGCACTTGACGGCCTCCAGCCCCTTGTTCAGGGCTGCGATGGACTCCAGGTCCAGGTGGTTGGTGGGCTGGTCCAGCATGAGGACGTTGGCCCCGGACAGCATCATCCGGGACAGCATGCACCGCACCTTTTCGCCACCGGACAGCACCTTTACCGGCTTGTGTACCTCATCCCCGGAAAAGAGCATCCGGCCCAGAAAGCCCCGGAGGTACTGCTCCTGGGGGTCGGGGGAGAACTGGCGCAGCCACTGGACCAGATCGTCGTCGTTCTCCTGGAAATAGGGGGTGTTGTCCTTGGGGAAGTAGGAGAAGGTGGCGGTCTGGCCCCACTTTACGGTGCCCTCATCGGGCTCCAGCTCCCCGGCCAGAATCTTGAACAGGGCGGTGTGGGCGTTCTCGTTGTCCCCCACAAAAGCAATCTTCTCGTCGTGGCCCACAATGAAGCTCACCTTGTCCAGCACCTTCACCCCGTCGATGGTCTTGCTGACATCGGTGACAAAGAGGATATCCTTACCCACCTCCCGGTCGGGGGAGAAGCCCACCCAGGGGTAGCGGCGGGAGGAGGCGGGCATCTCGTCCACGGTGAGCTTGTCCAGGAGCTTACGCCGGGCGGTGGCCTGCTTGCTCTTGGACTTGTTGGCGGAGAAGCGGGAGATGAAGTCCTGCAATTCCTTGATTTTCTCCTCGTTGCGCTTGTTCTGGCTCTTAATCAGCTGCTGGACCAGCTGGGAGGACTCATACCAGAAATCGTAGTTGCCCACATACATCTTGATCTTGCCGTAGTCGATATCCACGATATGGGTGCAGACGGTGTTCAGGAAGTGCCGGTCATGGCTGACCACGATGACGGTGCCCTCGAAGTCCAGGAGGAAGTCCTCCAGCCAATTCACCGCGTCGATGTCCAAGTTGTTGGTGGGCTCGTCCATCATCAGCAGGTCGGGATTGCCGAACAGCGCCTGGGCCAGCAGGACCTTCACCTTCAGGCGGGGGTCCAGGGTGGCCATGTCGTTATAGTGGTAGTCGGTGCCGATGCCAAGACCCTGGAGAATGCGGCTGGCATCGGACTCGGCCTCCCAGCCCCCCAGCTCGGCGTACTCCTCCTCCAGCTGGCAGGCTAAGAGTCCGTCCTCATCGGTCATCTCCTCCTTGGCGTAGAGGGCCTCCTTCTCCTTGCCGATGTCATACAGCCGCTGGTTGCCCATGATGACAGTGTCCATCACGTTGAAGGCATCGTAGGCGTTCTGGTCCTGCTTCAGCACAGACATGCGCACGTTGGGCAGGATGGACACCTGGCCGGAGGTGGAATCCAGCTCACCGGAGAGGATCTTTAGAAAGGTGGACTTGCCGGCACCGTTGGCGCCGATGATGCCGTAGCAGTTGCCCCGCAAAAATTGCAGGTCCACATGGGAAAACAGCGGGGTGCCGCTGTAGTTCAGGCTCAGGTCGGTGACAGTAATCATAATGTTACGCCGCTCCTTTTCATACCATATTGTCAGTGAGGACCATCATACCATAAGGCAATAGAAAAAGACAGCGTTTTTTTGCAAAACGCCGCCTTTTTTCTGGGGTTTCTTTTGGGGAAAGTGACGGACAGTCAATCAGGGTCCGCGTGGCGGCGGATTTTGATATCCAGCTCCTGATAGAACAGTTTGATGAGGCTGTCAATCCGCTGGATGCAGTCCGGGTCGTCCAACGCGTCATTTTCCAAAATGCAGCGGATGGCCTCCAGAGTCTGGACGGCCCTGCTCTCCATCGCGTGCTGAAGAACCGCCGGATGCAGACGGCCCGTATAGTCCAGAATTGTCTTTCCCAGCGCGGCGTAATACAGCCCCGTTGGAATGTGGTTCTGATCCTGACTATGCATGGCTGTCACCTCCCTCCAGCATGTAATGTTCCAACGCGTATTCCAAAAACAGGCCAATCAACTCGTTGCGGCTGCGCCCTGTCTCCCTTGAAATGTCGTCCATCCGAGTGACCACTGGCTCCCGCAGGCGGACAGAGAATGTCCGGTATCCATCCTCTCCCTTAGGACGCTTTATGGTAACAATCAGCGCTTCTCCAGCCATAATATCACCTCAATTCGACTAAATTCTATAATAAATGCGGCACCGCGGCTATGCTAAATAAGATGTTAAAAAATATGTTACTTTTTCAACATAAACGGGGCTTATCTAAAATTTTATTTGCATAATCTCTTTATTTTCTCTTGTAAATGCTGGGATATTATGGTATACTGTCTTTGGTCGAAAGACCGCCTGTGCATATTTGTCCTCGCATGCCGGCCGGGCCTCCTCCCGGCCGGTAAAAAAATGATTCGGACCCCCTGGAGTATTGCGTGCTCCAGAGGTCCGTTTTTGTCTTCTAATCATATTTACATATCAATCAAATTATAATTAAAATAAATTCACATTATAATATATATTTTATATGCAAGGGTAAACTCTACTCATTGGGAGGTGACTGTCCTATGCAAAACGATGTATTGACAATCAAAGTAAGGGGAGACGATGGTCACCGCAATATTACCGTCAGAATACGGGAACGGACACTCCAAGGAATTGAAGAAATTGTAAAAAATACGGGGCATAGTCGAAACGAAGTAATCGGTTTGATGCTTGATTACGCATTGCCTCGCATTAAGATAGAATCTGGTAAAGAATAACCCACTCCCCCGAAACGTGGAAGCGTTCCGGGGGAGTTTTTTTACAGTCCCAAGCCGTATATTCGGTTGGCATTTTGGAAAAATACCTTCTCCCAGTGTCGCTCCGGCACCAGCCGCTGAATGAAGCGGATGTATTCCTCCAGATTGACGATAGGCCAGTCAGTGCCGTACATAATATCGTCCCACTGGCCGATGGCGGTGAGCCAGGTGGTCAGGAGGGAGGCGTAGCCCGCCTGTTCCTGAAAGTAACTGTCGATATCCACCCGGCCCTCCAGCAGGCCGGACAGGTCAGCGGCCACATTGGGATTTTTCTCTACCACCGCCGCAGCGCTTTCCAAAAAGGGGTTGCCGAAATGGCACATGACAAACCGGGTGTGTTTGTGGTCCGCCGCCACCTCATCCAGCGTGAGGGGGTGGGCGTATTTCAGATGGGCCCCAGGGAAGGCGGTGAGGCCCATGTGGACGGCCACCGGCTTGCCGTACCGGGCGGCCAGCTCATAGATGGGCTGGTAGACGGGGTCGGACAGCCACAGGCGGTTGTAGCCCGGGTACAGCTTGACCCCGCAGCAGGTCTCCCGTTTCAAATTTTCCTCCACCTTGTCTGCCAGGTCGGGGACGGGCCTGGTCCCCCGCTCCATCAGCACGCTGTCCAGCCCGATGCAGTAGTGGAACAGGCCGGCGGGGTAGTCGTGGCAGGAGGGCTCCAGGCTTCGGTTGCCCATGACCACCCCGTGGACCATGCCCAGCTCCCCATAGACCTGCCGCAGGTGTTCGGTGGAGTTCTGGTGCCCCACCGCCTGGGCCATGGCGTCTGTGTGGGGGGAGGGGGCGAAGATGTGGAGATGGGCGTCAATAATTTTCATGGCGGGATTCTCCTTTGGCACAATACTAATCTGCCCCATTATACCAAATTACGGCGGAGAAGGAAAGCGGTTTTTTACTGGCCGGAGGGGCACTGACGCCCGGTGTGGTCGATGGAGTATTCCCCGGTGAGGATGATCTGGGAGATGGGCACGAAGGTGTACCCCTCCTGGAGCAGGGTCTGGATGATGGTGGGCAGGGCCTCCGGGGTGTGGAGGGCGGCGTTGTGGAACAGGACAATGGAGCCGGGCTGGACCTTGGAGGTCACCCGCTGGACGATCTCCCCGGCGGCCAGGTCTTTCCAGTCCAGGGAGTCCACATCCCACTGTATGGGTTCCATGCCGATGGAACGCACTGCGTTGATGGAGTTGTCATCGTAGTCGCCATAAGGCAGGCGGACCAGAGTGGGGCGCGTGCCGGTGACGGCCTCAATTTTATCGTTGCAGGCGTTCAGGTCGGCCACAACTTCGTCGGCGGATAGTTGGGGGTAGTGGGCGTGGGTATTGGAGTGATTCATAACCTCGTGCCCCGCGTCGTGGAGGGCCTTCACCGACTCGGGGTATTTGTCCACCCACTCGCCCACCACAAAGAATGTGGCGGGGACGTTGTACTGGCCCAGAATGTCGATGAGCTGCTGGGTGTCCTCGTTGCCCCAGGCCGCGTCGAAGCTGATGGAGACCAGCTTTTGGTCCCGCTGGACGCAGTAGATGGGCAGCTGGCGGGCGGAGGCGGAGGCCCCCACGGCGGCGGGATAGTTGACGACGTAGAACATCGCTGCGGCCAGGACCAGGCAGGCAGCAGCCGTCCACCACTTTCGCCCGATAAAGAAGATACGTACTTGCTCCCGAGTTTTAGACATATGAACCACCCCTGTTATAAAAGTATACCTATTAATATGAAAACAGCGCCGGGAAAATGTATCCAGGCGCTGTCTCACTTTTATTTTGGTATTTAGGAGGGGGCGGATCAGCGGTTTTTGAAGGCGGTAATCTTCTCCTTGTTGACGAAGGCCTTCATAGCGTCCTTCTGGTCCTCGGTGGAAAAGCACAGGGCGAAGGCCTCGGCCTCAAAGGCGGCGCCGGTAGTCATATCGGTCTGCATCCCCCGGCGGATGGCCGCCTTGGACTGCCGCACTGCCACCTGGGCGTTGGCGGCGATGGCGTTAGCCAGTTCCAGTGCCTTGTCCATCAGCTCCTCGGCGGGATAGACATGGCTGACCAGGCCGATTCGTTCCGCCTCATCCGCCTTGATGGTCTTGGCGGTGAGGATGAGTTCCATGGCGTTGGACACGCCCACGATCCGGGCCAGCCGCTGGGTGCCGCCGAAGCCGGGGGTGATGCCCAGACCCACCTCGGGCTGGCCGAACTTGGCCTTCTCGCTGGCCAGGCGGATGTCGCAGGCCATTGACAGTTCGCAGCCGCCCCCCAGGGCAAAGCCGTTGACGGCGGCGATGGTGGGCTTGGACAGGTTCTCCAGCTTCAGGAAAACCCCGTTGCCGTAGGCGCCGAAGGCCTTGCCCTCCACGGCGGTGAAGCCGGACATCTGGCCGATGTCCGCCCCGGCTACAAAGGAGCGGCCCGCCCCGGTGACCACAGCCACCAGAATTTCAGGGTCGGCCTCCACCTGGTCCAGCACGGTGTTCAGGTCCTCCAGCACCTGCCTGTCCAGGGCGTTGAGGGCCTCGGGCCGGTTCATGGTGACAAGGCCCACAGGACCTTTCTTCTCAAGCGTTACAAACATAGGAAAATTCCTCCTTATTTTTGAAGTGGTGTCCCCATTATAGCGGATAGTTCAGGAAAGGGCAAGGAAAGTTTTCGACTAGTTACCTCCATTTTTATTTTACATGCCAGAATTTCCGCCAAAAGTCAACAAAAGAAATTTTATCATGTATAATAAAAAAATGGAGGCGATTAAAAAGTGAAAAAAGAAGACTATATAAAGCTTTTTATCTGCAATGTACAAAGACGTAGGATGCAAGAAGACATATCCCTTGCCGAATTGGGAAGCCGCAGTAATGTCCCCTTGTGGATGTTGGAGGAACTGGAGCGAGGGACACTTCCAAAAGAGATGATGGTAACGGACGCTCTGCGTCTGGCAAAGGTGTTTCGCTGTCAGGTCTATGAGCTGTTTCAATAGGGGAATAGTCAAGAGGCAGGAGTTTCTGTCCTAACCCCACCCCCTCCCGAATAGATTGTCGGGAGGGGGGATTGTCTTGTCTGAAAAAATGCTGTCCGCCGGAGGGGGGGCGCTGTTCCTCACGGCCCTGAGCGCCATCTCCCAGGTGCTGGGCTTTTTCTACCGGGTGGTGCTCTCCCGGCTGGTGGGGGCGGAGGTGATGGGGCTGTATCAGCTCATCATGCCGGTGTACTCGGTCATCATGTCCCTCACCGCTGTGGGACTGGTCTCAGCGGCGTCTAACCTGACCTCCCAGTACCTGGCCCTGGGCAACCGCAGGGCCGTCGACCAGACCCTTTCCACCTGCATGAAGCTGTTTTTCCTCCTGTTGCTCCCTGTGGGGACGGCGGTGGTTTTGGGCTCCGATGCCATCTCCGTCTATCTCCTGGGGGATGCCCGCACCCAGCTGGGGCTGATTCTGCTGGTCCCCTGCGTGGCCCTCACCGGAGTGGAGAACTGCCACAAACACTGCTTCTACGGCTCCGGCATCGTCCGGCCCCCCGCTATTGTGGAGCTGCTGGAGCAGTTTGTCCGCACCATCGCGGTGATTGCCCTGCTGGTGATCTTCCTGCCTCAGTACCCGGAGCGGGTGGTGGGGCTTATTGTGGCGGGGATGGTGATCTGCGAAATCTTTTCCTCCTGCACCCTGCTCATCCTCTACCGCCGCCGCCGGGGCCCGCTCACGGGCCGGGGGGAGGCGGGTCCGCCGGCGGCGGATTCTCTCCATCGCCCTGCCTGTGGGGCTCAACGCCCTGCTGGGCAACCTGCTGGGGGCGGTCAACTCCGCCCTCATCCCTCAGAAGCTGGTGGAGGGGGGCCTGGACCGCTCCGCCGCCGTCTCCCAATTTGGGGTGGTGTGCGGGATGACCATGCCCATGCTGTCCCTGCCGATTGTGTTCCTGGGGGCACTGAACCTGGTGCTGGCGCCCCGGCTGTCCCGGGCCTGCGCCCTGAACCGGCCAGGGGAGACCAGGCGGCTGGTGTCTCAGGCCATCTCGGCGGTGTCACTGCTCACCCTGCCCTGCATGGCCCTGATGGTGGTGGTGGGCCCCGACCTGGGCCGGGCCATGTTTCACCAAGACAGGGTGGGGGAATATCTGATCCCCCTGGCCGCCGTGATGGCCATGAGCTGCGGCTGCTCCGTGCTGTGCGCCGCCCTCAACGGGGTGGGGAGGCAGAGGTCAGTGGCGGCGATTTCTTTGCTGGGGGGCGGGGTGCAGCTGATCTTTACCCTGGCGCTGGTCCCCCTGCCCGGGGTGGGTATGGGGGGCTACGTGGCCGGAGCGGTGGTGTCCACCGCCCTGGAGCTGGGGCTGTGCCTGCGGCAGATTGTACGGGCCACAGGCCTGAAGGTCCGCCCGTTCCAGTGGCTCACGGCCCCCGGCCTAGCCGCCCTGCTGGCGGGGCTGACGGGCAATCTGCTGTTCCGGGTGCTGAAGGACTCCGGCCTGGCCCCTGTCCCCGCCGGCCTGGCCACCCTGGTTTTCGCCCTGGTCCTCTACCTGGCCGGCCTCCAGGCCCAGGGCGTCCGGGTCCGGGAGGTCCTGCGGCTGGACTGGTGAGCATTTTTGTGCGGCTGCGCGTTTCCCACAAAATCGTCCATATCTCTTTACCCGACTGCCGGTTTGTGGTATACTAACTCCAACTGAGCACCGAAACAAGGAGGTTCTGCTATGAATCTAAGCGAGAAGATGGTAAGCAGCCGGACAATTTTTGAGGGGAAGATCATCAAGGTGACGCTGGACCAGGCCCAGCTGCCCGACGGGACCCTGGCCGCCCGGGAGGTGGTCTACCACCCCGGCGGGGTGGCGGTGCTGGCCTTGGACGAGGACAACACCGTCTACCTGGTAAACCAGTACCGCTATCCCATTCAGCGGCTGTTGCTGGAGCTGCCCGCCGGCAAGCTGGACCACGGCGCAGAGGAGGACCGGCTGCTGGGCGCCCAGCGGGAGTTGAGCGAAGAAACCGGCCTGGAGGCGGCGGAGTGGACTTACCTGGGCTATACCCTGGCCTCCCCCGGCTTCTGTGACGAGGCCCTGCACATGTACCTGGCCCGGGGGCTTACGAAAAAGGGGCAGCACCTGGATCAGGACGAATTTCTGGATGTTGTCACCATGCCCTTTGAGGAGCTGGTGCGCCAGGTGATGGACGGCACCATCACCGACGGCAAAACCGTATCCACTACATTGAAGGCAAAGGTTTTACTGGGACTGTAAAGGAGGCCGCTGAATGGGCAAGACTGTTTTGATTGTGGAGGACGAGCAGAGCATTGTGGACATTTTGTCCTTCAACCTAATGAAGGAGGGGTATGACACCATCGAGGCCCTGGACGGCCTCACCGGCCTCCAGCTGGCTCTGGAGCAGAACCCCGACCTGGTACTGCTGGATCTGATGCTGCCCGGCATGAGCGGATTTGACGTGTGCCGGAAAATCCGGGCGGCGGGGTCCGCCGTGCCCATCGTTATGCTCACCGCCCGGGAGGAGGAGGACGACAAGGTCCGAGGGCTGGAGCTTGGGGCGGACGACTATATCACAAAGCCCTTTAAAAACCGGGAACTGGTGGCCCGGGTGAAGGCCAACATCCGCAGGGTGTCCATGACCGCGGCTCCCCCCGCCGAAACGGCGGCCGGCCAGACGCTGGGTGACCGGATGTCGGTGGATGAGGAGCGGGCCACCATCTTCAAGGACGGCGCGCCCCTGGACCTGACCCAGCGGGAATACGACCTGATCCGCTTCCTGGCCGCCCGGCCGGGGAAGGTGTTCTCCCGGGAGGCCCTGATGGAACACGTGTGGAACTACGAGGGCTATGTGGGCGATGTGCGGGCGGTGGATGTGGCCGTCCGCCGTCTGCGGGAGAAAATCGAGGACGACCCCGCCTCCCCCGTGTTTATCAAGACCAAACGGGGGATGGGGTATTATTTCGGGGAGTGATTGTTCGGGAGGCCATGCGTAGGGGCGGCCACAGGCCGCCCCTACATGTCCAGATTCCGCACCAGCTCGCCCCGAAGGCCCAGGCCCAGGGGGCGTAATAGGCGCGGACCTCGTAGCCGGTGTAGCGCATGAGCTGGCTGCAGAACCGGTCGTACAGCTCAGGGCCGGCGATTTCCCGGATTTGTTCTGACAGGGCGTCGTAGGCCTGTTCGGTCTGCGCAAATCCGGGCAGGGATTTGCGCAGGCGGTCCGCCGCCTCGTCAACCTCCTCGTTTTGCCACAGTAATTTGGTAAGCAGGTCTTGCATTTTTGATTTACCCCCTTTATACTCTTAAAGTGATTTTTATTACACACTCTCTTTAAGTGAATGTCAAGGGATGGAGGAAATTTTATGGCAAAATTTTGTGAGCGGATTCGAGAGCTCCGGATGGAACGCGGTTTAAAGCAGCGTGAAATGGCAGAGCAGTTTGGCTTGGCAGTAAACTCCTATCAGGCTTACGAGTACGCGACCCGATACCCGGAATTTCCCGGCCTGATTGCCATCGCCGACTTCTTCGACGTCAGCCTGGACTATCTTGTGGGCCGCTCCGACGTGAGAGAACGGCGATAACCCCCGTCCCGCCCGCGGGCGAAAAAAGGCCCCTTTTGAAAGGGGCTGTCAGCCGAAGGCTGACTGAGGATTGCGTTTTGCAAAGCAAAACATACGAAGTAAACCAAGATTTGCACAAACCTCGTTTGCTTCGCACATTTTGGCTTCGCCAAAATACAATCCTCCGCCCCAGTGTGCGCACTGGGGCACCTCCTTTCAAAAGGAGGCTTTTGGCGCACCTACGTAAGAGAGAGGAGGTCCCCTATGCTCCGCAGCCTGCATATGAAGCTGGTCATGATTATGGTTCTGCTCATCATGTCCCTGATGATTGTGGTGGGGGCCTTTCTGATCAATTCAGTTACCGCTTTCTATCTGGAGGACTTTTACAGCCAGATGTCCGACGTGTTCCAAGACCCGCTGCTCTACCACGACCTGACCACCCCCGCCAGCGAGGAGGAGAACGGGGCCCAGCAGCTCTCCCTGGTGCTGGATGCCTACGCCGGCGAGCTGGGGGTGGACGGCCGCAACCGCAAGCTGTATATCCTGGACAGCAACGGCGTTTGCCTGATCTCCCCGGACGGGGCTGCGGCCCAGCTGAATTATACGGAAAACCTCACCTTTGCCCTGACCACCGGCCTGGAGACCGGCCAGTCCGGGGACGAGAGCAGCCTGGCGCTGGACTACATGGATGTGGCCATTCCCATCCGGCGGGGGGAAGAAAGCTACATCATCTATATTCTGGACAACAAGGCCACCTCCAATGACCTCACCGACCAGATGCTGGTCCTTATTGTTGAGGCTCTGATCTTTGGTCTGGTGATCTCCATCCTGCTGTCCTTTCTGCTGTCCAAGACTATGGTTACCCCCATCCAGAAGCTTACTGAAGGGGCCATGCGGGTGGCGGAGGGGGACTTCTCCCGAAAGATCGAGGTGGTGTCTCAGGACGAGATCGGGGTGCTTACCGACACCTTTAACGACATGGCCGGCCAGCTGCGGGATACCTTACGCCAGGTGGAGAACGAGCGCAACAAGCTGGACACCCTCTTCCTCCACATGACCGACGGGGTGGTGGCCTTCTCCCGGGAGGGCCGTCTCATCCACTCCAACCCCGCCGCCGCCCGGATGCTGCGCCAGTCCATCGGGCCGGAGACCACCTATGAGGACCTCTTTCCCGGCGGCGCGGCGCTGGACCAGGTGCTGGCCGCCGACGACCACCTGGAGGAGGAGCGGCAGGTCCGGGACCGCTATCTCCAGCTGCTCATGGCCCCCTTTGACCGGGGCCGGGAGGGGGGCGGCGCCCTGGTGGTCCTCCACGATGTCACCGAGCAGCGCAAGAACGAGGAGATGCGCCGGGAGTTTGTGGCCAATGTGTCCCACGAGCTGCGCACCCCCCTGACCAATATCCGTTCCTACGCCGAGACCCTCACCGAAAACGCCGGGGAGATGCCCCCGGACATGGAGAAGAAGTTCCTGGGAGTCATCCTCAACGAGAGCGACCGCATGACCCACATCGTCCAGGACCTGCTCACCCTGTCCCGGTTCGACTCGGAGCGGGACGAGCTGAAACTGACCCGCTTCTCCTTCGAGGAGGCGGTGCAGGACATCTACAACGCCGTCTACATGGAGGCCCAGAAGCACGACCACACCCTTACCCTGGACATGGAGCCGGGCCTGCCCGCCATCCTGGCCGACCGGGAGCGGGTGTTGCAGGTGATGATGAATATCGTATCCAACGCCATCAAATACACCCCGGACGGGGGCCATATCGACATCTACGCCGGGACACGGCGGGGCCGGGTCTGGATGATCGTGGACGACGACGGCATCGGCATCCCGGAGGAGGACCGCCCCCGGATTTTTGAGCGGTTCTACCGGGTGGACAAGGCCCGCTCCCGCCAGTCCGGCGGCACCGGGCTGGGCCTGTCAATCGCCAGAGAGATCGTGGAGCGCCACCGGGGACGAATTACCCTGTTGCGCAAGGAGAGCCCGGGCCTGGCCATCCGGCTGGAGCTGAACATTGAGGGACCGGACTATGGACGGTAAAAGGAAGGAACGGGCCGTGGAGCTGCTGAAGGACATGCTCATTGTCCTGCTCACCTGCTCAGCCCTGTGGCTGGCGGCCCGAACGCCCCTGGCGGGGCCGCTGCGCGGCCTGTTTCAAGAGGAGGGCGGACAGCTCCCGCCCGGCCAGGGACAGGGCAGCGGCGGGGACTATGGAGCCGTCCCCCTGGCCATGGTGGCCAACCTGCCCGGCGGAGCCGGGCTGTCCGGTGCGCCGGAAGGGGCCGAGGGGGCCCGCTGCGGCATCCGCTACGACCAGACGGCCTGCCAGGAGCTGTTCCAGCGGATTGCCGGCCCCCTGGTGGAGGCCCTGTCCAGCGCCGGAGCGCCGGAGCGCATCACCCGGCGGCAGTGGGAGGAGGCGCTGACCACCTCCCTGGGGGTGTATATGGATTTTCAGGGGGAGATTCCCCTGCCCGTCCTGGTGGGGTGGCTGTCCGGAGGGAAGACAGAACTGACCGCCGCCGTCCGCCGCATGGCCCTGTCCGCAGGGGAGGACGGGGTGGATCTGTACTACCGGGAGGGGGAGAAGTACTTCCGCTGCCGCTCAGAGGTGGCCGACCCCTTCCCTCTGGTGGAGGCCCTGTCCGGCCTGATGGACAACGGGGCCTTTTTTGCCTTTGAGTCGGAGCTGTATCAGGAGCTGGACCCGGATACCCTGCTGCTGCCCAACGCACCCTCGCCGGCGGTGTACACCGCCGCCAACCCCATGGTCGGGGCCCAGGGGACGCTTCAGTCCCTGGTCCGGGACATCGGGTTTTCGGTCAACTCCACCAGCTTCTACTCCACCGATGAGCAGGTGGCCCGCAGCGGGGACGACAGTGTGCGCCTGTCCGACCGGGGGGTGGCCCGGTATGAGTATGAGGGCCGGGCGGGGGGCGGGCTCTTTCCCGTCCTGCGCCAGGGGAACAGCGGCGCGCTGTTTGACAGCGTGGAGACCTGCCGCCGGCTGGCCCTGTCCGCCCTGGGAACCCGGTGCGGAGAGGCCCGGCTCTACCTGAGCGCGGTGACAGAGACAGAGAAGGGCTGGGAGATCGACTTTGACTACAGCCTGGACGGGATCCCCGTCCTGTTGGACAGCGGCTGCGCTGCCCGCTTCCAGGTGGAGGAGGGGCAGGTGGTTCAGTTTTCCATCCATCTGCGCAGCTACACTCCCACCGGCGCCAGCGTGCTGGTGCTGCCGCCCCGGCAGGGCGCGGCGGCTCTTCTGGCCCAGGGCCTGAGTGGGGAGGAGCTGCTACTCACCTACACCGACAGCGGCGGGGACACCATGTCCGCCGGCTGGTCGGCCCGAGACGCCGGGGAGGATTAGGCCATATGCCGTGGACGAAACTGAAAAATATCATCCTGGCCATCCTGGCGGTTACAAACCTGTGCCTGCTGGCGCTGCTGGCCGGGCAGGTCATCCAGGGCGGGCAGACCCGGGCCCAGGCCCAGGAGGACGCCATCCTGTTTTTGCGCAGCCGGGGGGTGGAGCTGGACGCCGGTATCATCCCCCAGGCCATAGACCTGCCCCCCCAGACGGTGGAGCGGGACCTGGAGGGGGAGGAGCGGGCCGCCGCCGCCCTGCTCCGGGGGCCGGTGACCGCTGAGTCCCGGGGGGGCGAGGTGTACCGCTACTACAATGACCAGGGCTCGGTCCAGTTCCACAGCGACGGTACCGTTTCCGCCCAGCTGGACCCGCAGTCCTTCCCCCTGGGGGGGGACCGGGAGGCGGGCTGCCTGGCCCTTATGGATCAGATGGGCTTTGCGGGGGTGATTCTGGAGTCGGCGGGGGAGGAGCTGGTTTTCCGCCAGACCTGGCAGGGGAGGCCCCTGTTTACCCAGCAGGTGACCCTGGTGTGTCAGGGCGGGGGGCTGGCCTCCATCACCGCCGGCCGGCAGATGGTGGGCCACCCCCAGGAGGACCCCGGCCGCCAGACCATCTCGGTGGCCACTGCCCTGATCGATTTTCTCAACGGGGTAAACGCCCTGGGTGACGTGTGCAACCGGATCGATGGGATTGAGCTGGGCTATGTCACCTCGGCCTCCCTGTCCGGTCCCACCGCCCTGACTCCGGTGTGGCGGGTGACCACCGACACCGGCGCCTACCAGCTGGACATGGTCACCGGAGGGGTGACGAGGGTGTCCTAACTGGAGGGGGAGGGACATATTCTGTAGGGGCGGATGGTGTCCGCCCTGCATTCCTGATTTTGGAGGAACCCTATGTCACATACAGCTGCCCCCATCGGGGTTTTAGACTCCGGCATCGGGGGCTTCAGCGTGGTCCGCCAGGTGCAGCGCCTGCTGCCGGGGGAGGACCTGCTCTACTTCGGCGACGGCGCCCACATCCCCTATGGCAACCACCGGGCGGAGACCATCGCGGCCCTGGCCGGATATATGTTCCGCTTTATGGAGGCGCGGGAGGTGAAGGCTCTGCTGGTGGCCTGCAACACCATCTCCTGCGTGCTGGACCGGCGGGAGGAGGGGCTGTCCTGTCCGGTGTTCAGCGCCGTCCAGGCGGGAGCGGCTGCGGCGGCCCGGCTGGAGGCGGAAAAAATAGGGGTGATTTCCACCGTTTTTACCCACGAGTCCCAGATTTACCCCCGGAAAATACTGGCGCTGAGCCCGCGGAAAGTGGTGGTACTCAGCTGCGGCTGTCCTGACCTGGCCCGGCTGGTGGAGCACAGCTTGGGGGACCCGGCCGGCATGGCCCGGGTGGAGGAGAACCTGCGTCTGGAGCTGGACCACATGGTGCTGGAGGACAGGGTGGACTGCTGCGTGCTGGGCTGCACCCACTACCCCCTGGTGTCGGACAGCATTCGGCGGCTCTACCCTGGCCTGCCCCTCATCGACCCGGCAGAGGAGATGGCCCGCTCCCTGAAAAACTACTTGGATCGGGAAGGCTTGAGCAATCCCCGCCGCGGCTCCGGCACGCTGACTGTCTACACCACCGGCGATGTGGCCGAGTACGCCCTCCGGGCCCGCCAGGTGGGGCTGGAGCGGGTGGCCGGCGTGGAATTTTACCCACCCATGGAAGTTTCGAAGGGACGGCCTGTGGACGCCCGCTTTCCAGAAGACAGGAGGACTGAACATGAGTCTGCCGCCCAACAAAAAAGGGATTAATTTTTCAGGGATAGAGCTGTTTAGGGTTCTGCTGAAGGTGGATTTTGACGCCCTGGTGGAGTTTCTCAACAGCCACGGCGGCCTGAACGGGGTGGAGGAGTACGGCCGGACGGCGCTGATGGAGCTGACCATCGGCCGGGTCCGGCCCACGGTGAAGTCCTGGGATTCTCAGGAGGGCGGCCTCTACGCCCAGGAGGGCCGCAACGAGCTGATGAAGGCCTTTTTCCGCCGGTGCCGGGACTTTTCCCTGGAGTACCTGCTCCGGTTTGAGAACGAGTTTGCCCAGAGGCTGGTGGAGCTGGGCTGCAATATCAACCAGCGGGACCGCTACGGCTTCACTGCCCTGCGCTACGCGGTGCAGGACAAAAATTACGAGATGGCCGAGTATCTGCTGAGCCGTCCCGGGGTGGAGTTCCAGGACGTCACCCCCAGCATGGATGACCGGATGGACAGCATCCTGGTCCGGGGCGGCTGTGACATTTTTACCCCCCGGACCAGTATCCTCCATGCCTGTAAGCGGCCCTTCCTGGACGGCTGGCTGAACTGGCACCAGGGGAAGGGGGACGCCGTCCCCTGGATGTCCTGCTGGAAGGACTTCTCCCTGACCCTGGCCGCTGTCCAGGAGAAGTATCCCGACCGCCTGCCTGAGATTCCGCCCTTCTATCTGGACACGGTGGAGTATGACTTCCTGATGCAGGACTTTTCCGACTTTACCGCCAAGCCCTACGCCAGCAAGAAAGCCATGACCGCCTTCCTCAAGGGGCTGGAGAAGGGGCTGGACAGTCGGGACGAGATGGGCCGGAACCTGCTGTCCTGCTGTGCCCTGCTCTACCGGCACTACAGCGGGGACAGGCACTTCCAGGCCGACGCCCGCCGGGCGGCGAAGCGGGCGGGGGAGCTGCTCGCCATGGGCATCTCCCTGACCCAGCCGGATTTTGCCGGCAAGACCCCCCAGGACCACCTGAGCGAGGCGGGGCTGACCGCCTTACAGCCGTAGAAAGACGGGCGGACAAGGTCCGCCCCTACAAAAGAGAAACGAGGAATCCCCCATGTCAGAACTGCAATTTACCATCCCCACCCTCTTCGGCCTGGAGGGGATCTGCGCCGACGAGGTCCGGCGGCTGGAGCTGCCCCAGGTGAAAGCGGAAAATGGCCGGGTGCTGTGTACCGGGTCGGCGGCCGACCTGCCCCGGCTCAACCTGAACATCCGCACCGGGGAGCGGGTGCTGCTCACTCTGGGGACCTTTCCTGCCCGGGACTTCGACGCCCTCTTTGAGGGGGTACGGGCTCTGCCCTGGGAGCGGTTTATCCCCCGAGACGGCCAGTTCCCCGTGAAGGGCCACTGCCTCAACTCCGCTCTCCGCTCGGTGCCCGCCTGCCAGTCCATTGTGAAAAAGGCCATCGCCGCCCGGCTGGGGAGCAAATACGGCTTGCAGACCCTGCCCGAGACAGGAGCGCTGTATCAGGTGCAGTTCTCCATCATGGGGGATGAGGCGGCGCTGATGCTGGATACCTCCGGCCCCGGCCTACACAAGCGGGGCTACCGGGCCCAGGGGGTGGCCGCTCCCCTGCGGGAGACCCTGGCCGCCGGGCTGGTGCTGCTGTCCCGCTACCGGGGAAAGGACCCCCTGTGCGACCCCTTCTGCGGGTCGGGGACTATCCCCATCGAGGCCGCCCTCATCGCCAGAAACCGGGCCCCCGGCCTGAACCGGTCCTTCTCCGCCCAGAGGTGGAGCTGGCTGGACAAGAAGCTCTGGATGTCCGCCGCCGACGAGGCAGAGGACCGTGAGTTTGACGGCGAATACGAAATCTGGGGCGGCGATATCGACCCGGAGGCCGTGGCTCTGGCGAAGCACAACGCCCAGCTGGCCGAGGTGGAGGACATCGTCCGCTTTGACGTGGACGACGCCACCCGCTTCCACTGGGGCGGGCTGTATGGCCGGGTGGTCACCAATCCCCCCTACGGCGAGCGGGTGATGGAGCGCAAGGAGGCGGAGGACCTGTACCGCTCCTTCGGAAAGGCCTGGGACAAGCTCCCCCAGGGCTGGAAGCTCTACCTGCTGTCCTCCCACACTGAGTTTGAGCGCACCTTTGGCAAAAAGGCTGGCAAGAAACGCAAGCTGTACAATGGGATGCTGAAATGTGATCTGTTTATGTATCTATAGAGAGTTGAGGTGCCCGCCATGCGCCATCTGTTCATCATCAACCCCGCCGCCGGGAAAAGGGAATCCACCCCCCAGCTGGAGGCCCTGCTGGACAAGCTGTCCGTTCCCCACGAGGTGATGTACACCGAGAAGGAGGGGGACGCCCGGCGGTTTACCGAGGAGGCGGTCCGGAGCGGAGGACCGGTGCGTATCTACGCCTGCGGCGGAGACGGCACCCTCAACGAGGTGGTAAACGGCGCGGCGGGCTGTGACCATGCGGCTGTTACCAACGTTCCAAAGGGGACAGGAAACGACTTCTTAAAAATCTTCGGTCCCGTCTACCGGAGCCTGTTCTACGACCTGGAGGCCCTGGCCGTGGGGCCTCAGACGCCCTTCGACCTGATCGACTGCAACGGCCGACTGGGTATCGACGTGGTATGTGCCGGGGTGGACGCCCGCATTGCCGCCGACGTCTACCGGTATAAGGACTGGCAGTTTGTGTCCGGCATGGGGGCCTATGTGCTGGCCCTGCTGGAAAACATCTTTTTCAAGGGCATCGCCCGGCCCATGTCGGTACATATGGGAGATATCCACTGGGAGGACAGGCCCGCCTCCCTGCTGTGCGTGTGCAACGGCCGGTACTACGGCGGGGGCTTCATGCCGGTGGGGGAGGCTATGCCCGACGACGGGGTGCTGGATATGCTGCTGGTTCGGAAGGTGAGCCTGTTCACCTTCCTGCGCCTGGTGGGACGGTATGCCAAGGGACTGTATAAGCAGTTCCCGGAGCTGATTCTGGACTACCACGGTCAGGGGGTGTCCTTCTCCGCTGGGGAGCCCATCACCGTGGTGGTGGACGGGGAGGTCATGCAGGACACCGCCTTTACCGTCCGGCTGTCGGAGAAAAAGGTGAACTTTTTCTATCCCGCCGGGGCGGGGTATCAGGTCTTCGGCGCCGATAAAACCTCCTGACGCAGGCCAAGGCAAAATAACCCGCTTGTTTTAGCACTCCAACCGTTTGTTTGTGAACGAAATGTAAATCCTTTCAAATCAACCCCCGTTTTTTTAAAATTGGGGGTTGATTTTTTTGCCCAAAGCGGTTATTATCTTAACTGTACTTAGCACTCAAAAGAATTAAGTGCTAAGCGAAAGATTGTTGATCCAAAAAATTAAGTCATATAAGGAGGAACCCATTATGAAACTCAAACCCCTGGCTGACCGCGTCATTGTGAAACTGGTGGAGGCGGAGGAGACCACCAAAGGCGGCATCATCCTCACCGGCGCCGCCAAGGAGAAGCCCGAGGTGGCCGAGGTGATCGCCGTTGGCCCCGGCGGCACGGTGGACGGCAAGGAGGTCGTCATGACCGTGAAGGTGGGCGACAAGGTCATCACCAGCAAGTATTCCGGCACCCAGGTCAAGCTGGACGGCGAGGAAGTCACCATCGTCCGCCAGAACGACATTCTGGCTGTTGTGGAGTAAACAATTGATCTGAATTATATTGGAGGTAATGCGTTATGGCTAAAATTATTTGCTACGGCGAGGAGGCCCGCAAGGCGCTGGAGAAGGGTGTCAACCAGCTGGCCGACACTGTGAAGATCACCCTGGGCCCCAAGGGCCGGAACGTGGTGCTGGACAAGAAGTTCGGCGCTCCCCTCATCACCAACGACGGCGTCACCATCGCCAAGGAGATCGAGCTGGAGGACCCCTTTGAGAACATGGGCGCCCAGCTGGTGAAGGAGGTCTCCAC
>CAJTSQ010000045.1 GCA_910578735.1 uncultured Oscillospiraceae bacterium
ACCGTCCATCCCAACTCTTGGAACAGGCGGCGGCTTTCCTCTTTGAATGCGGCTCTGTCGGCATCGCTCGACCAGCCGGAGCTATAGCACTCAGTACGGATGCGAAAATATACTTTTCGGTATGCCATATTGGTTTTTTCCTCCTGAATTTTCTGTGGTAATAATGTCAATAGGAACAGATTTGAAAGCAAAAAAGCCGCCCTCGGCCCACTAGGTAGGCTGAAAGCGGCTGGTTTTCTTCTTTTGAGGTTGGTGGGGAACGCTCGGGAGTTCGAAACATCTCTTTTATGAAAGGGCCCGATTTGCATCTTTTTCACGTTATTTCAAAATAACGCTTCCAATAATTTCAAGCCTCAACTTTTAACGTTTGTTTATGGTGATTTCCATTAAAAATAAGAAAAACACCGCATTTTTATGCGGTGTTTTTCGCCTGCATCTTTTTTGGCGACACAGGTTGGTGCGGCTGACGGGAGTCGAACCCGTACGCCCATCCGGACACAAGCACCTCAAGCTTGCCAGTCTACCAATTCCAGCACAGCCGCAAAACACGATCATTTACAGACCGCTTGCTTATTATACTGTTTCATAGCCGGTTTGTCAACGGATTTTTTTCATTTTTTATGGGACTGTCTTTTTCACAGATTTTAATATCGCGGGCCGCTGCCCCCGGCGGCCCGCCAAAACACGACGTCCTCCCCGCCTTCGGGACGCCCAAGGAGGCGGCCCCTACTCCGAATAAAATGGGTGTTAGGCACTCCCTTTTTGATCGAAGTATTGTGCGGTGGAGAAAAAGCTGGTATACTATAACCGTTGAGATTAAAATGTCAGAGGAGACACTGTGCCATGAAAAAACTGATGGTGATCGATGGCAATTCCATTGTCAACCGGGCCTTCTACGGGGTGAGCCAAAGCCTGACCACCCGGGAGGGCCAGCCCACCAACGCCATATTCGGCTTTCTGAACATCCTGAACAAGCTGCTGGACGAGACGGCCCCCGACGCCCTGTGCGTCACCTTCGACCGCTCCGCCCCCACCTTCCGGCACCAGGCCTACGAGGGCTACAAGGCCAACCGCAAGGGGATGCCCGAGGAGCTGGCCAGCCAGATGCCCCTTTTAAAGGAGGTACTGTCCGCCCTGAACGTACCCATGTACGAGCTGGACGGCTGGGAGGCCGATGACCTGCTGGGCACCATCGCCCGGCTGGACGAGGCCGCCGGCTGGGAGACGGCCATCGTCACCGGAGACAAGGACGCCCTCCAGCTGGTGACGGATCAGACCACCGTCAAGCTGGTGTCCACCCGCATGGGCCGCACCACCACCCGGGATGTCACCCCGGAGGCCTTTCGGGAGGAGTACGGCTTCGACCCCATCCACATCATCGACCTGAAGGCCCTTATGGGGGACTCCTCTGACAACTACCCCGGGGTGAAGGGGGTGGGGGAGAAGACCGCCATGTCCCTCATCCAGCTCTACCACACCGTTGCCCACCTGTATGACCACATGCCCGACATCTGCTCCGCCCCCAACGTGGCCGCCAAGCCCGGCCTGGTAAAGAAGCTGGCCGAAGGGAAGGAGAGCGCTTTCCTGTCCTATGACCTGGCAACAATACGCACCGACGCGCCCATCGACTTTAGTCCCGAGGCCAATCTGCGTCAAGCGCCGGACAACAACCGGCTGTATCAGCTCTTTTTGAACCTGGAATTTTCCAAGCTCATTGACAAATACGGTCTCACCGCCCCCCAGGGGGAGCGGGCGGTCCAATCGGATGCCCCCGCCGTGTTGGAGGGGGGCTGCTACCTGGAGACGGACATCACCCCGGAACACGCCCAAAGCCTGCTGGAGCTGTGGCGGACCAAGGAGGCGGTCCACATTGTCGCCCTGCCCTCTCTGGACGCGGTGTGCGTAGAATGCCACCTGAACGATGACTCCTGGAACGCCAGCCTGCTGCGGGCGGACAAGCTGGAAAATTACAACGGAATCGTCCAAACCCTTTTCTCCGACCCCGCCATCAAAAAGGCGGCCCACGGAGTAAAAAACCTGTGTCGGGCCCTGCTGGCCGAGGGCATTTCCCCCGCCGGCTTCGTCTTCGACACCGAGGTGGCCGCCTACCTCCTGGCCCCCAGCGACGGCAGCTATGAGCTGGACAAGCTGGGCCTGGCCTACTACAGCCAGCAGTTCCCCAAGGCGTCTGTCTACCTGGAGGAGGGAGCCTTCGGCCCCCTGTCCGACCCGGAGCCCCCCGCTGAAGCCATGATGCGCCACTGTCTCCTCATCGACGCCCTGCAAGACACCCTCACCGCCCGGCTCCGGGAACTGGGGATGTGGGAACTGTATGAAAAAGTGGACCTGCCCCTGTGCCAGGTGCTGGCGGAGATGGAGACCGAGGGCTTCCTCATCGACCGGGGGGCGCTGGTAGAGTTTGGGGAGATGCTGTCCGGGCGGATTGACCAGGTGCAGAAGACCATCTACGCCCTGGCCGGAGAGGACACCTTTAACATCAACTCCACCCAGCAGCTGGGGGGGATTTTGTTTGATAAATTAGGTCTCCCTCCGGTAAAAAAGACCAAAACCGGCTACTCCACCAAGGCCGATGTGCTGGAAAAGCTGCAAGGCCAGCACCCCATTATCGACAGCATTCTGGAGTACCGCCAGCTCACCAAATTAAAATCCACCTATGTGGACGGCCTGGGCAAGGTGATCGGCCCGGACGGGCGGATCCACACCTCCTTCCAGAACACCGTCACCGCCACGGGGCGGCTCAGTTCTACCGAGCCAAATCTGCAAAATATCCCGGTTCGCACCGAATTGGGGGCGGAATTGCGGAAAATGTTCGCCGCACCCGCCGGAAAGGTGCTGGTGGACGCGGATTACTCCCAGATTGAGCTGCGGCTGCTGGCCCATATGGCCGGGGATCAGGCCATGATTGACGGCTTTAAAAGCGGCGAGGATATCCACACCATTACCGCCTCCCAGGTCTTTGGCGTGCCCGCGGAGGAGGTCGCGCCCCAGATGCGAAGAAGCGCAAAAGCTGTCAATTTCGGCATTGTTTACGGCATTTCCCCCTTCTCTCTGTCCCAGGATATTGGGGTTTCCGTCCAGGAGGCCAAGGAGTATATGGACCGGTATTTTGCCCACTATGCCGGGGTGCGGGCCTATATGGACGGGGTGGTGGAGCAGGCCAGGCAGGCCGGGTATGTGTCCACGTTATGGGGGCGGAGGCGGTGGATTCCTGAGATCAAATCCTCCAACTTCAACACCCGGTCCTTCGGGGAGCGGGTGGCCCTGAACGCCCCCATTCAGGGAACCGCCGCCGACATCATCAAGCTGGCCATGATCCGGGTCCGGGACCGGCTCCGGGCTGAGGGGCTGGAGGGAAAGCTGGTCCTTCAAGTCCACGACGAGCTGATTGTGGAGTGTCCCGAGGCCGAGGCTGAGGCCGTGTGCAGGCTGGTGGAGGAGGAGATGGAGGGGGTGGCCGCCCTGTCCGTCCCCCTGCTGGCCGAGACGAAGGCGGGAAAGACCTGGGCGGAGGCCCACTGACCGCCGTCCTGCCCGCAGGCGAAAAGCCTCCTTTCCAAAGGAGCCTTGCCCGCACGGCGGGGGACGGGAGATTTTGACCACCTATCCCCCAAAAATGACCGACTATCCCGATTTGCTTGCAGGGAGAGCTTTCCTCTGATACACTGAGGATGACCTGAAAGCATTGGCCCGCCCAGGCGGTCGGGCCCCACAGGACAGGAGGTTGTCCCATGAAAGACCGTACCGATCAAATTTTGCTGATTGCGTTTGTGCTGACCCTGGCCGCGTACCTTGTGATGTTCGTGGACTGCTTTTCCCGGTTTCCAATCGACGCGTCCCCTCTGCTCCAATTTCTAATCCTGCACTTCCATGCGATTCCTATGTTTCTGATTCAACTGCTTTTGCTCCGGCTGTCCAAGCCCTGGTGGTGGAAGCCGCTTCCCTTTCTGCCCATGCTTGTGGTCGGGCTGGCCTTTTTGCGTATCGCCGAATGGCATATTCTGGGCTGGATTCTTGTCTTGTGGTGGTGCGCCGCCCCGATAATTGGCTGCACCTTAGCATGGGCGGCACATAAGTTCTATAAGCGAGGTGACACCCGTGGATAACGCCATCTATATCGTCTTTTCCGCCACCCCCACCGGGATGGGGCGGCTTATCCGCAAGGCCACCCGGAACCGGTACAACCATGTGTCCCTCTCCCTCAGCCGGGACATCCGAAAAATGTATACCTTCGCCCGGCTCCACCGGGCCATTCCCCTGTACGGCGGCTTTGTGGTGGAGTCCATCCTGCGGTATCAGTCCTTCGCCGGAGCGGCTCGGGTGAAGATCTGCCGGGTGGAGGTGCCTGAGCCACAGCTCACCTACCTCCACAACTATCTGGAGCGGCTTTGGAACGAGCGGGAGGAGTATATCTACAACACCCCCGCCGCCCTGGCCTCTCTGGTCCACATGCGGCCCGCCATCTCCAAGGCTTACACCTGCGTCACCTTTGTGCAGGAGGTGCTGGTCCGTTTCCGGCTGGCCGGGGCGCGGGAGAGCGACAGCCCCACCGTCCGGGCGCTGGAGCGCCGGCTGGCCCCCTATGTCATCTATGAAGGGCCTGCCCCCGCCGCTGCCGGGGAGTGGGGGGAGGACACCTATCCGGCCCAGACCACTACCCGCTACGCCGTCTATACCACCGCCCGTCACTTCGGCCGGCTGGCTTTGCGGGTGCTGACGGGGGTGGCTTGAATGAAAAACAAAACGAATACCTATGGCATAATTCTTCTTGTTTTCATCTGCTGTGGGATCATGGCCTTTATCGAAACGGTCGTTGAACCGGCATATGCGGTGAAATCCGCAATAAAGGTTGTGGTTTTCCTGCTGTTTCCCCTGATTTTTGCCAAAATCGCAGGTATAAAATTGTTCGGCCACTCCTTTGCGCCGGAGCGGAAGCGCATTCTTCCGCTGCTCGCCCTTGGCTGTCTGATCTACGGGGTCATCCTGGGAGCGTATGCGCTGACAACCAGTATCTTTGATTATGCCTCCTTGGTTCAGTCCCTCTCCGCCGACCAGAACGTGGAGCCAGCCAGCTTTGTTTGGGTCGCGCTCTATATCTCCTTTGCCAATTCGCTTCTGGAGGAATTTCTCTTTCGCTTTGTCGCATTTCTGAAATTATCGGATTATACCAGCCGAAAAGCCGCCTATTTGTTCAGTTCCATTGCCTTTGCCGTCTACCATGCCGCAATGATTGGAACCTCCTTTCCGCCGCCGCTGCTGTTTCTGGCCTTGATTGGTTTGACCGTTGGCGGATGTATCTTTGATTATGTGGACGAAAAGGGCGGGACCTTCTGCTATTCCTGGATGATTCACATGTGCGCGGATTTCGCCATCATGACCATATGGTATCTTCACATTTAGAAGGAGTCTTTCTATGTACTACGAAATCGTCCCCATGGACCGCAGCCACATCCCTCAGATTGCCGCCCTGGAGCGGGCGTGCTTCACCGACCCCTGGAGCGAGCGCCTGCTGGAGGACGCCCTGTTCGACACCCAGGCCTGCTTTATCGTGGCCGAGGACGGGGAGGAGGGCAACGTTTTGGGCTATGCCGGCCTCCATGCCGTGCTGGACGAGGGGTACATCGACAATGTGGCCGTGGCCCCCGATGCCCGGCGGCACGGGGTGGCCTCCGCTCTGCTGGGCGTGTTCTGCCGGTTCGGGGCGGTCAATCTGGCCTTCCTTACCCTGGAGGTGCGCCAGTCCAACTCCGCCGCCATCGCTTTGTATGAGAAGCACGGCTTCCGGCAGGCGGGACTGCGTCCGGGCTACTATCAGCACCCGAAGGAGGACGCCGTCATCATGACCAGAGAGTTTTCCAAGGAGGAGGAGCAATGAACATTTTAGCCATTGAGTCCTCCTGCGACGACACCGCCGCCGCCGTGGTCCGGGACGGGCGGACGGTGCTGTCCAACTGCGTGTCCTCCCAGATCGAGATGCACACCGTCTACGGCGGCGTGGTGCCCGAGATCGCCTCCCGGAAGCATGTGGAGGCAATTTCCGGGCTGGCAGAACGGGCCGTGGCCGATGCGGGGCTGACCAGGGCGGATTTAGACGCCATCGCCGTCACCTACGCCCCCGGGCTTATCGGGGCGGTGCTGGTGGGGGTCAACTTCGCCAAGGGAGCGGCGATGGCCCTGGACCTGCCCCTGATTCCCGTCCACCACGTCCGGGGGCACATCGCCGCCAACTACATCACCCACCCAGATTTGGAGCCCCCGTTTGTGTGCCTGTGCGTCTCCGGGGGGACCACCGCCATTGTGGACGTGCGGTCCTACACCGAGATGGCCGTGCTGGGGGGCACCCGGGACGACGCCGCCGGGGAGTGCTTCGACAAGGTGGCCCGGGTGCTGGGCATCGGCTACCCCGGAGGCGGTCCCATGGACCGGCTGGCCCAGGGGGGGGACGACCAGAAGTACCCTCTGCCCGTGGCCCACGTGACCGGGGCGGAGCTGGACATGTCCTTCTCCGGGCTGAAGACCGCCAGCCTCAACCTGATCCACAACGCAGAGCAGAAGGGGGAGGCCCTGGACCTGCCCGCCTTTGCCGCCAGCTTCGGCAGGGCGGTGAGCGATTCCCTGGTGCCCCGGGTGATGCTGGCCGCCCGAACGGCGGGCTATGGGAAAATCGCCGTGGCAGGCGGAGTGGCCGCCAACAGCCGCATTCGGGCCGATTTGCAGGCGGCCTGCGCCCGGAGCGGGGACCGGCTGTTCCTCCCGGAATTAAAATACTGCGGCGACAACGCCGCTATGATCGGCTGCCAGGGCTTTTACGAGTTCCAGGCCAGGCACACCGCCGGCTGGGATTTGAACGCCTACGCCACCAGGGATATCTCACTGGGCTGACGCCCCTAAGGGTTGGAACCGTCCTTTTTATGTCACCTGACAGCGCTTTGCTTTGAGAAGAAAACCGTTTATTTTGGTATGATTCCCGAAGCAGATTCCTTTCACACCAGGGATTTCTACAGCCCTATGTGGACAAAACTGTGGAAAATGTGTAAAACTAATTGAGGCGGGGGTTATGAAATGATGTTATGTAAATTAAAAAAAGTCTCCCGCGCTGGAGGAACCGATGCTATTCAATTCCGTTGATTTTTTGCTGTTTTTTCCGCTGGTGACCGCGGCGTATTTTTTGCTGCCCCATCGGGCCCGGTGGGTCTGGCTGCTGGTGACGAGCTATTTCTTCTACATGTGCTGGAACGCCAGGTACGCCCTGCTCATCGCCCTGTCTACCCTGATTACCTACGCCAGTGGGCTGCTGATCCACCGGGCGGAGCGGGTATCGGAGGAGAAACGGCGGCGGCGGCGGAAAAAGCTGTTAGTATTCCTCAGCTTCGCGTCCAATTTGGCCATCCTGTTTTTCTTTAAATATTTTAACTTTTTCCTGGACAACCTCACCCTGGGCCTGTCTCTGCTGGGAATCGCCTTCAAGCGGCCCGCCTTTGACGTGATGCTCCCGGTGGGGATCTCCTTCTACACCTTTCAGGCCCTGTCTTACACGATGGATGTCTACCGCAGGGAGGTGGAGCCGGAACGGAACCTCTTTCGGTACGCCCTGTTTGTCTCCTTTTTCCCCCAACTGGTGGCGGGACCCATCGAGCGGTCGAAAAACCTGCTGGGGCAGCTGTATGAGAAGCATGACTTCGACCCCGACCGGGTGCGCTCCGGACTGCTGCTGATGGTGTGGGGGATGTTCGAGAAGGTGGTGGTAGCCGACCGGCTGGCCATGCTGGTGGACCATGTCTACGAGAACTACCAGGAGCTGCCCGGCGCAGCCATCGTACTGGCCACGGCGGTCTTCGCCGTTCAAATCTATGGCGACTTCGCCGGCTACTCCCACATCGCCATCGGCGCGGCTCAGGTGATGGGCTTTACCCTGATGGAAAACTTTTGCCGGCCCTACCTGGCCCAGTCGGCGGCGGAGTTCTGGCGGCGGTGGCACATCTCCCTGTCCACCTGGTTCCGGGACTACCTGTACATCCCCCTGGGGGGAAACCGGAAGGGGACGCTCCGAAAATACATGAACACTATGGTGACCTTTCTGGTCAGCGGCCTGTGGCACGGGGCCAACTGGAGTTTTGTGGTCTGGGGTGGGCTGAACGGCGCCTATCAGGTGGCGGGCGAGGTACTCCGTCCCCTCCGGGAGGGGCTGTGCCGTCTGCTCCGCATCCGCCGGGAGGGGGCGGTCTGGCGGTGGGTCCGGAGGGCGTTCACCTTCTGCCTGGTGGACTTCAGCTGGCTGTTTTTCCGGGCCTCCACCTTCTCTCAGGCCCGCGCCATGCTGGCCCGGGTGGCGGGGGATTTCCGGCCCGCCGGCCTGGCGGGGGGCGCCCTCTTTGAATTGGGGCTGGACCGGCCTAACGTTTGGCTGGCCCTGGCCGCCGTGGGGGTGCTGGCGGCGGCGGATCTGCTCCAGGAGCGCTGGGGCCCCCTGCGGCCCCGCCTCACCCGGCAGGTCCTGCCCGTGCGGTGGGCCGTCTACCTGGCCGGGGTGCTGGCAGTTCTGGTGTTCGGCATCTACGGCCCGGGGTATGACGCGAGAGCCTTTACCTATTTCCAATTTTGAGGTTCTGCTATGAAGAATAAGAATATTCGGTTTTTTTGCAGTGCAGCGGTGTTTTTGACCATTTTGGCGCTGATTTTGTCCTCAATGCAGCATGTGCTGGCCCGAAAGGAGCTGGAAAAGCCCCTGGACATGTCTCGGAAGGTGGCCGGGTTCTACAACGAGCCGGAGGACGAGTTCGCAGTGATGTTCTTCGGTTCCAGCCACGTATACACCGCCTTCAGCCCGCTGGAGCTGTGGGAGGAGACGGGGGTGAAGAGCTATGTGTTCTCCAGCCAGCAGCAGCCCCCCTGGGCCACCTATACCTACATCCAGGAGGCGCTGAAGACCCAGTCCCCCGAGCTGATTGTGGTGGAGTGCCACATGATCTTGGATGACCAGGTGTACTACGCCGACGCGGTGACCTACTCCCATAACGACCACCTGCCCCTCACCTGGAACAAGGTGGAGCTGGCCTGGCGCTCCGCCCCGGATCTGGAGGGGAAGCTGGGGCTGGTTTGCAACTTTCTCAAGTACCACAGCCGCTGGAGCGAGCTGAAGGCGGAGGACTTTGACTACGACCCCAGGCAGCTGCGGGACCCCTACAAGGGCTTTGTCATGCTGGACCCCAAGCCGGAGTCCCCCTGGTGGGGACAGCCGGATATCTCCGGTATCACCTGGTCCGCGCCCCTGGAGGAGAAGCACCGGTACTGGCTGGAGGAGATCATAAAACTGTGCCAGGAGGCCGGGGTGGAGCTGTGGCTGGTGAAGACACCCTCCAACCTGCCGGAGGACCGCAAGGCCCTGCTGAACGCGGTGGAGGAGCTTGCGGGGCAGTATGGGGTGCCCGTCTTTGACTTTAACGGGGCGGAGGCCTACGCAGCCATCGGAATCGACCAGAACTATTTTTTCGACCGGTTCCACCTGGATGCCCTGGGCGGTACCAAGTTTACCCGCTGCTTTGCCCGGCTGCTTCTGGAGCGCTGTCCCAACCTGAGCAGAGAGCCGGAGGACACCGCCTGGGCGGCGGACCTGGCGGCCTACCGGGCGGCTATGGACCAATACCAGTGGCCGGACACCCCGTGAAAAGGGGAGAAGATGCCCCGGCTTTCCTCCGAAAATGGAGGGGAAAGCCGGGGCTTTTCTTGCTATTTTGACGATTGACTTCCCAAATCCGGATGTTATAATACAGGGACGCCCGGAGAAACACTCCGGGCCTTATTCTGGAGGGAAGAAGCCATGGAATCTTATACTTATCTGCTGCTGCTGGCCGTCATTCTGCTGTCTACCAAGGTCTTCGGCCTGCTCACTGAGCACGTCCATCTCCCCCAGGTGGTGGGGGCGCTGCTGGCGGGCATTGTGATGGGCCCCAGCGGCTTTGGCGTGCTGGAGAGTACCGACTTTCTGGTGAAAGCGGCGGAGATTGGCGTGATTATGCTGATGTTCACCGCCGGGATCGACACCGACATGAAAGAGCTGAAGGAGACCGGTGTGCAGGCCAGCGTCATTGCGGTGCTGGGGGTGTTTGTCCCCCTGGCGCTGTGCGGCGGGCTGTACTTCGTCTTTTTCTGCGGCGGGGAGCTTACCCCCTATAACCTGCTGAAATCCGCGTTTTTGGGCTCGGTGTTTTCCGCCACCTCGGTGTCTATCACGGTGGAGACGATGAACGAGATGGGCAAGCTGAAGACCAAGACGGGGACAACCCTGCTCAGTGCCGCCCTCATTGACGATATCATCGGCATCGTGGTGCTGTCCGTCCTCAGCGCCTTCAGCTCGGGGGACTCCGACCCGGGGCAGGTACTCCTCCATATTGTGCTTTTCTTTGTCTTTGTGCTGGTGGTCGGCCTGGTTGTCCGGAAGATCTTTAACTATGTGGCGGAGGAGCACTGGCACAGCCGCCGGGTGGCGGTGTGGTCCCTGGCCTTCTGCCTGCTGATGGCCTACTGTGCCGAGGCCTGGTTCGGCGTGGCCGATATCACCGGGGCCTACTTCGCCGGCCTGATCCTGTGCAACGTGACCCGGGCCCGGAAGTTTGTGGCCAAAAAGTTTACGGTCACCTCTTACATGGTGTTTACCCCGGTGTTCTTTGCCAGCGTTGGCATGAAGACCAACCTGCGGGATATGAACGCCGGCATCCTGGTCTTTGCCCTGCTGCTGGTGGCCGCCGCGGTCCTGTCCAAGATCGTTGGCTGCAGCCTGGGGGGGCTGGCCTGCCATATGAGCCGTCACCAGTCCCTGGTGGTGGGCATCGGCATGGTGGCCCGCAGTGAGGTGGCCCTGATGGTGGCCCAGCGGGGCATCAGCGCCGGAATGATTGATCCCTCCATCCTGCCCGCCATCGTCCTGGCCGTGATCTGTTCGGCCCTGCTCACCCCGGTGCTGCTGAAGATGGCGATCTCAAAAGGGCCGGAGTTGGTCTGATATGTTGAGAGCAGTTCTCACGGTCTGTGAGAGCTGCTCTGTTTTTAGGCTCAATGTGGAGGATGCCTCCGTTTTGAAGCTTCTTGATTTTTTTGACACCCTCCAGAAAAACAGGAAGGGACTGGGTGTATGGGTCCTTTCTCAGTCCCGGGTCCACCGCCCTGCAGCGCCGCAGGGGAGGGCCAGGCCGGTTTGAGTGACAGGCAGCCCCAGCTCGTCAGAGCGGGTATGCCCGCCGAATTTTTTGGACACCAGCGCCTCTAAAATATAGGTGGTCACGCCGGGCGCCAGACCGGTGGTGTAGGAATTAAGGATGACGAACAGCGGATCGTCGGACAGCACGCCCCGCACCAGTTCCACAAAGGGAAAGAGATTTTCCTCCAGCTTCCACACCTCGCCGGTGGGACCACGGCCGTAGCTGGGTGGGTCCATAATGATGGCGTCGTACCGCCGCCCCCGGCGGATCTCCCGCTCCACAAACTTGGCGCAGTCGTCCACAATCCAGCGTATGGGGGCGTCTTCCAGGCCGGAGGATTTGGCGTTTTCCCGGGCCCACTGAACCATCCCCTTGGCGGCGTCCACATGGCAGACCGAGGCCCCGGCGGCGGCGCAGGCCACGGTGGCTCCGCCGGTGTAGGCAAACAGGTTGAGGACACGCACCGGCCGTCCGGCGGTTTTGATCTGCTCCATGGCGAAGTCCCAGTTGGCCGCCTGCTCAGGAAACAGGCCGGTGTGCTTGAAATTCATGGGCTTTATGTTAAAGGTGAGCGGCCCATAGGATACGGTCCATCGCTCCGGCATGGATTTATTGACCCACTGGCCGCCGCCGGAGGAGGAGCGGGCATACCGTCCGGCGTTCCTCGTCCAGCCTGGGTGGCTGCGTGGGGTGTTCCAGATGGCCTGGGGATCGGGCCGGACCAGCAGTTGGTCTCCCCAGCGCTCCAGCTTTTCTCCCTGGCCGCAGTCGATCAGCTCATAGTCGGTCCATCGGTCGGACAGCCACATTGGCAGGCACCTCCCTGAAAATAAGTTCAAAAGCCAGAACAGTATACCATTATTAGGGCATCCCGTCAACAAAATAGGAGGATTTTGCGGCAATTACGGAGAAGTGATTGTAATTTACCTGGAACTGTGCTAGAATATCTCAGACGACAGAGAAATACCGGCCGAAAGGGCTGTTAGATTAGAGAGGTGCATCAAAATGGATCATCCCTTCCGTTCTGCCGCCGTGGGCGGATTCAACAAGCAGGACGTACTGACCTATTTAGAGGAGCAGGCCAAGCAGGCCACCCAGGTCCAGCAGGAGCTGCAGAGCCGACTTGAGGAGGCAGACCGCCAGGCGGAGAGCAGCCGGCGGGAGGGAGAGGAGCTGCGCCGGGAGCTGGAGGAGGCTTGGCGGGAGCTGGAGGCCCTGCGTCAGGGCCAGGACGGACTGAACGCCCAGCTGGAGCAGGCCAGGCGGGACCTGTCCGCCAGTCAGGCGCAGACGGCCCAGATGACCCGGCAGCTGGAGCAGGCCCGGAAAGAGCGGGACAGTCTCCAGTCCCAGCTGGAGGCCCTGCGCCCGGACGCCCAGGCCTATGTCCAGCTGAAGGAGCGCGCCGCCGGCGTGGAGCTGGAGGCCCACCGCCGCGCCCAGGCGGTCCAGGAGAAGGCGGAGGGAGATATCCGGCGGATGCGCCGCCAGGCGGAGCAGTGGCTCCAGCGGCTGAGCCGGGAGTATGGCGAGCTGCGCAGCCAGGTGGAGGCCACCATCTCTCATGCCGCCAGCGAGCTGGAGAAGGCGGGCAGTTGCCTGGACCGGGCGGGCCAGCTGATGGGGGAGCAGGAGCTGGCCCTGGAGGCCCTGTCTCAGGCCTACGATGCCACAGCCTCCACCCGGGCGGAGGCGCCCATGCCGATTCCGGAAGAATAGAAAAAAACCCCTGCGGAGCGCAAGCTCCGCAGGGGTTTTGACTGGATAGAATCAGCCCAGGTACAGCCCGTAGTAGCCCAGCAGGGCCATGGCCATCAGGCCGGCGGTAATCAACTGGATGGGCACGCCCCGGAACGCCTTGGGACAGCGCTCCAGGTCCACCTCCTTCTGCAGGCTGGCAAAGCTGGCCAGGGCCAAGGTGGCGCCAATCCCGCCGCACAGGGCGAAGGCCAGGGCGGAACCAAGTCCGTAGCTGCGCTGTGAGATCAGCAGGGCGGAGCCCAGAGCGGCGCAGTTGGTGGCAACGGAGGCCAGGTTGCTGTCCACCCGCCGGCACAGCTCGGGGACGCAGGAGCGGAGGAATTTCCGCAGGCTGGCTACCAGGCCGGGGATGAGCAGGGAGAAAGCCAGCACTTGAAATTCTTCCCAGCCAAATCGGGTCAGAATCAGCACGTTGATCAGCCAGGCGCACAACACCCCCAGCACCATGACCACCGTCAGGCACAGGCCGCTGCGGATGGCCTCACGAGGTTCACGGAACGACTCCTGGTGAGTACCAATACCCATACAGGTGACCAGCACCAAATTTTCAGACAACAGGGCGGCCAGAGCCACCCCGGCCACTTCAAGGGCGGTATTCATCGGCTCAGCCCCCCTTCGGCGGGGAAGGCCGGGTTATTGACTGTCTTCATAGTTGACCTTCTCCTCCGTATCCAGATTGGCCACGATGTTCAGTGCCCGGTTGACTCCGGCAGTGATGGCCTTAGAGGTGGCGGTGGCACCGGAGACGGTGTCCACCGAATTGCTGCCAGAGGTGCGGATCGTGCCCGACCGGCCCACATACCGGAGCAGCACCTCGGGGGTCAAGGCGGCGGTGCCCACCCGGTCGGTCTCGCTGTGGCTGGTGACAGCCACGCCGGTGACAGCACCGTTCAGGTCCACCCCCACAGTCATCGTGACGGGCCCGCCAAAGCCCTGGCTCTGCACAGCGACGCAGTAGCCCAGCAGCTGGCCCTCCTGGTCATATCCTGCCATGATAGACAGGGCGCCGGCGGCGTGATAGGGGGTCTCCGCGCCCACAGTGGCTTGGGGCATGGCCTGGGCCAGCACCGCCTGTTGGTCCCGGACCTCCGCCCGGGCGGTGTCCAGGTCGGTGTAGCGGTGGACGGTAAAGATAATCCCGCAGGTGACCAGAAGCACGGCGGCCAGGGGCCCCAAGGTCTTGACCAGGGTACGCAGCTGGTCCAGGTAGGCCTCGCCGGGGGCCTTGCCCTGCCCAAACGCCCGATGAAGAAGTTCCCACTTGGGGGGGACGAACTTAATTTCGGACAGGCTGGCCCGAATCTGGCTCAGCGCGGCCCGGGTGGTGGTGAAATTGCTGACCCCAAACCGCCGGGGCAGCCCCATCCGGTCCAACAGCCACACCATGCAGTTCATGGTGAGGATGGCCCAGCCAACCCCTTCGGGGTAGGAGCTGGAGGAGCGCAGCAGCATGGTGAGCAAGCCGCAGCCCACCCCGAACATGATCTGCCCCCTGGGGGTGACCGGGGAGGTGACCGGGTCGGTGGCGAAGAAGACAGCGCCCAGCAGCAGCCCGCCGCCCATCAGCTGGCAGGCGGCCCACACCAGGGGGGAGACCCCCTTGGGGGCGGTGAACAGGGCGACCGCAGCCACCGTGCCCAGATAGGCCCCGGGGACCCGGAAGGAGATCACCCGCCGCAGCAGAAGGTAGCCCAGCCCAAGCAGCAGCATGAAGGAGGATACCTCCCCCATACAGCCTCCCCGCTGGCCCAGAAAGAGCAGGTCCAGAGTCTGGGGGGGCAGCGCCCCCTCGTGGAGGTAGGACATAGGGGTGGCGGCGGATACCGCGTCGGCGGCGGTGGGGGACATGCGGTGGAGCGGCAGGGTCCAGGTGGTCATCAGGACGGGCAGAGTGCCGGCCAGCATTCGGCCGGCCAGGGCGGGGTTCATAAAGTTTTTGCCCAGTCCGCCGTAAAACTGCTTGACCACGATGATGGCGAAGGCGGCCCCCATGACAGGCACCCAGTAGGGAGCGCTGGCGGGCAGGCTGAGGGCCAGCAGCAACCCGGTGACACAGGCGGACAGGTCGCCCACGGTGATGGTCTGCCGGGTGAGCAGGCGGTAGAGGGCCTCAAAGAACATGCAGGAGAGGACGGATACGGCGGTGAGGGTGAGGGCCCGGGCACCGAAGAAGAATACAGCCATCCCCAGGGCGGGGGTAAGGGACACCAGCATGTCCACCATCATAGCCCGGGTGGTGGAGGGCTGGCGCAGCTGGGGGGACAGGCGCTTTTTGACTACAACGCTCATTTCCCCGCCTCCTCTCGCCGCACCAGGCTGCGGGCCTGGGCCACCAGCTCCACAAGGGGAATCTGGGCGGGACAGATGAAGGAACAGCAGCCGCAGGAGTTGCAGTCCTCCAGGTGGTATTGGGCCAGCCGCTTCAGATCGCCCTCCTCCAGGGAGCGGCGGATGAAGGTGGGGGCCAGGTGCATGGGGCAGGAGGCCACACATTTGCCGCACCGGATGCACACCCCTATGGGGGTGTCCGGCTTATGTTCCCAGTCGGTGAGGCAGACCAGGCTGTTGGTGTCTTTCGTCACGGGGGCGTCCAGGCTCTGGAGGGCGACCCCCATCATGGGGCCGCCGGTGAGGGTCCGGTCCGCGTCCTCCCGCAGGCCGCCGCAGGCCTCCAGGAGGTGGCGCAGGGGGGTGCCGATGGGAACCCACAGGTTCCGGGGCCGAGTGACCGCCCCGCCGGTGACGGTGACTGCCCGGTGGGTGAGGGGCCGGCCCTGAAACAGGGCGTCGTGCATGGCGTAGACGGTGGCGATGTTGAATACGATGCACTTCACATCCAGGGGAGAGCCGCCAGGGGGGACCTCCCGGCCGGTGACGGTCTGGATGATCTGCTTTTCCGCCCCCAGGGGGTAGCGGGTGCGGACAGCCATAATCTGGACCCGCCCGCCGTGGAGCCGGCGCAGGCGGCGCTCGACCGCCTCTACGGCACTGAGCTTGTCCCCCTCGGTGACCAGCACCACATGCTCGCAGCCCAGACAGCGGGCCAGCACCTGGGAGACCCGGATGATTTGCTCCCCCCGTTCCAGCAGCAGGCGGTAGTCGGCGGTGACATAGGGCTCGCACTCGGCGGCGTTGACGATGAGAGTATCCACCTGTCCGGCGGAACGGATGAGCTTCTCCCAAGCGGGGAAAACGCCGCCTCCCATGCCTACAATGCCCGCAGCTTCCACCCGCTGGGCCATCAGCTCCACGGTGAGCTGTTTGGGGTCCAGAGGGACCATGCGGCCCTGGTAGAGTTCGTTCCGGTCGTCGTTGTGGATGACAATGGCGGAGGAGAGGCCGCCCCAGGGATGGGGCCGGTCCTCAATGGCTGCAACCCGTCCTGAGACGCTGGCGTGGGCCGCAGCCCCGGTCTTGCCCCGCCGGGCGATGGGCTGGCCCACCGTCACGGCGTCTCCGGGGCGGACCATGGGGGTGGAGGGGCCGTCGGCGCACATAATCAGGGGGATGACGATCTCCTTGGGCGTCTGGGGCAGCCGGGTCAGAGGTTTGCGCCGGGTGTTGCCTTTTCGGGTGGCGGGATATACCCCGCCAAAAAAGGAGTGGGTCATAGGGAGAAACCTCGCTTCGACAATATCACGCAATTACGGTACAGCTTCCATCATAATCCAACAAAAGGGGTCTGTCAACATGCATTATAACCAGAAAACAACACATTCCGCCCCAGGGCGGAAAGAAGTTGGCGGGGCGAAGGCGGCTGGCCGCCTTTTACAGATCGGAATTCAGCTCTGCCGCCCGATCTTCCAGCCAGGCGGCGGTCTGGGCCAGGCCATCTTCGGTGATGGGAAAAGAGGCAGTGGCGATAATTTCGCTCAGGTTCATGGCCAGCGGCCCTCTCCAGAATTGAACAGAGAGCCGGGCGCCCTGCCCCTCGGGGGCCTCCGGCTTGATGAAGAACCGGGCGGAGCCCAGGCTGCCGTACCAACTGTTGCCGTTTTCCCAAAAGAGCAGGGTGGGAATTTCAATATGGTTCAACGGGATGCGCCTCCTTGCTGACCTCTATCATAACAGAGAATCAGGCCGCTGTAAAGCCCCGCGCACCACTGGAGGCGGCTTACATAGTATGGTATGTGGCACTGCCACATCCATTACTTGAGTTGAAGGAGCGCGTTATGAATCGATACTATGCTTCTGATTGGGAGCAGAGCAGTCGGGACGGCGTTGTGGCGCACCTGACTGGCTGCGGTTGCGGCTGCGGCACGGGCTGCGGCACCGGCTGCGGAAGCAGCTGTGTACCCAGCTGCGGCTGCAATACCGGCTGCAATAGTGGCTGTAATACAGGCTGTGACTGCGGCTGCGGCTGCAATACCGGCTGTTCCAACCCTGGCCTGCCCCCAGTACCTCCCTGCTCGTTCCCGCCCTTTCCCGGACCGGGTGTGACCGGTCCCACCGGCCCCCAGGGCTATCCGGGTCCCGATGGCCCAACGGGCCCAACCGGTCCCCAGGGAATCCCGGGCCCCGCCGGTCCCGCCGGTGCTCAGGGTCCCGCCGGTGCTCAGGGTCCCGCCGGTGCTCAGGGCCCCGCCGGTCCTGCCGGCCCTGTCGGCGCTACAGGCGCGACAGGTGCTGCCGGCGCTCAGGGCCCCGC
>CAJTSQ010000046.1 GCA_910578735.1 uncultured Oscillospiraceae bacterium
CCCCCCCGCCCACGAGGCCATCGCCAACGGCGCGAAGATCATCGCCGCCACAGTGTTCCGCGCGCTCACCGATGAGGCGTTCCGTCAAAAGGTGTACACCTCCTACACGCAGAGCAAAGCTATCAAAACCCAAATTTAACTGTGACTTAAATTAAAAGGGAGAGAAGATTTATGTCAAAGGAGAATACGTTAGCAAGCCCCAAAAAGAAAAAACTGCCCCACATCTATGGACTGCTGTTTATCATCATCGTTGTCTGCGCCCTCGCCACCTGGATTCTGCCCGCCGGTGAGTTCGACCGCGTTGTCAATGAGGCCGGCCGGACCGTGGCCGTCGCCGGCACTTATCACGCCGTAGACGCCAGCCCTGTGGGCCCCTTCGCCATGTTCCAGGCCATTTATAACGGCTTTTGTGACGCCGGCGGCGTAGTGTTCTTCGTGTTTATCTCCTACGCCTCCATTAACATCATCATCGGCAGCGGCGCGTTCAACGGCCTGGTTGCCGCCCTGCTGAAGGTGTTCAAGGGCAAGGCCCGTGTCGTCATCATCCCCGTATTCCTCACCATCGTCGGCGCGGCTTCCTCCACCATCGGCCTGTTTGAGGAGTGGTTCCCGTTTATCCCCGTCTTCGCCGGCATCGCCGTGGCCATGGGCTTTGACGCCATCGTCGGCCTGGCCATTGTGGCGGTTGGCGCCGGCATGGGCTACTCCGGCGCCATGATGAACCCCTTCACCGTGGGCGTGGCCCAGGGCATCGCCGAAGTGGCACCTATGTCGGGCATCGGCTACCGTATCTTCTGCCACGCGTGCATGATCGTGGTGTCCTCCATCTTCATCTGCCGCTATGCGCTGAAGATTCAGGCCGACCCCACCAAGAGCATTATCTATGGCGACGAGACCAATATCACCATGAGTGAGAAGGAAGTCCAGAACGCCCCCTTCACCATCCGTGAGAAGCTGGTCCTGCTGATCCTGGCGATTGGCATCGTGTGCGTGATTTATGGCTGTAAGGTATACGGCTGGTACTTTGCGGAGCTGTCCGCCGTGTTTATGATTATGGGTATCCTCAGCGCCATTGTCATGGGCAACAACCTAGACGCCATCTGCAAAAAGTTCGCGGACGGATTTACCAACGTAGCCATGGCCTGTATGATGATCGGCCTGGCCCGCGGCATCCTGATGGTCCTCCAGGCCGGCAACATCATCGATACCGTGGTGTATTACCTGTCCCTGCCCCTGTCCGCCCTTCCCGCCGCCCTCAGCGCGGTAGCGATGCTGATTATGCAGACCTTCCTGAACTTCCTGGTGCCCTCCGGCTCCGGTCAGGCCGCTACCTCCATGCCCATCATGGCCCCCCTGGCTGACCTGCTGGGCGTCTCCCGCGACACCGCCGTTCTGGCCTTCCAGTTTGGCGACGGCCTTTCCAACATCGTGTGGCCCACCGGCTTTGCCGCCATCATGGCCGGCCTGGCGGGCGTCAAGGTTGAGAAGTGGTGGAAGTTCATCATCCCCGTCTTCCTGGGCCTGTTTGTCACACAGGCGGCCCTGATGGTCATCGCGGTCATGACCGGCTTTGGAGCCTGATCCCGCCGCCTGACGCGACACGCTGAATCAAAACAAAAAAGCCGCTGTGTCACACATTTATGTGACACAGCGGCTTTTTGCTTCAGATTCCGGCCCGGACAATCATGGACAGGACCTCCTGGCGGGAGGCCAGGTCCAGCGGCCGGGCTCCGTCTGAGATGCCCCTGGCCTTGGCCTGCTCCAGTTCCGCCTGCCCCCAGGCGGGCGCAGGGAGTTCGCCCAGTTCCCTGCGGTAACGGGTCATGTACTCTTTCCACTGCTCGTAGCTCACGGGTTCCTCCTCTCTTACAGTCCGCTCCACATCGGCCCGAAAGCCGTCCATGCTCCTGCCAAACCTGGGGAACCAGTGGAGGACGTCTCCGTGGTTGGAGGCGATCCCCCGGCGGTACCCTTCAGCGTGGCAGATAACCACCCCGTCGGCCAGGGGGTCCAGCCGGTAGGCCCGGCAGAGCATAGCGGTCAGCTCCACCGCCTCTTGATAGACAGCCCGGAAATAATCGGGGTCGCTTAATCCGTCCTCGCAGATTTCAAAGCCGATGTGGGTGTTGTTGGCGCTCCCTTTCCAGCCCTTGGCAGCGTGCCAGCCCCGGCGGTCCCAGGGCAGGGTCTGGACCGTGCCCACCCCTCCGTCGGCAAATTTCCCGATGAAGGCGTGGACGCACTTGGCCTGTCCGGGCCGGTCCCAGTGGTTCCCGGCCGTGTTGCGGCCGATCTCAGCGTCCCCGGGGACATACCGGGCGGCCCTGGGGTTGTTGGCCCCGGTGGAGTGGACCATGATCCCCTTGACCTGAATGGTCCGCCCGGCCCGGTAGCAGTCGTTTTTGGTCAGCAGCTGCTGTCTCAGCCTCATCCCTCGCCACCGTCCCGCTTGTCCACAATGTCCTGTACCTTCTGGGACTGGGTGCCGAAGTAAAAGGCAATGATGACCGCGTAAATGGTCATGAAATCCTGGCTGATTTCTCCAGCACAGGCCAGGCACGCGAATACCGCAGTCAATATCAGCGTAACCAGGCTTTTGACGGACAGAAGTACCGCCAAACGTCTCCATATCAGTGGCATGACTATTCTCCTTTCGATTCAAAACTCAGGCCGGGCCCAGCGCCGGCCAGGAGCGGAGCCGGCCCTCAAACTCCGCCTCCCCCTCCTTGCTCTCACCAAAAATTTTTCCGTTGTTGTGCTCGAAAATGTTCTCCAGCACCTTTAAAAAACCTACGCCCAGAATGGTGTGGATGGCGGGTTCGCTCAGCTCCGCCATGGTGTACACCCGCCCCAGCCGCACCGTGGAGTAGACGGCAATGGCATAGCTGGTAAACACCCACACCAGGGCGGAGAGCTGGGTGGTAACAAAAATCAGCTTGGTCACAGAGCCCAGAAGGGCGTCCGCAGGCCGGCCGCGCCACAGCAGTGCCGCAGCCAGGCCGGTGCCCACCAGGGCCATCAGGCCGCAGAGAAGGGCAAGGAATGCTTTCATGCCTCCACCCTCCTTTCCAGCCCCGCGATGCGGTGATTGGCCGCCTTGATCCGCTCCTCCTGAATCTCGGTGCGCTCCTCCAGCCTATAGGTACGCTCGATCAAGCTGTTGTGGGCCTGCACCCTTTTTTCCAGCTGCTCCAGCCGGTACTGGGTCAGCTTGGAGGACACCAGCACCCCGAACAGGGAACCCAGTCCTGACCCGCACAGCCCGATCAGCGCCACCAGAACAGTCTCACTCATCCCAATCCCTCCTTTTTCATTTGCGTGGCCCCACTCTTGGCGGGCATTCCCCTTTTGTTGCACGTTTTGGTCCACCAAAGGGGGACGCCCGCTCAATTTTTCTTTACTTTTTTGGTTTCCTCATATATAATAGGCTCACTTGATTTCAAAGGAAAGTGTGGGAACCAAATGCTCCAATTTGACGAATATAAAGTAAAGCTGAACAATCTGGCTCCGGCCCTAAAGGAACTGGCCCAGGCCCTGGACCTGGAGGGGGCGGAACGGGAGCTGGACATGCTCCAGGCCGAGTCCGCCGCCGACGGCTTCTGGGACAACCTGACCAAGGCCCAGAAGGTCCAGCAGCGTATCAAGAACCTCCAGGACAAGGTGGACAGCCAGAACCGGCGGCAAACCCAGTGGGATGACCTGATGGCCCTGTGCGAGATGGGCAACGAGTTTGAGGACGAGTCCCTGATCCCCGAGCTGGAGGAGGGCTTTGCCCAGCTGGAGGCCAACATGGAGGCCGCCCGTCTGGAGACCCTGCTCACCGGGGAATATGACCGCTCCAACGTAATCCTCACCATTCACCCCGGGGCGGGGGGCACCGAGGCCCAGGACTGGGCCCAGATGCTCTACCGGATGTACACCCGCTGGACCGAGCGCCACGGCTTCACCTACCAGATCATGGACTACCAGGAGGGGGACGAGGCGGGCATCAAGTCGGCCACCATCATGATCGAGGGGGAGAACGCCTACGGCTATCTGCGGGGGGAGCACGGCGTCCACCGGCTGGTGCGGGTGTCCCCCTTCGACGCCAACGCCCGGCGGCAGACCTCCTTTGCCTCGGTGGAGGTCATGCCAGACCTGCCCGAGGACGTGGAGGTGGAGATCCGTCCCGAGGACATCGAGATGCAGGTCTACCGGGCCTCCGGCGCCGGCGGCCAGCACGTGAACAAGACCTCCTCCGCCGTCCGTCTCATCCACAAGCCCACCGGCGTGGTGGTGGCCAGCCAGCAGGAGCGGTCCCAGTTCCAGAACAAGGACAACTGTATGAAGATGCTCCGGGCCAAGCTGGTGGAACTGCAAATGCAGGAGAAGGCAGAGAAAATCTCCGATTTGAAGGGCGTCCAGCTGAAAATCGAATGGGGCAGCCAGATTAGGTCCTACGTCTTCATGCCCTACCAGATGGTGAAGGACAACCGCACCGCCTTTGAGACCAGCAACATAGGCGCCGTGATGGACGGCGACCTGGACGGCTTTGTCAACGCCTACCTCACCGCCGAGGCCACCGGTAATTGGGCGGCCAAAGTGAAATAGCTGACAACCAAGATGATCCATACTCAGGCTATGGCGAAGTTTCCATCGACCGCGGCGGCAACTAAACCAACTATTACAACCAGTAAAGCCAGTCAGGTTTATCTGACATGCTGAAAGGGACGGCCCCAGGCCGTCCCTTTGCTTATACTTTTTCTATTGGGAAGAGTACCCCGGTCTCCAGCTGATTGGGGGGCGTGTTATCCGGGTCGCCAAAGTAGCGGTCCATGGCCGGGCCGCACATCCGGTACTCGGTGTGTTCGCCCAGCCAGGCACACAGGGCGTCGTAGGCGTATTGCAGCTGTTCATAGGGCCCCCTGTGCTGGACTGCGGCGCAGGTACAGGCGGGCTTGATCTTGACGTCGGGGCCATCCTGGGCCACTACCATCTGGGCCTCCACGTCGGAGTGTTCGCGGCTGAACTCCTCGTCGTGGTAGAGCATCTGGATGGGTCCCGCCTGGGTCAATCCCCGCTTCTCCGCCTCCCGATACAGCCGCTCAAAGAAGTCGTGGTACTGGTTTACGCCGATGGTCTCCCGGATGGAGAAGACCTTCTGCTCCGGGTCCTGGATCAGAATTACATGGTACGGTGTTTCAATCATCGTTGTTCCCTCCATACGGAGGATGTCCGCCTCAATCTGATGGATCAGCCCCTGCTGGCGGTCCAGCTCCCGGCAGAGCTCCAGCCGGCGCTGACGCAGGGGCGGGAGAAGCTGGCTGTCCTCCAGCTCCAGCAGCGGCCCGATCTCCCCCAGGGAGAAGCCGTAGCCCTTGAGCCACTGGATTTTTACCAGGTCGGACAGCTGTTCCTGCCGGTAGTACCGGTAGCCATTTTCGCCCACCTCCTCGGGCCGGAGCAGGCCCAGAGCGTCATAGTGGCGCAGCATGCGGGGAGTGACCCGGCTCAACCGGGAAAAATCACCGATGGTCAGCATGACATTCCTCCTAATTTGTTGTGAGAACCGGTTCCGACATTCAGGATAAACCCTCACACAGTGGGAATGTCAAGCACTTTATCAAAAAATTTTTCCGGCGGCTCGCTGTGCCCGCACACCGCTGCCGCCCAGCCCGGGCCGGGCCAGGACCGAAACCAGAGCCCGTCCAGCCGGGCCGGGCCCTCCCCCGGCAGGGGGACGGGGAGCCCCCGGAGGATAGCGGGCAGCCCCTCTCCGCTCTCCTTGGCCCGGGCCTCCTTCAGGGCCCAGAGCAGGGTAAAGGCAGGCCAAAATTCCGGCTGCCCCTCCAGCCAGGCCAGCTCCTCCGGAGAGCACACCCGCTTCGGCAGGCCGGGCCGCCATTCCTTCACAATCTGGATGTCCACTCCCACCGGGGCGCCGTCCAGGGCGCACAGGGCCAGGTCCCCGCTGTGGGACAAATTGAATTGGAGGTCTTCCCGGCCCGGGAAGCAGGGCTTGCCCCCCTCCCGCCGGGCAATTTCCGGCAGGGGGGACAGCCCCCAGGTCTCCCGGACCGCCAGGGCCAGCAGCCCCCGGGCCTGGGCGCGGCTGGTAAGACCTTTTGTATAATAGATAACCATAGAATTCCTCCCCAAAAGGCTCCTTTTGAAAGGAGGCCCAGGGTGCTTTTCTGCAAGTTGCAGGATGCTGACGAAAGCAGCCGCTTTCAACAGGGCAGCGGCAGCCATGAGCCCACGGCGGCCAGGTCCCGAAAGAGCAGCCCCTCCGGGGGATAGAGCGTAAACCAGCCGATGAGCAGGGCCAGAGCGATGGCGGCCAGGATGGGCAACACCCACTTGACCCCTTTAAACGGTCCGGAGAATCGGGTGGCCAGCCAGAAGCCCAGGGCCATCACCAGGGCGTAGAGGGCGATGTCCACCCACATGGCCTCGCCGCCCAGCAGCACGTGGTATGCCCAGCCCAGGGCCAGCATCAGGGCGCACAGCAGCGGCAGGACCAGCAGCCAGGGGCGCACCCCTCCGGGGCGTCCCTGGTTGAGCGCCAGCGCCGCCCCCAGGAAGGGCCAGAACACCAGCTTGACATGTTCCCACAGGCTCTCATTCACCGGGGAGACTAGGGCAGTAGCGGCGCCGGGGAACCAGTCGTATAAAAAATGGAGGACGCAGCCAGCCAGCAGGGCTGCGATCCAGGTGAGGATCAGCTGCCGTTTTGAATAGAACAATTTTCTCACTCCTTCCGGTAAAACTTATGCGGGATTGAGACCATTCATTCAAACCCGCATAATTTTTTCCCGCCGGGAAAACCTATTGCAAAGCATCGGAAAGGAGCGAGACACATGAGCATGAGCAACCAGGACTATGGCAAGCTGGTAAACGAGAGGTCAAAGCCCTCCCCCATAGGGAAGAACATCGTATGGGCCTTTCTGGTGGGGGGCGCGATCTGCGCCGCCGGGCAGGGGCTGCTGAACCTGTATCAGAGCTATGGCCTGGACAAGGAGCAGGCCGGGACGGCGGTCTCCGTCACTCTGATCCTTGCCGCCGCCCTGTTCACCGGCCTGGGGCTGTTCGACAAGCTGGCCAAGCGGGCGGGGGCGGGCACCCTGGTGCCCATCACCGGCTTTGCCAACGCCATGGTCTCCCCCGCCCTGGAATTCAAGAGCGAGGGTCTGGTCACCGGCACAGCGGCCAAGCTGTTTACTGTGGCTGGGCCGGTGCTGGTCTTCGGCATCAGCGCCAGTGTGATCTATGGGCTGATTTTGTGCCTGTTAAAGGCGGTGTAGGGGCGGATATAATCCGCCCCTGCGTTTATTTCGCCACAAACACCATCACACTCCGGGCCCGGACGGTAACCTGAAGGCCGGACACAGGGCTTTCGGCCTGCTCCGCCGTCCAGGTGTCCACCGCCTTCACCCAGTACATGGTGGCGGGAAGCTGGGGCAGGGTGACTGTCAGGTCCTCCCACCAGGCGTTGGAGGCCACATAGACGATCTGGGGCCCGGTGGCCCGCTCCCAGCCGCTGAACATGACGCCCACATAGCGGTCCTGTCCGCCGAAGGGCTGATCCCGCCAGGGCTGTACGCCGTGGAAGCTCACGTCCGGGAAGCCATGGACCCCGCCGCCGGTAGAGGTCCGCAGCACCCGGTAGGTTTTGCGCAGGCGGATCATGTACTGGAAAAAGCGGTACATATCCCGGTTCTGTTCCAGCCTGTTCCAGTCCAGCCAAGAGATCAAATTATCCTGGCAGTAGGCGTTGTTGTTGCCGAATTGGGTGTTGCAGAACTCGTCCCCGGCCAGGAACATGGGCACCCCCCGGGAACACATGAGCAGGGCGAAGGCATTGCGGCACATCCGCCGCCGCAGGGCGTCCACGCCCGGGTCGCCGGTGTCCCCCTCCGCACCGCAGTTCCAGCTGTTGTTGTCGTTGGCCCCGTCGGTGTTGTTCCAGCCGTTGTCCAGATTGTGCTTTTCGTTGTAGGAGAACAGGTCCCACAAGGTAAAGCCGTCGTGGCAGGTGATAAAGTTCACTGAGGCGTTGATCCTGCCCTGACTGGCGTATATGTCCTGAGAACCGGCGATGCGCTGGGCGGCCCACTGGGCACAGCCCTCATCCCCTTTCAGGTAGCGGCGCACATCGTCCCGATAGCGGCCGTTCCACTCCGCCCACCGGTTCCAGGAGGGGAAGGTGCCCACCTGGTACAGCCCCCCGGCGTCCCAGGCCTCGGCGATGAGCTTGACATCCCCCAGGATGGGATCAAAGGCCAGAGCCTGGAGCAGGGGGGGCTCCCCCATGGGAGAGCCGTCCTCATTGCGGCCCAGGATGGAGGCCAGGTCGAAGCGGAAGCCGTCCACCCGGTAGGTGGTGACCCAGTAGCGCAGGCAGTCCAGGATCATCTGCCGGACGATGGGGTGGTTGCAGTTCATGGTATTGCCGCAGCCGGAGAAGTTGTAGTAGTAGCCCTCGGGGGTGAGAAGGTAATAGATGTTGTTGTCAAAGCCCTTGAAGGAGAAGAAAGGGCCCTGCTCGTTGCCCTCGGCGGTGTGGTTGAAGACCACGTCCAGATAGACCTCGATCCCCCGCTGATTGCAGGCCTGGATGAGGCGCTTGAGCTCGTTGCCCTCCCGGTTATACTCGGTGGAGGCGGTGTAGCTGGTGTTGGGGGCGAAGAAGCTGACGGTGGAGTAGCCCCAGTAGTTGTACAGGCTCTTGCCGTCCACCTCCCGGTAGTCCTGCATCTCGTCGAACTCAAAGATGGGCATCAGCTCAATGGCGTTGATTCCCAGGTCCTGGAGGTAGTCCAGCTTTTCCATCAGACCGGCAAAAGTGCCGGGATAGCTTACCCCGGAGGAGGCGTCCCTGGTGAAGCCCCGGACATGTAGCTCATAGATAATCAGGTCCTCCATGGGGATGAGGGGCTGGGGCATGTCCGCCCAGTCGAAGTCGTCCTTTACCACCCGGGCCTTGTAGTGCTGGCCGAAGGGGGTCTTTGTCCCCCACTGGCTCTGTCCGGTGACCGCCTTGGCATAGGGGTCCAGAAGGTAGCGGCTCCGGTCGAAGATCAGCCCCCTGCGGGGGTCGTAGGGGCCGTCCACCCGGTAGGCGTATTCAAATTCCTCGATGTTCAGCTTGAACACGATCATGGAATACACATTGCCGATGCGATAGTGCTGGGGGAAAGGGAGAACGGCAAAGGGCTCGTCCTCAGTCCGGTGAAACAGCAGCAGCTCAATGGCGGTGGCGCCGTGGGAGTGGACGGTGAAATTGACTCCGCCGGGAATGGCGGTGGCGCCGTTGATTTCGTAGAAGCCGGGGCGGACGTCGAAGCCGGCGATCTGGTCCAGCGGGACCAGATGGATGGTGCGGGGTAGGGTCAGCTGGGCGGCGGACTGGGCAGACTTTGCCATAAGAGATTCCTCCTTGCTTTAAAATGGGGATAACCTATTATACCTCTGTTTTCCTGTTTTGTCATGTCTGAATCCAATTCACAGAAATTTACCTGGACGATCAGTAAAATTTGGTGTTCCGGCGGGGGAAAGATATGGTATACTGTCTTTGAAATTTGAACGAGTGCCCGCTCCGGCCGGGCACAGAAAAGAGGGTATACCATGGACCAGCAGAGGCCCAGAGGAAGGGAAAAACGTGTGACAGGCCCCGCGCAGAGCGTACAGAGGCGGGGCGAGGGCCTGGGGACCGGGCCGGCAGGCTCCGGGCGTCCCCAGGGCGGACAGAGCAGCGGCGGTGGCACCCGTTCCGGCAGAAATCGCTCCGGCGGCGGCTTTAAAATGCTGATTCTCCTGGCGGTGCTGCTTCTGGGGGGCGGCGGCGGACTGGCCGGACTGCTGGGCGGCCAATCCTCCTCCGGGCCGGCCCAGCAGCAGCCCCAGGGCAGCCAGAGCTCCATCAACCTCAGTGCCCTGCTGGGCCAGCTGGGGGGCGGCAGCGTCTCCTCCGGCTGGGCCGGGCCGGCCAACACCGGGCGGCTGGATACCTCCGTGGCCTCCGGAGCCCGGGAAAAGTATACCCGGCTGCTGGGGAATGGCCGGGACACCGCCACCGTCATGGTCTACATGTGCGGCACCGACCTGGAATCCCGGGCGGGCATGGGCACCTCCGACTTACAGGAGATGCTGGCCGCCCGCTTTGGGGAGAACATCAGCCTGCTTGTCTATACCGGCGGCTGTAAGGGCTGGAAGAACAACCAGGTGAGCAGCTCGGTCAACCAGATCTGGCAGGTGAAGAACGGAAGCCTGATCTGCCTGGAGAAAAATCGGGGGTCCGTGTCCATGACCGACCCCGATGTACTCTCCGGCTACATCCGCTACTGCGTCAAGAACTTCCCGGCCAGTCGGTATGAGCTGATTCTCTGGGACCACGGCGGCGGCTCGGTCACCGGCTACGGCTATGACGAAAAGTTCGCCTCCACCGGCTCCATGACCCTGGCCGGGGTGGACCAGGCCCTGAAGGACGCCGGGGTAAAATTCGATTTTATAGGCTTTGACGCCTGCCTCATGGCCACGGCGGAGACCGCCCTGACCCTGGCCCCCTACGCCGACTACCTCATTGCCTCGGAGGAGACCGAGCCCGGCGTGGGCTGGTACTACACCGACTGGCTCACCGATTTCGGGCAGGACACCTCCATGCCCACCATTGAGGTCGGCCGGAAAATCGCAGACACCTTTGTGGACACCTGCGCCCAGAAGTGCCAGGGCCAGCTGACTACCCTGTCTGTGCTGGACCTGGCGGAGCTGGAGGCCACCCTGCCCGCCGCCCTGGCGGACTTCTCCCGCTCCACCTCCCGGCTGATCCAGACGCAGGAGTACCAGACCGTCTCCAGCGCCCGTAACGGGGCCAGGGAGTTTGCCCAGTCCAGCAAGATTGACCAGGTGGACCTGGTCCACCTGGCCAGGAACCTGAACACCAAAGAGGGGGACGCCCTGGCCAATGCTCTGCTGGGGGCGGTGAAATACAACCGCACCTCCTCCAACATGACCAACGCCTACGGCGTGTCCATCTACTTCCCCTACCGCAGCAAGGACGCTGCAGTGAACAGCGCGGTCAAGACCTACCAGGCGGTGGGGATGGACCAGGATTACATCCGGTGCATCCGCCAGTTCTCCCAGATGACAGGCTATGGGCAGGCGGCCTCCGGGGTCCAGGATTCTCCCCTCGCCGCCCTGCTGGGGGGCTACAGCGGCGGCGGAGGCGGCGCCGAGGCCATCAGCCAGCTGCTGGGCGGCCTGTTGGCCAGCGGCACTGACCGCGCCCTGGACATGGAGGGCGAGGAGGTGGTCCAGTATCTGGCCGGCCGCCACTTCAATCCCGAGAACCTGGTCTGGACCACCGGCGGGGACGGCGCCCCGGTCCTCCACCTCGGCGAAGACCAGTGGTCCCTGGTACAGAGCCTGGAGCTGAACCTGTTTTATGACGACGGCGCGGGCTACCTGGACATGGGCCTGGACAACGTCTTCCAGTTCAGCGACAGCGGCGACCTGCTGGGTACCTGCGACAACACCTGGCTGGCTCTCAACGGGCAGCCCGTGGCCTACTACCACACCGCCACCGTAGACGACGGAACGCACTACACCATCACCGGCTATGTCCCTGTCCTCCGCAACGGCCAGCGCGCTGAGCTGCTGCTCACCTTTGACGACAGCCAGCCCTACGGCTACGTGTCCGGCGTCCGGACAGTCTATCCGGACGGGGAAACCGAGACGGTGGCCAAGAGCGAAACGGCCCTTCAGCAGGGGGATGTGCTGGAGTTTGTGTGCGACTACTATGGCTACGACGGGAGCTATCAGGACAGTTACCTCATCGGCGAGCCGCTGGCTGTGGGCCCGGAGGGGCTGACCATTGCCAACGTCCCTCTGGAGGGGACGGTCCGGGCCACCTACCGCCTGACTGACCTGTACAACAACAGCTATTGGACACAGCCTATCCCCTAGTGGAAAAATGACGGCGGGCCTATGTCGAAAATGCCAAAAGTGCGGGCTGAGGGGATTTTTCCCTCTTTTCCCACTTGCGTATGGAAATAAAATTTGTTATAATTGCGGGTACTCACCGAATCCTGGCACAGCGTCCAGAAAATAAATAACGTAAGGAGCGATCTATTATGGGTTTATTTGGAGGACCTACCAAGCAGGAACCGATCAGTTCCGCCCCCTTTGAGGGCGATACGTATGAGGAGCCCTTCGATTCCCTGCCCACCCTGCCCAAGGCGCACAGCAACACCATTGTAGCCAAAGGAGTCACCTTCGCCGGTATAATCCGCGGAGAGGGTGCGGTTCAGATCGAGGGCCGTGTAGAGGGCGAGATCGATTTGAAGGGCAGCGTCACCGTGACCACCACCGGAACGGTCCAAGGCCCCATCACCGCCGACACCGTGCGGATCGCGGGGGAGGTCCAGGGCAGCATCACCGCCCGGGAGCACCTGTGCCTGGAGCGCACCGGCGGGGTCCACGGCGATATTTCCACCGCCTCCCTGGTGGTGGAGAACGGCCACCTGGACGGCAGCAGCACCATGCTCACCCCGCCCGAGCGGCCCCAGGAGCCCGACTTGGATGTGTCTGACCTCCAGTTTGGCGAAAACTATCAGGTTGAAGACGAGATATAAGCCGGCAGCCCGGAGACACAGTCTCCGGGCTGTCTCTGTTTTTTAGGCGAGCGGGCTGTCCCCCTGCTCGATGTGGTGTTTCTCCGCATAGCCGGTGAGGATCAGGGTAAGGGCCCCGTCGCCGGTAACGTTGCATGCGGTGCCGAAGCTGTCCTGAAGGGCAAAGATGGCCAGCATCAGGCCCCGGCCGGTCTCGTCAAAGCCCAGGATGGAGCCGGCTCCGGCAATCAGCCCCAAAGAGGCCATCACCGTGCCGCCGGGGACCCCGGGGGCGCCGATGGCAAACACCGCCAGCAGCACGCAGAACAGCAGCATGGTGCCCGGCTTGGGCAGCTCTCCGTAAAGCACCTGGGAGACGGTCATGCAGAAAAAGACCTCGGTGAGTACGGAGCCGCACAGGTGGATGTTGGCGAACAGGGGGATACCGAAATCCACCATATCGCCGCGCAGATTCCTGCTCCGATGGGCACACTGGAGGGCCACGGCCAGGGTGGCGGCGGAGGACATGGTGCCCACGGCGGTGAGGTAGGCGGGGCCGTAGTGCTTGACGACCTCAAGGGCGGAGCGGCCCGCGTAGGCCCCGGACACGCCGTAGAGGACGGCCAGCCAGATGTAGTGCCCTACCATGACGATGAGGATGGCCAGGAGGAACACCGGCAGCTGCTTCGTGATAGAGCCGTTCCAGCCCAGCTGGTAGAAGGTGGTGGCGATGAAGACGGGCAGGATGGGGATGATCACCCGGGTCACGATATCCAGCACGATCTTCTGAAACTCCTCCAGGATAGCGGCGATGGTTTTGGCCCTGGTCCACACGGTGGCCAGACCCAGCAGGATGGAGAAGACCAGCGCGCTCATGACGGGCATGATCTGTGGGATGGCCAGTTCAAAGGGAACGGGCAGGTTGGCCCCCTCCTCGGCGGCGGAGGCAAAGCTCAAATGGGGGATGATGGCGTAGCCCGCACCCATGGACATGAGGGCGGCCAGCACGGAGCTGGCATAGGCGATCATAATCGCCACCCCCAGCAGCCGGGTGGCGTTGCTGCCCAGCTTGGTGATGGAGGGGGCGATGAAGCCGATGATAATCAGAGGGACGCAGAAGTTGATAATCTGGCCCAGGATGTATTTGGCGGTGCCGACAAGGTTAACCACGGCCCCGGCGAAGGGGAGGGTGCTCTCCTGAGGGATGAGCATTCCCAGCACAGCCCCCGCGATCACACCGATGAGCAGGCGGGCAGGCAGGCTTTCGGACAGTTTTTTCATACAGGTGCTCCTTTCTTTTTCACACACAGGGGTCTAAAGACACAGTCTATCATAGCATAGGTTTACAAGAAATGCAAATGAAAGCGTGCCCTCAACGGAACAGGGTGTGCTCCAGCAGGATTTTCAGCCCCATCCCTATGAGAACCAGTCCCCCCGCCAGCTCTGCCCGGCTCCGGTACCGGCTGCCGAAGACAGAGCCCATCCTCACCCCGGCGAAGGACAGGGCAAAGGTGGTCACACCGATAAAGAGGACTGCGGGCAGGATGTCCGCCTGGAGAAAGGCGAAGGTGATTCCCACGGCCAGGGCGTCGATGGAGGTGGCCACCGCCAGAGGCAGCATGGCCCGGGGAGAGAAAGAGCAGTCCAGCTCCTCCGCCTCTCCCCCCCGGGACTCCCGCACCATGTTAAAGCCGATCAGCCCCAGCAGCACAAAGGCCACCCAGTGGTCCACCGAGACAATCAGGCCCTGGAACCGCACCCCCAGCAGCCAGCCCAGGAGGGGCATCAGAGCCTGGAAAAGGCCGAACCAGATTCCACAGCTCAGGCAGTGTCTCAGCTGTGGCCGCCCCACAGACAGCCCCTTGCAGACGGACACGGCAAAGGCGTCCATGGATAGACTGACCGCTATGAGAAAAAGCTCAGAAAGCCGCATGGAAGACTCCTCCCGGATAATAAGGATAAAAGGGCCTGCCGGAACAGCTTATTCCGTTGGAACAAAAGCTATGAGCGGACGGAAAAAGAAAACCAAAAAAATTTTCGAAAAGGTATTGACAAGCGGGATAACGAATAGTATAATTCGAGACCAGAAACAGGAGCCTGCCCCCAGGCTCAGAAAGGAGTCCGCTATGCTGAGAACTGTGATACTTTATGGAAATAAACCGGAGCAGGAGAGGAGCTATATGAGCCGCCTGCTGTGTTGTGATGCGCTCTTTGGGTTGGAAACAGCTGTCAGGATAGGGGAACAAGCCTTGTAACGGGGGTTTTCTCTGCCCTTGACGCTGCATCCGGGTGAGGCATCACGCCTCACCCGGATTTTTTTGCGTTTGACGCGGGCGCCGGGCCGAAACAACAGGAACAGTCCGAGCATATTCTGATCCAACCGGTATGGCCGAGTGGGTCCGGGAAATTATACTCTTTGTAATACAACAAGGCGCGGGCGGATGCCCGCACAGGAAAGAAGGGAAATCGTATGCTAGAATTACAGGGCAAATATAATCAGGCCAAGGTCTTCACCGATGTGGTAGACCCGGCCTCCATCGCCCAGGTGATCGAGCTGTGCAACCAAGAATTCACCGCCGGCAGCCGCATCCGGCTCATGCCCGACGTACACGCCGGGGTGGGCTGCACCGTGGGCACCACCATGACCATCACCGACAAGGTGGTGCCCAACCTGGTGGGGGTGGACATCGGCTGCGGCATGGAGACGGTCCGTATCCGGGAGGACCACCTGGAATTGCAGAAGCTGGATAAGCTGATCTATGAAAAAATCCCCTCCGGTTTTGCCATCCGCAGCCAGGCCCATCGGTACGCGGACCGGATCGACCTGGAGGAGCTGTGCTGTGCCCGGCACATTGACATGCGCCGGGCGGAGAGGAGCATCGGCACCCTTGGGGGCGGCAACCACTTTATCGAGGTGGACCGTGACGAGGAGGGGCAGCTCTATGTGATCGTCCACTCCGGTAGCCGGCACTTGGGGCTGGAGGTGGCCAAGTACTACCAGGAGGAGGGCTACAAGGTTCTCAACCACACGGACGAGGCCGCACTGTCCCAGGTGATTGCCGAGATGAAGGCGGCCGGCCGGCAGAAGGAGATTCAAAAGGAGCTGAAGCGGCGGAAGAACCTGAAGCAGACCTCCGTTCCCAAAGCGCTGGCCTATGTCTCCGGAGCGCTGTTCGACCAGTACATCCACGACATGAAGCTGGTGCAGCGCTTTGCCGCCCTGAGCCGGCAGGCCATGGTGGAGGAGATCGTCAAGGGGATGAAGCTCCATGTGGAGGAACAGTTTACCACTGTCCACAACTATATCGACACCGATGCCATGATCCTGCGCAAAGGAGCGGTCTCTGCCCAAGCGGGGGAAAAGCTGCTCATCCCCATCAACATGCGGGATGGGAGCCTGCTGTGCGTGGGCAAGGGGAATGAGGACTGGAACTGCTCCGCCCCCCATGGGGCGGGCCGGCTCATGAGCCGCGGGGAGGCCAAGCAGTCCTTCACTGTATCCCAATTTAAAAAGGAGATGGACGGGATCTATACCACCTCCGTGGGACAGAACACTCTGGACGAGTGCCCCATGGCCTACAAGGGGATGGAGGACATCCTGGACAACATTGGCCCCACCGCCCGGGTGGAGAAGATCATCCGGCCCGTCTACAACTTTAAGGCGGGAGAGGGCGAATAAGAGGCAGGCCGCGCGGTTCAAAGCGAACGGCGCGGCCGCTTTTTGCCCTTTTCCCCCGAAATCCCGCCGGAAAGGGAAAATCCCTCTTGCATCTGGCGGGCGGAGCGGATATAATATTTGGGCTGACTTGGAAAAATAATAGGAAAAGAGGAGTCCGCTGTGAAATTAGGCATCGTAAGATATACTCCTGGTTTTGTAATTCTATAAATCTCCATAAACCTTGATATATCAAGGTTTTTCAAAATCAGCACGAGTATATAGGCCCATACAATTCCATGCATCTCCATGCCAAAATGGTGTGGAAATGGTGTGGTAGATTTGGACCAACGTCATTAAGAAAGAGCCAGTGCAATACTTTCCCATATCACGAAAATTGAGCAGTAGTTGGTGCCTAAGACAAATCGCACCAGCTACTGCTTTTGCATACAATTAAAATAAAGGAGTACATCAATATGAGAGAAGGTATTTTAATTCCTGACATGCAAACTGGTCGTGCGGATATCCGCTTCGGTAGTGATGACTGCTATGGAGGACTCCACTGCGGCACCACGATGGATATCTGGCTGAATGAGCATTGGGTACCAACCCGTATTGAGATGGACG
>CAJTSQ010000047.1 GCA_910578735.1 uncultured Oscillospiraceae bacterium
TTGCCAAAGGGAGGGGGACCGCCGGGCAAAGCCCGGTGGTGGAGGGATTCCGTTTGAGCGGGACGCTTTCGGGAAACGGAATCCCCCAGTCACGGCTTCGCCGTGCCAGCCCCCTTTAGCAAGGGGGCCTTTTTGGTGCGAACCTATACGTCTTTCTTGTTGATGACACCCAGATTTTTTACCCGCTCCAGAAACCACTCCCGCTGTTCCCGCTCCTCTGGGAGGAAGAACATATCCAGCAGGCCCTGGAACAGCGCCGGTTCTTCTTGTAGGTAAACAGGGGCGGGAACTCTGCGCCCGCCGCCCTCATACCAGCCGATGATGTAAGCGACGGCCTTGGGCCGGAACAGGTCGATGGCCCAGCACTCCGGGTAGGTCAGCCGCAGGCAAAGGGCCGGCTGCTTCTCCTTTTCCCGATAGACCCGCAGCTCCCGGTATTGGGGCCGGTCCAGCAGGGACCAGCGGTAGACCCTCTCCCCGACTACGATGTTCCGGGGGATCTTCCACCAGCGTTTCATGATCTCGCTCAAGGGCTAAATCTTCCCCCCGCCCTTTTGCAGGGCAATCACGCCGGTGCGGACCACCTCCAGGATGGAGAAGGGCCGGAGCATGGCCTCGAAGGTGTCGACGCGGTCGGGGGTGTCGGACAGCTCCAGGGTGAGGGAGTTGGGGGAGATATCGTCCACCTTGGCCCCCATAATGTCGCAGATGGTCATAATATCCTGCCGGGTCTTGTTGGTGGCGTTCACCTTGAGGAGGACCAGCTCCCGGCCGATCATCTTGTCCTCCGGGATAGTGCGCACCTTGATGACCTCAATGAGCTTGTTGAGCTGCTTCTCCACCTGCTCCACCACGCTGTTGCCGCTGTCCACAATGATGGTAATCCGGGAGAAGGCGGGGTCGTCGGTGACACCTACGGCCAGAGACTCAATGTTGAAGGCCCGGCGGGAGAAGAGCCCGGTGATGCGGTTGAGCACGCCGGCCTGGTTCTCCACCAGAACGGAAATGGTCTGTTTCATCGTCTCCCTCCTTTAATCCGTGGTGGACACGTCGGGGTGGACCTGGCAGATCAGCATGCAGGGGCCCGCTGTCTCCAGAAAGCGGTGGATGGCACCGTCCAGCTCCTCCTCCTGGTCCACGGTGACGCAGGGGATGGCATAGGCGGCGGCGATGGTCTCAAAGTCGGGGGAGCCGTCCAGGGCCACTCCAAAGGGGCCGTGGTAGGGGGGGCGGCTCTGAATCTGGTGGACCAGGCCCAGGGTGTTGTTGCGGAACAGGAGGATTTTCAAATCCATTCCGGCGTACTTCACAGCGGCCAGCTCATTCATGGCCATCTGGAAGGAGCCGTCGCCGCAGATGACCAAAGTCTGCCGGTCCGGCTGGGCCACCTTCACCCCCACCCCGGCGGGCAGGGCATAGCCCATGGTGCCCAGGCCGCCGCTGGTGAGCAGCCGGCCGTGCTTCTGGGGCAGATATTTGCAGGTAAAAATCTGGTTCTGGCCCACATCGGCGCACACCACCGCGTCATCAGCCAGCTGCTCCCCCAGCTTCCGCATCACGGTGCCGGGGAAGACGGAGCCGGGGCGGCTGGGGAACTGGCGGCTTAATTCGGCCTTTCGGTAGTCGGCCAGCCGGGAGCGCCACTCCTGGCAGTCAGGGGGGGTGATCCCCAGGTCCAGGATCTGCCGCAGGATCACCTTCACATCCCCCACCAGGGGGACGGCGGCCTGCATGTTTTTTCCGATCTCCGCCGGGTCCACGTCGATGTGGATGGTGGCCATGCGGCGCTGGATCTCGTCGGGCTGGATAATGGCCCGGTCGGCCGCCCGGGTGCCCACCATAATCAGCAGGTCGGACTTGGCCAGGGCCTTGTTGGCACAGTGGTTGCCGTGGGCCCCGATCATACCCATGTTCAGGGGATGGCCGGTGGGCATTAGGGAGATGCCCATCATGGTTTTCACCACGGGGATGCCCGTCCCTTCCGCCAGCTCCAGCAGCTCGGCCTGGGCGTCAGCTAACCAAACACCGCCGCCGGCGCATATAATGGGCTGTCTGGCTTTGGCAATCGCCTCCGCCACCCGCTTGATTTGCAGATCGTTGCCCCGCGTGCTGGGCTTGTAGCCCCGGATGTTGACCTCCTCCGGCCAATCGAAGCGCTTTAGGGCCTGCTCCTGGACGTCAATAGGGATGTCGATGAGCACCGGGCCGGGCCGGCCGGTGGAGGCAATGTGGAAGGCCTCCCGGACGATCCGGGGAATCTGGTTGGGGTCCTTCACCAGGTAGCTGTGCTTGGAGAAGGGAGCCACCGCGCCGGTGATATCCACCTCCTGGAAGATGTCCCGGCCCAGCAGGTGGCTGGGCACCTGGCCGGTGATGGCCACCATGGGGATGGAGTCCATATAGGCGGTGGCGATGCCGGTGATCAGGTTGGTGGCCCCGGGGCCGGAGGTGACCATACACACCCCCACCTTGCCGCTCACCCGGGCGTAGCCCGAGGCCATGTGCCCAGCGTTCTGCTCGGTCCGCACCAGGGTGTAGCCGATCTCCGGGGCGTCCTTCAAAGCGTCCACAGCGGGGCAGATGGTGGCCCCGGCGTAGCCAAAGATGTGGGTCACGTCTTCCCGTTTTAAACTTTCAATCAGTGCCTGTGCTCCATTCATGGAACGTCACCTCCTAAGGATGTGGGACAAAACAAAAAGCCCCGTCCCATCTCTTCCAGATAGGACGAAGCCGGATGCTCCGTGGTACCACCTAAATTCATGGCCTGGGCCATGCGCTCGTTGCCCTGTAACGGAGGGAGAACCGTTCCGGTTTACCGCGCCCCGGGGGACGTTTCAGCCGGACTGCTCGCGGGTGACCTTCGCGCCTGTCCTTCCCGAACGCTTACACCAGCCGCGTCCTCTCTTCGCATTCAGACAAGCCTACTTTCCCAGTCATTGCATTTGTGGATGATTGCTCATTATCTTACCTTATTCATCCCCGTTTGTCAATTCCCTTTTTCTGTTTTTCCGGAAATTTTCTTTCCCTTTGTTGTATGCAGATGTACACATATCGGCCGGCCCGCCGCATATACTGATATGTATATCACAATCTGTACCATGGAGGATCTATCATGAATGACAACAAGAGTACACTGCCGCTGCCGCCTGAGCGTCCCCGGCCCTGCGGGCCCGACCTGGACGACCTGATCTTTCAAGGCGAGGGCTGGCTGGCCAGCGACCGGTAAAGGGATGTCTCCATTTTGGAGATATCCCTCTTTTAAAAATCCTTGTCAACCTCCCGGCTGTATGCTAAAATGATAACCTACAAGCTGATTCAAAAGGAGGCCGGCGACATGAACGGAAAGGCCCGGCTCCGGCCGCTGGATGTCATCAAGCTGATGCGGCCCAAGCACTACATTAAAAACTGCCTGATCTTCGTCTCCATCACCTTCGACCGCAACCTGTTCCACGGCCCGGTGCTGCTCCAGGCCCTGCTGGGCTTTGCCGCTTTCTGCCTGCTCACCTCGGCGGTCTATGTCATCAACGACATCCAGGACGTGGAGGCCGACCGGCAGCACGAGGTCAAGCGGAACCGGCCCATCGCCTCGGGCGCGGTGTCCGTCCCCTCGGCCTGCGTTCTGGCGGCGGCGCTGCTGGCCGCCGCCCTGTCCATCCAACTGGCCGCCTGCGGCAACCGGGGAGGGAGCCTGCTGATTATGCTGGCCTACTTCGCCGTCAATCTGGGCTACAGCCTGGGCCTGAAGCACGTCCCCTTCCTGGACATTGTACTGCTGGTGCTGGGCTTTGTCCTCCGGGTCCTCTACGGCGCCGCCATTGTAAGTTCCAGCACCTCCGCCTGGGTCTACCTCACCGTGTTCTCCCTGTCCTTCTACCTGGGGCTGGGCAAGCGGCGCAACGAGCTGGCCCGGACCCAGGGCAGCACCCGCAGGGTGCTTCAGTACTACTCCTATGAATTTTTGGACAAGTTTATGTATCTCTGCCTCACCCTGGCCGTCACCTTCTACGCCCTGTGGAGCGCCGACGGGGAGGTAGCCGCCAAATACGGCACCGATAAGCTGATCTGGACCGTGCCGGTGGTCATCGTCATTCTGATGAAGTACAGCGCGGACATCGAGTCCAACTCCTATGGCGACCCGGTGGACGTAGTCATGCACGACAAGGTGCTGCTGCTGCTGGCCGTGCTGCTGGTGCTGATGGTGATCGCCCTGATCTATCTGCCTGGGCGGTGAGCCCGGAGGGAAAACGCTTTGAATCTCTACGATTTTGACCACACCATCTACCCTGGGGACAGCACCCTGGACTTCTGGCGGTTCTGCCTCCTCCGGCACCCCGGGGCACTGCTGTCCCTGCCGGGGGCTGTCCTGTACGGGGGGCTGTTCCGGCTGGGGCTGTGCAGCCGGGAGGCATTCAAGGGGCGGTTCTACCGCTTTTTGCGCCATGTCCCCAACGCGGAGAGGGAGGCGGAGGCCTTCTGGGACCGGAACCTCTCCCGGATCTATCCCTGGTATCTGGAGCGGCGGCGGGGGGACGACCTGATCCTCTCCGCCTCGCCGGAGTTTTTGATCCGCCCCGCCTGCCGGAGGCTGGGGGTGGAGGGCATCGCCTCTCAGGTGTCCCCGGAGACGGGGGCCCTGCTGGGCCCCAACTGCCGCGGAGAGGAGAAGGCGGTCCGCCTGCGCCGGGCCCGCCCGGAGGCTTTGGTGGAGGAATTTTATTCCGACTCCCTCTCCGATACCCCCCTGGCCCGGCTGGCCCTCCGGGCCTACCTGGTCAAAGCGGGCCAGCCCCAGCCCTGGCCCGGCAATCTGCTGAAATGAGGGATGAGACGATGGGACTGTTCAACCGCTTCAAGAAAAAAACGCCGGAGCCCGCCCCGGAGTGGCCCAAGCCGCCTAAGGAGGACACTATGGCCATACTGCTCATGGACCGGGTGCTGGACGGCATTGACCCGGCCATCGCGCTGCTGCAAAGGGCTTTTGGAGACAGCGCGGTGAGCGATATCGACCACAGCCACCCTCTTGTGCCGGCCTTTACCGTTAAAGTGGATGGTCTGGAGTTCTGGTGCTCCTATCTGCCCATGCCGGTGCCCCAGGAGGAGCAGGACATCGCCGCCAAGGCTCAGTACAACCTGTTCCTCTCCCCGGAGGAGCAGGAGGCGTTCTTTCATCACAAATCCTTCTGGGTTCTGGCCCAGAAGGGGGGCGGAAAGACGCTGGAGGGCAAGCGCCGGGTCTGCTGGAGCTTCAGCCTGGTGTGCGCCGCCCTGCTGGAGCTGGAAGGGGCGGTGGGCGTCGCCGTCACCAACACCGCCCTGCTGGTGAGCCGGGAAAATTACCTGTCTTACCGCGCCCGGATGGAGGAGATTGGCCGGGACGATCCAGACTGGTTCCCGGTCCCCCTGTGGATCTGGTTCTACCGGGGTATGAAGGAGGACAAGCCCACCATCCAGACCCAGGGCCTGGCCGAGTTCGGCCTGCCTGAGCTGGGCTTTTTCGCCCCTGAGCTTCCGCCTCAGGACACCTTGAACTACCTGTTTACCATGTCCAGCTGGCAGATCACCGGAAAGCAGCTGTACCGGAACATGGCCCTTATCCCCCTCACCGAGGAGCTCGAGGTGGTCAGCAAGCAGGACGGAGGCACCATCTTTTTCATCGGCGGTTGACCGGAGCGGGGCGGCCCCAGGGGCGGTCCCGCTTTTTAATAGAAAAATTTTGCAAAGGCATTGACATCCGCAAAAAAATATGATAATATCCAAAGGCTGATGTGAGAGGACACCATCCATGCGGGTGTAGTTCAATGGTAGAATCCCAGCCTTCCAAGCTGGTCGCGTGGGTTCGATTCCCATCACCCGCTCCACATGCGCCTGTAGCTCAGGTGGATAGAGCAGCTGCCTTCTAAGCAGCGGGCCGGGGGTTCGAGTCCCTTCAGGCGTACCACGTCAGTGATATGGTGGGTGTAGCTCAGTTGGTTAGAGCACCGGATTGTGGTTCCGGGTGTCGAGGGTTCGAGTCCCTTTACCCACCCCACATCAAGGCGGAAGGGCCGGAGCTTCTGGCTCCGGCCTGCGCCTTTCCCCAAATATACAGGGGTGTAGCCAAGTGGTAAGGCAAGGGACTTTGACTCCCTCACGCGCTGGTTCGAGTCCAGCCATCCCTGCCAGACCGCCGCAGGCGGTCCATGCTTCTGCGGCAGCACCCCGCCGCAATGTGACCCAGTAGCTCAGTCGGTAGAGCAACTGCCTTTTAAGCCGTGGGTCCGGGGTTCGAGTCCCCGCTGGGTCACCACATTGGAGCAAGCGGCTGCCGCTTGCTCTGTTTTTTTATGGGCTGACAGAAAAAAGAGAGGTGCAGAAACGTGCGGCATTTGATCGACTTCGGAGACCTGCCCCGGTCTGAGTGGGACGGGCTCTACGCCCGGGCCAGCCGGATTATGGACGATCCCCAGAACTTTCTTGACGCCTGCTGTGGCAAAGTGATGGCTTCCCTGTTCTACGAGCCCTCTACCCGCACCAATTTTTCCTTTCAGACCGCTATGCTCCGCCTGGGCGGAACGGTATTCGGCTTTGCCGACCCCAACTCCTCCTCCGTGGCTAAGGGAGAGACCCTGAAGGATACCATCAAGATGGTGTCCGGCTACGCCGATGTGGTGGTCATGCGCACCCCCTGGGAGGGGGCGGCCAAGGCAGCCTCCCTGTACTCCCATGTGCCCGTGGTCAACGCCGGCGACGGCGGCCACATGCACCCCACCCAGACCATGGCCGACCTGACCACCATGACCCGCCTGCTGGGAAGGGTGGACGGGCTCTCCGTGGGATTGTGCGGCGATTTGAAGAACGGCCGGACGGTCCACTCCCTCATCAAGGCCCTGGCCAAGTTTACAGGCGTGCGATTCTTCCTCATCTCCCCCCGGGAGCTGGCCATTCCCGACTACATGCGCGCCTTTATGCGGGAGAACAATATGTTCTTTACTGAGGTCACCGGCCTGGAGTCGGTGATCCCCCAGCTGGACGTGCTGTACATGACCCGCATCCAGCGGGAGCGGTTTGTGGACCCCCTGGAGTACGAGCGGAACAAGGGCATCTATATCCTCACCCGCCGCAAGCTGGAGCGGGCCAAGGAGCATATGCTGGTGATGCACCCCCTGCCCCGGGTGGATGAGATCGCGGTGGATGTGGACGACGACCCCCGGGCCGCCTACTTCCAGCAGGCCCGGTATGGGATGTTCGCCCGGATGGCCCTGCTGGCCGATCTGGCCAACCAGCCCCGCCTGGACCGCACCGAGGCGTTGGAGATCGGAACCGGGCCGGTGTGCCGAAACCCCCGGTGCATCACCCAGAGCCAGCCCTATCTGCCCCCCCTGGTGAAGCGGAGCGGAGGCGTGGACTGCTGCGCCTTCTGCGACAAGGCGCTGGAATGAGAAAACGGGAGGGCTGGCGCGCCGCGCTGCCCCTCCCGGATATTTTATGGTCCGGGCGTGAAAAGTCCGGTTTAAGGAACAGTATATCCGCTATACTGGACTGTGAAACTTGGAGAGGAGGACATTGCCATGGCAAAAACCACCAATCAAAAGACTAAGCTGCTCCATCTGTACCGCATGCTGCTGCGGCAGACCGATGAGGACCACCCCCTCACCGTGCCCCAGATCATCGAGCGGCTGGCCCGGGCGGACATCAAGGCGGAGCGCAAGAGCATCTACGACGACCTGGAGGCCCTGCGTCTGTTTGGGCTGGATGTCCAGTCCCGGAAGGGGAGATCCCCCGGCTGGTTCGTGGGGGAGCGGGATTTCCAGCTGCCCGAGGTGAAGCTGCTCATGGACGCGGTGCAGTCCTCCCGGTTTATCACCCAGAAGAAAAGCGACGCCCTCATCCGCAAGCTGGAGGGGCTGGCCAGCGTTCACCAGGCGGGCCAGCTCCAGCGGCAGGTGTTTGTAGACCGCCGCATCAAGGTGATGAATGAGAGCATATACTACAACGTCGACAAGCTCCACACCGCCATCTCCGGGCAGAAGGCTATCACCTTTAAATATTTTGACTACGACATCGCCCGGCAAAAAGTGTTCCGCCAGGATGGGAAGCGGTATGTGGTCTCCCCCTACGGCCTGATCTGGAACAGCGAGAACTACTACCTGGTGGCCTTCGAACACACCCGCCGGGAGCTGCGCCACTACCGGGTGGACAAAATGTCCGAGATCGTGATTACCGGCCTGGACCGGGAGGGGAGGGAGCAATACCCCAATTTCCAGATGGCCGAGTATGGGCAGAAGCACTTTGGGATGTACCGGGGCCCGGAGGTGAAGGTCACTCTCCGAGGCCGGCGTGACAAGGCCAGCCTGGTGTGGGACCGGTTCGGCCAGGACATCATCCTGGTGCCTGACGGGGAGGACCACTTCACCGTCACCCTGCCTGTGGTCATCAGCCCTCAGTTTTTCGGCTGGCTGCTGGGCCTGGACGGCAGCGTCACCCTGACAGGGCCCAAAGAGGCGGTCAGCGCCTACCGCCACCGCCTGAACGCCGCCCTGGAGGAACTGCCCGGGAATTTGGCAAACATTAAAAACTGATAAAATATTTCCCGATTCAGTGGTATTTTTTCCGGCAGTATGATATGATAATGATGTCAGAAAATAACTATGGCACCGAAAGGAGGCACTGCTATGACAGCATTTTGGCTGATTGTGTTCATCGCGCTTGTGGCGGGGGAGGCGGCCACAGTGGGCCTGGTCTGCATCTGGTTTGCCGCCGGGGCGCTGGGCGCGTTCGTGGTGGCCTGCGTGGGCGGACTGTTCTGGCTCCAGCTTATCGTGTTCGCGGCGGTGTCAGCGGTGGCGCTGGCCTTGGTTCGGCCAGCGGTATCCCGGTTTGTCCATCCCAAGCGTTCCCCCACCAACGCCGACCGGGTCATCGGCCAGGCAGCTGTTGTTACCGAGACGGTGGACAACGAGGCCGCCGCCGGCCAGGTCAAAGTTATGGGCCAGGTCTGGTCCGCCCGCAGCCAGCTGGGGGTCGTCATCCCCGCCGGGACCCAGGTCAAGGTCCGGCGGATTGAGGGCGTAAAGCTGTTTGTTGAAACGCTGTAAGGAAAAAACGTATTAAAAAGGAGAGAACAGTATGGATATTTTACTTGCCATTCTTCCCTGGGTAGCCATCGTCATCGTACTGCTGATTATCTTCGGCTCCTGCGTCAAGATTGTGCCCCAGTCCCGGGCCTACGTCATTACCCGGCTGGGCCGGTTCCTCACCGTCTGGGACGAGGGCGTAAAATTCAAGGTCCCCTTCGTGGACCGCATCGTAAAGAATGTGTCCCTGAAAGAGCAGGTGGTGGACTTCGCCCCCCAGCCCGTCATCACCAAGGACAATGTGACCATGCAGATCGACTCGGTGGTCTACTTCCAGATTACCGACCCAAAGCTGTACACCTACGGCATTGAAAACCCCATGTCCGCCATTGAGAACCTCACCGCCACCACCCTGCGTAACATCATCGGCGACCTGGAGCTGGACCAGACCCTCACCAGCCGGGACCACATCAACACCAAGATGCGCGCCCTCCTGGACGAGGCCACCGACCCCTGGGGCATCAAGGTCAACCGGGTGGAGCTGAAGAACATCATGCCCCCCCGTGACATCCAGGAGTCCATGGAGAAGCAGATGCGGGCCGAGCGGGAGCGCCGGGAGTCCATCCTCCAGGCCGAGGGCCAGAAGCAGTCCCAGATTCTGGTGGCTGAGGGCGAAAAGCAGTCCGCCATCCTCCGGGCCGACGCCGCCAAGCAGGCAGCTATCCTCCAGGCCGAGGGCGCCAAGCAGGCCAAGATCCTGGAGGCCGAGGCCGAGGCGGAAGCCATCCTGAAGGTTCAGCAGGCCACCGCCGATGCCATCCGCCTTATCAACGCGGCCGCACCGGGACAGGGCGTGCTCACCATCAAGGCTCTGGAGGCCTTCCAGGCCGCCGCCAACGGCAAGGCCACCAAGATCATCATCCCCTCCGAGCTCCAGGGCATCGCCGGCCTGGCCGCCGCCGCCAAGACCGTCTTCGACACCGAGGACCCAGAGGACCCTGTCGCCAAAACCAGACCTAAGCAGTGAGCGGGAACAATATGGATACATTGCAGATGACTGACAAGCAATTTGACAAGATCATAAAATGATCCGTATGATCCCGGACGGCTGCAAAGGCCCGGAGGAAGCAAAGCAGAAGGTCAAAGAGCTGCTGGAGGACAATAAAAGGGAAGACTGAAGCGGGGCCGGGGAACTCCCCGGCCCCTGACCTGTAAGGGGAGGAGCGGGCCAAGCCTTCAAACCTTCGAATGCGGGTGTTCCACCGGCCTGTCCATGCTTTTATCTGTGTCCATAACAAATTTTTCATCGCAAGTTTTCTGCCCCGCCGCACATACTGACAGCAAACATGTCAAGGAGGCGGCGGGCGGTGGATCGAAAAAAATTTGTGGCATTTTTGTGTGTTCTGGCCCTGGTGTGCGCCCTTCCAGGGCCCGGCCCGGTCCAAACGGCGGACGCCCCGGCCCAGGTAACGGTGGACGGTCCGCCTCTGGTAGCGCTCACCTTTGACGACGGCCCCCGGTCCTCCACCACCGGCCCCCTGCTGGACGGCCTGGAGCTGCGGGAGGTGCCCGCCACCTTCTTCCTGGTGGGCAGCCGCATCCCCGGCAACGAGGACCTGGTGCGCCGCATGGCCGCCGACGGCCACCAGATCGGCATCCACACCTACGACCATGTGAAGCTGAAGGGGCTGTCCCGCCGGGACTTTGACCTTCAGGTGGGCCGGACCCGGGCCCTCATCACCGACCTTGTGGGGGAGGGGAACTACTGGCTCCGCCCGCCCTACGGGCTCATTGACGAGAAGGCCCGGAGCTGGTGCGGCGGCCCCATCATCCTGTGGTCGGTGGACCCGGAGGACTGGAAGGATGACGACGTTGGCCGCGTCGTTTCCGCCGTGGTGGACCACGCCTCCGACGGGGACATCATCCTGATGCACGACCTGTTCCCCAGTTCGGAGCAGGCCGCCCTGCAGGTGGTGGACGCCCTGCTGGAAAAGGGCTTCTGCTTTGTCACAGTGGAGCAGCTGATGGAGGAGCGGGGCGCGGCGCCCGAGGCGGGGGCCCGCTGCCGGAGCTTCCCGAAAAAATAAATTAAATTCCGGAAAAACGATTGTAATTTTTCCCGGAATCATGTAAACTAGGAACAACAGTTTTTCATAGGAGGTACTACCATGAAAGTTGCCCGCTTTGTTCTAAAGATTGTGGCGTTGTCCCTGGCTGCCGCCGCCGCTGTGTGCGCCATCATTGCCTATTGGGACGGCTTGACGGAGCTGTTTGACAGCGCCAAGGGAAAGCTGCAGCGCTCCGCCTGCGCCTCTGAGTACGACGACTACGAGGAGTAAGAGATGACCGCCGGCCGAAAGACCGGCGGTTCTTTTTTATTTGTACCACCGGAGGCAGTCAGTGCTTCCGCTGCGCCGCAGCAGGGCGGCGGACATCAGGCCGTCTGCCGCGGCCGCAATCAGGGCGGACCAGCTGACCGGGGCGGGGATACAGGCCAGCCAGGGAACCAGGAACGGGTGGACCCAGTACACCAGCCCCAGGGACAGCGCCCCCCAGGCCAGGGCAAAGGGCAGGCACACCCGCCCCTGAAGATTGCCGGGCAGATCCCGGTAGTCCCAAAAGGCCACTCCCAGTACCTTTTCATGGTACAGGGCGTCGGCATACTCCACCGCCGTGGCCGTCAGCCCTCCCAGAAGAAACAGCGCCAGGGGCCGGACCTGTACCCAGCGGGGCAGCAGCAAAATCAGGCAGGCCCCCAGGCCGTACACCGGGCACAGGGGCAGCACCAGCAGTCCCTTCCGGCCCGGCCTTCCCTCCACCGCGGCGGCGAATGCCACCTCCATCAGGAATCCGGTCAGGCTGTAAGTCAGAAAAGTCCAAAACCAGATCAGATCAATCCCTCCATTCCCCTTTAGGGTATGGAGCCCGCCCCGTTTCATACAAAAAACGCCCAGGAAAATCCCAAATATTACTTTGGAAAATCCGGTTGAAAGGCGGCGGCCAAAGCCATACTAACCTTCAGAAACAGTATGGAAGGACGGCGAAGCCTTTGAAAGCAGTGATTATGGCCGGCGGGGAGGGGACCCGGCTGCGTCCCCTCTCCCTGGGCTGGCCCAAGCCCATGACCCCCCTGCTGGGCCGGCCCGTGATGGAGCACATTATCGGCCTGCTCAAGCGCCACGGGATCACGGACATCTGCGTCACCCTGTGCTACAAGCCCCAGACGGTGATGGACTATTTCGGCGACGGGCAGCGGCTGGGCGTGCAGCTGACCTATTTTGTGGAAGATGAGCCCCTGGGGACGGCAGGGAGCGTGAAAAACTGCATGGCCCGCCTGGGACGGGAGGATTTTCTGGTAATCAGCGGAGACTGTGTCTGCGACCTGGACCTGTCCCAGGCGGTCCGCTTTCACCAGGAGCGGGAGGCGGCAGCCACTCTGGCTCTCTACCACCACGAGACTCCCCTGGAGTATGGCCTGGTCCTCACTGACGGCCAGGGCCGGGTGGAGCGGTTTGTGGAAAAGCCGGGCTGGGGCCAGGTGTTCACCGACCAGATCAACACTGGGATTTACGTTCTCTCCCCCGCCGCCATGGACAGGGTGCCCCAGGGGGAGGTCTTCGACTTTGGAAAGGACCTGTTCCCCGCCCTGCTCCAGGCGGGAGCCCCCCTGTACGGTCTGCCCCTGGAGGGCTACTGGTGCGATATGGGGGACTGCGGGGCCTATCTGGCCTGCGCCTGTGACGCCCTGTCCGGCAAAGTGAAGCTGGATATGGGCCTGCCCAAACGGGAGTCCGGAGTCTGGTCCGCCCAGCCTGTGCCCGATGGCGTCACGGTCATCCCTCCCTGCTGGATCGGCGAGGGGGTAAACCTGGGCAGGAACAGCCTGATCGGCCCCCACGCCGTTCTGGACCGGGAGGCCCAGGTGGGAGAGCGGGCCATGGTCCAGCGCTCCATCCTGCTGGAGCGTTCCTCTGCCGGCCCCCAGTCCACCCTGTACGGCAGCATTTTGTGCCCAGGGGCCACGGCCCGGAAGGGGGCCACCCTCAACGAGGGCACTGTCCTGGGGGAAAACGCCCTGGCGGAGGAGGGGACTGTTCTGCTGGAACGGGTCAAGCTCTGGCCTGGACAGGCCGCTCCGGCGGGCGGGCGGCTGGCCCGCTCCATTACCAGCGGAAGTCAGAAGGGTGTCCTCCGCTTTGGAGACAGCGGGACAATCCGCGGCGTGCTGGGGGAGGACATGGGCCCGGAGGCCCTGCTGACCTTAGGCAGTATTTTAGGCGCGGAGGGCCTGGTGGGGCTGGGCTGCTCCCCCACCCCCGGCGCGGGTATGCTGGCCCGGGCGGCGGCGGTGGGGGCCGCCGCCGCCGGGGGAGAGGTACTGACCCACAGCCTGGACAGCCCTGTCCAGGGGGCAGGCGCGGCAGTCTACCACCAGCTGCCCGTCTCCCTCTTTGTGGAAGAGAGCGGCGGGACGGTGTATCTCCACCTCTTTGACAAAAACGGCCTCCCCCTGGACCGGGGCCGGGAGCGGAAGCTGGAACACGCCATGCTCCAGGGGGAGGCCCGCCGGGCCCGCAGCGGCCAGGTGGGCCAGATCAGGCAGTCCGGCCTGACCCCGGAGCGGTGGGCCCGGCAGACGGCGGAGTCCGCCGGCCTGCGCCGGCCCGCTCTGCGGAGGGTGACGGTGGCAGTGGGGATGTCCACCCCGGAGGACCGGGCCCTGCGGGCCGCTCTGGCCGCCCTGGGATGCAAGCTGGAGGAGGTCTGGCGGCCGGGAATTGCGGGCTTTCACGCCCAGCGGGGGGGCTTTCTCCTCTCCGCTCAGGACGAGCGGGGGGCGGTGGTGGAGCCGGGACAGCTGCTGGCCCTGCTGGCCCTCATCGAGATGGAAAACGGCAAGGGCAAGGTGGCGGTCCCGCCGTGGGCCAGCGCGGCGGTGGACCTGGTGGCCGCCGGCTTTGGAGGCACCGTCCTGCGCCTGGACCGGGACGGAGACCAGGCGACGGAGCTCTACGCTGCCCAGCCCTGGCTGCGCCAGGCCCCGGCGGCGGCCGTCCGTATCTGTTCCCGGATGGCGGTTTCAGGCCAGAAGCTGGAGACCCTGGTGTCCAAAACCCCCCGGTTCTCCTCCTGGCGGCGGGAGGTCCCCCTGTCCTCCGACCGGGGACGGGTGATGCAGGCCCTGGCCCAGGAACACGCCCGCAAGCCCACTGGAGAGGGCCTGCGGATGCGTACCGGCAGCGGCTGGGTCTACCTCACCCCCGTTACCCGGCGCTCCGCCCTGCGGATCACCGCCGAAGGCCCTGACCTGGAGCTGGCTGCCGAGCTGTGCGACTTTTACGCCGGCCGGGCAGCGGAGCTGGATCGGGTAATTTCTGAGCAATGTGTACAAGAGGAGAACAAATAACCGCGCAGCTGTTCTTCTGAAAAGCATAGTATACTTTTCAGGGAAGATGTGGTAAACTAGATATATCTATTTTGTCCTGCGAATGCCTTGCGTCCCTACTATTGATTTAAACGCCAGGGAGCAGAAGAAGCATCCTGTCCCGGCGTCTAAATATATTTCCCGGCCCCGAACCGTAGGACAGGCGGGAACGGACTGAGGAGCAAAACCGACAGAGACCCCATCATCAGACGAAGGGATCGCATACCCCTAACCGGCGAGGCAGGGCCGGGGCGGGGGCGGTCCTTCGTCTGGATGCCGTGCCAATGGCACCGTGGATGTTCCATGAAATTTTTCTGTCGGGATACATATTAGTAACAGTAAAAAGGAGTAAATATGGCAGAAAAATTGAAAATTATTTCCCTCGGCGGTCTGAACGAGATTGGCAAGAACCTCACCGTCTACGAGTACGGCGGCGACATCATCGTGGTGGACGTGGGCATGGGCTTTCCGGACGACGACATGTACGGCATCGATGTGGTCATTCCTGACGTGAGCTACCTGATTAAGAACCAGAATAAGATTCGGGGCATCTTTATCACCCACGGACACGAGGACCACATCGGGGCGCTGCCCTACGTGCTGCGGTCGGTCAACGCCCCCATCTACGCTACCCGCATGTCCGCCGGCCTTATCAAGCTGAAGCTGGAGGAGCACCGCCTGCTGGACCGGACCAAGCTCATCACCTGTGAGGCAGGGGACATTGTGAAGGCGGGCCGGTTCTCGGTGGAGTTTATCCATGTGAACCACTCCATCGCCGACGCGGTGGCCTTTGCTATCAAGTGCCCGGTGGGCACCTGTGTCCACACCGGCGACTTCAAGATTGACGCCACCCCCATTCAGGGCGGCATGATGGATCTGGCCCGCCTGGGTGAGCTGGGTAAGGAGGGGGTGCTGGCCCTGCTGGCCGATTCCACCAACGTGGAGCGCTCCGGCTACACCCGGTCGGAGCGCAGCGTGGGCGCCTCCTTCGACGCCCTGTTCCGGGGCTGTCAGGAGCGCATCATTGTCACCACCTTCGCCTCCAACGTAGACCGCATTCAGCAGGTCATCGACGTGGCCGCCCGGTACGGGCGGAAGGTGGCCGTCACCGGCCGGTCCATGGAGAACGTGATGAAGGTGTCCGCCGAGCTGGGCTATATGAACATCCCCGACGGCATCCTCATGGACCTGAACCACATCAAATCCCTGCCCAAGGACCGGGTGTGCATCATCACCACCGGCAGTCAGGGAGAGACCATGTCCGCCCTCACCCGTATGGCCTTCAACACCCACCGGCAGGTGGACCTGCTTCCTGGCGACCGGGTCATTATCTCCGCCTCTGCCATCCCCGGCAACGAGAACGCCATCGGCAACGTGGTCAACGAGCTCTACCGCAAGGGCGTGGAGGTGATGAACGAGCGGGACCTGGCTCTCCATGTGTCAGGCCACGCCTGCCAGGAGGAGCTGAAAATTGTCCACGCCCTGGTCAAGCCTAAATTCTTTGTCCCCGTCCATGGGGAGCAGCGGATGCTGCAGATCCACGCCAAGCTGGCCCGGGAGATGGGGATGGACCCCAACCACATCCTGATTAGTGACATTGGCCGGGTCATGGAGTTCACCCAAAATTCCGCCAAACTGGCGGGTACTGTCACCGCCGGGCAGGTCTTTGTGGACGGCTACGGCGTGGGTGACGTGGGCAGCGTGGTCCTCCGGGACCGCCGCCACCTGGCTGAGGATGGCATGATCGTGGTGGCCCTGTCCATGTCCGGAGAGGACGGTGAGCTGGTCTCCGGTCCGGACATCATCACCCGAGGCTTCGTCTATGTGAAGGAGTCCGAGGGACTCCTGGAGGAGTTGCGTCAGGTAGCTCTGGAGGCCCTTCAGAGTGTGGATGCCCGCTATACTGCCGACTGGGCCGCTATCAAAGGGGCTATCAAGGGTGATCTGTCCGGCTATCTGTATAAGAAAACCAAGCGCTCCCCCATGATTTTGCCTGTCATTATGGAAGTATAAGCTCCCATTGAGGGCCATCCTGCCGGATGGCCCTTTTTGCGCCTGTCCTCCCCCCCGTCTACCAAATGTCTACCAAAAAACCCGCCAAGTCCCTGGGGCGCAGG
>CAJTSQ010000048.1 GCA_910578735.1 uncultured Oscillospiraceae bacterium
CAAAAGCAGAAAAAGAGCTTCAATATGAAAGACCTTGTTTTTATCAACTTCCGCACGGGTATGCCGAACAAGAACAGCTCCTATGATACCCACCTGTATAAGCTTTGCGATGAGGCGGGAATCAAGCGATTTTGTATGCACGCGCTTCGCCATACCTATGCAACTCGGGCAATTGAGAGTGGTATGCAGCCAAAGGTTTTGCAGAAACTGCTCGGTCATGCCAGCATAAAAACGACGATGGATCGCTATGTTCATGTGACTGATGATTCTATGGCACATGCAGTAAAGCAATTTGAATCTCACCAAAGCGCCTGAATCGGATGGTGTGGCGGGATGTAATGTGGATCAGATCATAGAAAGCAGGCGATGTGAACTTAGCAGCAAAGAGTGGCTGGATGGCCATAACTCTATATATCTAAACATACCTAAATGCGAAAATGGTGTATAAATGGTGTGGTAGACATCATTCAAGCACCGGAAACCCTTGAAAAATCAGGAGGTAGAGAGAATTATGAAATTAGGCATCGTGGGCCTGCCCAATGTGGGCAAGAGCACCCTGTTCAACGCCATCACCAACGCCGGCGCCGAGAGCGCCAACTACCCCTTCTGCACCATCGACCCCAACGTGGGCATGGTGGCTGTGCCCGACCCCCGGCTGGACCGGCTGAGTGAGATGTACCACCCCAAAAAGACCACCCCGGCGGTGATTGAATTTGTGGACATCGCCGGCCTGGTGAAGGGGGCCTCCAGAGGCGAGGGCCTGGGCAACAAATTCCTGGGCAACATCCGCATGACCGACGCCATTGTCCATGTGGTCCGCTGCTTCGACGATGACAATGTCATCCACGTGGAGGGGACCACCGACCCCGTCCGGGACATGGACACCATCGACCTGGAGCTGGTCATGGCCGACCTGGAGATGGTGGAGCGGCGGATCGACAAGGCCAAAAAGGCGGCCAAGGGGGACAAGAAGTTCCTCCAGGAGGCCGCCGACTTCGAGGGCCTGCGGGACTGGCTCAACGACGGCAAATCCGCCCGGAGCTATACCGAGGTGGACATCGGCGCGGAGTACCCCGACTGTGAGCTGCTCTCCCTCAAGCCGGTGATCTATGCGGCCAATCTGGACGAGGACGGGTTCTCCGACCCCGCCTCTGTGGACTACTACCGGCAGGTGGAGCAGCGGGCCGCGGAGCAGGGGGCCCAGGTGATTCCCGTGTGCGCCAAGCTGGAGGAGGAGATCGCCCAGCTGGACCCGGAGGAGAAACAGCTGTTCCTGGACGACCTGGGGGTGGCGGAGTCCGGCCTGGACCGGCTGGTGAAGGCCAGCTACACCCTGCTGGGCCTCATCTCCTACCTCACCTCCGGGGAGGACGAGTGCCGGGCCTGGACCATCACCCGGGGTACCAAGGCCCCCCAGGCGGCGGGGAAAATCCACTCTGACTTCGAGCGGGGCTTTATCCGGGCCGAGGTCATCTCCTACGGCGACCTGATGGCCTGCGGAACCATGGCCGCCGCCCGGGAGAAGGGCCTCATCCGCTCCGAGGGCAAGGAATATGTGGTCCAGGACGGGGATATTATCCTGTTCCGGTTTAATGTGTGACCGGTAGGGGGCGGCCTCCGCACCGCCCTGTTCTCCACCGTGCGCCTGTGACCGGTAGGGGGCGGCCTCCGCGCCGCCCCGTTCTCCACCGTGCGCCTGCGAACGGCGGGGCGGCACAGAGGCCGCCCCCTACACAAATCAATAGGAGTGAAACCAGTTGAACATCTACTTCGACCTCTTCCTCACCTTTGCCAAGATGGGGGCATGCACCTTCGGAGGGGGATACGCTATGCTGCCCATCCTCCAGCGGGAGGTGGTGGAGAAAAAGGGCTGGGCCACCGAGGAGGAGCTCACCGACTACTTCGCCGTGGGCCAGTGCACCCCCGGCATCATCGCCGTCAACACCGCCACCTTCATCGGCTGCAAGTACAAGGGCGCCCTGGGGGGCATCCTGGCCACGCTGGGCGTGGTGTTCCCCTCCGTGGTCATCATCACAGTCATTGCCGCCTGCCTGTCCAATTTCGCTGACATCCCGGTGGTAAAGCACGCCCTGGCGGGCATCAACGCTGCGGTGGTGGCCCTCATTGCCTCCAGCGTGCTGAAGCTGGGCAAGTCCAACCTGAAAGACGCGGTCAGCGTGTGCATCTTTCTGGCGGCCGTGGTGCTGGCGTTCTTCGCGGGGGTGTCCCCTGTGATCCTCATTGTGTGCGCCGGGGCGGCGGGCTACGTGGCCCGGACCCTGGCCGGGCGGAAGGAGGGAGCGCAATGATTCTTCTGCGCCTCTATCTGGAGTTTGCCAAGGTGGGGCTGTTCGCCGTGGGCGGGGGGCTGGCCACCATCCCCTTCCTCCAGGACATGGGAGCCCGCACCGGCTGGTTCACCAACACAGACCTGACCACCATGATTGCCGTGTCCGAGTCCACCCCCGGGCCTATGGGGGTGAACATGGCCACCTACGTGGGCTTTGAGGCGGCGGGACCGGTGGGGGCGGCGCTGGCCACCCTGGGACTGGTTACCCCGTCCATCATTGTCATTCTCATTGTGGCCGGGATTTTGCAGAAGTTCCGCCAGTCCAAGACGGTGGACGCGGTCTTCTACGGGCTGCGCCCCGCCTCCACGGCGCTGATCGCCGCCGCCGGACTGAGCGTGGCCGCGTCCGTCTTCTGGGGCGGGCGGGAGCTGCTGTCCCTGTCCGGCACCCGCTGGCCCCTTCTGGCGCTAAGTGCGGCGGTGTTCCTGTGCACCCAGCACAAGCAGCTGAAGAAGCTGCATCCCATCGTGTTTATCGCCGCCGCCGCCGTGGCGGGGGTGGTGTTTCAGTTCTAACAGCCGATCTTTTGCGGTCCGGAAAGCGGGCCGCAAAATTTTTTTGGAAACACCCTTATTTTTCCGCGAATCAGGCCGATATAGCTGTTGGAAGCCAGTTACGGCCCGCCAAGATGGCGGTTCGGGCTTCTGTAAGAAAGTTTTCATCCGCCCAACGGAAGGGCCCCCGGGAAAGCGGATGAAATAAGCACCGGCCCAGCATGGATGCTTGGCCTGGGGGAGAATGGATGCTCCCCTGAGATTTTTAAGGAGGAAATTTTTATGCGTATTCAACACAATATTATGGCCATGAGTGCCTACCGTAACTACAATACCAACACTTCCGCTCTGAGCAAGAATCTGGAGAAGCTGTCTTCCGGCTACAAGATCAACCGCGCTGGCGACGACGCCGCCGGTCTGGCCATTTCCGAGAAGATGCGCGCCCAGATCACCGGCCTGAACGCCGCGCAGAAGAACGTGAAGGATGGTATTTCTCTTGTTAAGACCGCTGAGGGCGCCATGCAGGAGATTCAGGACATGCTCAACCGCATGGACTACCTGGCCACCCAGTCCGCCAACGGCACTTATCAGGACGAGGTTGACCGTGAGGCCCTCCAAAAAGAAGTCAATCAGTTGCTGGACGAAATCGACCGTATCGCCGAGTCCGCCAACTTCAACGGTATTCAGCTGTTGAACGGCCAGTGGGACGGCAACGCGAAAGAGGCCGTGGCTGGTGTTGAGAAGGCCGTCACTATCCCCGATGCCGGCAACCAACTGGGCGTTGACACTATCCTGCATCAGACCGGCGCTGGCAATGGTCAGGCCACTACCTTCAAAGTGGACCTGTCCGACTTCAAGTTTGCCGCTGGCGATGGCGACTCCATGACCGTTCAGGTGGGCGACAACACCTTCAAGCTTACTGCTGATAATACTGCCACTGGACCCCTCACGGGCGAGGATATTGCTAAGGCGATTGCCGGTACTACTGTAGCTGGTATCACTGTTACGCTTGACCCCGGCACCGGAACTTTTGGTGCCCCTGCTACTGCTGGCGAACTCCAGTTTAATGGACAGGACTTCACTGTGACAGCCTCGGGCAACCAGCTGGTCTTCACTCAGAAAGACGCTCCCACCAGTACTGCCGAGGAAGTCGACGGCAAGATGGACGTGGTCATCAGCGGCGCCGGCGCTGCCGCCGGCAACGGCAAGTATGTCACCGGCGTTTATACCGCAGGAGTCCTTGGTACCGGTGCGTCTGACTCCACTGGTACAAAGCCCGATAAGACTAACACTATTGCCGATTCCACTGTCACAATTACAGCTAACGATGCTAACGGCGAGGCTCTGACCTTCACTGCGAATAATATCAGCGGTACTGCCGATGCAGATGCAGTGAAGACTGCCATCGAGGCTTTGACTGCAACGAATGCGGCTGGTGCTACTGTCCACTTTACCGACCTGTTCGATGTTACTGAAACTGGCGGCGCTTTCACCTTCACCGCCAAGACCGCTGGTGAGGGCAAGGAAGAAGTTACTAATTTTACCTTCACACCTGGCGCTGTGACAGATAACTCTGCTGCAGATGCTGCTAATGGCTATGATACTGCTGGCACTGCGCCTACAGCCGCTTCGTTCGCAGCTGGCGGTGCCGGTTGGACCGACGGCTCCGCTGCTGGGGCGAATGGGTCTGGCGGCGATTACAACGTACAGACCATCGAGGTCACAAGCGGTACCTTCAAGCAGCCGGACCGTCTGGCCAGCACCGTGGTCACCCTGACTGAGGAGATGTTCCAGGACGGCGCTGAGATTAAGATTGCCGATAAGACCATCAAGGTCACGACCGATGCAGCCGCCAAGGATGACCCCACCAAGGGCGTCTATATCGGCGATATGGTGGGCGACGGCAAGACTCTGGACCTGGCCGTTCTCTCCGAGCGTCTGTCCAAGGCTGCTGCCGGCAACAACGCCTGGACCGTCAGCGCCATTGCCGGTAAGGCCGGCATTACCCTGATGGAGAAGACCAAGGCCGACGGCACCAGCGATGCCAGCACTGATTGGGACCTGACCACTGTGGATGGCATCAAGGAGACTCTGGGCTTCACCACCGCCGCCAAGGCCGCTGTGGCCGCCGATCCCTCCAAGGGCCTCCAGCTCCAGATCGGCGACACCTCCGAGAGCTACAATCAGCTGCGTGTCTCCATCGGCAGCATGCACACCGAAGCTCTGGGCGTTAAGGGGCTGGACATCGGTACTGCCGATAGGGCCGCCGCCGCCATCGACACCATCAAGAGCGCCATCAACCAGGTATCCTCCGTCCGTGGCGATCTGGGCGCTTACCAGAACCGTCTGGAGCACACCGCCAACAACCTGAGCGTCATGGCGGAGAACATCCAGGACGCCGAGAGCTCCATCCGCGACACCGACGTGGCCGAGGAGATGATGGCCTACACCAAGAACAACATCCTGGTGCAGTCCGCTCAGGCCATGCTGGCCCAGGCCAACCAGGTGCCTCAGGGCGTTCTCCAGCTGCTGGGCTAATTCCCAACAGAATCATTTCCCCCAAAGCAAAAGGACCGGGCTTACGCCCGGTCCTTCTATTTATTTAAGCCGCCGGTTGAGTAGTGAATTCTTCAGCCCAGGCCTTTTGGCGCCCTTATCAGGCAGCCCCTTTGATTCCGGCCGGACCGTCAGCGCCTCCTTGACCCGCAGCTCCTCCTCCACGTCCTCTGTCCGCTTTTGGAGGTGCATAGTGCGGAAGATGTGCTCCAGCGGCTTCTGGGCATCCTCCACCACCTTGAGCATTTTGGGGGACAGGGTCCTGCCCATCTGGAGGGAGAGGGCACGGTAGACCATCTTGAAGATGTTGTGTTCCTTTTCGTAGCGGTCAGCCAGGTCGCTGCACATCATGGCGGTATGCACCAGCTGGGCGGACAGGGGCAGGGCATCCCGAGACAGGGAGTTGGGGTAGCCGGAGCCGTCGTAGTTGGTGTGATGGTACATGGCAATTTCTGCGCAGTAGGTCAGCAGCGGCTCCCACTCTGGAGGCCCGTTTTTAAAGAGCTCGCTGCCCAGCTTGGTGTGCAGGAAGAACGTGGACCGCTCCGGCTCAGGCTGCTCCGGCCCGCCCAGAACGATCTCGTCGGGCAGGGCCAGCTGCCCCACCTCGGCAAAGCTGGAGGCCATGCCGATCAGCTTGGCGTCGTAGGGGGTAAGCCCGGACTCTGGGTACATATCGCTGTAGGTGTTGGCCAGGGCGCTGGTAATCATCCGCAGCCGCTGAACATAGCTGGAGAAGGTGATGTCGTGATTCTGGCAGAAGCTGAAGAATTTCCGCTGCCACCGCTGGGTGAGAAGCTCGGCCTGCGCCAGAGAAATCTTGCCCTCCGGGGCGTCGGCGTCCTGCTCCTCCTCGGTGCCCCAGTGCTGCTCGATGATGGACTTGATGCGGTTCTGGGTGGCCACCGGGGCCAGAGGCTTGACTAAAAAGTCGACGGCTCCCATCTCGACCCCGCGGTAGACCCATTGGGGCTCCGGCTCGGCGGTGAGAAGGACTACAGGGAGGTGAGCGCAGCCCTCCAGATTGTGGATGCGCTCTAAAACCGAGAAACCGCTGGGCCCCCGCTGCAAACAGATGTCCAGCACTACCACGGCCAGATCCGACACATTCTTGCGCACCTGGTCAAGCCCCTCATAGGCGGTAGCGGCGCGGAGAACGCGGTAATTTTTTTTGAAAATTTCATTAAAAATCGCACGGTCCAGCTCGGAATCGTCAATAATCAGAAGGGACTTTCGCATGTCTCACTTCCTCCTCACTCTAATTTTTCAACATCGTCGCCGGCGTGTTCGATCTCTTCGATTTCCACCAGAGCAGAGGCAAATTTTTCACCCGAGGCCTCAATCTCCTCCAGCAGACCTTCCAGCTTGGTAATATTGCGGAATTGGCTGGCTCTGAACTCGGTCAGTCCGGCCTGTGCGGCGTCGGCAATTTCGGTAATTCCCAGATTGACGGCAAAGCCCTTCAGGTTGTGCAGATGAAAATGGAAGGATTCGGCATCCTGCTGGGCCAGGGCCTCCCGAATGGTTGCCAGGTGCAGCTCCTCCGGCAGCCGCTTGATGAATTCCAGATAGAGATTGTCGTTGCCCATAAGCCGGTCCACCGCGTTATCCACGTCTACATCGTTATTCCGCAGGACATTCAGACAGCTTTGCATCTCATCCATATATAAGTCGTTCCTTTCTTGGCCAATTTTTACGCTGCGTCCTCCCCTTCCGGCAGGCACAAGCAGAGCGGTGCTATTATATCACAGTTTTTCTGGCCGGGCTAGAGTAATTTTACTTTTTATATGAATTTTGGCGGATATTTCAGCCCCCCTCTCCCCGCCTGCCCCGCCGCGGGCACAAATGAATAAATATGCATTTTATCGATTCTATTATACATTCTTGTGAAAATTATACGGAAAATATCCGGTGATAACTGCATACTCATTCAAAAACTACACTTGCATTTTCCGGCGATCCGTGGTAGACTTGTCCCCATAGAATTCGGAGGGGCAAAAGCGCCCCGATCCGGGAATTTTGGAGGATAATTTATCATGGCAGACGTAAAAAAGGTTGTACTGGCCTATTCCGGCGGTTTGGATACATCCATCATCATCCCCTGGCTGAAGGAGAACTATGGCAATCCTGAGATCATCGCCGTCTCCGGCGACGTGGGCCAGGGCACCGAGCTGGACGGCCTGGAGGAGAAGGCCATCAAGACCGGCGCCTCCAAGCTCTACGTGGAGGACCTCACCGACCAGATGGTGGACGAGGTGATTATCCCCTCCATGATGATGGGGGCCAAGTATGAAGACTACCTGCTGGGCACCGCCTTCGCCCGGCCCATCATCGCCAAGCGGCTGGTGGAGATCGCCAAGAAGGAGGGGGCCGACGCCATCTGCCACGGCTGCACCGGCAAGGGCAACGATCAGGTCCGGTTTGAACTGGCCATCAAGCGTTTTGCTCCCGAGATGAAGATCATCGCCCCCTGGCGGGAGTGGGACATCAAGGGCCGGGACGAGGAGATCGACTACGCTGAGGCCCACAACGTCCCCCTGAAGATCAGCCGGGAGACCAACTACTCCAAGGACAAGAACCTGTGGCACCTGTCCCACGAGGGCCTGGACCTGGAGGACCCCGCCAACGAGCCCCAGTATGACAAGCCCGGCTTTTTGGAGATGGGGGTCTCCCCCGCCATGGCCCCCGACGTCCCCACCTATGTTACCCTGGACTTTGAAAAGGGCTGGCCTGTGGCCATCGACGGAGAGAAGATGAAGGCCAGTGATATCATCCGTAAGCTCAACGACCTGGGCGGCAAGAACGGCATCGGTCTCCTTGATATCGTGGAAAACCGGCTGGTGGGCATGAAGGACCGGGGCGTATACGAGACTCCCGGCGGCACCATCCTCTACCGGGCTCACGAGGTGCTGGAGATGATTACGCTGGACAAGGACACCAAGCACATGAAGACCAAGCTGGCGGTGGACTTCGCCGACCTGGTATACAACGGCAAGTGGTTCACCCCCCTGCGGGAGGCCCTCACCGCCTTCGCCGTGGACACCCAGAAGTATGTCACCGGAACCGTCAAGCTCAAGCTCTACAAGGGCAACATCATCACCTCCTCCGTCACCTCCCCCTGCACCCTGTACTCCGAGAATCTGGTGACCTTTGAGGAGAGCGACTACGACCAGATGGACTCCCAGGGCTTCATCAACCTGTGGGGCCTGCCCGACAAGGTTCAGGCGCTGCGGGAGCAGGGGAAATTATAAACGGTAGGGACGCATCATGATGCGTCCGCCATCGCCTGGTGCGCCATAGAGGACGCTTCGTGAAGCGTCCCTACACAAACACCGTATCCAGGTGCGGATATGATCCGCCCGAATAAATCAGATGTACGATTGGAACCGGGGCGGCGCGGAGGCCGCCCCCTACAGACGCAAAATGTAGGGGCCGGCCCCCTGGCCGGCCCGCCGTTATCTGAACGGTTCCACGGGCCGCCGAGGCGGCGGCCCCTACATGGAATGCTGAACGAAAAGAGGAACGCACTATGAAACTCTGGGCCGGACGGTTTCAAAAGGAAACCGACACCCTTGTCAACGACTTTAACTCCTCCATCGGCTTCGACGCCCGGCTGTACAGGCAGGACATCACCGGCTCCATCGCCCACGCCGAGATGCTGGGCAAAACCGGCATTATTGAGGCCCACGAGGCGGAAACTATCGTCACCGGATTAAAGGCCATTCTGGCCGACATCGAGGCTGGCGGAGTGGAGTTCTCCCTGGAGAATGAGGACATCCACATGAATATTGAGGCGGAGCTCACCCGGCGGGTGGGAGAGGCCGGAAAACGGCTGCACACCGCCCGGTCCCGGAACGACCAGGTGGCGGTGGACACCCGGCTGTATGTAAAGCAGGAGATTCCCGCCATCATCGCCCAGGTACTGGACCTGGAAAAGGTGCTGATGAAGAAGGCCAGGGCCAATCTGGACACCGTTATGCCCGGATACACCCACATGCAGCGGGCCCAGCCCACCACCTTCGCCCACTACATGATGGCCTACGCCAACATGTTCAAGCGGGACGTCACCCGGCTGGAGGACTGTCTGGAGCGGCTGGACGAGTGCCCCCTGGGGGCTGGCGCTCTGGCCACCTCCACCTATCCGGTGGACCGGTTTGAGACCGCCGCCGCCCTGGGCTTTGCCAAGCCCACCGACAACTCCATGGACTCGGTGTCTGACCGGGACTACGCCATCGAGCTGCTGTCCGCCCTGTCCATCCTGATGATGCACCTGTCCCGGTTCTCCGAGGAGATCATTCTGTGGTGCTCCTGGGAGTTCAAATACGTGGACCTGGACGACGCCTACTCCACCGGCTCCTCCATCATGCCCCAGAAGAAAAACCCCGACGTGGCCGAGCTGGTCCGGGGCAAGACGGGCCGGGTGTACGGCAATCTGGTCACCCTGCTCACCGTGATGAAGGCTCTCCCCCTGGCCTACAACAAGGATATGCAGGAGGACAAGGAGGCCATCTTTGATGCCATCGACACGGTGGAGCTGTGCCTGCCCGTCTTCGCCGCCATGGTGGACACCCTCACCGTCCGGCCCAAGAATATGGCCAAGGCGGCCGCCGGCGGCTTTATCAACGCCACCGACTGTGCCGACTATCTGGTGAAGAAGGGCCTGCCCTTCCGGGAGGCCTACATGATTGTGGGCCGGCTGGTCAACCTGTGCATCAAGACAGGCGACACCCTGGACACCCTCACCCTCCGGGATTTCAGGGCCATCTCCGGGTTGTTTGACACCGACGTGTACCAGGCCCTGGCCCTGAAGACCTGTGTCAACGGCCGGAAGGTCTACGGCGGCCCCGCCAAAGAGAGCGTGGAGAAGCAGATTGCCCTCATTGAGGAATTTGTGGCCCGGCGGGAAGCAGAGGTGTAATATGAATCCAGCTCTGTTTTGGAAAAGCGTTCTGGAGCAGGACCTGTGCCCGGTTGTCCTGTGTGATCTGGATCACACGATTGTCTATATGAACCCTGCAGCGGGAAAACGGTACGCCGGTCAGGGAGGGATGGCTCTGCTGGGCAAAACGCTGATGGGGTGTCACGGTCCCCGCTCACAGGAGATGATCGAAAAGGTGGTCGCCTGGTTCCGGGAAAGCCGGGAGCACAATCGAATCTATACCTTTCGAAATGACGCGGAAAACAAGGATGTCTACATGGTGGCCCTGCGGGATGACGGCGGAACGTTGATCGGCTACTATGAAAAGCACGAGTACCGTGACCGGGAGGCCATGGCGCTGTATGACTTTCAGCCGTAAGGCGGCGTAGGATGTGAATGAAATGGCAAAACCCAAGGTATACATCGACGGCAAGGAGGGCACCACTGGCCTGCAAATTTACGACCGGCTGGCCACTCGGGAGGACATTGAACTGCTCCTCATCGACGAGGACAAGCGGAAGGACACCGCCGAGCGAAAAAAATTCCTCAACGAGGCCAACTTGGTCTTCCTCTGCCTGCCCGATGCCGCCGCGGTGGAGGCGGTGTCCCTCATTGAAAATGAGAACACCCGGGTCATTGACTGCTCCACCGCCCACCGCACCCATCCCGATTGGGTTTATGGCTTTGCGGAGCTGAAGCATGGGCAGAAGGAGGCGATCCAGGCGGCGAAGCGGGTGGCAAACCCCGGCTGCCACGCCACCGGGTTTCTGGCCTGTGTGGCTCCGCTGGTCCAAAACGGCATAATCCCTTCGGACTACCCCCTGACCTGCTGGTCTTTGACCGGCTACTCCGGCGGCGGAAAGAAGATGATTGCCGAGTATGAGGACCCGGGGCGGGATCCCCTGCTGGCCGGTCCAGCCCCTTACTCCCTGGGGATGAAGCACAAGCACCTGCCCGAGATGCAGAAGCTGGCCGGGCTGGAGCATCCGCCCGCTTTTCTCCCGGTTCTTGGGGATGTATACAAGGGCATGTGCACCACGGTGCTGCTGCACAACAGCCTGCTGAGCAGAGAGGTAGCCACAGAAGAAATTTACGAGGAATTGGCGCTCGATTACCGCGGCAAACCACTGGTGGAGGTTGACTTCAGCGAGACTGCGGCCCCTGGCCGGCTCTATACCAGCCAGATGGCCGGAAGCGACCGCCTGCGCATCACGGTCGCTGGCAGTTGGGAGCACACCCTGATTACCGCTCAGTTCGACAACCTGGGCAAGGGGGCCAGCGGGGCGGCGGTGCAGAACATGAACCTGATGCTGGGCTTTGAGGAGACGAAGGGCCTGAATTTATAAGGAGATAGCATTATGATAAACGAAATTTCCGGCGGCGTGTGCGCCGCCCAGGGCTTTAAGGCCTCCGGCGTTCACTGCGGCGTGAAGGCGGGAAGCAGCCCGGATAAAAACGACCTGGCCCTGATTCTGTCGGAGAAGGAATGCGCCGCCGCCGGGGTATACACCCTGAACCGGGTGAAGGCTGCGCCCATCTACGTGACCATGGACCACCTGGAAAACGGCGTGGCCTGGGGTGTGGTGGCCAACAGCGGCAACGCCAACGCCTGCTGTCCCATGAGCCACGAGAACGCCGAGGCCATGTGCGGCTTCGCCGCCAAGGCCACCGGACGGGAGGCGGAGGACTTTGTGGTCTGCTCCACCGGCGTCATCGGCCAGACCATCAACATCCAGGCCCTCCAGACCGGTATGCCCAAGGCCGCCGCCGCCCTGTCCGCCGACGGCTCTGACGCTGCGGCCACCGCCATTATGACCACCGACACGGTGAAGAAGGAGATCGCCGTATCCTTTGAGCTGGGTGGCAAAACGGTCCGTATGGGAGCCATCGCCAAGGGCTCCGGCATGATCCACCCCAACATGGGCACCATGCTGGCTTTTGTCACCACCGACTGCGCTGTCACCACCGAGATGCTGGAGGACGCTTTGCGCGAGGTGTCCGCCAAGACCTTCAACCGGGTCACCGTGGACGGGGACACCTCCACCAACGACACCTGCGTAGTGCTGGCCAACGGCATGGCGGGCAACGAGCTGATTGAGTGGAAGGACGAGAGCTACGAGACCTTTAAGGCAGCGCTGAACTACGTCTGCCGCCATCTGGCCCGGGCCATCGCCGCCGACGGCGAGGGAGCCAGCCGTCTGGTCACCTGCAAAATGACCGGGGCGCGCAGCGAGGAGAGCGCCGAGCGGCTGGCAAAGGCCGTGGTGGGCTCCGCCCTGGTAAAGGCCGCAATGTTTGGGGCTGACGCCAACTGGGGCCGGGTGCTGTGCGCCATGGGCTACTCCAAGGCCCCCTTCCGCCCTGAGCATGTAGACATCTCCTTCGAGTCCGCCGCCGGGTCCATTCCGGTGTGTAAGCAGGGGGATGGGCTGGCCTTCAACGAGGAACTGGCCAAAAAGGTACTCAGCGAGAAGGAGGTCATCATCGCTGTGAATCTCCACGAGGGGGATGACTCCGCCGAGTGCTGGGGCTGCGATCTGACCTATGACTATGTGAAAATCAACGGCGATTACCGGACCTAATAAGGGGGGAACACCCATGTCCTTCAATGAAATTGACCGGGCCCAGGTATTGGCTGAGGCCCTGCCCTATATCCAAAAATACACCGGCAAGACGGTGGTGGTCAAATACGGCGGCAACGCCATGGTCTCTCAGGAGCTGCGCCAGGCTGTCATTTCCGACATCATCCTGCTCCATCTGGTGGGCATCCGGGTGGTGGTGGTCCACGGCGGCGGGCCGGAGATCAGCGAGATGCTGAAGAAGATCGGCAAGGAGTCCAAATTTGTGGACGGCCTGCGGTATACCGACGGGGAGACCATGGACATTGTGCAGCAGGTGCTGTGCGGCCGGGTAAACAAGGACCTGGTGGCCACCCTGAACCGCCTGGGCGGCAAGGCCATCGGCCTGTGCGGCCTGGACGGCGGGCTGTTCCAGGCCAAGATGCTGGACGAGAAGTATGGCCTGGTGGGAGAGATTGTCAAGGTGGAAGCCGCCCCGGTGTTTGACGCGCTGAACTGCGGCTACATCCCTGTGGTGTCCACCGTGGCCCAGGGGGTGGACGGGGAGGTGTCCTACAACATCAACGCCGACACCGCCGCCGCCAAGCTGGCCACCGCCCTGGAGGCGGAACGGCTGCTGCTGCTCACCGATGTGCGGGGCCTGCTCCGGGACCCCAAGGACGAGTCCACCCTCATCCCTGAGCTGAACCTGTCCTCCGTCCCCGCCCTGGAACGGGAGGGGATCATCTCCGGCGGTATGATCCCCAAGATCGAGTGCTGCGTGGAGAGCGTCCGCTCCGGGGTAAAATCCGCCGTTATCCTGGACGGCCGGGTGGCCCACTCCATCCTTATCGAGCTGCTGTCTGATGCCGGCATCGGGACCATGCTGACCAACTGACCGATTGAAAGCCGGCCTATCGAGGCGGATATTAGCCGCCCCTACATAGAAAACAAGGGGGAACCTCCATGACCTTTGAAGATATCAAGAACTTGGACGAGCAATATGTCATGCACTCCTACGGCCGCTTCCCGGTGGCCCTGGACCATGGGAAGGGAGCCACCGTCTGGGATGTGGACGGCAGGGAGTACATCGACTTCACCGCCGGCATCGGGGTGACCTCCCTGGGCCACGCCGACCAGGGCTGGCTGGAGGCGGTCACCGGCCAGGCAGCCAAGCTGGCCCACATCTCCAACCTGTTCTACACCGAGCCCTACGCCAAGGTGGCCCAGAAGCTGTGCGCCCGCACAGGGATGGCCAACGTGATGTTCGGCAACTCGGGGGCGGAGGCCAACGAGGCTATGATCAAGCTGGCCCGGAAGTGGTCCTTCGACAGGTATGGCAAGGGCCGGGGGACCATTATCACCCTTCACAACTCCTTCCATGGCCGAACCGTCACCACCCTGGCCGCCACCGGACAGGACAAGTTCCACAACTACTTCTTCCCCTTCACCGAGGGCTTCCGCTACGCCCAGGCCAACGACCTTGCGAGTTTGGAGGCCGCTTCCGGAGACGACGTCTGCGCCGTCATGGTGGAGCTGGTTCAGGGAGAGGGGGGCGTACTGCCGCTGGACCGGGAGTTTCTCCGGAAGGCGGCCGACCTGTGCGTCAAACGGGACTGGCTGCTCCTCGTCGACGAGGTCCAGACCGGCGTAGGCCGCACGGGGAGCCTCTTTGCTTTTCAGCAGTATGATATAGAGCCCGACGCGGTCTCCTTTGCCAAGGGAATCGCCGGGGGTCTGCCCTTCGGCGGCGTGATGGCCAATGAGAAATGCCGGGAGGTCTTCACTCCCGGCACCCACGGCACCACCTTCGGGGGAAATCCCATCGCCGCCGCCGCCGCCTGTTATGTGCTGGACCGGCTGGACAGCGATCTCCTGGCCCAGGTGAAGGAAAAGGGGGACTACCTCCGGACGCAAATAGAGGAGATGGGCCTGCCCTGTCTGGGCCGGACCCGGGGTATGGGCCTGATGATCGGCATTGAGGTGAAGGAGGGCTGGACCAATCGGGACCTGGCCGCCAAGCTCATCGACGCTGGCCTGCTGGTCCTCACCGCCGGGCCGGGCCTGCGCCTCCTCCCCCCGCTCACCATCACGCGGGAGGAGATGGACAGGGGGCTGAACATCTTAAAGGAGACGTTGTCATGAAAAAAGACCTGCTAAAGCTGCTGGACTTGTCCCCGGAGGAGATCACCGCCATTTTGAATCGGGCGGACCAGCTGAAATATGAGAAGAAGCACGGCATTCCCCAGAAGTATCTGGAGGGCAAGACCCTGGCCATGATCTTTGAAAAGAATTCCACTCGAACCAGGGTGTCCTTCGAGGCGGGGATGTATCAGCTGGGGGGGCACGCCCTGTTCCTCTCGGGCAAGGAGAGCCAGATTGGCCGGGGGGAGCCCATTGAGGACACTGCCCGGGTGCTGTCCCGCTACTGCGACGGCATTATGATTCGCACCTTCGGCCAGGACGAGGTAGAGTCGCTGGCCCAGTACGCCGACATCCCGGTAATCAACGGCCTCACCGACTTCTGCCATCCCTGCCAGGTACTGGCCGACCTGCTCACCGTCCGGGAACACAAGGCGGTGCTGGAGGGCCTGAAGCTGTGCTACATCGGCGACGGCAACAACATGGCCAACTCCCTCATCGTGGGCGGCCTGAAGATGGGCATGGAGGTGGCGGTGGCCTGCCCTGAGGGCTACGACCCCGATCCCCAGGTGCTGGACTTCGCCAAGAGCAGCCCCGCCCATCGGTTTACTCTCTGCCGCGCCCCTCAGGACGCCGCCGCCGGGGCCGACGTGGTCTTCACCGATGTGTGGGCCTCTATGGGCATGGAGGAGGAGAAGGCCTTCCGGGAGAAGGTCTTTCAGGGTTACTGCGTAGACGGGGACCTGATGGCCCTCACCAACCCGGGCTGCATGGTGCAGCACTGCCTGCCCGCCCACCGGGGGGAGGAGATCACCGCTGAGGTGTTCGAGGCCCACGCCCAGGAGATTTTCGATGAGGCGGAGAACCGCCTTCACGCCCAGAAGGCCGTTATGTGCCTGCTGATGGAGGACAAATAAACGGCGAAAAGCCCCGGCGAAAGGCGGGTGCGGATAAGGAAGTGCCGCAAACCCACCCACAGCCGAGCCCTAAAACCAAAAAGACAGGAGGCCGAAACCCGGCCCCCTGTTTTTTTACGCTCACACACCACTTTGTCAACAATAATAAAAAAACTGCTTGCGCATACGGCAATGTCATTAAATTAAGGGAGTTAAGGGCCAGATACGGCGTATCTGGCCCTTAACGCAATCCGGCAAATTTGGTTGCGCCGTTTAGCTGATTATGAAAAAATCGTGAACAATGCCGCAGACCACTTGACAGCCGCAGTATTGCATTATTAGAATGAAACCATAATTATCGCCCAGACAAATTCGTGGTGCTATGCACACACCAAGGGAAACAAGAAAACCATTCCAATTTTAATTAATAAGTGACGAATAGGAAAGGCGACGCCCTCACAGACGAGAGGGCGCGTCTTTCTTGCTTTTCTGGCGATAGTTTTATAACTATCAAAAGGAGAAAAACCATGGAAAGGCTTGAAGATCGTCACAATTCAGACACTCAAACAGCTATATTTGAAGAAACAAGCGACACATTATCAATCGCCGACATGCTCAAACGCACTTTAGAGCGCACCATCACCAG
>CAJTSQ010000049.1 GCA_910578735.1 uncultured Oscillospiraceae bacterium
CCTTATCCCCCACCTAGGGTTTTTGCGCCCTTTTGGCGGGATGGAGTATGGAAAACGAGAAATTTACCCTCGTGTTTGTTCCTTTATTTTACTTTTGCCATTACTTTTGACTGCTTACTGGAATTCCTCATGCTTTATTCTGTGCTTCCTTCAATCCACGCCCCCGCCCGGGGGGCGACCAGCGGACGCCGTTGCAGCACTTCCGCCCATAGAAATTTCAATCCACGCCCCCCGCCCGGGGGGCGACCGTAGAGGGCTCGGAAATGTCGATTGCGAGGATATTTCAATCCACGCCCCCCGCCCGGGGGGCGACCAGCCCATACCACCGTTCATAGGGTTCCTCCGAGATTTCAATCCACGCCCCCCGCCCGGGGGGCGACCCGCTGTGGTAAGGTCGATTTTGTACGCCCCCATATTTCAATCCACGCCCCCCGCCCGGGGGGCGACTTTACAGCGATGGAGTACGAGAGTTTGTTTCTGATTTCAATCCACGCCCCCCGCCCGGGGGGCGACTGTGTGCGCCCTCCCGGCGAACGCAAAGTGCAAATTTCAATCCACGCCCCCCGCCCGGGGGGCGACATCAGTTGTGGGAGATTGTCGATAATCGCAGACAATTTCAATCCACGCCCCCCGCCCGGGGGGCGACCCCCGGAGCCGCTTTCTTTGGCGGCGTGGATATATTTCAATCCACGCCCCCCGCCCGGGGGGCGACCATTTTACGATAAGATATTTCGCACTTATTTTGGTATTTCAATCCACGCCCCCCGCCCGGGGGGCGACGTCGAAAGCGAAAGCGTAATCGTAAGCGATAATCATTTCAATCCACGCCCCCCGCCCGGGGGGCGACCAGATCAGGGCGTCATAGGAGCTGTATGGAAATTATTTCAATCCACGCCCCCCGCTCGGGGGGCGACCTCGAAAGCTTCGTCCTCATCGTACTTTTTGACATATTTCAATCCACGCCCCCCGCCCGGGGGGCGACTTTAATACACCACACATTTTCGGAGGTGGAATTGTATTTCAATCCACGCCCCCCGCCCGGGGGGCGACTTTAATACACCACACATTTTCGGAGGTGGAATTGTATTTCAATCCACGCCCCCCGCCCGGGGGGCGACCTGCGGGGCCTGCGGCGGTATGTGGAACACGGGAAATTTCAATCCACGCCCCCCGCCCGGGGGGCGACCGAACCGGATAGCAATCTGGTTGTATTCAGCTTTATTTCAATCCACGCCCCCCGCCCGGGGGGCGACTTATTGCGGCAAGCTCTTGCCTTACAAGAAGAGCAATTTCAATCCACGCCCCCCGCCCGGGGGGCGACGATGGCCATTGCCATGGCCAAGGGGGCCGTGGAATTTCAATCCACGCCCCCCGCCCGGGGGGCGACGGTATACATGCCATTGCGCTCCTTGGCGACAAAGATTTCAATCCACGCCCCCCGCCCGGGGGGCGACGTTGCCTACCCCGTTGATGCTGTTCTGCATAGCATAATTTCAATCCACGCCCCCCGCCCGGGGGGCGACGCAGGACATCAAGGATTTTATCTATGCGTACATATTTCAATCCACGCCCCCCGCCCGGGGGGCGACGGCATGATGGTGCCGGGGCCTAAGAAATCCACCTGAATTTCAATCCACGCCCCCCGCCCGGGGGGCGACGCGCAGAAGGGCTACGACGTGAGTAGCGAGGAAATTATTTCAATCCACGCCCCCCGCCCGGGGGGCGACTGCGAACCTGCTTCTGTAAACCGGATTATATCCATTTCAATCCACGCCCCCCGCCCGGGGGGCGACCCCCTTCGGGTGCGCACCTCGGAAACGGACCCGGAGATTTCAATCCACGCCCCCCGCCCGGGGGGCGACGGTCCAGCCCGTAAGCGTCCAAAAAGGAGGAGAATTTCAATCCACGCCCCCCGCCCGGGGGGCGACTTTACAGCGATGGAGTACGAGAGTTTGTTTCTGATTTCAATCCACGCCCCCCGCCCGGGGGGCGACTTCTCGCTGTCGCAGATGGAGAGGTCGTAAACAATTTCAATCCACGCCCCCCGCCCGGGGGGCGACCGCAATCGCCACCGTCACCCCCGCCGCTGTGGAGATTTCAATCCACGCCCCCCGCCCGGGGGGCGACCGCAATCGCCACCGTCACCCCCGCCGCTGTGGAGATTTCAATCCACGCCCCCCGCCCGGGGGGCGACTACTGTACGGGCAGTAGCAGACTTTGAAATTTCTCATTTCAATCCACGCCCCCCGCCCGGGGGGCGACCCAAAAACTTCATGTCCTCCAGCTTTACACCGGAATTTCAATCCACGCCCCCCGCCCGGGGGGCGACCTTGCCGATTTTGCCCGGCACGTTGGAGTACATAATTTCAATCCACGCCCCCCGCCCGGGGGGCGACTTTGGTTTGCCTGACAGGCTTTTTAAGCCGTTCAATTTCAATCCACGCCCCCCGCCCGGGGGGCGACACCCTTTGCAACCGCTGTCATTATGCCTTTGACATTTCAATCCACGCCCCCCGCCCGGGGGGCGACTAGGAGACGCTTTTCAAGTACGGGATGACGGGTGATTTCAATCCACGCCCCCCGCCCGGGGGGCGACTGGAGCGCTACACAACAGGACGTTTGCCGCTGTCATTTCAATCCACGCCCCCCGCCCGGGGGGCGACTTCAGACGCATGGACAGGAGTCCAGGAAATATGATTTCAATCCACGCCCCCCGCCCGGGGGGCGACTGCTGGGCGTGTGCGACGACAGTTATTTTGATTATTTCAATCCACGCCCCCCGCCCGGGGGGCGACGACAGCGAGTTTGCGGAGCTGACCACGGACGACGATTTCAATCCACGCCCCCCGCCCGGGGGGCGACGATAACCGGTTTGGCAGAGCTTTTTTCTGACGCTATTTCAATCCACGCCCCCCGCCCGGGGGGCGACTGCTGGGTCTGGGGCGGGGGCTGTACGGAGAAGTCATTTCAATCCACGCCCCCCGCCCGGGGGGCGACCCGGACAGCAATGGATTAAGGAGCTGGGCAACGGGATTTCAATCCACGCCCCCCGCCCGGGGGGCGACCCAAGCTGGAAGCGTGTCTGTAAAGCACTGCTACATTTCAATCCACGCCCCCCGCCCGGGGGGCGACGACAGCGAGTTTGCGGAGCTGACCACGGACGACGATTTCAATCCACGCCCCCCGCCCGGGGGGCGACACGGCGATTTGGTGTTTGTCCACTCCACAGAGATTTCAATCCACGCCCCCCGCCCGGGGGGCGACTATCCTGGCCCATATGCCCGCTATCTCTACTACGATTTCAATCCACGCCCCCCGCCCGGGGGGCGACAGAGCTGGAGCCGTTGGGCTTCCACTCTCAGGCAATTTCAATCCACGCCCCCCGCCCGGGGGGCGACGGTATTCAAAGTCGATAGAACGAATCCCAGTCGGATTTCAATCCACGCCCCCCGCCCGGGGGGCGACGGGTGATCGTGTCCATAAAATCAACTCCTTTTGTATTTCAATCCACGCCCCCCGCCCGGGGGGCGACGTCTGGCCAGACTTGCAAAATACATCAACAAAGGAATTTCAATCCACGCCCCCCGCCCGGGGGGCGACCAGCAGATGGAAGCCGGGGATATGATAGACTTTGAATTTCAATCCACGCCCCCCGCCCGGGGGGCGACCGGCATGAACTTGGAGGCCCCGGCCGCTCTAATATTTCAATCCACGCCCCCCGCCCGGGGGGCGACTTGAGAAATATTTCTAAACCATCTGTCCAGCTTTGTATTTCAATCCACGCCCCCCGCCCGGGGGGCGACCAGACCGAGCAAATATAAGCAAACAGCGATTCGGATTTCAATCCACGCCCCCCGCCCGGGGGGCGACCCTTTCCCGCTGCTCCGGCAACCCCGCCGCCTTGCTATTTCAATCCACGCCCCCCGCCCGGGGGGCGACTTTCTCTATCAACGCAGATGAAGAAACATTGGAATTTCAATCCACGCCCCCCGCCCGGGGGGCGACATCCCTCCAAAGGAGGACGCCCCCGCAGTTTGTATTTCAATCCACGCCCCCCGCCCGGGGGGCGACCTGTGGACCAGGAGGGCCCTCGGGACCGGACACAGATTTCAATCCACGCCCCCCGCCCGGGGGGCGACCCAGGGGTAGCGGTTGGCCCACTCAATGGCGGAATTTCAATCCACGCCCCCCGCCCGGGGGGCGACCTAACCATGCGGTGGGGGAGACGGGTGGCGAGATTTCAATCCACGCCCCCCGCCCGGGGGGCGACCGCGTCGATGATTGTTAGAGCCAAAAATTAAAATATTTCAATCCACGCCCCCCGCCCGGGGGGCGACTTAGCCTGGTTCCAGGCGGACTTGAGGCACTGCATTTCAATCCACGCCCCCCGCCCGGGGGGCGACATTCTTCGGCGGCGAGCTGTTGCTGATGTGTTTATTTCAATCCACGCCCCCCGCCCGGGGGGCGACAGCAAAAACAGCCAATATTTAAAGCTATTTTATCAATAAATATACAATTATATAAAATATCCCCTCCTGACTCCCGTTCAATTTAAAAAGAGGGAGTTGATTTTTACAGAAAATACCATATAGTTTGGTGCGAAACCGCAGTGATTTCCTGTGCACCTGTGGTTCGCACCTAAAGCATCAACACATCCTCCGGGGCATAGGAGGCCTTTACGCCAAAATGCTCAATCTTGTTCTCGTACCGGTTTCCCAAGTAATAAAACCGCAGGCTGTCCTTCTCCGGGTCCATGATGTTACACAGCTTTGCCTGTAACACACGGCACTGAGCTGCATCTAACAGACATTCAAAAACAGAGTTCTGCACCCGCTGACCGTAGTTGACGCACTGCCTTGCGATTTGCCGCAGACGTTTGCGGCCGGCAGCGTCCTCAGTGTTCACATCGTAGGTGATTAAAACCAGCATTCGATCACTTCCATAAAAACGGTGGATAAGCGTCCAAATCTCCCCGGAGGTAACGGGCCAACAGCAATGCCTGGATATAAGGAATCATCCCCCACGGGAGCTTTTCTCCCAGATAAGGGTGGGTCAGCGTCTCTTTTTTCTTTTCCTGCCATTGTTTTAAAAACGTTTTCCTGCCGCTGTCTGTCAGCAGTGCTGCGCCGCTCTCCATATACTGAAAGTCCGCTGCCTTGACCTGGCGGTTGTTAATAAGGGTGAGTACGAGGCGGTCCGCCATACAGGGGCGCAGTTCCTCCATCAGGTCCAGGGCCAGGGAGGTCCGGCCCGGGCGGTCCCGGTGCAGAAATCCCACATAGGAATCCAGGCCCACGCCCTCCCGGCCCCGCAATGGGACTCCGTTTGTGTCCCTGTGAAATTCCACCGCGTTACACTGTCCGGAGATTCCCAGCTCCGCTGAGTGGATGGCCAGCCCTCTGACGGTCAGGCAATTCCCCCGGCTCTCCCGAAACGTCTGGTCATGGACGCGTTCGTGCATGAGATGGCCGTCCACCGTGCGGTAGTTCTCCGCCCACTGGTCTTCAATATGGATCAGCGCCCACTGGCGGCGGCAGAAAGCGAAGTGCTGCAATCCTGAAAGCTGGAGCCAATGTTCTTCCTCAAATGCCATCCAGAATCTCCGGCTCCAGCCTCTCCAAAGGTTCTGCGGTAATTTGATAATCTTCTACGCAGGTGGGGAACTGGCTGGAGTCTTTTAACTGGGCATGGACGGAGCGGTGGACCTTGGCGGAGGAGTACTGCCCGTCCTTGCAGTTATGCCGGAACCAATAGAGCTTGACCACCTCCATGGAGCCCTCTGGCCGGGCGGAGGAGGCGTCGTTGACAAAGAGAGTGCGCAGGCACTCCTTTAAAATCTCGGCGTCCTCCTCGGTAAAGCCGGTCTTTTCCGCCAGCTGAACGTTGATGGAACCCTTGATCTTGTAAAGGCCGAAGCGGACAAAGTGCTTCATGCCCATAGTGTCGGAGGAGCGGGGCTTTTCCCCGTTTTCGCCGTTGACGCTCTTGGTGATCAGTATATCCTCCACCTGGACCGGGGAGACGCTGACCGTCTGATGGACAGAGACCGGGCCACGGACGCCGATGGATACCCCCTTGGTGTCCTTAAAGGCGAACACCTGCCCGAAAGAGCGCACATCCAGCCAGGTTTCGCAGGCCTTTTGGGCGTAAGCCGCAGAGTCCTTGGCATCTTTCGCCTTGCCCAGACGGGCGGAGGCCCGCTCGCTCAGACTGCCGCAGCCGTCGTCACACCGGTCTGCGGACTGGACAAAGACTGCCTGTCCCATATCCTGCATCCGGTTGCGCAGCTTGCGCTTGATGCACACGTCGCTCATCTCCCCCAGACCGGCGTAGTCGGTGCGGGGGCTGTTCCCGTTCAGCGGGTCGCCGTTGGGATTGGCCATGGTGACCGATACAAAGGCTACAAAGTCGATTTTGTTCTGAAGTACTCCCATTTTAATTTCCCTCCTCTGTCTCCGGTTGATTGGATTTTTCCTTGCGGTAGGCCCGCTGGTGGTAGTAGCCCAGCAGATAGATGTCATCCAGCTTCTGGTTCAGCTCCCCGTCTGAGACGGACAGCTTGCCCACGATCTCCTGAGTCATGTCGCGATAATACCGGCCCAGCCGGGGCGGCAGTTGTTTGTAGTAGGGCTCCAGCTTTTCCTCCAAAACACGCCAGACGGTCAAGGGGTGCAGAGAAAACGCCTTCTGTGTCCGCATGGCATTGGCCTCCCGGGTGCTGTCCCCGCTGTAGGTGCTCTGCTCCACCGCCTCCGCGATGGCCAGCAGACGGCCGAAGAGATAGCTGCGGTTGGTACAGTCTTTGTCTAAAGCCATGTCCCATTCCTCCTTAAAGTGGTCAAAATGATATTTTCGTATGGCCGCACAGGCCGTAAACAGCAGTCTTTTCCGGTTTTCTCCCTCATAGATCATCAGATTGGAGGCCCGCTCCACCAGTGCCCGCTCGATGTCCAGAGGGAACGGCACTTTGTTTACCCGGCAGTCCACCAGCCGCTGCATTTGCTGGCTCAAAATGCGGTCGTCAATGTCGGCCTTGCCGTTCCTGGGTGTACCAAAGGCCCAGTTGGCCAGCTGGAACAGGGTGGGGGACTGGATACCCAGCGGGCCGTTTTCCCAACAGCAGCTCTCATCCCAGGCTTTTAGCCGCTCCAGAAAATCCGAGGCCGGCAGTTCGTTGTAGTAGGTGACGGCCAGCCGGCCGGTGGTGGCGGCGTCAAACGCAGCAATGACGACCCCTGCCTGGTCAGGAAGCTCCGTTTTCCAGCCATAGAGGGCATCTTTCAGCTGCTGCCGGTACTGGGTTGGGTTGGCGGCCCGCTGGCGATCGCCGCCGGGCCGGGCCATAGATTTCGTTACAGAGGGAACTTTCCGGCCTTGAGGGTTCCAGCACAGGAAGGTCCGTCCGCCGAACGGAACCCCCTGATTGGCCACCAACCACCGCAGGGCGCAGTGGGCCTTCTGTGAGGCGGTATAGCTCACCGTGGCGGCCTGGGCGGAGTCATCAAACCGCCCCCGGTAGGTGAAACCGCTGGAGTCGTTGGCTGAAATCAGCTTGGCGTTGCCGTTGGTGGGGACAATTCCTTTAGGATGTTGGCCGGCAGGGGATTCTGATACCCCAGAGATCATGCATAGGGCAGACTTGCCCTGCCGTCTGGCGCTGATATAGGAGATATAGGCGTTCATCAGTCCCTGGTCTTTCCAGCACGGACCGCTGAGCTTCTCACCCAGTCCGTTGACGATCCAGCAGACCATAGCTTTTTCCTCCGGCGGCGCACCCTCCGGTGTCAACCGGATCATCTCCGCGCCGGACAGATCAGACAGGATAGTCCCGCCTTGTACGTAGTGCAGAATAGGCCCCAGCATGGGGTGGGTAAAGTCAGAATTGGCCCAATCGGACAGCGCAGTCACATAGAGCTTATGCTTTTTGGGGTCGCGGGGGGAAACGTATCCCAACTGGTCGCACAAGGGATGGGCACAGGGGGCGTTGGTTCGGCCCGCCGACTCCTCCGTCACCGGGATGATGATTTTGGGTTCGGCCTTATCCACCGCCCGGGCGGAGACGAAATTTCCATCCTGATCCAAAGTGACTTCGATCTGCGCCCGGGCCATGATGTGGGAGACGGGGGCCAGGGGCTCCCTTTCGTCCGCATATATGTTCCCGGCCCGGTGGGCCATAGCGTCGTAGGTCTCCACCGCTTTTTGCAGCAGTCCCATTCACGTCACCTCCCCGAATTCCCGCAGGCCGGAGAAATTCTCCAACTCCTCACCGAAGGGCTTTATTTCCATCTCCCGCAGGGACTTGGTGAGGGGACAGTCCTCCGGGCGAGGGAAAGCGATGACTCCCTTCCGCATCACCGGATACCAGAACCGGGCGGTCATTTTTCCCTGGGTCTCGGGGGAATAGGCCTCATCGGCGTAGGTGATGCCGTGGTACATCAGACCGAAGCCCAGTTCAGAAAGCTGATCATAATGCCCCTCGCCCTCCCCGAAGACGCAGGGTTCTACATAGCCCTGGCACTCTCGGGTTCCCAGGAAGATGTCCCGCCGGCCGCCCTTTTCAATCATACGCTTGGCAATATTATGGTGTTTGTTCTCGTTCCGGTCCCCTGCAAGCGCGGGACGGTTTTCGTTCCACTCAAAATGAGCCCGTACCTGATAGCAGCAGTTTTTCAAATAGGTGTAGTAGGACAGATCGTTTTTGCCGTCCTGGTAGTGGATGGGCCGGATGCCCTTTACCTCGGTTTGAATCTGGTTCATCACCCGCACTGCGTCGATGTACCAGATGATGGTGGGCTTCCAGTACACGGAGGAGAGGATACCCTTCAGGGCCTCGTAGGTGGGCACCTGGTAGCTGCACTTCTCCCCGCCTACCCGCGTGATGGGGTCGGAGAACAGTGCGTAATCCCCCGTAACCTGAAATTCCACAATGTTTGGATGCTGCATCATATCACCTCCATAAAAATTCAAGCTCGGATTCATCCATAGAAAAAACCGGTCTGCTCATTGTAGTGTCCACCGAGTCCCAGGGCACCGCCCTGGAGGGGGAGCAGCGCCTGTTCCGCCGTGAGGCGGTCCAGCTGCCACTGGTACAGGGAGACTGTATAGGGCCTGGCCTGCTCCAGCTTCTCTTTTAAATAGGCAAGGTCGCGCTCCGCCCGTTCAATGCGCAGATCGGAGATCAATTTTGTACCTTCTCCATAGGGGACGACCACGTCTGCGGTGTTTTCCTCAAAGACCTGAAATTCTTTTCCGGCCAGCCGGAAGGCCTGGCGGAAATAGTAGGGTGTGTCCTGCTCCACGGAATCGTTCCGGGTCAGGAGGGAAAACAGAGAGGGCGCCCCTTTCTTCCAGATGCCGTCGTGATGGCCTTGGGGCATTCGCTGGTACAGCATTTGATAGTAAGACTTAATCGCCTGGTCGGAATCCAGCCGTCCCTGGTACCGCTCCGGATGGAGCTTGAACTCTTGTAACAGCGCTCCGGTGGCCTCTTGCCCCCATTGAATGTCTGGCAGCTGGCTCAGAGATTCTCCCTGACATTGAATCAGATAGACAGGGGCCAGGACGCCTGGGCCAGCCTCGCCGTTGCGGTTGCACCGGCCCGCCGCCTGAACCACGCTGTCCATCCCGGCGGTCAGGCGGATGACGCAGGCGAAAGAGATGTCCACCCCGGCCTCGATTACCTGGGTAGAGACGCAGATGGTCTTCTGTTTTTGGCCCAGGGCGGTGCGCAGTTTGTCCAGTGTATCCCTCCGGTGCTGGACGCACATGGCGGCGGAGAGATGGAACAGGGGAAAGTCCCCGCCCTGCAAAAGACCAAACAGCCGTTCTGACTGGCTTTTTTTGTTGCAGACAATGAGCAGGCTGTCCGCGATCTCCAGGCGCTCCAGTGCAAACTGGGCAATACCCTCCAGGGACATAGTTCCCACACTTTGAATGTCTGTCCGCCGGAAGACGGCCCACAACTCTGGAGAGTAAGGGACCAAATCGGGGATGGGGGTGTGCAGAGGATGCTCGATCTGCTCCACACAGGGCTGAGAGGAAGAACAAAGGATTACCGTCACGCCGCAGATCTCCGCCAGGAAGTTGACCGCCAGGGAGAACAGGGACAACAGCTTGCTGGGGACGGTCTGGACCTCGTCAATAACGATCACACTTCCGCATAGGGCGTGAAAGCGGCGGATGGCCGTTGTCTTGCCGGAAAACAGGGTATTCAGCAACTGTACTAGGGTGGTAATGATGAATGGAGAATCCCAGATTTTGGTAAGCAGTTCCCGCCGGTCCAATTCCTCCGGAGTCTCCTCCGCGGGAAGCAGGTTGGAATGGTTTTCAAGAATCAGGCTGTCGTCGCCTACATATTTTCGAATCTCGTTCGCGTTTTGCTCAAGAATACTGAGCAGCGGAGAGACGAAAATGATCCGCTGCTTTCCATGCTGTTTGGCATGTGCCAGGGCATAACGCAGTCCAGACAGGGTCTTGCCCGCTCCGGTCGGAACATTCAAGCGATATACCCCACCGGGCTGTTCGGCGGCCTGGCGGCACTGGTCGGAGATGGTGCGCCGAGCCTTGTGGATAGGGGAGGACAGGGGGAGCTTGTCCAGCTTTTCCTCCACCCGGTCCAGACATTGTCCCCACAGTTCCTTCAGCATCTCGGTGTTTCGATGTTCGGGAAACTCCACGTTGTGCATGAATTTGGCGGTATCTCTCCGATCTCCTTCTATAACTGCCGAGAGCAGCAGCCGGGCAAGCAGACCGCAGTAAAAATCGGTCTCCTCCTCGTAGCGCTCATCGTCAGCCTCCTCGCCGGTCATGGAGAGGATGTGTTCCAGTACAGGGGACAGCTCCTCCCGGGCAGCCTGAAAATACCGGTCCAGCTCCTCCGGACCTGCGCAGAAGCGATAAAAATTTTCCACTGCTTCCTCATAGCCGATGCCTTCCTTGGTCAGCCGGTGCTGGAAGCCACTCTTGCCACCGCTGTCCACAACATCGAATAAGCCGTGGTGTCCTCCGACGGCCAAGGCCAGCAGTTCACTGACCACATCGGAAAAATCTCCTGCGTCTGCGTTGTGGTAACGCTCCAGAAGGAGTCTAACGCCAGAAAAGGTATGTATCACCGAGCCGCGTGTACCAATGCCGTCTTTGATATAAGCCTGAAACTGTGCTGAATATTTTCCGAGATCATGCAGCAGCCCTGCTATCTTCCCTGTGGCGGATAGCTTTATCGGCTCCAGTGCTAAAGCCGCATATGCTGCGGTGTTGCGACAATGTTCGCTGACCGATTGAACAGCAGCTGTTGGTCTAGACGAATCGCTTTGGATATGTGCCAAGCAGCTTTCCATTAGGTCCCACTCCTACGTTGACAGTTTATTGAATAGTATACAGCATCCGCAGACCAATAAACCGGGCAATTCTATGCGATGAAAGGAAATTTTAGATCGGAGAATGTCATATTGACAAAATTCTATCATAGAATCCTATTTTTCGCAAGTATAAAATTATCCTTCTTTTTTATTGAAATTACATAAAATCATGTTTGAAAAAAATTTTTTATATGATATAATAAATCAGTCTCTAACAGGTATGGCAGTTAGAGTGGATTGAAAAAATAAAAAAGAGGGATTCCCCTGAGCAGGGCAAGGCGGCGTTAGATTTTCTATCACCGTCTTTTTTAAAAAATTGATCTAAGCGGGCCAGCGGATCAAAGAAAACAAGGGCCTTTTGTATGAATATGATCCTGTGAAAGATCTTACCCATGTCTGAAACTGCTCATATTGTTCCGGGGTGTTGAGCCGCTGGGCGGAACCATCCTCAATGTCCGATGACGACCGAACATCGGACATTATTGGAGAGGGTCGCTTCCTGATCGTAGAGCTGTCGGTGACCAAGGCCGCACTGTAAATGTGTTCCTTCCCAATTTCCCGGCGAATCTTCTCCTATCATCGTTTTATCTTCCGTAAATTCCGGTTTATCGCTGTTTCATTTTCTGAACTCTATCATATTATCCTACCTGATTCAAGGTCTGAAAAGCCTTGAATGTTGATTGCTTTCTCGTCTGCCATAGTCAAGTATATTTTTTTAATCGGGCATGGTTTTCACCTTACTGTCCAACTTGTATTGTACTCCTACAAACCATTCTTTCCCTCCCGGCCTGCTGACCTTGACTATTGTTTAATTGTTTGCTATAGTAGAGGGGAGCCGGTGTAAGGCTCCGGCGTCCCCTTTTGGGTTGGGTAGCGGGTTTGCTTGTCAGGTTTCCCCGCTACCCGTTTTATTTGCCCTCAAGAATCTTTTTGACAGCCTCCCGGATTTCCTCGACGGTCTTGCTTTTGTCGATGATTTCCAGAATCGCTTTCAGCAGATACTCGGTGGCATTCGCCATCTCGTCCATGTCCTCCCTCCTTTCGTAAGAGCTGTTCAGCTCTGCCTTACATTCTCCACTATATATTAGTTAACTAATATTGTCCGTTGGCAGAATAGATAAAAGTTAACTAATATTTTTGGTTGATTTATTAGTTAACTAATCCTTGTATTTGTGGTATACTTATTGTGGGGGTGATATTATGGCAAGTACAGACGCCCAAAAAAGAGCCGTAAAAAAAGCGCAATCAAAATGTGATGCAATCATGTTGCGTCCCCCAAAAGAAGAGGGGGCCGCTATCCGGGCCGCCGCCGCCGCCGCAGGGCAAAGCAATCAGCAATATATCTTGCAAGCGGTACAAGAGCGGATGGAGCAAACCGCAGGAAGCACACAGGAGGCCACAGGAGGCCCTACAGCGGCCCCAGCGGGCGGGGGTATATCTTTACCCACCGACACCATCAAAGCCGCACAGGAGGCCGCAAAAGCGGCGGGAGAGACCGTCCCGGTGTTCATAGCGCGGGCAGTCGAGACACAGGCACAGCGGGACGTCCTGGCCAGCAAGGAGGAAGGAGGTGAACGCGGATGAATATGCAGGAAAATTATAGGCTAATCGAAGCGCTTGAGAGTGCGGGATGGACAGCTCAGGAGATTGTCAATCTGATTAAGTACGTCGAAAGCGGAGAAGCACAATATAAACCCACGAAAAAAGAACGGTAAAGCAAAGGCCGGGGGATGATTCTCCCGGCTTTTTGCTATGGTTGACAGGAATGAAGATTTTACATATACTGTCCTTATTGGAATGTCGAATTTTGCGGGAGGAACGGTGGCGTACTATGACAAATCAAACAATGATGCAGTTCTTCGAGTGGTATCTGCCGGAGAACGGGCTGCACTGGAAACGTGCTGCGGCGCAAGCCGCTGAGCTTCGGAAAATCGGGATCAATATGGTCTGGCTGCCCCCGGCTTACAAGGGCGCCGCCGGAAGGGACAGCGTTGGCTATGACGTATACGATATGTACGACCTGGGGGAGTTTGACCAGAAGGGCGGCACGGCCACAAAATACGGAAAAAAAGAGGACTATCTCGCCGCAGTGAAAACCCTGCAGCAGGAGGGAATCCAGGTGCTGTGCGACGTGGTGCTCAACCACCGTATGGGGGCCGACGACACGGAACAGGTGTCAGTCATTGAGGGACTGGACGGGGACCGGGGCCAGGACGTCGGCGGTCAGCGGCAGATCACGGCGTGGACCAAGTTCAATTTTCCCGGCCGGGCGGGGGCTTACTCTGATTTTCAGTGGAACGCTTCCCACTTTAGCGGAACGGACTGGGATGCGGCGGCCAAACAAAAGGGAATTTTTCGGTTTTGGGGAAAGTCCTGGAATCGGGAGACCGACTCGGAAAAGGGCAACTATGACTATCTGATGGGGGCGGACCTGGATACCGACAACCCGGAGGTGATCCAGGAGACCCGAAACTGGGGCAAATGGTATCAGGATACGGTACATATGGACGGCTTCCGCATGGACGCGGTGAAGCATATCAGCTTTGCCTTCTGCCAGGATTGGTTGGCGGCTATGCGGGAACAGAAAAAGGACCTCTATGTGGTAGGGGAATACTGGTCACATGAGGTGGGAAAGCTGACCCACTATCTGGAGTCCACCGGGCGGGCGCTCTCCCTGTTTGACGTGCCGCTGCACTTCCGTTTTTTGGAGGCGGCCACCTCAAACGGGAATTTTGACTTGTCCCGGCTGTTCGAGAATACCCTGACAGCGGCGGACCCGGCCTGCTCCGTCACCTTCGTGGACAATCACGACACCCAGCCGGGCCAGGCGTTGTGCTCCTTCATCCCGGCATGGTTCAAGCCCATCGCCTATGCTTTGATTTTGCTCCGGGACCAGGGAACCCCTTGCGTGTTTTATGGGGACTATTACGGGATTCCCCATGACAGCGTCCCTCCGGTCCCCCAGCTGGACAGGCTGATCAAGATACGGGAGCGCTATGCCTACGGCCCGGAGCACCTGTTTTTTGACGACAGTTCCCTGGTGGGCTTTACCCGGGAAGGGGTCGGGGAACGTCCGGACTCCGGAGCGGCGGTCATCCTGACGGACGGTGCTGGCGGCAGCAAGCGGATGTATGTGGGCCGGCGGCTGGCGGGCCAGACCATGTTGGATGCTCTGGGCCATGTCACAGGGACTGCGCTGATCGACGAGAACGGCTGGGGCACATTTTCGGTTCAGGGCGGCTCGGTTTCAGTCTGGCTGACAGAATCGGCCCTGAAGTATCTTTATCTAAATATTTAAAGCAAAACAGCATTGCGCGTTTGTGCAATGCTCAGCGGCCTGACTCCTGTTTCCAACTGGGTGAGGCTTAAGTTTGCTGTCATGAACCTCAAAAAGCTGGCAAGTTGGAGGACAAGGCCACTTTTCGACAAGCTGAACCGGGCGCATTAGCGCCCGGTTTTACAGATTATCATGAAACGCATCAAAGCAGCTTGCTTGGAGCAGACCATTCACTTCCAACTGAAAGACGGAATTTCCGCGGAATTGGCAAAGCAGCAGGTTCGGCAGGAATATGAATCCTACAAGGCACAGATGGACCGCCACAAAACGCAGTACAAGATCCTTGAAGAAGCCGAGCAGCCCGACGGGTCCCTTATTGTTAAAATCAAGAAGCAGAACAATGCCCAGCCTGTCGGGAACTATCTGGACTAACCGACATGTATAGAATTGGAACACTTTAAAAATTATACAGCACAAATGAAACGGCAGGGAGCCTGTAAGCCCCCTGCCGTTTCATTATGCTTATATGTGGCTGACATAACCGCAGATCAACTCCGCCGTTTTTTCCGGTCCAACAGAACTGTCCACACTCAATTCGTATTGGTGGGGATCGCCCCATGCATGACCGGAAATGCTCTTGTAGTAGGTCCCTCTGGCGCTGTCAGAGCGGGCGATGCTCTTTCTGCTCTCCTGCTCCGTATCGCCGTACATCTCCATGACCTTTTTCACACGGTAATCCTTTGGAGCATGGATAAAGATACGCACCACATTCTTTCGGTTTCGCAGCACGTAATCTGCCGCCCGACCGATAATGACACAGGCCCCCTGGTCGGCAATCATGTTGATGGCCTTGGCCTGGGCAATAACCGCCTGTTGGACGGCGCTGGTACTCAGGTATAATTCCCGCATGATTGCGTTTTCATCGGAGTTAATGCCGGAAATAAACTCCTTTGCCAGCCCGCTCTCCTGCGCGGCCTCTTTGTCGTTCCGGCCCAGGCTGATGCTGACAAAGGCACAGCAGCCGTCGCCGATCATCACCGCGACGGACAGCGCCACCACCGTCAAAGGAAACACCACCGTATTGGCGGCGTTGCCGTAGGAGCCGAGATAGTCCGCGTTGGCAATAAAAATCTGATCCACGATGTTGTAAAGTGCTGCCACCAGCAGAGAGATGACACAGGGGACGGCGTACTTTGCCATCAGCGTTCCGAGCCGCTCTGTTTCAAGAAAGGCATTCGCTTTTTGTTCCACAGATTCTTTCCTCCTCTGAACATGAGAAAGCGCCCGGCGAGAAGAGCTGGACTTATGCCTTCTGGCCGCGCGCTTTCTGGTATTGATTTTTGGGACAAATAAAAACAACGTGCAGCGATCAACCGGGTTTACGCGGTGACGCTACACGTTGCGATTAAAATATAGCAGATATGGGACCAAAAAGTCAAGTCCTCAAATTTCTAAAATCTTTTTAGGTTCTTGATGGAGTTTATTTGTGCAAAAGGAGAAAGCTAAATCATAAATTTGACAACTATACCTTGTATCCTTGTGCCATTCGAATAAAAGAAGTATAATACACCTTATTGAAATGCTTCTGTTTGCAGTTGTGTGTGGCAATCATTTTGTTATGAAAATAGGAAGCCCTATAATACTTGACCAAATTTTGACTTTCTCCCCGTATGATGAAAAGGGCTGGAGGTGTTCCCATGGCATACAGAATTTTGATTGTTGATGATGAGCCTATCCTGACCGAATTGCTCTCCGCCCATTTGCAGGATCACGGCTATACGGTTTCCGCAGCCAACAGCAGCGATGAAGCCCTGGCGAAGCTGAATACAAAGCCAAACCTTATCCTTCTGGACATCAATATGCCGGGGATGGATGGGCTGGAGCT
>CAJTSQ010000050.1 GCA_910578735.1 uncultured Oscillospiraceae bacterium
TGGTACGTTTCCATACATTTATTGGAAATGAGGAATCACTGCGCCCAAAAACAGGGCTGGACAGGAGCCTCCTTTTGTGGTAAGATATCCGTGACGAGTTTGAAGCCATCTCGTCCAAGCGCCGGAACTAAGAGCTCCGGTGTTCGTTCGGCGGTTCCCGCCGTTCTCTAAACAAAAAATGGAGGTTTTTTTATGCGCAGATTCACCGTTCGAGACATTACCCTGGCCGCCATGGTGGCGGCGCTGTACGCCGTGATGGGATACTTCGGAAACATCTTCGGCCTGACCTTCGGCCCGGTCCAATGCCGCTTCGCCGAGGCCCTCACCGTGCTGCCCTTTGTCTTTCCGGCCGCCGCGCCGGGGCTGGTGGTGGGCTGCTTCCTCACCAATCTGATCTCCCTCTATGGGCCTTTGGACCTGGTGCTTGGCACGCTGGCCACCGCTATCGCCGCGTGGCTCACCATGCGGATGCCCCGCTGGTATCTGGCGGCCCTGCCCCCGATCCTGGTCAACGCCATTATCCTCCCTCCCATTTGGGCCTGGGCGGAGACGGGAGCTGTGAATTCCGCCTTTTGGGCGGCCTGCGGGTTTAACGCCGTCACCTTTATCCCCGGCGAGGCGCTGGCCTGCTATGTGCTGGGGACGCTGCTGCTGTTTGCCCTGCCCAAAGTGCCTGTTTTGCGGCCCTTCGCCTCAGAGCAGAAACTGGCTCATCTATAACGGAAAAGACCGCCCGGCCGGGCGGTCTTGCCATGCAGGGGCGGATGATATCCGCCCCTATTCGTCGTTTTCCAAAAAGTAGGACGCCTCCGCGTCCGCCGTGGCCAGGGCGAAGGCCAGGGGGTACATCCGCAGGGCCTGGCCCACAGTGCGGTTGTCCTCCGGACCGGAAAAGCCCATGTGCCAGCGGATGGCCATGGCCTCCTCCCGGGTGAGGCGGATGAAGCCGTTGGTGATGTACACGCTCTTCTCCCCGTGGCCGTAGGGCAGGGGATCATCGAAGGTGTAGGAGGGCACCTTGGTCCACTGGCCGGTGGCGTCGTCCTTCACGTTGCGGAAGCTCTTCTTGTAACATCCCACCTTGCACAGGTCGTGGCACAGGGCCACGATGGCGATGGTCTCATCGCTGTACTCCAGCCCGTACAGCTCCTGCACCCGCTCCCGCTGGAGGTAGTCCGTCAGGCAGTGGTACACGTTCAGGCTGTGTTCGCACAGGCCGCCCTCATAGGCCCCGTGGTAGCGGGCGGAGGCGGGGGCGGTGAAAAAGTCGCTCTTGTGCTCCAGGTAGTCCAGCAGCTTGTCGGCCCCCTCCCGGGTGATATTGGCTTTGAAAATCTCGATGAACTCTTCTTTGCAGGACATAGATAGTCTCCTTCCTTCTGCAGGGGCGGGGATTGCCCGCTCCTACGATTTTTTCTCCGGCAGATTCAGCAGCAGGACCGCCCCCAAAATCGCCGCCATGCCCAGCAGCTTGGAGGGGGTGACCTCCTCGTGAAAGAGGAGGATACCCAGGGCTGCGGCCACGAAGGGCTCCACGGTGGCCAGGATGGCGGCCTTGCCCGGCTCGGCGTCCCGCAGGCCGGCGGTGTACAGATGGTAGGCCAGGGCACAGCACAGCACCCCCACCCCCAGCGCCCCTGCCAGGGCCTGCCAGCTGGCCAGCGCGCCCAGATTGGCGTGAAGGCCCGAAATCGGCAGGGAGAATATGGCGCAGAACAGGATGGTATAGAAGGTGACGGTGGCGGGCGAGTATTTTTTCAGGATAAACTTGCCGAAGATGGAATACAGGGCGTAGCCGAACCCGGAGCCCAATCCAAACAGGATTGTCCCGGCGGAGATGGGGACCTGTCCCAGAGGGAACAGCCCGGTGACCAGCACGCAGCCGGCAAAGGTGGCCGCCAGGGCAATTACCTTCACCGGGGTGACGGCCTCGTGGAAAAAAATGGCGGACATGAGAGTGACAAAAACCGGGGAGGTGTACAGCAGCACCGCCGCCACCGACATGGAGCTGAGGGTGATGGCGCTGAAGTAGCACCAGTTGAAAAAGAGCATGGAACACACGCCGGTGCCAAAGAACCAGTACCAGTCCCGGAGGTCTACCCGCAGGGCCGGGCGGTCGGTGAGGAAGAGGAACAGCCCGTAAAAAATCAACCCCACCAGAGAACGTACAGCCACCCCCTGCATGGAGGTGAGTCCGGCGGCGGTGAGGAGCTTGATAAACAGGCCGATGCACCCCCAGAGAGAGGCGGCGGCAATGATTTGCAGATAGGCTTTCTTCATAGGTGTTGTCTCTCTTTCGCGGACGGAGTATAATGCAGGAGCGGCCTCGACCGCCGGCCGCAAGACGGCAGAACCGGATCTGGTTGGCCAAAGGCCGCCCCTACATCATAACAGAGAAGTTGAGGAAATAGCAAGATGATATATGGAAAAATTTTGCCTGGAGTCTTCCGGGCCCGTCCCAACCGCTTTATCGCCCACGTGGAGGTGGCGGGCCGGCTGGAGGTCTGCCATGTGAAGAACACCGGCCGCTGCCGGGAACTGCTGGTCCCTGGCGTGACCGTCTGGCTGGAGGAGAGCGCCAACCCGGCCCGCAAGACGAAGTATGACCTGATCGCAGTGGAAAAGGTCCGGGCGGACGGGCCCTTGCTCATCAATATGGATTCTCAGGCGCCCAACCGGGTATTTGGCGAGTGGGCGGCCGGTGGCGGGCTGGGTTTTGTCCCCACCCTCCTGCGGCCGGAGACTACATATGGAAATTCTCGGTTTGACTATTACTGGGAGCTGTCAAAAGACGGGGAAAACCGCCGGGGCTTCTGGGAGGTCAAGGGGGTCACCCTGGAGGAGGACAATGTGGCCCGTTTCCCCGACGCCCCCACGCTTCGGGGCGTGAAGCATCTGGAGGAACTGGCCCGGGCCCGGGAGGCGGGCTGGGAGGCGGGGGTGTGCTTTGTCGTCCAGATGGCGGGCATGGACCGGGTGGAGCCCAACGACGCGACCCATCCGGAGTTTGGCCAGGCTCTCCGCCAGGCGGCCCAGGCCGGGGTAGAGGTGCTGGCCCTGGAGTGCCGGGCGGAGCCGGGGAGCCTGATTCCGGCGCGGCGCATTCCGGTCCGGCTGTGAGGGGGAAGAACTTCCCAATGGGACTGTCCTTTTTGGCGGCCCCTTCTCCAAATAAAAAGCATGTAAGGGAACTCCCCTTCCAAATTTCTCCATTGAAAACCGCGGCCAGCTCTGGTATAATGAGACGATACGCCCAAAACCATGCACATACAAAAGGAGCATTTCCTATGAGACATAAGACATCCCTGTTCTCCCGGGCCGCCGCCTTCGCCCTGGCCCTCGCGCTGGCTATACCAGCAGCCTACGCCACGGCGGGCGAAAAGAAGCTGGAGACCACCACCCGGATCGTGGACGGCCTGACCTACCGCAACACCGTCTCGGTCAACAACGGCAGCCGGGTGGAGAGCAATTCCTTTGAGCTGTCCCCCTACAGCGTGGCCAAGCCCATCCTGGTCCAGGGCGACGGTACCATCTACGGCGCCGCAACCATCAACCGGGCTGTCTCCCGCGCCCAGGCCCAGGGCTACCACGTGCTGGGCGGCATCAACACCGATTTTTTTGTAATGTCAACCGGTGTCCCCATCGGGGTGGTGGTGGAGGACGGCGTCTATAAATCGGGCTGCGCCGGGGAAAACATCATCGCCATCGACGGCGGCGCTGTGTCCATCCTGGAGACACCGAGGGTGGACCTCACCCTCTCCATCCAGAGCAGCGGCCGGACAATCACGCCCCACAACTTTAACAAGACCCGCCACAACAGCGGGGGGCTCTACCTGCTTAATGAGTACTTTTCCACCGTCTCCAGCCGGAGCGACGGCTCAGGCTGGTATGTGCGGATGAAGGCGGTGGCCGACCCCTTCACCGGCCGGGTCCCGGACCTCACGGTGAATACCTCCCTCACCCTGGAGGTCACCGAGCTGTTCCAGTCGGACAAGTCTGTCACCATCGGGCCGGGGGAGTACATCCTCACCGCCTCAAACCTGGCCGGATACTCAGACTCCTTTGCCGCCTTTCAGCTGGGGGACCGGGTCACCCTGACCACCTCCTGCAATAACGCCGGCCTGTCCGGGGCCCAGTGGGCCTGCGGCGTGGGAGATATTATTGTGCGGGACGGGGCTGTCACCGACAGCTCCGGCTGGACCTACGCGCAGGATGGCCGCCAGCCCCGCACCGCCCTGGGACTCAAGCCCGACGGGACTGTCATCCTCTACACCGTGGACGGACGGCAGTCGGGCTACTCCGTGGGCCTGTCCGAAAAGAATCTTGCGGAGGAGCTGCTGAGTCAGGGCTGCACTAGTGCGGTCAATCTGGACGGCGGCGGCTCCACGTCTTTCTCTCTGTGGACGCCGGGGAAGAGCGGCCCTGCCCTGCGCAACAAGCCCTCCGGCGGCAGTGCCCGGGCTTGCGCCACCTATCTGCTGCTGGTTACCGATCAGCGGGGAGACGGCTGGCCCGACCGGCTGGTGCTCCCGGAGGAGGGTCAGGTGGTGCTCACCGGTTCCTCCGTCACCCTGCCCCAGGCCGTGGCCATTGACAGCGGGCTGAACCCGGTGTCCGCCGACCTGAGCGGCCTGACGTATACCTCCACAGGAGGCCGGGGCACCGTCCAGGGGAATGTTTATACAGCCGGATACTGGGCGGGAACCGACACGCTGGGCCTGTCCGCCGGGATGCTGGAGGGCACCGCCCAGATCCACATTGTGGACCAGCTCACCGAGTTTAAGGTTACCCGGGCAGGCAGTTCCTCCGCACTGACCGCCCTGAATGTGGAGCCCGGGGAACAGATCCAGCTGGCCGTCACAGGCAGCTACTGGGGCCGTACCGCCCTGCGGGACTTCGGCCCGGTGGCCTGCTCGGTCCAGGGGGATGTGGGCACAGTGGACGAGAACGGCCTGTTCACCGCGTCTGAAACGCCGGGCAGCGGCTCCATTACCTTCTCCGCCCGCGGGCTGACGCAGACGATTCAGATCACCATGGCCAACGCCCACCAGGACATTCCCGCGGGCCACTGGGCCTATGACGCGGTGGAGTACTGCTATGCCAAGGGGATTGTCAGTGGGGTGAGCGACACCCAGTTCGGCGGCGTGTACCCCATCAGCCGGGCTAACTTCATCGTCATGCTCTACAACGCCATGGGCAAGCCGGCGGTCTCCGCCCCCTGTACCTTCCACGACGTGCCCGCCGATGCCTACTACGCCCCCGCACTGGCCTGGGCCCAGCAGAACGAGTTGTCCTCCGGGGTTGGCGGCGGAAACTTTGCCCCCTTTGCCAACATCACCCGGGAGCAGGCCTTTGCCATGCTCTACCGCTTCCTGCCCATCGCGGGCAAGAGCTGTCCCGACGGCAGCCTGTCCGTGCTGGATAAGTTTACCGACCGGGACCAGCTCTCCTCCTATGCCCGGCAGGCGGCCGCCACCCTGGTGTCTCAGGGTCTGGTGTCGGGCAGCGGGGCGAACCTGAACCCTCAGAACACCCTGGCCCGGGCGGAGATGGCCGCCCTGCTCTACCGGGTGCTGGAACACACCCCCGTTACCGATGTGCCCACAGATCCGGTAACTCCTGACACTCCAACAGACCCCGGCGTGTCAGGGAACCACCTGCTGGCCCTGGACCAGAGCCAGGTCACCCTGGCCTCCGGCGGCAGCGTGACGCTGAAGGCCTCCATCCTCCCTGCGGTGAGCGGGGCCAGCGTCACCTGGACCAGCAGCGATCCCAGCGCCGCTGCTGTCTCGCCTGGCGGGATGGTCACCAATCTGTATGCCGGCGCCAGGGATAAGGCGGTCATCGTCACCGCCAGCTGGAACGGCCAGAGCGCCAGCTGCACCGTCACCTGTCAGCGGGCCCAGCGGGTGGGCACTGTGACGGGGGCGGACACCGGGCTGAATGTCCGCTCCGGCCCGGGCGCCGAATACGGCAAGGTAGGCGGCCTGCGCAACAGCAGCCAGGTGGTGGTGCTGGGCCAGGAGCCGGGCTGGTATCAGATTTTGTTCCTCAACCCCTCCGGACAGGCCGCCATCGGCTATGTGTCGGCGGATTATCTGGTTGTCACTCCATAAAAGAATTGCCGCCCAACAGGGCGGCAATTTTTTACTCCAAGTCCTCAATCCGCATCTTTTTCAGGTCCTCCAGCGTGTCCCGGCGGCCCTTGTAGTGCAGCCAGATGCCGCCGAACACCGCCGTGGGGATGTTGGTCACCAGAAACAGCACGCCGGCGACAATCAGACCTTCTGGATGGAACTGCGTCTTTTCTCCTCGGGGAACGCCCTCCTGGGCGGGAATCTCAATATAGTCTCCCTCCTGGGTCGGGACCTCCTGTCCGTTGGGCCCCACATAGTTTGCGCCGCCAGTGACGATGCCGCCTCTGATGGTGCTGAATGTAGCCACGCTCAACACCAGCATCAGCGACAGCGCCAGGGAGAGGCCCGGCAGGATGAGCCCCAGCTTTCCGCTCTTTTTGCACAGCCAAACCTGCAAAGCCACCAGCAGGGCGATGGGCAGCAGCAGGATAAACAGGTAAAATATCAGTCCAAATGCTCCAAAAAAGATGCCAGCTCCACTCATTATAATTCCTCCTTCTCTTTGCGGGTCTTTTTATACGCCGCAATCAGAACCTTGGCGGTATCCAGGTCCAGCTTTTCGTTCATCGCCAGCCGTTTGATGGTGGCGATGTAGGGGTCGGCAGCGGTGTCCTCGGTCAGCTTGATTTTTTGAATCAGCCGGTCCAGCCGCAGGCGCACTGTGGGGTAAGTGACACCGTACTGTCCGGCCACTTCCTTCAGCGATCCCGAGGCCAGGATAAACCTTTTGATAAAGGCTGCATCCTCCTCCTCAAGCCCGGTCATCCACTCGGGCAGCAGTTCAATGGACATAGGCGGTCCTCCTTTCTGTGATTTTCAGTATATACTTTAATTTTGTTAAAGTCAAGCTTTAATTTTATTTTCTGTTTTATTGCAAAAGTGGTCCGACTTTACAAATCCCATAAATTGCGATATACTGTACAAACCTTCAGGAAACCGAGAGGAATAGACCCAATGAAAAGACCGATTTTGTTTTCCTTCCTGGCCGCGCTGCTCCTGGCGCTCCCCGGCTGCACGGTCCCTGCAAAGGAGGCCCGGCTGACGGTGGTGTGTACCACCTACCCCATTTATCTGTTCGCCTCCTCCATGGCCGAGGGGGTGGAGGGAGTGGAGGTGGAGCGGCTGGACACCGGGAGCACCAGCTGCCTCCACGACTATACCCTGTCTATGTCCGACATGAAAAAACTGGAGCGGGCGGATGTGATTGCCATCAACGGGGCGGGGCTGGAGGAGTTTTTGGAGGACGCGCTCCAGACCTCCAGCGCCCAAATCATCGACTGCTCCACAGGGGTGGAACTGCTGGAAAACCTCTCCCACCACCACGAGGACGGGGAGGAGGGCCACGACCACGGACACTGGGACCCCCACTATTGGATGGACCCGGCCAACGCCCGGACCATGGCGGCCAACCTGGGGACAGGCCTGTCCGGGATCGACCCGGACCACGCCGCGGAGTATGAGTCCAACGCCGCGAAAACCGACCAGATTCTTCTCCAGGTCCAGGAGTCGGCCCGGGAGCTGCTGGACCAGTATCTGCCCCAGGGCGTCTCCGGTCTGATCACCTTTCACGACGGCTTTCAGTATTTCGCCAGGGCCTTTGACCTGCCCCTGCTGGCCTCCATTGAGGAGGAAGCCGGAAGCGAGGCCAGCGCCCGCGAGATTGTGGAGATCACAGAGCTGGTAAAGGAGTACGGCATCCCGGTAATTTTTACCGAGGTCAACGGCTCCGACGCCAACGCAAAGGCCATCAGCCGGGAGACCGGCTGCCGAGTGGCCCAACTCACCATGATTATGGACGGCCCCGACGCCTCTGACCCGGAGTTTGGCAGGGCGGGGCACTATTTCCAGCTTTACCGGGACATTTGCAGTATCATCAACGGATTCTGCGGGGAAGGGACGGTGCCCAACGGATGAGAAAAATCAAACACGGCAAGCTGGCCGCCGGCTGCGCCGACTCCTGCTGCCTGAAGCTGGAGGGGCTGTCCGTCCGGCTGGAGGGGGACTCCATCCTGGAGGACGTGTCCTTCCACCTCCACTGCGGAGAGATCGCGGCCCTCATCGGCCCCAACGGGGCGGGCAAGTCCACATTGTTCCGCAGCATTTTGGGCCAGCTGAACTATAAGGGCTCCATCACCTTCTCCCCGGCCCGGGGCCCCGCCATCCGCCTGGACGACGGCCCTGCCAGCGGGATCCGGCCCCTGGTGGGCTACGTCCCCCAGGCGCCCCACTTTGACCGGGGAGACCCGGTGTCGGTGCTGGACTTCTTCACCGCCGCCACAGCAAAGTGGCCGGTGTGGCTGCCCATCCCCCAAAAGTACCGGGAGCGGGCCGCCGCCTGCCTGGCCCGGGTCCACGGAGAGGAGCTCCTGGACCGGCCCATGGGGGGCCTGTCCGGGGGACAGCTCCAGCGGGTGCTGCTGGCCCTGGCTCTGGAGCCGGTGCCCCACATCCTCATTCTGGACGAGCCCCTGTCCGGGGTGGACATCGAGGGGGAGCACCAGCTCCTGGACATGCTGGACGAGCTGCGCACCCAGTACGACCTGTCCATCTTCCTGTCCACCCACGACTTTGCCACCTTGAGCCAGTTTGCCGACAAGGTGATTCTCCTCAACCGACGGGTGCTCAAGTCGGGCCCGCCGGAGGAGGTGCTGTCCTCCCCGGAATTTTATGAGACCTTCCACCTGCGGATGGGAAAGGGGGGAGCCCAATGAGCTTCTGGTACGCCCTAGTGGACCTGCTGCCCTTTGAGTGGGCCGAACCGGGGTCTATGTTTTTCATGAAAAACGCCCTTCTGGCAGTGCTGGTGATTACCCCTCTCTTCGGGATTTTGTCCACCATGGTGGTCCACAGCCGCATGTCCTTCTTCTCCGACGCCCTGGGACACTCCGCCTTTACCGGCATGGCCATCGGGGCCCTGTGCGGATTTCACGAGCCCACCTGGGCCGCCGTGGCCTTCGCCGTTCTCTTTGCCCTGCTCTTCAACGTGGTGCGCCGCCGCTCTGCCCTGGCCAGCGACACGGTGATCGGGGTGTTCTCCTCCACCGCCGTGGCCCTGGGCATCTTCCTGTCCACCCTGGGAGGGCGCTCTTTCACCAAATTTAACGCCCTCCTTGTGGGCGATATCCTGTCTGTGGAGCCCGCCAAGATCGGCCTGCTGGCCCTGATTCTCCTGCTGGTCGTCCTGCTGTGGCTGGCCTCCTTCAACCGGCTGATGCTCTCCGCCGTCCACCCCGCCCTGGCCGACAGCCGGGGGGTGCAGGTCTTCTGGCAGGAGACAGTGTTCTCCATGGCCATCGCCGTGGTGGTCACGCTGTCCATGACCTGGGTGGGTCTGCTGGTCATCAATTCCCTGCTGGTCCTCCCCGCCGCCGCTGCCCGGAATGTGGCCCGGAATATGCGGCAATACCACCTGTTTTCCCTGCTGGGGTCGGTGCTGTCCGGGGTGGCCGGGCTGATGACCTCCTACTATGCCGGCGGCTCCGCCGGCGCGGCCATTACGCTGTATCTGGCAGTGTGGTTTGCGCTGACTTTTTTGATACAGAAAAAATAGTAACATAACACCGGCCCCCGGAGGGGCCGGTGTTATGTTACAGTCCGTTGACAATGAAATTGGGCCGCTGTCCCTCCAGCAGGAGGCGGACGGAATTCCACATGTTCCGGTGGGCCCGGCGGAAGACGCCGCCGGTGATGCCCCCCAGGTGGGGGGAGAAGACAGCCCGGTCCGCAATCTCGGGAGGCAGGTCCACCAGGGGGTGGTCGGCGGGGGTGGGCTCAGGGTCGAAGGTGTCGATGGCGATGCCCCCCAGCCGGCCGTCGAGGAGGGCCTGACGGACTGCCAGGTTGTCCACCAGCTGGCCCCGGGCGGTGTTTACCAGGATGGTTCCCGGCCGGACGTGGGACAAAAGCTCCTCGTTGACCATGTGAGTGGTCTGCTGGTTGACGGCGCAGTGGAGGGAGAGGATGGAGCACTGTGCGGCCAGCTCCTCCAGGGGCAGGTAAGTAATGCCCAGCTCCGCCTCTGTCTCAGGCGGACGGCGGCGGGCGGTGTAATAATACAGCTTGCAGCCAAAGGGGCGCAGCAGCTGGGCAGTGGCGGTCCCGATGTCCCCCAGGCCCACGATGCCCACGGTCTGTTCCCCCAGCTCCGGGGCGCTGGATACCATGAACCGCTCCTTAAATTGAATCTGCTTCCCCGCCCTGACGGCGGCGTGGCCTGTGATACCCCGGCGCAGGGCCATGAGCATCAGCATCACCGTATGTTCGGCCACGCTTCCGGCGTTGCACCCCTTGTTATTGCACACGAAGATGCCCTTCTCACGGGCAGCGGCGGTGTCGATGGCGTTGAAGGCCACCCCCTCGGAGTGGATCATCCGCAGCCGGGGGAGGAGGTCTATCATCTCCCGACCGACGGGGGTGATGGCGTCGGCAAAAATCACCTCCGCCTCCGGGTTGTCCGCCGCCGCCTGGAGAGAGGGGGCGGGGGCGCCGCAGAAGACGGGCTCCACAGGCATATCCCTAACAAAATCAGGGAGATACAGGTCGTAGCGGGCCTTGGGCCCAAAAATCAGAATTTTCATAGCTTGGCCTCCAATGCTGTCCAGCCGTTTTTCTCCCGGCGGCCGGTAACGGTCAGGCCGGCTTTTTTTAACGCGGCCTCCACCTCATGGGCCCGGGCTTCGATGATGCCGGAGCAGAGGAACAGGCCGTCCTCCTCCAGCAGGCCAGGCACCTGAGGGGCCAGGGGGATGATCACATCAGCCACGATGTTGGCCAGCACCAAATGGTATTTTTTCTGTGCCAGCTCCGCGGCCAGGGCCGGGTCCGCCAGCACATTGCCCGCCCGGACAGTGTACCGGTCCTGGCCGATGCCGTTGAGGCCGGCGTTCTCATAGGCCACATCCACTGCCTTGGGGTCGATGTCCACCGCCACGGCGGACCGTGCCCCCAGGCACAGGGCGGCGATGGACAGGATTCCGCTGCCGCAGCCCAGATCCAGCACATCCTGGCCGGGTACGGTGTGCTCCTCCACCCCCTCCAGGCACAGCTGGGTGGAGGCGTGGGAGCCGGTGCCGAAGGTGAGGCCGGGGTTCAGATAGAAGGGCACCCGTCCCGCCGGGACGGGCTCCTCCCGCAGCCACTGGGGCACCACATAGAGCCGTGTGCCGATCTCCAGGGGTTTGTAGTACTTCTGCCAGCTGTAGGCCCAGTCGCTGTCGGTGAGGGGGGTGGTAGTGTATTCGCAGTCCAGCCCTCGGGTATACTGCTCCAGCTGCTTTTTTCCGTCCTCATCGTCGGTGACGTAGAACTTCACCCGGGTAACGCCCTTCATCCGGTCCAGCAGCTCCTGGTCCACATAGTCCCAATACTGCCGGTTCTGCTCCAGGAAGGAGAGAAAGTCCTGCTCGTCCTCAATCACCACGCTGTCCATTCCGGCGGCGGCCAGCTTTGCGCATACCTGATCCAGCCTGTCCGGGGTGGTGTTGACGGCTATCTCCAGCCATTTAATCTCGTCCATAGGCTCTCCTCACACTTTCGTAATATAGGCAAGGCTCCTTTTGAAAGGAGCTGTCAGCCGCAGGCTGACTGAGGATTGTATTTTGCCGCAGGCAAAATGTATGAAATAATCCTGAACCTTGTTTGCTTCGTATGTTTTGCTCCGCAAAACGCAATCCTCCGCCCCAGTTTGCGAACTGGGGCACCTCCAGCTCCAAATCGCGGAGGAACTGCTCCCTGGTAATCAAAACAACAGGCAGGGAAATATATCCTTCTGCCGCCGGTCATGGCGCTACCGCTCGGTTCCCATGTAGAACAGAGCCACAGTGCCCGGGCCGGAGTGGGCGCCGATGACGGGGCCCACATAGTTGATGACCACGTCCTGCACGCCAAAGCGCTTCTTTACCATGTCGGCCACCGTCTGGGCGTCCTCCGGGCAGTCGCCGTGGCTGATGAAGACGGTGAGGCTGCCCGGATCGATGGCGGTGTCCTCCATCCGGTCCACCAGGGCCTTGAGGGAGGCCTGCCGGCCCCGGGCTTTGCCGATGTTGATCAGGTGGCCCTCATTGTCCACATGGAGGACGGGCTTGATCTGGAGCATGGAGCCCACCACGGCGGTGGCGGCGGAGATGCGGCCTCCCCGTTTCAGGAAGTGAAGGTCGTCTACAGTAAACTGGTGGCACAAGTTCAGCTTGTGTTCCTCCACCCAGTCCCGGACCTCCTCGATAGTGTGGCCCCGTTCCCGCTCCCGGGCGGCATACCACACCAGCAGGCCCTGGCCCAGGGAGGCGCACAGGGTGTCGACAGTGTACAGCTTCCGTTCGGGATACCGGGCGCTCAGTTCCTCCACGGCCAGGCGGGAGGAATTATAGGTGGTGGACAGCCCGGAGGAGAAGGCCAGGATCAGCACATCCTTCCCCGCCTGGAGCAGGGGCTCCAGGGCCTCGGTGTACTGGGCCACATTGACGGCGTTGGTGGTGGCCACCTCACCTTTGCGCAGGCGGTCATAGAAGGCGTGGGGGTCCATATCCCGGTTGTCGGGGTAGTCGCAGTAGGTGTGCTCGGCTATGATGAACGCAAGGGGCAGGACCTGAACGTCGATCTGCCGGGCCAGGCCGGCGGGCAGATCGGCGGAGGAGTCTGTGAGGATGACAAAATCAGACATAATAATACTCCTTATATTTATTTCCGTTTCTCCTCCTGGGGCTGGAGAATGGATAAAATACGCTGGCAGGCCAGCTGATTGACATAGCTGCGTACGGCGAAATCCAGGGCCATTTTCGCCAGATCGGACTGGCCGGCCTCTGGGTCAATGGACTGGGCGGTGTCGGTGAGGGCCCGGTCCAGGGCGCGGCGAAAGTATTCATACTGCTCCGGCGGTGTTTTCTCCAGCGCGCGGCCCGCACCCATCAGGGCCCCGATGTCCCGGACGGTGAGCACCTGCTTCAGGGCCACCACCGCGGTGAGATAGCCCAGGTGGACGGGGCCATACCGCTTGCCCTCCGCCCGGGGGACCAGGCCGTCCTTGATGTAGTTGTTCACCATGGCTGGGGTGAGGGCGGGACCGCCGTCAAAACGAATCAGCTGCCGGGGCATGTAGGAGATCAGCTGATCCATATACAGCGCGATATCGGGCAGGTCGTCCCAGAGGACGGGCCGTTCCTGCTCCATGCGGGATTTCAGCTCTTGAAGCTCATCCATTCAAAGGCCTTCCTTCCTTGATGTGATATTACGTATTATATCACGGGATTATCTGTATTGAAAGGGAAAATGTCAACCTTTCTTCAAATTTTCCAGCCGGCGGTGCAGCCGGTCCAACGCGCTGCCGTGGTCAATGGACCGCAGGCGGGGGAAGGCGGCCAGCAGGCGGCGGTGGCCGAAGGACTCCCGGTCCAGCAGCTCCTGCATAGAGGCGCGCCACTCCTCCAGCTGGAGACGGGCCTGGGCCAGCCGCTCCTCCCGCTCGTCGGCCAGCTCCGCCCGGCGCTCCGACAGCTTGAAGGCCAACTCGTCCAGATCTTCCTTCCAGTCGGCGCTCCGCTCGGCGGCGTCCAGCACCCGCTCGGCCAGATTCTCCCCAAACTCGTTGGCGGCCTCCTTGATTTTGGCGGCCAGCTCGTCGATCTGGGCCAGCCGGCGGTTCAGCTTGACGATGGTAGACACGGTGGCGGCCAGGTCCACCGCCATTACCGCCCCCAGCAGGGCCAGCAGGGCCAGGCCCAGCGTTTTGGGGATGAGCCGGATGAACAGCAGCACTGTGGGGTGGAGCAGCTTGACCACAAACAGGCAGGCGAAGCCCCAGGCGATGGAGAAGCGCAGGCAGACGTAGCCGCTGAGGTTGAAGGGCTGGTCGGAGTAGTCCCACCACCGCTGATGGAACAGCTTTTCCAGCACAAAGCCGGTCAACCACTCCAGGGCGGAGGTGAGCACCACCGAGCCCAGGAACAGCAGGGGCAGGTTGTTGGCCAGGGGGGTGAGGCAGGTCAGCACGATGACCACGCCGAAGCCGTAGACCGGGCAGACCGGGCCGTTGAGAAAGCCCCGGTTGACAAACTTCCCGGTGACCAGGGCGGCGTAGCTCACCTCGGTACACCAGCCCAGAAAGGCATAGACAAAGAATATCCAGATAAAGCGGTAGAGCATAGGCAGACTCCTCTTTATGTCTCTTTCTAAAATATGTATTATATCTGTTTTGGCTGGCCTTGTCTAGACTCTTGACAGAGAAGGCGGAGAGCATGTATCCTTAAATGGACTTTAAATTGTCGACACCGGGCTGCCGAGGGCGGCGGCCTCTGTAAATCACTGATATGGACAAGACCACAAAACCATGCGGAGCTGTTGACAATATTTCAGGCCAGATACTTGACAAGACGGCGATTGTAGCGTAGACTGTTAAGTAGATTAACAGGAGGCGGATATGGAAAATACATCAATAGATAAGTTGTGCGAGTTATTTCTTCAAACAATTAACCAATACAAGGTTTTAGAAAAGAAAACTCACACCTATGACATTGACCCACAAATCCATCTGTCAGAAATCCATACCATTGTTGCGGTCGGAGCACATGAGGCCATCAATGTGACGGGGCTCGCCCAGTTACAGGGTACTTCCAAGAGCGCGGTATCACAGGCCATAAGCAAGCTGGTCAAAAAAGGTTTTGTTGAAAAAAGGACTTCACCAGATACAGACAATGAAGTTGTCCTGTTGCTTACTGAAAAGGGAAAACAGGTTTACAGTATGCACGAGAGCCAACATAATTGGCTGAAGTCCCAGCTTGCAGCTGTTTTTGAAAAGTATCCACCAAACACGATTTCTGTTCTATCTGAACTTGCCGTTGACATTCAAGCAATTTGGGCGCAGTTTTTGGAAAAATAACTGCGCCAGCATTACTATTTTATTTTGCAATATCTGTTAAGTGGCTTAACAGAAGGAGGGGCATTTATGAGTTATGAAATAATAAATTCCATTCCTCAATTCAATTTTCAAATCAACAGGATTTTAACCTATGGCGATTTGGCTTGCTGCCGAGAAGAAGTTATCAGCCATGTGGCCCAGGTCAAGACATTTGAGGAATGGCATACTGCATGGCAGAAAATCGCTGCAAAAAGCGAACAGGAAAGGCATTATCTCCATGCGGCCTACTACTATCGCAT
>CAJTSQ010000051.1:0-9831 GCA_910578735.1 uncultured Oscillospiraceae bacterium
ACGCCGCCATGTTGGTGGTGCCGAGCTGTTCCATCTTCTGCTCTATCAGCTCCCGTTCCTCCGGCGTGACGCGGAATTTCAGCTGGATTTCCCGCTGACGGTTCGGGGGCTTCATCGTTCCTTCCTTTTGGCCTTGGGTTTGCCGGGTTCACTGGGGGCGGCGGGAACGGCAGATTTCTCTTGCAGCTTTTTCCTCACAGAGGGGCGGCGCAGGACCAGGGGCTGAAAGCGGTTTTCCTCTTTGAGAATCAGGGCATACGTCCCCTTCTGGCCCTCCAGCGTGGAGAGGGACAACGACTGGAACGGCAGCATGGACATGAGCCGGTCCGTGTCCTTGCTCCCGGCCCGCGCCAGGAAGTCCGGGGAAACCTGGACCATATAGTGGGTCCCGCTGGGGCTGTTAGGTTCTCTTGCAGCTTGAAACCGCTCCAGGATGTGTGTGGCCTCCGCTTTGATGTCTGCCGCCTTGAGGGGCTGTCTCAGCAGATGTTCATGCCGTGCATCACGCACGAACATATCCAGGAGGCCGGGGTGGCTTCCGGTGATAAGATAAGACGTATCTCGCCGTCCATTTTCAAATACGACCGGGACTGTCCGCGCCCACGCCTTGTTATTTGGGGTCATGCGGCTCTCATGCTCCATAAACTGCACCGTGTTGGCTAACACATAGAACATGCGCTCATAGCCGAACTGCTGAACCACTTCCTTCACTGCGGCCCCTGTGTCCAGTCGGTTATCGTGGTAGTGTCTGTTAATCGCTTCGACAATCGCGTCCCGGCAGGCGATATTGGCGCGCTGGGAGGCGAGATGCTGTTCGGCCTCACCGTGCTGATAGGCATACTGATAGGATTCCATGTAGATCGGAGCCTTGCGAAGTTCCTCTGCCTGCCGGATCACCGTGTCCGCCCGGTCCTCGATTGCCGCCGTGATGTTGTCCATCAGATTGAAGTCCATGTTGCTCCAATTTTTGTAGACATCCGCCAGGGGCGTGGGAGAATCCAGCAGCGCGGACACCTGGGCCTTGGTCAGCTCAATGAAGTCCATTGCCATCAGAATATCCTCGCGGGTGGTGTATTCGGCGGTGTGGTTCAGAATTTCCTCCGGGGGCTGGGACACCAGCCACGCCCGGTATTTGTCCTGCTCCGCGCCCATTTTCTCACAAAGCGCATCCGTCAATTTTTCAACGTCCAAAATATTTTCCTCCTATTCTGAAAATAGGACCGGCGGGGGATAGCCCCGCCGGTCGGTCAACGTTCCTGCTGGGGGCGTTTGGGTTTATCTTTATCAGGTTTATCGGGAGTGGCCGGTCTGGGCCGCTTCAAACTGTCCAGCACAGAGGGGCGGGCGCTTCTGGCGATAGCCTGCTCCCCCTGGCTTTGGCCGCCGTCAATATTCAGCAGCGCGTCCAGTTCCGCGAGGCGGGCGGACTTCTGCTTCAGTTCGTCCTCCCGTGGGAAGGGCTTGCCGACCTCGGCTTTTGCTGCCTCCCGCTGGGCAAAGAGATCGTCCAGCTGGGACTTGACCGCCGCCAGCCGTTCCGGTATCTTGTCCAGAGTGTGGTCAATGCGGATCAGAGCGCCGGTAGGGTCAATGCCCAGGGTGGGCCGGTGGGTCATTTCTCCTTTCAGCACCAACTCCCTCTGGAAATTACGGACTTCGCTAAACATGGTGAAGCCCCGGTAGCTGCCGATTTCGATCAGTTCCGCAATATCCCCGGCCATATACGCCGACAAAAGGGCCTTGCCCGCTTCTTCCTTACTGGAGAAAGTCTCACCTTGCACCACCATCCCGGCGAAGCCCTGCACCAGCTCCGCAGAAGTAGCGGCGGGTTTCTCCGTGGTGCCGGGTACGGCGGGGGCCTCTGGCTGGGCCGCAGGCTCGGCGGCATCAGCGCCAGGAGCGTCAGCGGTTTCCCCCCTTGTCTGCTCCACTTGGGCCTGGGCAGGCTTTTCCTTGACCACCATAGGATGAGGATGGTCCGCCACAGTTTTCATATCAGCCTCCAGCCCCTTGATGAAGCCCTGGTGCTGGGCGATCTGCTCGGGGAAATATTTCAGCAGATTGTCCTCCATCTGAAACTGCTTGCTCTGGTGGGCGGACTTCATAATTTTGAGCTTGGACACATCCACATCCAGCTCCATGCGCTCCTTGATGCGGGGGTCCCCGGCGCACAGGGCCTTGATCTCGGCGTAACTGAGCGCCGCCTCATCCACGTCCTCGCAGGAGCGGACCGGAGATTTTGAGGTCATAATTTGTGAGATAAACTTCTGCTTATTCTCCACAGTCTGCCACAAATAAGCGTCAAAAGTTGCTTCTGTGACATAACGGTACACATGTACCTGTTTGTTGTCGTTGCCCCGGCGTTCAATGCGGCCCTTGCGTTGTGTGAGGTCGCGGGGCCTCCACGGACAGTCCAGGTCATGGAGCGCAATCAATTTGTCCTGTACGTTGGTGCCAGCGCCCATCTTGAAGGTGCTGCCAATGAGGACGCGCACCTGACCGGAGCGTACCTTGGAAAACAGTTCCTTTTTCTGTACGTCTGTTTTGGCCTCATGGATGAAGGCCACTTGTTCGGGAGGCATCCCCCCGGCGATGAGCTTCTGCCGTATGTCCTCATAGACAGTGAACGGCTTTTCCGGTTCCAGGGGAATGGAGTTTTCCAGCATATGCAGCAGGGGATTATCCAGCTTGTCCCCGGCTCCTTTCGCCGCCCGCTTGGAAGGGGCGGCTTTTGGCGTGGAAATATCGCAGAAAACCAGCTGGGTCAGCTTCTTATCGGCTCCATCTCTCCATTGCTGTAAAATATTCTCCACACAGGCGTTTACCTTGGTCCCCGGTTCATCCGGGAGGGTGGGGTCAATGACGCGCTGGTCCAGGCCCAGCTTCCGGCCATCGCTGGTAATTTTGAGCATGTTGTCCGTTCGCGGGTCAACACTCCCAGCGTGGACCTCGCTGGCGCGTTCGGACAACTCCTTTACCATGGCCTGCTGGATCAGGGTGGGCTTGGAGGCGATGGTGTGGTACTCCACCTTCGGGGTGGGCAGGTGGAGCTGGTCGGCGGTCTTGATGTCGGCCACCTCTTTGAACATACTCATCAGCTCCGGGAGGTTGAAAAACTTGGCAAAGCGGGTCCTGGCCCGGTAGCCGGTCCCCTCCGGGGCCAGCTCCAAAGCCGTGACCGTCTCCCCGAACCGGGAGGCCCAGCAGTCAAAGTGGCCCATGCCCATCTCCTGCAAGCGGTCATACTGAAGGTAACGCTGGATGGTATACATTTCGGTCATTGAGTTGCTGATGGGAGTACCTGTGGCGAAAACTGTACCACGATTTTTTGTGATCTCGTCCAGATACCGGCACTTGGCGAACATGTCGGAGGACTTCTGCGCATCCGTGGTGGCGAGGCCCGCCACGTTGCGCATTTTTGTGTAGAGGAACAAATTTTTGTAATTGTCGCTCTCGTCCACAAACATCATATCCACGCCCAGCTGCTCAAACGTGACCACATCATCCTTGCGGTGGTTGGCCTGCAATTTTTCCAGGCGGGCTTCCAGCTGCCGCTTGGTTCGCTCCAGCTGCTTGACAGTGAACCGCTCCGCGCCGCCGCCTTCCAGCTCCTGGATACCGCTGGTGATCTCCCAAATCTGCTCTTGCAGCAGCCGTTCCTGCCGTTCCGGGCTGATGGGGATTTTCTCAAACTGGCTGTGTCCGATGATAACCGCGTCATAGTCGCCGGTGGCGATGCGGGCGCAGAATTTTTTTCGTTTCCGGGCCTCGAAATCCTTCTTGGTAGTGACAAGGATATTGGCGGAGGGATAGAGGCGCAGAAACTCGGAGGCGGTCTGCTCAGTCAAATGGTTCGGCACCACGAAAATGGACTTGTGGCACAGTCCCAGCCGTTTACTCTCCATAGCGGCAGCAATCATCTCAAAGGTCTTGCCCGCGCCTACCTCATGGGCCAGGAGGGTGTTTCCGCCGTAGAGGACGTGGGCAATGGCGTTGACCTGATGGGGTTGCAGCTTGATCTCCGGGTTGATGCCGGAGAAAACGATGTGGCTCCCGTCATATTCGCGGGGCCGGATGCAGTTCATTTCCTCGTTGTACTGCTTTACCAGCGTCTGCCGCCGCCGTGGGTCCTTCCAAATCCAGTCCTGGAACGCCTCCCGAAGCGCCTGCTGCTTCTGCGCGGCCAAGGTGGTCTCCTTGGCGTTTAGGACGCGCCGTTCCTTCCCGTCCGGGTCCTCTATCGTGTCATAAATGCGAACATCCCGGAGGTTCAGAGAATCCTCCAGGATTTTATAGGCGTTGGCGCGGCTGGTGCCGAAGGTGGTATAGGCGGCAACATCTCTGTCGCTGACGCTGCCCTTGCAGGAGACGGACCACTCCGCCGTATGCGGGGAATAATGGACCTGGATTTTTCCGCGAAGGTAATTGGGCGTGTTCAGCGTCTCATACATGAATTGCTGGATATATTTCTTGTCGATCCAGGTAGCTCCCAGCCGGACCTCGATCTCAGAAGCGTCCAGGTCCTTGGGCTGGGCGGCGGTCAGGGCCTCCACATTGCTCTTGACCTTCCCCTGCTGGTCCGGGGGCATGACACTGTAGAGGGCCTGGGCCATGCGGAGTTTTTTGCGCACATTGCCGGATAGGTATTCGTCAGCGGTAACGAGGGGGAACCGCTCCAAATCCATAAAGGCTTTGGGGATAAGGTCCGGGTTTTCCGCGCAGCGGATGTCCCGGAAGATCACGCCGGTCAGGTCCTTTTCCAGATCGGCCTCCGATTTTCCGGTGAGCTGGGCCATGAAGGGCATATCAACCTTGGCCCGCTCCCCAATGGACACCGCCAGCGCGTCCATCGCCGTGTCCACACTGGTAACATGGGTGTTCTGCTTGATGGTGCGCTTGGTGAACATATCCGCTTTCCGCTCCAGCCGCCCGTTATCGTCAATGACTTCCAGGGAGCAGAGCAGATAGTAGGCGGAATCCCGGTCAAAGGCCAGACGGTTGGCCCGGTCGTTGATAAGGCCGAATTTCTCGGAGAAAGCGTCGTAGAGCCGGTCCAGCTCTCCCTGCTTCTCCCGAATGAAGTTCTCCGTTGTAAACTCGTCCATCTGGAGGTCGATCAGCTCCCGTACACAGTCCCGCAGGCCGATCATCGCAATGACGCGCTCTTTGGCTGTGGCGGTCAGGGCAGGCTTCACCATGACGGAGTTCTCTCGGTAGTAAACCTCGCCGTCCACGATAGCATAGGAGTAATTCTTCACGCTGGGGTCCGCAGGGATGGACCTAATCTCCATTTCCCCAATGTTCTCGTCCAGCTCCGGGGGCGCGGCCTCCCGGTATTCGCCGTGGATATACTTCACCGCATCATGCAGCTGATCGGCCAGCAGAAGCCCCTGGATAGGCTCCACAGTAAAGTCCTGAGAGGCATATTGGGTGCTTTCCGCCGTCTGCCTGCCTAGAATCATTTCCGGGTGGTCGATAAAGTATCGGTTGATACGGAAGCCGTCCGTGTTTTCGCCGGTCTGTACCCATGCCGGTTCCTCAATGGCCGGGGTGTCTCTTTTTTGCAGGAAGATGATGTCGGACACCACCTCGGTCCCGGCATTGGCTTTGAAAGCGTTGTTGGGCAGACGGATGGCTCCCAGGAAATCGGCCCGCTCCGCCAGATGCTTTCTTACTGTGTCATCTTTGGAATCCATTGTGTAGCGGCTGGTGACAAAGGCCACCACGCCGCCAGGACGTACCCGGTCCAGAGTTTTGGCGAAAAAGTAGTTGTGGATGCTGAATTTCAGCTTATTGTATTCCCGGTCATTGACGGGATAATTGCCGAAGGGAACATTGCCGACAGCGAGGTCGAAGAAGTCCCTGGGAAAGTTGGTTTTCTCAAAGCCGCACACAGTGATATTGGCATCTGGATAGAGCTGTTGTGCGATCCGCCCTGTGATGCTGTCCAGCTCCACACCATAGAGCTTGGAAGCGGACATGCTATCCGGCAGCAGTCCGAAGAAGTTGCCCGCGCCGCAGGCGGGCTCCAGGATGTTGCCGGACTGGAAGCCCATTTTCTCAACCGCCTCATAGATAGCCTTAATAACTGTGGGGCTGGAATAGTGGGCATTGAGTGTGGAGGCGCGGGCGGCTTGGTATTCCTCCGGGGTGAGCGCAGCCTGCAATTCCAGAAATTCCTCCGCCCACTCCGGCTTGTCCGGGTCAAAAGCATCCGCCAGAGCCCCCCAGCCCACATAGTGGGAGAGGAGCTCTTGTTCGGCAGGGGTAGCGTCGCGGCCCTCCAGCTCGATGGCCTGGAGGGTGTTGATGGCATCCATGTTCATACGGAACTTTGCCTTTGGCCCGCCCTCGCCCAAGTGGCCGTCCGTGATACGGAAATTTCCGGCGGCGGGGACGGCCTCCAGCTGGGTCTGCTCCGGCTCATCAATATGCAGCCGCTCAACGACAATATCATAGGACAGGCCGTTCTTATCACCGGGATAGAGGGTGGCGGTCCCCGGCGCGGGACCGGGGGCCGGGGCCTCCGGCGCGGGAGCTTCCGGTGCAGCCTGTTCGGGGACTTCCGGGGTAAACAGGTGGACGTTGCGCTCATCATGGCGTACCGCGTCCTCGAAAAAATCCTTCTCCACCAGCTGATGGCTCCAGGCGTAGGGGCCGGTGTGGATGCGAACACCCAGGTCCCCTATATATTCGATTGTGCCGCTCACATCATGGTCCCCATAGGCGAAGGCCACCTTATCCCCCACCTGATAGGACAGCTTCCCCTCCAGATTCACCGGCTTCCACTGGACCGGCTCATGGGTGAAGCCGTCCAGCTCTTGCAGCCAGAGGGCGCGGAGTACCGGCGCGATCTCGTCCCAGGACATGGACAGCCGTGTGTCGAATTTGTCCAGGATGTCCACACCCAGGCTGGTCGTAGATGCAAAATAATCCGCAGAATCCCCGGTCTCCAGCGTTACCGTACCGTCCCGGCTGGCAAGTGCCTCCGAAAGCCGCATGGCAAGCCCACGGTTGTTCTCCCCGGAGTGAATCCAGCCGGAAATGTAGTCCTTGTCCCGGTCCGTCAGCAGATGGGAGACCAGCACCTCCCGGATGTCGTCATTGACGCTGCCCAGGTCGGCGGGCAGATAGGGAAGCAAGTGGTTGTTGCGGGGGTCCAGGCGCAGCAGCCGCTCAAAGTTTTCTTTGCTCTCGGCACGAAACAGCGGGATGGGCAGGGCGGGGTCCCGCAGCTGCACATCAGACAGGCCGATGTCCGTAATCTCAAAGGCGGTATTGTTCAGATAGACCGTATCCCCCACCTTGTAGGGCGGAGCCAGGGGGTCACGGGGCGGAAGGTTCGCCGCGCCGACGAACTCCGGGACGGCATCCCCCTCGTGGGTGACGGGTTGGCCGGACAGATCGGGGACCTCCGCCTGCTCCCGCTGGGTCTGGGAGAGGACGGGATAAGTTTCGTCAATGATCTCCCGGTGGAGGCGGTTGCGAAAGCCGGACATATCAAAGTACAGCCGCATAAAATCCGGGTCCCGAATGTCCTGCGCCGCCCGCGTGACCGCCGCGTGTCCCTCTATCACAGCGTTTTCCCGGTCGGAATTTTGGCAGGCGTTTTGATAAGGCCCGTCCGTTAGCACAAATTCCTTGAGAATGGGTTTGTACTGCTCATAGATTTTCCGGACAGTGGGCGTGGGCGTAGGTTCCTGCTCCAGCTGCTCCCGAACGGCAGATGTATCAATATCGTCGAAATTAGCCAGCTCTGTCTCGGTAAAAAATCTATCCTCTTTTACCAGCTGTGCAATCCGGCGCTGCACCTTCGGCCACGGGAGGTGCTGGTACTGCTCTGTACCGGGAAGCTGGACAGGGAACATGGGCAGCTCTCCGCCGTACTCTGTGCGGAGCCACGCGGCGGTGTCCTTCTCTCGGGCATGGGCAGTCATGTACTGCTGTACCCGGCGCTTACTGGCGGTGTCCCCGTTCCAGGCTTGCAGGGCAGCGTCAATGTCCTCCTGTGCGATCTCCCGCGCCGGGGCTGGGGCCGGAATGGGAGGCGAGGCCCCCGGCACATGGATGGGCGCGGATTCTGCCGGAGTGGGGACTTCCGCTTCACGGGCGTTCCTGGCTTCATGCTCCACGGAGAGATAGGAGACGGTGTGCCGCTTCCCGTCCGGCCCAATGCTGGAGGCGGTCACATCATGGCGGTCCCGGAGCTTCTGCACATACTCGTCCAGCTTATGGCTGGGGATGCCGCACATGGCCACGCGACCCACATCGGGGAAATTGCGCTGGGTGAGCATCAGGTTCAGCTCATGGGATGCCACCCGCGCGTCCGGCCCGAACATCTCATAGAAGTCCCCCAGCTGGTACAGCACGATGTCGCCGGGGTGGGCCTTTTTCACAGCCTCATAGTCCTCCCGGAAGCTCATACTGGCAGGCATGGGCGCGGGTCCCGCCGGGGCTGGGGCTTCCTGCGATGGGGCTGGAGCAGGCAATTCCTCCTTCGGGGGCTGCACCAGACAATCGCTCAGATAGTTCTCCATCTCTGCCTTGGAAAGGTAGCTTCCCTCGTTGACCATCTGGCGGATACGCTTCTCCACATCAGTCCATTTGACAATAAATTTAGGGTCAGTGGAAGTGCGCCAGAACTCTATGCCGGTCTTGGGCCGGTAGTCCAGGAAGATATAGGAGCCATCCGAGAGAACAACGCCGCCGCCTGTTGCGCCATATTCCTTTCGGATGGCCGCAACAATACTCCTGGCAGGAAGATTCTGCTGGTACAATTCAAAAATTCTTAGTTTACCGCCATGTCCCCGCAACACCCGGTCTACATCCGCCTGGGGAATAGAAAAAGCAGAGGGCGCGTCCGCGCTCTCTGCTTCCAGGATAGCCTCCATCTGTTCCCGCTGGGACGGGATTTCCGGGGGCATGAAACTTAACTGTAAACCAGCTCCGACAAAATAATTTCCTCCGCCTGGGCCTTGCAGCTGTTCATCAGGCCCACCCACGCCATCTGGTTGCTGGCCTTCAGCTGTTCCGTGACCCCCGCCGCCTTCGCCAGCTGGGGCATCATGCTCTCCAGACGGCTGTTGGCTGTGTCCTCGATCTCCAGCAGATGAGTGAACAGGGTCCCCTTCAAGGCCAGCCGGTTGAACAGGCCCGGACGGTGCTCCTTCAAGTACCGCAGGCGCATCCTCCCGTACTTCCCCAGGTCCCGGTCCGGCTGTTCCGGCAACGCCACGTTGGGAAACAGGTAATCCCCCACCTGTGTGTAGGTCAGCTCGTTCCTCATGCTCCATACTCCTCTCCGCGCTTTTCGTGCGCTCATACTGTTTGACGGTCCTCTCAATCTGCCGCAGCACCTGTTCGCTCCCTATGCTGACCGCCGTTCCCAGCTCTGTGACCGTATCCTGGGTATTGAAATCGAAAATACTCAGGAAATCCTCATGCTGGAAGTAGTTATCCGGTTCCAGGCCGCAGCGGGACATGAGCATATAAGTGATGCTGACAGTAGCGGCACTGCGAAATGCCGCGCCAGTGTTAAGCTCATCATACCCCTCCAGGAAGGAACCGTCAATGATATGGAGAATGTCTTCCCGGTGGTCGTTCCAGTATTCGTTTGCCAGCTGCGCGGCAATCTTCTCCAGCTGGCCCGTGAAGCCGCTCTCCCCGGAAACATCGAATCGCTCCTCCAGAGCCGCCGTTACTGCGTCCCGGTGTTCTTCCCGGTATTGCCAAAGGTTCGGATTCAAGCCATTGTCCATGCGGCCTGTGTCGGAGACATCGAACACATAGCGCAGAACCGGCCTGCCCCGGCTGTTGTCAATGAGGGCGATA
>CAJTSQ010000051.1:9930-13790 GCA_910578735.1 uncultured Oscillospiraceae bacterium
CCTCTGGAGCCGCGCCGGATGTACCGGCGCATTCGCTGGTTCCAGAAGTCGTATTCCGCGCAGGCGGTAGCGTCAGGCCGCTGGGCGTAAATCATCAGCTGTTCCGGGAAGGGATATTTATAGAGCCGCCCCGCCGTGGCGAGGAACGCCGTCCAAGTTTGATAACTGCCTGTGACCTGCTGCGCGGCGTTATCTGCAATTTGCAGCGCCGCCTGGAGATTTTCATTCGCCATAGGCAGAATCCTCCGGGTCAAAGTCGGGAATCAGGTCCAGACCGGCAAAGGTCTCATCGTCCATGCCGTACAGTTTGCCTAGGGCGCTGTCCGTCAGGGCCAGCAGCTCGGCCTCGTCCGGCGCAAGATACCGGCGCATATCCTCCAGGGCGGCGATGGTGCCCAGGCGGGTGCCGCCTCCGCTGTAGATGCAGACCAGATTCCGTTCCTCAAATGTCAATTCGATCATCGTTCAACACTCCTTTTCCTTTTTCCAGCGGGCTTCCGCGCCGCGTGTTGTCTCTCTCGAATGGACTGCTCACTCCGGCCCTTATACGCCGCCCGGATGTCGGCCATCAGCCGCTGACAGTCCTCCGCCGGGATCAGCTTCAGCTTCTCCGCCGTGGAAGCAAACAGGCCGCGCACCTGGGGAGACCGGGCCAAAGCAGGGAGGGCAGCAGTCAGGTCCGCCACCAGATTATCTCTGGTGTTCATGCCGTATTGGAAGATGAGGGCCTGTTCCTCGGCAGAAAACCGGGGCAGATATTCGCTCATACGGCGAAAGGCTGTGACCGCGCCGTTCTCATCCCGGACCGGCTCGTAGCGCTCATTTGTCCGCAGGAACATCCCATCCATGCCAGCGCCGCCCACATAGAATCCAGCATCGTCCTTTTCGCTCTCCAGCAACGCCGTCCCATCGGCCAGAATAAAGCCGGGTTCCATGTGCCGGTCGATATAGCCCACGGGGACGCCCAATTGGGCGATCTCTACGATTTCCGCCGGGACATCGCCCAGTGTAATGTCATACCGTCCATGTTCCATCCTTACCGCTCCTTTTCCGCACTCTTTTTCGGCGCTGTCTTTTTGCGGCCCTGCTTTGGCGGCGGCGCGTTCAGCTTCGCCAGGACCGATTTTTTCTCCCCCCGCTCCCGGTGCGTGGCCTCTGCCAACTCCATGAGGGAGATGGGCTGACCGGACCGGGCCTGCTGCTCCAGCTCGGCAGCGGTGGCCTTGGAACCGTTGTTGATAATGCCGTCTATCATCCCCAGATCATCCTCCACCGCTATTTCCGCATTTTTCAGATAATTCTCCGGCTTGATGAAGTCCGACACTTTCGCAAAGCCAACGCTGTCGCAGTAATGGAAAGATACCACGCCGTCCTGCTTGACCGCAAGGATGTCGCTGACAGACATAGAAGGCCGGTGATAGTCTGCCGGGTGGTTGATGTTGAATCTTTCCCACAGCCTTTCCAGGGCGCTTGAACCCTGTCCTGGGGCCAGCTCTCCCGTATAGACCAGATCATAATTGTCCCGGTCAGCGATCAGGCCCTTGGACATCAGCCAGTCCATATCCATAAAGCGGAGGTCTCGTTGTTCCGCGCCGTCTTTTATCTGGTAAATGGCAAAGCAGTCTCCGCCATGATTGAGAAACGCCTGTTCCCGGTCCTCCTGGTGCTGCATACGGTCTGCCACAGCTTGTCGGAAGTCCGGGCTGGCTTCCCATTCCTCTTTTGAAACTGCGTACATTGTATCGAGCGGGCGTTCCTCCAGATCTGTCCAGTCAAAGGTCATTTCCGCGCTTCCACCATCTACAATAGCGTAAACGGTAAAATCCTGATGCAGCATACTAATTGCCCGACTTCTGCCAATAGGAAGCAGATCGCCCTCCATATAACCATAATTTTTTTCTAATTCATCCACTTGGAACAGAGTGTCCGGCAGAGGGTACTCGTCCAGTATTGTATCCGGCGATGAAAGTATTTCGGCCTCCTTCTCCGTCTGCGGCCCATTCAGCTGCAAGCGGATAAAACTCAATGCTTCTTCCTGCGAAAAAAGACTTGTTGAAAAGAGCTGGTCGTAGGTATATGGAGTTTCCCGACCGGAGATCAGATCAAACACTCTGTAGGTGTCAGAAATATGAATCAGAGATTTATCATCGTTGAGATAGTGTCCGTGATTGTCATAATGGTCACGCCTGCCCATATAAACCTTTTTGTCCAGTCCAACAAAGGCATCCAGTTCTGTACCGTCTTTTGTGGTATAGCAGCTCTCTCTGGCCTCGCTGACGGTAATGAGATCGTCCCGCTGCAAGCTGCCGCTGTTCAGCCGCTCCACCAGACTGGCGCACATATCAGCCCTCCCTACAAACAGCACCGATTCCGGGATCAAAGTTTGCTTTGCTGTTTTCACATACGCCTGAACAAAATGCTGATCGTCAGCACCGGTCGCGCGGGGATTCGCGTCCATTTTATAGACATACTCCGGCTCCGGCGGCTCAAAGTCCGGCTGGCGTACCTGCCGCAGCGTGAACGTACCGGCTTCCAGACCAATCATGACATTCTGGCACTCCCTTTGTGTCCCCACAAAGACAATATCGCCTGGAAAGGGTTGGCCGTCCAGATTGGTATAGGTTTGGACAACACTTCGGTCATTGCCGGTTCCAAAGTCATACATCGGTTCCACTTTGCACACCAATGCCGCGTCCCACCGGTCACTTAGCTTTTCCAGCCGGTCCCGCAGGACGGTGACAGCGGGAGTATCGGCGCTTCCCTCTACATCCTTCAAGACACGGCGAAAACTGTCAAATTTGCCATCCTGCATATAGGTCAGAAATTCTTTTTCAAATTTGTCCCGCTCATTAGTGTGATATGGCGCGGAGATCAGTCCAGCCTCATACAGTTCATTCAGATGCGAGAAAAAGTCTGTGACATATTGTGTACTGGCGCTTTTCCAATCTTCCAACTCCGCAGACAGCAGATTCATCCGGTCTGTCAGCGTTCTGACCGTAGGTAAATCAGTATGTGCAGCAATATAGGTCAGAGGGTCACGAACGCCATCAAAGTGACCGGTTTGCATTTCAGCCACAAGATCAGCAACGGACTGCTCTCTGGGGTCCTGGGTGAAGGGATGCTCCAAAACTCCCGCCTGATGAAGCTGATCCATAAAATCGTACAGATCAGCAGCAAACTTCTCCGGGGTATCGGGCGCAGCAGCGGGCGTATCCTGCTCCGGCTGCTGGGCGGTCAGGTCAATGCCCTGCTCCTTGCAAATCTCGGCAAAATGCTTATCAATGGCAGAGATCAGCCCGCCCACGGTCTTGGTGATGGTTTCCAGGCTGGCCTTCAGTTCCGGCAGGGAGCGGTCCTTGCTCCATCCGGCGATGTAGCCCATGGAGTTGGCGCTGGTGTCGATGCCGTAATACTGGCAGACAGCGAAGGACACGCTCTCGGCCTCCACCTCCATGGTGTTCTTGTCCTTGGCCTTGGGCGGTTCTGTGTTTCCGGCAGCGGAGGTAAGCCGGTCCTTCTCCCGGTCATGGAGGACCGCGTGGCCGATCTCATGGACGGCGGCGCACACCGTCTGCACCTCGCTCATGCCCTCCCGAATGGAAATGGTCTGCCTGGTGAAGCTGCACACGCCGTCCGTATCAGGGGCCAGCGGAACGCTTCGTACTGCTGCACATTGCCGGTCAGGTCGGCGGACAGGCTGGGGAGGGGCTTGCCGTCCGTCTGGTCGGCGGAGAAAACCTTGACCGGCTTAAACAGAGGGATTTCAACGGTCTTTTCATCAAAAATAAGGTTTCCGTCCTGGTCCAGTACCGGGGCTTTGGTCTCCGGGTCCAGCCGCATCTCCTCGATCTTCTTTTTCA
>CAJTSQ010000052.1 GCA_910578735.1 uncultured Oscillospiraceae bacterium
TCTCGTCATCGGAAATTTGGAACATTTCCTTGATGATAAGGGCACCGATACAGATGTTGACCGGCGTATTGAATTTTGACTGGGTTCGGTCAGAGTATAGGATACGGAAGCGTTCCTCATCAATTGCCGGGAAAATATCCTCGGCAAAGATTTTTGCCCATGAATTTTCGAGGGCTTTCTGTTCCCGTAAAGTCAGAGAATTTGTTATATCTGTAAGGGATAGCTGTTGTGAACTGTTTATTCGGAATGCCATCGAAACACCGCCTTTCTGATATGTCAATTATACCAGAAAATGGACATTTTCGCTATATTTGTGTGAAGTTTTCAAGGTGCTAAATGGGCCTTATTTGACCCCAACATCATAATATTACAGCAACGAAGCGTAACGGCCCGCAGAGGAACTCCTGCCGGTTTTACCGGCGGGAGCTTCTCCACACGGCGCTCATAAGCATTGATGAAAACAGGACTGAATCAGTCCCCCTGCGGCAAGGGGCGCACTGATTCAGTCCTGTTTTATTTTATAGACATGGCGTCAACGCCATATCATCCTCAGCAATATTGCGCATAGAGCGAACCGATCCCCCCTGTATGGAGAAAACACACGTTTCCGTCCGCTTTTCCCTGGCGTATCTCGGTCTCCATTGCGACCATCACTTTGCTGTTGTAGATGTTTTCGGACAAAATTCCCTCCATGCGGGCCAGGCGGAGGACTTCCGCCCGGCTGGAGGGGGTATCACAGCCCCAGCCGTCCCCCCGAAACTCGGCGGTGATGCGGCATAGCGACTCCAGTGGGGGAGGGAGGGCACACCCCAAAATCTCCGCGCTTTCCGCCATTGTCTCTGTAATATGGGCGCAGGTGTCGGCGTAATCATATTCCACGCTGACCACCACAATCCGGAAGGGGCTGCCCGCCAGCCAATTGCCCAAAACCAGTCCGGCCGCCACGCCGCCGTTCCCCGCCGGAGCATAGAGAGTCAAGTTTTCCAAACCCATTTGGCTGCACTGATCCATCAGCTCCGGGACGGCCCGCGTATAGCCCAGCGCGCCCCGCCCGGTCGTGGCGCCGTTCAATATCACATAGGGGCTGCCTCCCTGCTTCCGGACTTCTGCGCACAGTTCCTGTATCGCGGCTTCCCGCTGGCCGCGGGATACCTGTCCCAGATAGTGGACCTGGGCGCCCAGAAGATCGTTCAAAAGCAGATTTCCCGTCAGTTGGGCGGGGCGGTCGCCGTTAAGCACCAGAATACACGCCAGCCCCAGCTTGGCGCAGGCCGCAGCGGTCAGGGAACAGAGGTTGGACTGAAGGGGGCCGGCCGCCAAAACGGTATCACAGCCCTGACCCGCAGCCTCGGCCAAAAGATACTCCAAACTGCGAATCTTATTGCCGCCCGGCCCAATCCCGTTCAAATCATCCCGCTTGATCCATATCCCCGGGTGGCCCAGCTCCTGTTCCAGCCGCTTCATAGGATGGAGTGGGGTGGGAAACAGCCCGATATCCAGCCGGGGAACGGCATGCAAAAGGTCTAATCCGCTCATGACAAATCCTCCTTGTTTTTTTCCTGTTTTAAATACAGCTTCATCATTTGGGCCAGTTCCGTCAGCCGCTGCTTCATGGGATGATTCCGGCGAAAAATTGCGGAAACCGTGTAGGGCAGAAACTCCTCCCGGAAGCGCAGAATTTTCAGGCATGGAAACTGAGGGAGAAACGCGTCGCTGAAATAGCCGTTGATGGTAATACCGATGCAATGGTCGGCCTGACAGGCCTCATACATATACAGGGTGTCGCTGACCCGGACAATTTCAGATGGATGGCAGCTGTGCAGGTCACAGAGCTCCAAAAAGCGCTGATGGACCTGGGCGTTGGCGGAAAAGACAAGGCGCTCCCCCTTTAAGTCGGAGGGCTCTACAAACTCCCTGTCATACAGGGGATGCCCCTGGGGCACCAGAAGCACCCGTTCCCAGGTTTTCAGGGGGTGTTGGGTGTAGTTTTCTCCCGCGGTGTAGTCGGAGAATGTCAATAAATCCAGTGTTTGATTTTCCAGCAGCTCCAGTCCCTCCACATAGTGGTACTCCCGGGACTGCACCAGTATCTGAGGATGCTTGCTCTCAAAGGCGGACCAGAGCTTTCTGGCGTTGCTGGGCGACAGATACCGGAAGCCGGCGGCCAGGCCAATATTCAGCCGCTTGGAGTCGGAACGGATGAAGGCCTGAATATGCTGCTCCAGCGCTGTCATCTCCTTCAGCACCGGCTGGGAGGAGCGGTAGAGCTCCGTCCCCAGCTCGGTGGGGCAGACTCCGCTCCGGCCTCGGGTGAACAGCGGCCGCCCAAATTCATTCTCCAGGGCGCCCAGGATGCGGCACAGGGCCTGCTGGGAGATATACAGGGTTTCAGCAGCGCCGGAGATAGAGCCCTTCTCATAGATTGTTGTGAAGTAGCTCAGCTGCTTAAAGGTCATAAACACACCTTCTTTATCCTGATAATGTGTTACTGCATTATACAACAAGATGTTGAGTTAGTAAAGAGAAAAAGTGTTTTTCAACAAAAGCGCCTTCTGATAAAATGTTTCTATAGTGAAAATAACAATATTTCAGAGACAAAACAACACCATCTTGTGGAAATTTGAGGAGGGCTACCATGAAAATCACCGATATCACCTATGACTGCGTAGAAGTCCCATTCCCCCAGGAATTCCATCCCACCTGGTATCCGGGCAAAACAGAGCGGGGACAAGTCATCTTCGTCACCCGGGTCCATACCGATGAGGGTATTACCGGCTGCGCTTGTATGGAAGCTCCCCACGGTATTTTAAGCATTGTCCGGGACACAATAGAATATGCCAAGACCATGGTGGTGGGCGATTCCCCCTTCGACATTGAAAAGATTATGCTGAAGCTGCGCAATGTGGCCCGCGTCGCCACCCGCCCCTGGGTGATCGAAAACGCCTGCTGGGACATCATCGGCAAGGCGGCCGGCCTGCCGGTGTACAAGCTGCTGGGGGCGGCCCGGGACCGTATCCCTGTCTATGCCGCTTGGGGCGAGATACGGGAGGAGGCCCAGCGCCGGGAGGACGCCCAGCGTCTGGTGGAGATGGGCTTCCGGGCAGTAAAGCTGCGCTTTTCCAGTGAGAAGATGAAAGACGACATCGCCATCATTGAAAATGTCCGCAAGGCGGTGGGAGACAAGCTGGAGATTATGGTGGACGCCAATCAGGGCACTGCCTGTGAACGCAATAACAACGGTTTTCCCCCGGTGTGGAGCTATGAGCGGGCCCGGGACACCGCCCGGGAGATGGAGCGGCTGGGCTGCACCTGGCTGGAGGAGCCCCTGTGGCGCTACGACTTCGACGGGCTGGCCCGCCTGAATGACGAGGTGGACATCCCCATCGCCGGCGGTGAGATCAACATCGGCATCCCCGACTTTAAAATCATGCTGGACAAGGGCTGCTACGACATTCTCCAGCCCAACTGCACCATGAGCACCGGCATCAGCTACATCCGCAAGATTGCCGCCCTGGCCGACAGCTATGGCAAGCTGGTCAACCCCCACGCCTACATCCCGGGCACCGGTGTACTCCAGAGTATGCACCTGGTGGCCTCCTACACCAACTTCACCTGGCTGGAGTACCCCTGCGATCCGCCCACCCTGACTCCCCAGGCCTTCCAGGGCATTGTGAAGGAAAACTTCCTGGTAGAGGCCGACGGCTGCATCCCCATGCCCCAGAAGCCCGGCTTCGGCATAGAGATTGATGAAGAACTGGTGAACAGATACAGCATCCTGAAGGGTTAAAACACTGCCGCACGCTTTCCCGCGCAAGCGGTTAAAGATAGATGCCCCAGTTGTTCGTAAACTCCCAAGATCGGGAAAATGAGGGAAAAGGAAAACATGAGGAGGTAATTTATGAACACATTGACACTCACCGTAGTAATCCTGGTCGTGTACATGGCAGCGATGCTGCTGATTGGCTACATGGGCCGCAACAAGTCGGAAAACTTCAAGGAGTTTGTAACTGCCGCCAAGAAGGGCAGCCTGCTGATGGTCTGCGGCTCCTATATCGGCTCCCACATCGGCAACGGCGTGGTGGTAGGCGGCGCAGAGAACGGCGCCAACTACGCCCTGTCCGGCGTCTGGTTCGGCCTGGGCGCCTGCTTCAGCTACCTGGTCTTCGCCGTGGTCATGGCCAAGGTGCTGTACCGCTCCAACAGCCTGACCCTGTCCGAGTGTTTGGATAAGCGATACGGCGGCCGCTCCACCGGCACCATCTTCGCCATTATCAACTGCGGCGCCGCCATCAGCATCATGGCCGGTCAGATCGTCGCCGGCCGGAATCTGTTCCAGTACCTGGGCATGAACCCCATCCTGGGCGCCTGCCTGGTGGCTGTCGCCGTCTTTATCTACGCCTCTATGTCCGGCCAGTGGGGCGTTATGATGACCGATGTAATTCAGGTTGGAGTTATTTTCTTCTGCACCATCATCTGCATGATTTATATGGTCGGCAACGGCGCCTTCGGGGTCATCTCCGCCGCTCTGCCCGCAGGCGGCTGGAATCTGTTTAGCCTGGACCCCGAGACCATTGTGATGAACTGCATCCCCTCCATGCTGTATGGCATGGTGTCCTGCGCCTCCTTCCAGCGCAACATCTCCGCCAAGGATGAGAAGACCGCTGTTCAGTCCGCTGTCTGGGGCGGTATCATCCTGATCCCCTATGTGTTCCTGCCTGTGCTGATCGGCATGTATGGCCGGGCTCTGTTCCCCGAGGCCCCCGCTGGCAGCATCATTTTCCAGGTCATGCTGGAGGTTTTCCCGCCTATCGTCGGCGCGCTGATGATCGCCTCTCTGATGGCCGCCATCATGTCCACCGTGGACTCCCAACTGATTTATGTCACCGCATCCATGACCAACGACATCTATCTCCAGTTCATCAACAAGAACCCCGACGAGAAGAAGCTGAACCGCCTGGCCCACGTTATCACTTTTGTGGTCGGCCTGTTCACCCTGTATGTGGCCATCGGTTCCACCGGCATTACCAAGATGCTCTCCTACGCCTACACCTTCCTGTGCGCCGGCACTCTGGTCATGTTTGTGGGCGGCATCTACTGGAAGCGGGCCACCAGACCCGGCGCCATCGCTGCCGCCGCCGTGGGCATGTTCTGCGTCTTCCTCAACCGCTTCTGCGGTGTCAACTTCCCCTATGCGTCTATCTTCCCCATTCTGCCCTCTCTGATCGCCTTCGTGGCAGTCAGCCTTTGCACCAAGCCGGACAGCACCGTGCAGTCCGCCGAGTAAACCGCTCCGTTTCGGGGGGCCGCTCTATGCGGCCCCCGGTGGAAAAAGAGGAGAAGATATATGATTTTACAGGAAATCTATCAGCGCACCAGCGTGCGCAGCTACACAGATGAGCCCGTCGAACGGGAAAAGATCCATGCCATGCTTCAAGCGGCCATGTCTGCCCCCTCCTCTGGCAACGAGCGGCCCTGGCACTTTGTCGTGCTGGAGCAGCCGGAGGATTTCCTTCCCATTACGGAAATTTCTCCCTATGTGGAGATGATGAAACAGGCGCAATGCGTCATTCTTGTCTGTGCCGACACCACCCGGAAAAAATACCGCTTTGATTTCTGGCCCCAGGACTGTGCCGCGGCCACAGAGAACCTCCTGCTGGAGGCCAAGCACCAGGGGCTGGGCGCGGTGTGGTGCGGTATCTACCCCAACGAGGAGCAGGTGGAAGCCCTGCGGGAGCTGTACGGTATTCCCGCCCATGTGGAGGTGCTGGCCGCCGTTCCGGTGGGCTATCCCGCCTATGAGCGGCCGGTGAAGGACCGCTTTAAGGCGGAGCGGGTCCACATCGGCGCCTGGAACCGGGTGCTGAAGCCCGGCTCCACCTACACCGCCCCGGAGTTTTCGGACGAAGGGTAATTTAGGTAATTCCTGCGCGCGGCGCAGTTTTACAATTGATTAATGAAAGGATGTTTGCGCTATGAGTGAAGAAGTATTACTGTATGAACGGGTGGGTAAGGTCGGAAAGGTAATTCTGAACCGCCCCAAGGTCCGCAACGCGCTGAACCGTGAGCTGGTGGAGGGCTTTGGAGACGCCATCCGCCGGGCGGACGCGGACCCGGAGACCAACGTTATCGTGCTGTGCGCCGCGGGGGAGAAGGCCTTTACCGCCGGCTTTGACCTGAAGGAGAGCATTGAGGTGCCCATTGTTGACGTCCCGGCCCGCCGGGAGAACAGCCTGATGGAGCTGAACAACTGGCGCGCCATCTGGGACGCCAAGAAGCCTGTCATCGGCTCCGTCCAGGGCTACTGCATCGGCGGCGGCGTGTGGATGGCCTTTATGTGCGACCTGCTCATCGCCTCTGAGGATGCCAAGTTCGGCGAGCCCGAGCTGAAATACTCCTACATCAACGATGTGCTCATCGAGCCCTGGAAGATGACCATGAACCGGGTGAAGCAGCTGGCCTATCTGGGCGACTTTATGAGCGCTCAGGAGCTGAAGGAGGCCGGTGTGGTCAACTTCATTGTGCCTCTGGACAGGCTGGAGGAGGAGACCATGAAGCTGGCCGCCCGCCTGGCCGAGCAGCCCGCCGAGTCCATCCGGATGCTGAAGTATGAGATTAACAAGACCTATGAGATTATGGGTATGCGCAGCGCCATGGAGTTTGCCGCCGAGATGTTCAACCTGTGCCGGATTCATCAGGTGCAGGAGCAGTCGGAGTTCAACCGGGTCGTTCAGGAGCAGGGCCTGAAGGCCGCCATGGCCTGGAAAGAGAGCCAGGACGGGAAGAAGTAATACCCGTTAGGAGGAACAGCTATGCCACTTTGGATGGAAGAATTTGGGAAAAAATCTATCACAGCCCAGCAAGCCGCCAACCTGATTAAAAGCGGCGACAGAATCATGACCGGCAACCGTGACTGCCGCGCCGTGCTGCGCAGGGTGGCCGCCCGGACCGATCTGAAAAATGTGTTCTATTACGCGCCCATCATCAATTTTGTCCCCGAAGGGGAGACCATAGGCGGGGGCCTGCGCCCCATCACCAGCTTTTTGAACAGCAGCTCCCACCAGCTGTTTTCCGAGGGGCGGCTGGATTTTATCCCCTCGGAGTACTGGCACTACAACAAGACAGCCGCCGTGGGCTTACAGTGCAACGTGGCCTTTATCGAGGTCACCCGGCCCGACCAAAACGGCTACATGTCCATGGGCACCTGCACCGACTTTGTTCGCCAGGCCTGCCGGAACGCTGACCTGGTTATCGCCGAGACCAACACCAACTTTCCATTTCTCTACGGCAGCAACATGATCCATGTGAGCGAGGTGGACTACATTGTGGACACCGACGCGGAAAACTACCTGATGGAAGGCCCCGGGGTGGATGAGGACCGGGAGAACGAGGAAGTCTACCGGGCCATCGGCGGCTATCTGTCTGAGCTGATTCCCGACGAGGCCACCATCGAGGTGGGCCTGGGCCGGCTGAACGCGGCCTCTCTGATGCACCTGGAGCCCAAGCGGGATTTGGGGGTCCACACCGAGGTCTATGGCGATATCCTGATGCTGCTGACCCAGCGGGGCATGATCACCAACGCGAAAAAGACCGACCACCCCGGCAAGGCCGTCTTTACCCAGGTTGTGGGCACCAAGCCCCTGTTTGACTGGCTGGATCACAACCTGGGGGTGGAGCTGAACAGCTGCCAGGAGGTACTTAACCCGGGCAACATCTACCGTCAGCACCGTATGACCGCCATCAACAACGCGGTGGAGGTGGACCTGATGGGCCAGGCCAACGCGGAGTTCCTGAAGGGCAGGCAGTACAGCGGCATGGGCGGCATCTGCAATTTCGCCTCTGCTGCCACCGCCAATCTGGAGGGCAAATCCATTGTAGTGCTGGAGTCCATGACCAAAAACGGGAAGTTTTCAAAGATCACCCCCTGCTTCAAGCCGGGCACGCCGGTCAGCCTGCCCCGGTCGGTTATCGAATATGTGGTGACGGAGCAGGGGATCGCCCGGCTGGGCGGCAAAACGCCGGCCCAGCGGACACGGGAGCTGATTCAGGTTGCCCACCCCAAGTTCAGGGAGGAGCTGACCTTCCAGGCCAGAGAGATGGGGCTGCTCTGAAGGTCCGGGCTCCCAACAACAGGCCGCGCCGCCTCATGGCGCGGCCAGCAGTACGGAGGTAATTATGGATTTTAAATTAGACAAAGCGCACCAGCTCCAGCGGGAGCTGTTTCGGAACTTCGCCGAGGCGGAAATCCGGCCTCTGGCCAAGGAGATGGATGAGAAGGAAGCCTACGACATGGACCTTCTGGCCAAGCTGCAGCGCTATGGCTTCCTGGGCATCCCCTACTCCAAAGAGTACGGCGGAGCCGGCTCCGACACCCTGGCCTATACACTGTGCATGGAGGAGGTCTCCAAGGTGGACGCCAGCACCGGCATCACCATCTCGGTACACACCTCCCTGTGCTGCTCCTGCATCAACAACTTCGGCACCGAGGAGCAGAAGCAGAAATTCCTGCGTCCCCTGGTGGACGGCAGCAAGGTGGGGTGCTTCGGCCTGACCGAGACCAACGCCGGCTCCGATGTCCAGGGCGCCCAGACCACCGCCGTGAAGGATGGGGACGACTGGATCATCAACGGCTCCAAAATTTTCACCACCAACTCCGGCTTTGCCGACACCTGCATCCTCTTTGCCCTCACCGACCGGAAGGTGCCCGCGGCCAAGGGGCTCACCGCCTTCATTGTGGACCTGAAGGGCACCCCCGGCGTCACCGTCAGCGACAACATCGAGCGTATGGGCATCCGGGCGGCCTCCAACTGCATCGTCTCCTATGACAACGTGCGGGTCAGCGCCGACCGGGTGCTGGGGCCTGTAGGCCGGGGCTTTAAAATTGCCATGGGCGCACTGGACTGCGGCCGCATCGGCATCGCCGCCCAGGCCGTGGGCATTGCCCAGGGGGCGCTGGACGAGGCCATCAAGTATGGCAAGGAGCGCAAGCAGTTTGGAAAACCCATCAACTCCTTCCAGAATACCCAGTTTAAAATCGCCGAGATGCAGACCAAAATTGACGCCGCCCGGCTGCTGACCTGGCGGGCCGCCGTGGCCGAGGACAACCATGAGGTCTTCGGGCCTATGGCCGCCATGGCCAAGCTGTTCGCCTCCGACGTGGCCAACGAGGTGACCCGCTTCGCCGTCCAGGCCATGGGCGGCTACGGCTACTGCCGGGAGTACCCTGTGGAGCGCATGATGCGGGACGCCAAGATCACCGAGATCTATGAGGGCACCTCCGAGGTCATGAAGATGGTCATTTCCGGCTCCATGAAGCTGAAATAATGGGGGGCAGAAAGATGAAAATTGTTGTATGTATCAAGCAGGTCCCCGATACCGCCGAGGTGAAGCTGGACCCTAAAACCAACACGCTGATCCGCGAGGGCGTGCCCAGTATCATCAACCACGACGACAAGGCCGGGCTGGAAGCCGCCCTGCGCCTGCGGGAGCAGTGCGGCGGCACCGTGTCCGCCCTGTGCATGGGCCCGCCCCAGGCGGAGGGGGCCCTGCGGGAGGCATTGGCCATGGGCGTGGACGAGGCATATCTCCTCTCCGCCCGGGAGTTCGGCGGTTCCGACACCTATGCCACCGCCACCATCATCGCCGCCGCCCTGCGGAAAATCGGCTTCGACCTGATTATCACCGGCCGTCAGGCCATTGACGGCGACACCGCCCAAGTGGGCCCCCAGATCGCCGAGCAGCTGCACATCCCCCAGGTGAGCTACGCCGAGGAACTCCGGGCAGAGGGGGACAGCATGATCGTCAAGCGCCAGTTTGAGGACTGCTCCCACCTGCTGAAGGTGGCCACTCCCTGCCTGATCACCGCCCTGTCCGAGCTGAACGAGCCCCGCTACATGAGCGTGGGCGGCATTGTGGACGCCTATGAGAAGGAGATCACAGTGTGGGGCTTTGAGGACCTCAAGGAGGCATTCAACCCGGATTGGATCGGCCTTCAGGGCTCCCCCACCAACGTGTTCCAGTCCTTCGGCAAGCAGCTGCGGGCCCCCGGCGTGGTACTCAACAGCCTGTCCGCCGATGAGGCGGTGGAGGCCATCATGCAGCGGCTGATTCAGCGGCACCTGATCTGAAAGGAGGCAGAGACCATGAGTAAAGATATTTTCGTAGTAGTGGAACAGCGGGGCGGCGCTGTCCAGAAGGTCAGCATAGAGCTGATCGGCGAGGCCTCCCGGCTGGCCGCCGACCTGGGCGAGGAGGTTACAGCCGTCCTGCTGGGCCACCAGATTGCCGACCGGGCCCAGGCACTGATTCAATACGGCGCCTCCCGGGTGCTGGTCATTGACCACCCCGTTCTGGAGCACTACACCACCGAGCCCTATGTCAAGGCCGTGACCCATGTCATCAAAACCTATGACCCCAACATCATGCTCTTTGGCGCCACCTCCATCGGGCGGGATATGGCCCCCCGGGTGGCGGGCCGGGTCCACACCGGCCTCACCGCCGACTGCACCCGGCTGGACGTAGATGTCGCCAAGTACCAGGAGTATCTGCGTACCTCCACCTCCCTCTCCCTTCAGCCCGAGCGTATCGACAGCCTGGACACCTCCGACCGCTACCTGAAGATGACCCGTCCCGCCTTCGGCGGGAACGTGATGGCCACCATTGTCTGCCGGAAGTACAGCCCCCAGATGGCTACCGTCCGTCCTGGGGTGATGGAGATGCCCCAGCGCGACCCCGCCCGGACGGGCGAGGTGGTGGCGGTGGATGCCGGCCTCACCATGGAGGACCAGAACGTCACCATCCTGGATGTAGCCGGCAACGACAAAAAGGTGGTTGACATCACCGAGGCCAAGGTCCTCGTCTCCGGCGGCCGGGGCGTGGGCGGACCGGAGGGCTATGAGCCCCTGCGCGCCTTGGCCGCCGAGCTGGGCGGCGAGGTGTCCTCTTCCCGCATCGGCGTGGACAGCGGCTGGATCGAGAAAAACCGCCAGGTGGGCCAGACCGGCAAGACGGTCCACCCGGGCCTCTACATCGCCTGCGGTATCTCCGGTGCGATTCAGCACCTGGCCGGTATGGAGGACTCCGAGTTCATCATCGCCATCAACCGAGACGAGACCTGTCCCATGATGAAGATTGCCGACCTGGGCATTGTGGGAGATTTAAAGGTCATCATTCCTAAGCTTACCGAAGCCATCAAGGCCTATAAGGCCGGGCAGGTAATTTAGCCCCTCGCTCTTATTCCTCTCCCTATGGCTGCCTTAAAACGGTCCTCCCTCGGTCTGTGAAAGGCAGCAGCCGCCCTCGGCCTGCCGGATGAGTTCCGATAGGCTGAGGGCGGCTGTTTTTATAAACATAAGCTGCTGCTCATACAGCGGCAAATTTACATTTCCCTGCTCCTGCTTCTTTTGAAAACCACATTGACCCTGTACTCTTTTTCCGGTATAATAAATCATCATATTCACGGAGGCAGAGCCATGATAACAGGCGCCGTCAAGAATAAAATCGACAAGATATGGACGGATATCTGGGCCGGCGGCATCACCAATCCTCTGACCGTCATTGAACAGCTGACCTATCTCATGTTCATCCGGTCTTTGGACGAAAAAGAGCTGGAGTCAGAGGGATTTGAGAACGCTTCCGGGGAAAAAATGCCCAAGATCTTTCCGGCATCAGCGGCGGGGCAGTCTATGCGCTGGAGCCGGTTCAAAAACAACGACCCCCGCCATATCTATGACGTGATGTCTCAGCGGGTGTTTCCGGCCATCAAAAAGCTGAGGTATGGCCGTCTTCCGGATTTTAACGCCCAGGGGGAACTGATAGAGATTGAGGACGCCTCCGGCAGGGCGGACGAGGGCGGCACCGCCTTTGCCCGCTATATGGACGACGCCATGTTCCTGATTCCCACGCCCCAGGTCCTGCAAAAAATTATTACCGGGCTGGACGACCTCTACGAGCACGACATTGCCGAACTGGATATGCAGGGCGATCTCTACGAATATATGCTGGGCAAGCTGGCCACCGCCGGTCAAAACGGGCAGTTCCGCACCCCGAAACACATCAGGGAGATGATGGTGGAGCTGCTGCGGCCCGCACCGGACGATATCATCTGCGACCCGGCCTGCGGCACGGCTGGGTTCCTGGTCTCTGCTGCGGAGTATGTCCGGCGGCACTATGAGGACACGATGACCGCTGAGCAGTGGGACCACTTTGCGGGGCCGATGTTTACCGGCTTTGATACAGACCGGACTATGCTGCGCATTTCCTCCATGAACCTGATGCTTCACTCCATCGGCAGGCCGGAGATCGACTACATGGACAGCGTGTCCAAACAGAACCAGATCAGCGGGAAATTTACCATGTGTCTGGCCAATCCCCCCTTCAAGGGGACCGTGGACGCGGAGAGCATCAACGACAATTTGAAAGCTGTCACCAACACGAAAAAGACGGAGCTGCTGTTTCTTGCCCTGTTCCTGCGGATGCTGAAAAAGGGCGGGCAGTGCGCCTGCATCGTCCCGGATGGGGTGTTGTTCGGCTCCTCTGCCGCCCACAAGTCCATCCGCAAGGAATTGGTGGAAAACCACCAGCTCCGGGGGGTGATTTCCATGCCCTCCGGCGTGTTCAAGCCCTACGCCGGGGTGTCCACCGCCGTGCTGGTGTTCACCAAGACCGGCGCGGGCGGTACGGAGAACGTCTGGTTCTACGATATGAAAGCCGATGGGTTCAGCCTGGACGACAAGCGCAGCGAAGTTGCCGGCAATGACATCCCCGATATTATCCGGCGGTTCCACAGCCTGGACGGCGAGGCGGAACGGGAACGCACGGAACAGAGCTTCCTCGTCCCCAAAGCGGAAATCGTAGAGAACGGCTATGACCTGTCCATTAACAAGTACAAAAAGACGGAGTATGTGCCGGTGGAGTACCCGCCCACCAGCGAGATTCTGGACGAGTTGGACAAGCTGGAGGCGGAGATCACGGCGGGCCTGGCGGAGCTGAGAGGGGTGCTGTGAGAACAAATCTTGGTAGCTGAACATAACCAGGGCGGACGCAATCGTTTTCACGGTGCGCCCGCCTTGGCTCTGCCTATTTCTTGGTCCTCTCGGCTTAGAGGCGGCCTTGCGTTCCGGGCCGTTCCGAAAGTGGGTACGCTCAAATCCTGCAAAGAAAACCAATCATCCGAACCCATCTCCTATCGGAAAAAGGTTCGGATGATATGGATGTGGAGTAAGGGGTTAAAATCGATTTTCTTTCGAGATTGCGTCCAAAACCAAATCGAAGCCCAGCGAAGCGGGTTCGATTTGGAAAGGAGGAGCAGCGCAATGAGCGCGCTCTGACTTTGGAAAAAGTCGGAGCAAGCGATATGTAGCTTGCTCCGACGTGGCACGCCCGAAGGGACTCGAACCCCCAACATTCAGAACCGGAATCTGACGCTC
>CAJTSQ010000053.1 GCA_910578735.1 uncultured Oscillospiraceae bacterium
AAAAAAACACGATTGTCAAATCGTGTTTTTTTCTGGATGTTCGATTTTGTCACAAGGGGTTGATTTTTGGTGACTGCTCGTAAATATTGTCGTTTTATAAATGGTTCTTTACGAGTGTAAATCCAAGGTTTTGCCACCATTTGCCGAGTTACATAAGGTTAGGGCTGAAAATTGCAAAATGTTTCGTTGAAATGTATGCCCCGCCTGTGGTATAATAAAAAATGGAGAAGGAGCGAGTTGTATGGCACCGCCCCAGAAAAAGAGCTACACCTACGCTGATTTATTGGAATGGGAAGCCGACCCGACACACTACGAACTGTACGACGGTCAGTTGCGGGCACTGTCTGCACCAACCGACGCGCATCAACTGATCCTTACAGAACTCCTCACACAGATTCACACCCATCTGCGGGGAACATGCCGCAGCATCTTCCCCGCCCCCTTTGACGTCCGCCTGTTTGAAAACAAGGGGGATCGTCCTCAGGATGTAAAGACGGTGGTGCAGCCCGACCTCTCTATTGTATGCAAAAAAAACGGCCAGGTGGATGGCAGGGGCATCCACGGCGCGCCCGATCTGGTCGTCGAGATTCTGTCCCCCTCCACCAAGCAGTATGACTGTCTGGTGAAATACAAGCTGTATCAGCAGGCGGGGATCCGGGAGTATTGGATTGTGGACCCGGACAAAAAGCTGGTGCTGGTCTATGCGCTGGTGGAAGGTCAGTATTACGTCCCCGAGGTCTACACCGCCAGGGATTCCGTGCCGGTGGGGGTGCTGGAGGACTGCGCCGTGGACTTGACGGCTGTATTTCCAGAGGAATAACCGCAAGCGGGGGCGTTCTGCTCCCGCTTTTGCCCTCTTGCATTACCCTCGTATTTATAGTAGAATAAGGCAATATCAGCCTGTTCCTGTATTCCCGCCCCTCCAGGGCGGGAATACGAAACTGTCGGTCCAGCCGCCGGGAAAGGGAGGAATCGCATCCATGAGCATGACGGCCGTAAAATCAGTGGACCCCCGCAGTCCCGCCCGGCGGGCCGGGGTCCGGGTGGGGGACACCCTCACCCATATCAACGGCCATCCCATTGTGGACGTGCTGGACTACAAGTTTTACAGCTACGACCCCCGGCTGGAGCTCACCCTGCGGGGGGCGGATGGTTCTGTCCGCACTCTCCGGGTGCGCAAATCCGAGGGGGAGGACCTGGGGCTGGAGTTTGAGACCTACCTCATGGACCGGGCCCGGTCCTGCGCCAACCACTGCATCTTCTGCTTTGTGGACCAGATGCCCCCGGGGATGCGCCCCTCCCTCTACTTCAAGGACGACGACGCCCGCCTGTCCTTCCTGCTGGGCAACTATCTCACGCTGACCAATCTCTCCCCCCGGGAGGTCCAGCGGATCATTGACCTGCGCATCTCCCCCATTAACGTATCCGTCCACACCACCGACCGGGCCCTGCGGGCCGAGATGCTGAAAAACAGGCGGGCCGGGGAGGGCATCGACATCATGGAGCGGTTCGCCGCCCATAATATCACCATGAACTGCCAGATCGTCTCCTGCCCCGGCGTCAACGACGGTCCGGCGCTGGACAAGACTCTGAATGACTTGGCGGCCATGTTCCCGGCGGTGAACAGCGTTTCAGTGGTGCCGGTGGGGGTGACCAAATACCGGGAGGGGCTGTACCCCCTGAAAACCTACACCCGGGAGACCGCCTCCGCCCTGATCTGCCAAGTGGAGGCCTTCGCCGCCGGGCATCTGAAGGCCCACGGCACAAGACTGGTGTGGTGCTCCGACGAATTTTACCTGCTGGCCGGGCGGGAACTGCCCGGGGAGGACTACTTTGAGGACTTCACCCAGCTGGACAACGGGGTGGGGATGCTCACCCTCCTCAGCCGGGAGTTCAGCCGGGCCCTGGACCTGATGGAGCCGGACGAACTGGAGGGGACCGCCCCCTTCTCCATCGCCACGGGGGTGTCCGCCGCCCCATTTTTGGCAAAATTGGTGGCCCAGGCCAGGGAAAAATGTGGTACAATAGAGGGGCAGGTCTATCCCATTGTCAACCGATTCTTCGGCGAGACCATCACGGTGGCCGGGCTGGTCACCGGAGGGGACCTGATTGAACAGCTCCGGGGGAAGAATTTGGGCCAGCGGCTGCTGATTCCCGCCAGTATGCTCCGGTCCGGGGAGAACGTCTTTCTGGACGACGTGACCACGGACGACGTGGAGCGGGAGCTGGGGGTGCCGGTGGTCCCCGTCCCCCAGGACGGCTATGAGCTGCTGGACGCCATCTGCGGCGTGGAGCTTACCCCCGAGACCCAGCGACTGGCCTGGGAGAATGAGGAATTTTATCGGTATAATCCGTAGGGGAGCGAAAAAAGGCCCCTTTTGAAAGGGGCTGTCACGGCGAAGCCGTGACTGAGGATTGCGTTTTGCGAAGCAAAACATACGAAGTAAACAAGGATTTGCAAAACTGTGTTTGCTTCGCACATTTCGCCTGCGGCGAAATCAATCCTCCGCCCCAGTTTGCGAACTGGGGCACCTCCTTTCAAAAGGAGGCTGGCCCTGCGGGGGACGAGAGAGTTTAAAAGGAAGTGACCAAATGAAACCTTTAGTTGCCATTGTGGGACGGCCCAATGTGGGCAAGTCCATGCTGTTCAACAAGCTGTGCGGACAGCGGCTGTCCATTGTGGAGGACACCCCCGGCGTCACCCGGGACCGGCTGTATGCCCAGTGCGACTGGCGCAATCGCGTCTTCGACATTGTGGACACCGGCGGCATCGAGCCGGGCACCGACGACCAGATCCTGTCCTTTATGCGGGAGCAGGCGGAGATCGCCATCTCCACCGCCACGGTGATTGTCTTTGTCTGCGATATTAAAACCGGCATGACCGCCTCTGACCAGGAGGTGGCCAATATGCTGCTGCGCTCCGGCAAGCCGGTGGTACTGGCGGTGAACAAGGCCGACCAGACCGGCCGGGAGAACCCGGACATCTATGAGTTCTACAACCTGGGTCTGGGCGACCCCATCGCGGTGTCCGCCGTCCACGGCCACGGCACCGGCGACCTCCTGGACGCCTGCTTTGAGTACTTCCCCCCTCAGGAGGAGGAAGACGAGGAGGACGACGTCATCAAGGTGGCGGTCATCGGCAAGCCCAACGTGGGCAAGTCCTCCCTGGTGAACCGGATTCTGGGGGAGGAGCGGGTGATTGTCTCCAACGTGGCGGGCACCACCCGGGATGCCGTGGACAGCTATTTTGAGAACAAGCAGGGCAAGTACCGGTTCATCGACACCGCCGGGATGCGGAAAAAGTCCAAGGTGGACGACCGCATCGAAAAATTCTCCGTCCTCCGGGCGACCATGGCCATTGAGCGGTCCGACGTGTGCCTCATCATGATCGACGCCCAGGAGGGGGTCACCGAGCAGGACACCAAGGTGGCCGGCCTGGCCCACGAGGCGGGCAAGGCGTGCATCATTGTGGTCAACAAGTGGGATGCCATCGAGAAGGACGGCAAGACCATGGACAAGATGCGTCAGGACGTGATGCGGGACCTGAGCTATATGACCTACGCCCCCATTGTGTTTATCTCCGCCCTCACCGGCCAGCGGGTGGACCGGCTCTTTGAGCTGATCAACTATGTAAACAACCAGGCGGCCATGCGGATCACCACGGGGATGCTCAACTCCCTGCTGGCCGACGCCACCGCCCGGGTCCAGCCCCCCACCGACAAGGGCCGGCGGCTGAAGGTCTACTATATGACCCAGGTGGGGATCAAACCGCCCCACTTCGTCTGCTTCTGCAACGACGCGCGGCTGTTCCACTTCTCCTACCAGCGGTATCTTGAGAACCAGATCCGCTCCACCTTCGGCCTGGAGGGCACCCCGGTGCGCCTCACCGTCCGGGAGCGGAGCGAGAAGGAGGGGTAAGGGATGGACACGGAATGGCTGATGGCGCTGGGCTCGGCTTTTGTACTCCCCGCACTCTTGATTGCCGCAATCGCCTATTTCTGCGGCTGCTTCAATGGGGCGGTCATTGTCTCCAAGTATATCCTGCGGGACGACATCCGCAATCACGGCAGCGGCAACGCCGGGCTGACCAACTTCTACCGCACCTTTGGCGGTTTCCTGACCTTGGTGGTTATCTTGTGCGATGTGTTGAAAGCGATCATCGCTATTTGGGCCGGGATGCTCCTGGCCCGGCAGATGGTGGTTGACGACGCTGTGGTCGTCAATCTGGCAAAATACTGGGCCGGCATGTGGTGCCTGCTGGGCCACATGTTCCCCTGTATGTTCCACTTCAAGGGGGGCAAGGGGATCCTCTCCGGCGGGACCATCGCCATTATGATCGACTGGCGCATCGCCCTGGTGGTCTGGGGCGGCTTCATCGTGCTGGCGGTATTCACCCGGTATGTCTCCCTCGGCTCCTGCTGGGCGGGGGCGTCCTTCCCCTTCGCTACCTGGTTCGTGTATCATGACACGGTGCTGCTGGTCCTAGCCGTCGTCATCGGCGGGCTCATCCTGTACATGCACCGGGCCAATATCCACCGGCTGCTCACCGGGACGGAGAATAAATTTTCGCTGCACAAGAAGACGTAGGGACGCTTCACGAAGCGTCCGTCTCCTCGTTTCCATATTTAAAAAAACGGACGCATCGTGATGCGTCCCTACAATATCACGACAATGATTTTGGGAGGTAAACGCTATGAAAATCACAGTCCTCGGCAGCGGCGCCTGGGGGACGGCCCTGGCTCTGCTGCTGCTGGAAAACGGCAACGACGTAACCCTGTGGTCCTACACCGAGGAGGAGTCCGCCGTCCTCCGGGAGACCCGGGAGAACCCCATGCTGAAGGGTGTCCCCCTGCCCGAAAGCCTGAAATTCACCACCGACATGGCCGCCGTGAAGGGCTGCGGGCTGGTGGTGGTGGCCACCCCCTCCTTCGCCGTGCGGTCCACCGCAAAGCAGCTCAGGGAGCTGGCCGACCCGGGGACCATCCTGGTCTCCGTGTCCAAGGGCATCGAGAAGGACTCCTCCCTGCGCCTGAGCCAGGTGATCGAGGAGGAGGTGCAGGGCAAGTGCCCGGTGGTGGTGCTGTCCGGGCCCTCCCACGCCGAGGAGGTGGGCCGGAAGATCCCCACCGGGGTGGTGGTGGCCTCCGAGGACCTGGCCGTGGCGGAGCAGGTCCAGGACCTGTTCATGAACCAGCGGTTCCGGGTGTACACCAGCGATGACAAAATCGGCACTGAGATTTGCGCCGCTCTGAAAAACATCATCGCCCTGTGCGCCGGCTGCTGCGACGGCATGGGCTACGGCGACAACACCAAGGCCCTGCTCATGACCCGGGGTCTGGCCGAGATGGCCCGGCTGGGCGTGGCCCTGGGGGGCCGGAAGGACAGCTTTACCGGCCTGGCCGGGGTGGGCGACCTCATTGTCACCTGTACGTCCATGCACTCCCGCAACCGCCGGTGCGGCATTCTCATCGGCCAGGGCAAGCCGGTGGGCGAGGCCGTGAAGGAGATCGGCGCGGTGGTGGAGGGCTACTACGCCGCCGCCAACGCCCGCACCCTGGCTCAGAAGGCGGGGGTGGAGATGCCCATTGCCCAGGCGGCCTATGAGGTCCTCTATGAGGGCCGGGACGTCCACGCCGTCATTACCGACCTGATGCAGCGGGCCAAGCGGTCCGAGAGGGACGAGAGCTATCTATGACAGAAAAACTCTACGAACAGGACCCCTTTCTGGTCAAATTCGAGACAGGCGTGGTCTCCTGCGTTAAGGGGAAGAAGGGCTTCGACATCATTTTGGACCGCACCGCCTTCTACCCCGAGGGAGGCGGCCAGCCCTACGACACCGGGCGTCTGGAGCCGGCAGGCGGAGAGAGAAAGGTCAAGGTGCTGGAGGTCCACAGCCGGGACGGGGAGATCGTCCATACCTGCAACCACCCCCTGGAGCCGGGGACGGAAGTCACCGGGGTGATTGACTGGGACCGGCGGTTTGACCTGATGCAGCAGCACTCCGGGGAACACATCGTCTCCGGATTGGCCCACGCCCTTTGGGGCTGTGAAAATGTGGGCTTTCACATGGGGACGGAGGTGGTCACCATCGACTTTGACCGCCCCCTCACCCAGGAGCAGCTTACCACCCTGGAGGAGGCCGCCAACCGGCACCTCTGGCAGGTGAATCTGCCGGTGAACATCACCTATCCCTCCCCCCAGGAGCTGGCGCACATCCAGTACCGGAGCAAGAAGGCGCTCACCGGACAGGTGCGGATTGTGGAGTTCCCCGGGGCGGACTGCTGCGCCTGCTGCGGCACCCACGTAAATTATCCCGCTGAGGTGGGGCTGGTCAAGCTGCTGTCCATGCAGAAATTCCGGGAGGGGGTGCGCATCGAGCTGGTGTGCGGCGGCCGGGCCCTCCAATACCTCAGCCGTGCCATGGAGCAGAACGCCCAGGTGTCCCATCTGCTGTCCGCCAAGGTTTTTGAGACGGGGGCGGCGGCGGAGCGGCTGTTGGCCGAGAACGCCGCCCTCAAGTCCCGGCTTATGGCGCTGGAGGACGCCCGCTTCGCCCAGCTGGCCGGACAGTACGCCGGGCCCGGGGACGTGGTCCTCTTTGAGGACGGCCTCTCCCCCGACGCCCTGCGCCGCCTGTGCGGTGCGGTCCTCCACGCCTGCGGCGACAGCTGCTTCTGCGCCTGCTTCTCCGGGGACGATTCCTCCGGGTATAAATACGCCATCGGTCAACCTAACGGACACCTGCGGGACTGGGTAAAAAGCCTGAATCAGGCCCTCAACGGCCGGGGCGGCGGCAAGGACGACTTTGTCCAGGGGTCTGTTCAGGCTTCCCGGAGCGAGATTAAGGCGTTCTTTCAAGCTGCCATCAGGGAAGGGACGGCGCCGTGATGAACCGTGTCTTCTGTCTGGTGGGCAAGAGCTGCTCCGGCAAGGACACCCTCTACGCCCGCATTCTGGAGCGCTGCCCGGAGCTGGTCCCTGTGGTCCCCTGCACCACCCGGCCCATGCGGCCGGGGGAGGTGGAGGGGCAGAGCTACCACTTTGCCACCCAGGAACAGCTGCGCCGGTATGAGGCCGAGGGTCAGGTGATCGAAAAGCGGGAATACCACACCACCCAGGGACTGTGGACCTACTTCACCCTCCGCTTTGACCTGGACACCGACCGCCTGCTCATTACCACCCTGGCCGGCGCCCGGGCCCTGATGGACTGCTACGGCCCCGGGCATGTCCGCGTGGTCTACCTCCACGTGGACGACCGCACCCGGCTGCTGAGGTACATCGACCGGGAGAGCCGGCAGGCCCGGCCCGACTACGCCGAGGTCTGCCGCCGATTTCTGGCCGATCAGACCGATTTTTCCGAGGAGCAGCTGGACTGGTTCCCCGGCCTTCACCGGATCGACACCGGGGCGGAGATGGAGGAGTGCCTGGCCCGGTGGGATGCGCTGTACCGGCTGGAGTAACCCCCTGCCCGCCGGCGCATAGGATAATATGGATTCCATCCAACAGGAGGTGACTTCCATGGTAACTATGATTGCCACCGTCGTCCAGGCCTGGGGTACTCAGGTGCTGGTAACCGACAATGCCAACGGGCAGGAGGTTCTGGTAAATACCAACAACTCCACCGGCAACCTGATGGCCGGGGAGCAGGTACGGATCGTCTTCAACGGCGTTATGACTGCCAGCCTTCCCCCTCAGATCAGCGCCCAGTCCATCTGTGTGCTGCGGGTGTACTAAAATAAACCGCCGCGGGTCTTTCGACTCGCGGCGGTTTTTCCGTTAATATCAGCATCTGAGCGCGGAAGGCCCTCTCACATTCCCTTCAGCTGTCCCTCCAGCTTGGCCACTAGCTCGGTGAGCTGAACGGCCCGCTCCTTCTCGGCCTGAACCACCTGGGCGGGGGCCTTGTTGACGAAGCCGGGGTTGTTTAGCTTGGCGTTCAGCTTGTCCAGCTCGGCGGTCTGCTTTTTCAGCTCCTTCTCCACGCGCTGCTTCTCCTTCTCCAGGTCCACCAGCTCCCCCAGGGGGATAGACAGCTGGGCGGCGTGGGTGACGATGGACACCTGCCCGGCCTGGGCAGCTGCGTCGTCTGCCTGGGCCTGGGCAAAGGGGACGATCTCCACCTCGCTGGCGTAGGCCAGCTTCTTCAGGAAGGGCACACCCAGGGTGAAGGTCTCCGTCTCCATAGTGGCCACGGTGAGATGGGCCTTTTTAGAGGGGGGCACATTCATCTCGCTGCGCCGGCCCCGGACGGCCCGGATGGCGTCCATAATCAGCTCCATGGCCTTCTCCTCTGCCGGGAAGTTCATGGACTCGCTGGCCACGGGCCAGCTCTGCATCATCAGGAAGTCGCCCTCGTGGGGCAGGGCCTGCCAGATTTCCTCCGTGATGAAGGGCATGAAGGGGTGGAGCAGCTTGAGCATTTCCGTCAGCACCCAGCACAGCACCTGCTGAGCCCGCTCCTTGCTGTCCTCGTCCTCCCCCTGGAGGCGGGTCTTGGTCAGCTCGATATACCAGTCGCAGTAGTCGTCCCAGATGAAGTCATAGATCTTCTGGGCGGCCACACCCAGCTCATACCGGTCCATGTTTTCGGTGATCTCGGCCACGGCCCGGTTCAGCTTGGACAGAATCCACTTGTCCTCCAGCTCCAGCTTCTGGGGCAGCTGGCACTTGTCGATGGTCAGGTTCATCATCAGGAAGCGGCTGGCGTTCCAGATCTTGTTGGCGAAGTTGCGCATGGCCTCACACCGCTCGGTGAAAAAGCGCATGTCGTTGCCCGGGGAGTTGCCGGTGACCAGGTTGAAGCGCAGGGCGTCGGCGCCGTATTTGTCGGCGATCTCCAGAGGATCGATGCCGTTGCCCAGGGACTTGGACATCTTCCGGCCCTTGTCGTCCCGGATCAGGCCGTGGATAAATACCGTGTGGAAGGGGGGCTTGCCGGTGTGCTCGCAGGCGGAGAAGATCATCCGGGCCACCCAGAAGAAGATAATGTCGTAGCCCGTCACCAGCACGTCGGTGGGGTAGTAATACTGGAAATCCTCGGTGTTGTCCGGCCAGCCCAGGGTGGAGAAGGGCCACAGGGCGGAGGAGAACCAGGTGTCCAGCACATCGGGGTCCCGCTCAATGTGCTTGGAGCCGCACTTCTCGCAGCAGTCGGGGTCGGTCTCGGAGACGGTGACGTGGCCGCAGTCGGCGCAGTACCAGGCAGGAATCTGGTGGCCCCACCACAGCTGGCGGCTGATACACCAGTCGTGGACATTCTCCATCCAGTTGGTGTAGGTCTTGGCAAAGCGGTCGGGAACAAACTTCACTTCCCCCTCGTTGACCACCCGCAGGGCCTCCTTGGCCAGGGGCTCCATGCGGACGAACCACTGGGCGGAGATCAGGGGCTCCACGTCGCTGTGGCAACGGTAGCAGGTGCCCACGTTGTGGGAGTAGGGCTCGATCTTCTCCATCAGCCCCAGGGCCTCCAGGTCGGCCACCACGGCCTTCCGGGCCTCGTAGCGGTCCATGCCCTGGTACTTGCCGCCGTTGGCGTTGACCACGCCGTTGTCGTCCAGCACCCGGATGGTCTCCAGATTGTGGCGCAGGCCCACCTCGAAGTCGTTGGGGTCGTGGGCGGGGGTCATTTTCACGCAGCCGGTGCCGAAGTCCATTTCCACGTACTCGTCGGCCACGATGGGAATTTCCCGGTCCATCAGGGGCAGGATGCAGGTCTTGCCCACAAGGTGCTTGTACCGCTCGTCGTTGGGGTTGACAGCCACGCCGGTGTCGCCCATCATGGTCTCGGGGCGGGTGGTGGCGACAACAAGGTAGCCGCTCCCGTCGGCCAGGGGGTAGCGCATGTGCCACAGATGGCCGGGCTTGTCCTGATACTCCACCTCCGCGTCGGACAGGGCGGTGACGCAGTGAGGACACCAGTTGATGATCCGGGAGCCCTTGTAAATCAGGTCCTTCTGATAGAGGGAGACGAACACATGCCGCACCGCCCGGGAGAGGCCCTCGTCCATGGTGAAGCGGGAGCGCTCCCAGTCGGCGGAGATGCCCAGCTTCTTCTGCTGCTGGACGATGCGGGCGCCGTATTTGGCCTTCCAGTCCCACACCCGCTCCAGGAACTTCTCCCGGCCCAGGTCGTAGCGGCTCAGCCCCTCGTTGTTGCGCAGCTCCTCCTCCACCTTCACCTGGGTGGCGATGCCGGCGTGGTCGGTGCCGGGGAGGTACAGGGCTGCGTAGCCCTGCATCCGCTTGTAGCGGATGAGCATGTCCTGGAGGGAGTCGTCCATGGCGTGGCCCATGTGGAGCTGCCCCGTCACGTTGGGGGGCGGCATGACGATGGTGAAGGGCTTTTTCTTCGGGTCCCGGCGGCCTTTGAAGCAGCCGTTTTCCTCCCACTTCTGATAAATGCGGCCCTCTGCCTCCTGGGGCTCGTAGACCTTGGGCAGTTCTTTTTTCATATTCATTCTCCTAACATATCCTTACTTATTTAACTGTCTTTTTTCAGTGCGTCCCACCAAATAGTCAATACTTACGCCATAGAAATCCGCTTTCTAATGGAAAAGCGCATGGGAAATATTGCAGCTAACCTGGAATACCAGGCCAGCCTTGATGCGGCCTTGAATCAGGAAGCCAAGCTGCGGGAGAGCATGAACGCAGCGCAGCTGCAGGCGCTGAATCTGCTGTTAAGTGAAGTATCCTCCCTTAACGCTCTGGAAAGCGAACAAATCTTCCGGGAAGCCCTGCGGCTGGCCCGGGAGCTGAATGTTCCGGCCATCGCCTAACGCATCTGCTGGATTTTCAGCCCGGTCTTACTTTGCAGCAGCGCCCGCAGCTGGCCGGCATCCCCCCAGGTAAAGCCCCTTTTATCGTAGACCTGCCCCCGGGCCCGGTCGGTGAGCAGGACAAAGTAGTCCCCGGTCTCCGCCGCCAGCTTAATCTGGCTGTAGGCCCACCAGCTCTCCCCCGCCTGGGTGCGGTGGACATAGCAGCTGTCCTCCTGAAAAACGGCGTTCACCACCCGGCTGTCCGCCTCGATCTGCCGCAGGCTCACCGCCCCGTTGACCCTGTCCTCCAGCAGCAGGCATCCCAGCATGAACAGGCCCATCAGCGTGTTGGGCAGCCAGCTGCCAAAGCCGCCCCGGAGGTAGCTCACCGTCAAAAACGCCTCCAGCACCACCACGAACCAGGCCAGCGTCCGCACCGGCATGCTCCGGCCCCGTCGCAGGGTCTTACGGCTCACCCGGGCCAGGGCGGTCATAGCCCGGCGGTCGATGGTGGTCTGTATCACAATCATTTTGCCACCTCCCGAAAAACGCCCTGAGTCCAAAACGGACTCAGGGCGATTGTAAAACCGCGGTACCACCTGAATTTCCCCAATGGGGGACGCTCTCTGCCCCCGGTAACGGGAGGGGACCGCCGCCCCTTACTCGCCTTCGGGGGCAGGGCTCTGGGACCACTTCCCCGCGGCCAGGCGGCGCCTCTCACCAAACCGGCGTCTCTCTGAAGCCTGCGCTACGCGTTTACTCTTTCCCTTCCAAGCCTTTTCCCTCGCATTATAGCCGACTTTTCCTCCTGTGTCAAGGCTTTTGCCCTTCTTTCTCCAATCCGGGGCCTCCCGCATAGAATGACAGGGCGCCTTTTCGCCCCCAGGCAAAGGAGGCCGTTATGGAGCTTAACCTGACCCAGCAATTTCTCACCCAAAACGACTGCTACCGGGAGGGCCGCCTGCTCGCCCCCAAGGGGGTTATGGTCCACTCCACCGGGGTGGCCCAGCCCGATCCGGAGGTGTTTATCCGCCGCTGGGACCAACCCGGCGTGGAAAAATGCGTCCACGCCTTTGTGGCCCGGGACAAGGTGATTCAGACCCTGCCCTGGACCACCCGGGGCTGGCACGCCGGCACCGGAACCTCCGGCCGGAGCGCCAACAACACCCACCTGTCCTTTGAGTGCTGTGAGCCCGCCGGCCACACCTACAAAGGCGGCGAGATGGTGGGCTACAACGTGGAGGCCAACCGGCCCTACTTTGACGCCATCTACCGCAACGCCGCGGCGCTTACCGCCCGGCTGTGCAAGGAATTTTCCCTCGACCCCCTGGAGCCCGGCGTGGTCATCTGCCACGCGGAGGGCCATGAGCTGGGCGTCGCCAGCGCTCACGGCGATGTGCTCCAGTGGTGGCCCAAGCACGGCGTGACCATGGACCAGTTCCGCCAGGACGTGGCCCGGGCCATGGAGGACGACGGTTCGGAGGAGGACGACATGACACAGGAACGCTTTGACGAACTGATGAACGGCTACCTGGCCGGGCTGGCCCAGCTGCCCCCCGGACAGTGGTCCGCCCCTGCCCGCCAGTGGGCGGAGGAACAGGGCATCATATCGGGCGGCGACGGCGGGCTGTTCCGCTACCGGACCTTCCCCACCCGGGAGGAGACCGTCCAGCTGCTCTACAAGTTCAGCCAGACGCTGGAGAAATAACAAAAAGACAAGGCACGGCCCGGACTTTCGGGCCGTGCTTAAAAAAGGGCTTACGTCCTTCCTCAATCTACGCTACAATAAGGACACAAGGCAAATTGAGGCAGGTTACAGGGTGTTGGCGACACCCTGTATCCCTATGCAGGAGCGCATACCTCCAACACAACAGCTATGCTGCACCAGCCCTCATTGACATCGAAAATGCCGCCGTTTATCAAGTGGCGGTTTTTTGGGGTTTGTGTCTGTAACTGCGGTGCGGGGTAGCTATATCCTGCGCCGCTTTCGTTTGCCTTGGCGGAAGCGCCCATCGGGGGCCGGGAAGTCCCCACAGGGGTACGCACCGCCGAGGAACCCCAAAAATAAACTGAGAGGACGGAAACAAATGAAAAAGAAAGCCCTATCCCTCGCGCTGGCCCTGGTGATGTGCCTGGGCCTGACAGTACCCGCTTTGGCGGCCCCCCTGCGAGTACCCACCCCCTATACCGGACTCCAAGTAACATTGTCTGATGTGACGGCGGAGAGCACAGCTGCCGTACATGGCACTTGGAGCGGCAACGCGACCCTCAAAATGTACACCGTTCCGGTGGGGAGCTCCATAACTATCGATCGTTATTGCGATAATAGCATCACAAAATGCGAGCTTGGTGCGGACGGTGCCTATACTGGCGGAGAAGCTGTCCATCGAGGCTATTCCAGCGACGGAGAAGTGACGATCGTATGGGATGAGTCGTATGCCAATGCTGTCTGGTGGGTGTCTGTCTGGCAAATAGACAGCGACGGTTTTCTGGTCAAGGTGGGCGGCACTTCCACCCCCACCACAAAGCCCACTGAGCCGGAGCAGCCCACCGATCCCCAGCCCACCACCCCTCCCACCATTGAGGTAGAGAAGATCCCCGCCAAGGGCACCG
>CAJTSQ010000054.1 GCA_910578735.1 uncultured Oscillospiraceae bacterium
CCCCGCCTTCTTTGAGGACCTGCGGCGGTATGACCGGGTGAGGGGCACTTCTTTGGCCCGGCGGTTTGCCGACCAGCTTACCCTGCTGCTCCTCCTTTTCGCCGCAGTGGACGGGGTGGTCAGCGAGAGCGAGGCGGGGTTTGTCAACGCCTGCGGTGATGTGCTGCTGGAGCTGTGTGACAAAGACGGCCTGCGCGCCGACCGTCCCGCCATCCGGGCGGACCAGTTTTCCGCCCCCCGGCCGAGCCAGCCCGCCCCGGCCGTCAAGCAGGGGACGGCCCCCGCCAAAAAGGAGGAAGACCAGCCCCCGGCGGAGCCCGAGCCCACCCTGGAGGAGCTGCTGGCTGAACTGGACGGGCTGTGCGGCCTGGACAAGGTGAAAAAGGACGTGAAAAGCCTTATCAACCTGGTGAAGGTGCGCAAGCTGCGGGAGGAGGCCGGCCTGCCCGTCCCCCCCATGTCCCTCCACCTGGTGTTTATGGGCAACCCGGGCACCGGCAAGACCACCGTGGCCCGGCTGCTGGCCAAGATTTACCACGCGGTGGGGGTGTTGTCCAAGGGCCAGCTGGTGGAGGTGGACCGCTCCGGCCTGGTGGCCGGCTTCGTAGGGCAGACCGCCCTGAAGGCCCAGGAGGCGGTACAGAAGGCCATCGGCGGGGTGCTGTTCATCGACGAGGCCTACGCCCTGGTCAACGCCGACAACGCCAACGACTTCGGCCACGAGGCCATTGAGGTTATCCTCAAGAACATGGAGGACCACCGGAAGGACCTGATTGTCATTGTGGCGGGGTACACCGACCGGATGGAGCAGTTTATCCACGCCAATCCCGGCTTGGAGTCCCGGTTCAACAAATACTTTTTCTTCGAGGACTACGACGGCAAGCAGCTGATGGAAATTTTCCGGTCCATGTGCGAAAAGAACGGCTACACCCTCTCAGAGGAGGGGGAGCAGTTCATGGAGAAGGACCTGCAAGAGCTCTACGAGGAGCGGGACGAGAACTTCGGCAACGCCCGGGACGTGCGCAACCTCTTTGAGCAGGCGGTGGCCCGCCAGGCCGACCGGGTGTCTCAGCTGGAGGAGCCCACCAGAGAACAGCTGATGGAGCTGAAACCGGAGGATTTGGAGGAGCCGTCAAGCGGCGACAGGTAGGGCGCGACGACCCGGCGCGCCGTCCCTGAACGGACGCGGAGATGGAAAACGGCGGGCCGAGTCGTCCCGCCCTACAAGGTGAAAGGAGACTTGCCCATTGGAAACCGCTGTGCTCTACAAAATGATTGACGAGATCGACTGGTCCCAATACGAGACCGCCTACGGAAACGCCGCCCAGGACATTCCCCACTTTCAGGCCGGGAAAACCCCCAGCGTGCCCCGTTCCCTGTGGGACCTGTTCTCCGGGGACCGGGAGAGAGCCATACGGGCCGCCAGCGACCTGTGGGCCGGCCTGTGCCACCAGCACGCCTATATATCCTCCGCCGCCCTGCCCGCCTGCGACTTTCTGATACTCGGCTTGCAAGAGGCGGACGATAAACTGAAGGTGGAACTGCTGGACATTTTCCTGGGCTTCGCCGTCTGTACCGGGAGGAGCGCGGAGACGGATTGGGAGAAGCAGCTGCGGGACAAGCTGACCAGCCACCTGCCGGTGTTTGCCGGGCTGGTCTCCTCAGAAAACGAGGATATTGCCTATTTTGCCGGGAGCATTGTGGACTCGCTTCGTCAAAAGGGAGCGTGAGTAAATGGACACCTTCTATTCGATTTTAGGGGAAGAGGAGAGCAAACAAATCTGGGACCGCATCAATGCGGAACTCCGGTTTCAGCCCAGCGTCCGGGTCAATCAGCTGCCCTTTCAGCTTTCAGCGCCTTACCTTGTTCTGGACCTGACTTATGCCACGCAGGAACAGGTAGAAAAGCTGCTGGCGGAGGTCCCCGGCGCTCTGGCCGCCTGCCTGGGGGAGGACGACTGGATTTACGCCCTGGACTGGCATCACAGCTACTTCCGCTACGACCCCCGCCTGCCCATCACCGAACACAGCCACTGGGTGGAGGACGAGAGCTACATGGGCGGGGGCTACGACGCCTATTTCCCGGACTTCTACCCCGATGGCGATTACTACTTTTTTGTCCAGCGAGACCTGAAATGGGGCTATCTGGGCCACCCCTGGCGGCGGGAGATCTGGATCTTTGGCGACCCGCTTCTTGACGCGCTGTCCCCCACACTGGAGACGCTGGGCTTTCCAGTAAAAATTTTATCTAAATCGGAGTGACGGAAGGATGGAAAAACAGCTTGCGCGCCCCTATTATCAGGACACGGGCAGGCGGCCCTATCTGTACTACGCGGTGATTGGCATAGACGGGGAGGCGGAGCTGGAGATTTCCCGCTCCCGGCACCGTGTGGACGAGGTGCCCGCCGGGCTGGTAATCAAGGCCTTCCGCCGCTCGGAACACGCCGCCGAGATGGACCAGCTGCTGGGCGGCGCTCTGGGCCGGGTGCTGGAGAACCAGGACAGGGCCCTGTATGAGAAAGCAAAGGCCGGGGAGACCTGGCTGATTCTCCAGGGGGAGGTCCAGAAGGACGACACCCTGGACTATCTGCGCAACGCCGTGGGTATTGTCCAGGCGGCGCTGGACATGGGGGCGGATGCGGTGCTGGACCTCCACGCCCTGCGGCTTATCTCGCCCCAGGGGTGGAAAACCTTCTTTGACCCGCCCTTCTCCCCCTGGGAACACGTGACCTTCCTGTGGAGCCCCATGGAGGACGGCAGCTTCTGGCTCCACACCCGGGGTATGCTGAAATTCGGCCGGCCGGACATCGGGCTGGAGGGGGTGCCCCAGTCGGAGCAGAGCCGGGCGATGGATATTTTCAAGCAGATGGTCTTCTACGGCGCCCAGGGGGCGGCGTTTACCCGGAACACAAGGCTGCATATCAGCGAACACACAGCCTGTATGCTCCACCCGGAGCTGACCGGAGAGATGGACGACCCGGACTACAACAACGAGCACTATCAGATGACCTGGGCGGACTGCAAATTTGAAGACGTGTAGGGGTGCACAGTGTGCGCCCGTCAGCCCAACGCATACCGAACGGGCGGACATTGTCCGCCTCTGCAGAAATTTACAATACAGGAGGAAAACACCATGTTACTGAATTTCGACAAGATCCCGGAGACCGTCATCCCCAACATGCGGGGGGGCGAGGGACAGGTGGCGTCCCATATGTACGTGGACGGGGACAACAAGATCATGAAGGGCCTGCTGGCCCCCGGCTGCACCATCGGCCTGCACACCCACGACACCAGCAGCGAGATCATCTGCATCCTGTCCGGTACGGGCAAGGTGCTGTGCGACGGAGCGTACGAGCCCCTGTCCGCCGGGTCGGTCCACTACTGCCCCAAGGGCCACGAGCACAGCCTTATCAACGACAGCGACGGCGATTTGACCTTCTTCGCCGTGGTCCCGGAGCACGGCGCATGACCGTCGCCTTTTATACCCTGGGCTGCAAGGTCAACCAGTACGAGACCCAGGCCCTGGAGCAGCTGTTCACCGGGCGGGGCCACACCCTGGTCCCCTTCGAGGGGGCGGCGGACGTCTACATCATCAACACCTGCACCGTCACGGCGGTGAGCGACAAGAAATCCCGGCAGGTGGTCCGTCAGGCCCGGAAGCGGTCACCGGAGGCGGTGGTGGCGGTGTGCGGCTGCTACCCTCAGACCCACCCCGACGATATAAAGAACCTGCCCGTGGACCTGGTGGCGGGCACCGGGGACCGGACCGGCTTTGTGGAGCTGGTGGAGCAGGCCTGGGCGGAGCGTCAGGAAAAAGTCACCGCCCTGGACGACGCCATGAAGCGCCGGGTCTTCGAGCCCCTCCCCGCCGGAGGGCTGGAGGGCCGCACCCGGGCCATGCTGAAGGTGGAGGACGGCTGCGTCAACTTCTGTACCTACTGCATCATCCCCTACGCCCGGGGACCGGTTCGCTCCCTGCCCCTCCAAGACGCCGCCGCCCAGGCGGCCAGGCTGGCCGGGGAGGGGTACAAGGAGCTTGTCCTCACCGGCATTGAGATCTCCTCCTGGGGCCGGGAGCTGAAGGACGGGACCTCCCTCATCGACCTGGTGGAGGCCGTCTGCGCCGCCGCCCCCGGGTGCCGTATCCGGCTGGGGTCCCTGGAGCCCCGGACCGTCACCGAGGACTTTTGTATCCGGGCGGCCAAGCTGAAAAACCTGTGCCCCCACTTTCACCTGTCCATGCAGTCCGGCTGCGACGCCACCCTGAAACGGATGAACCGGAAGTATGACACCGCCCGGTTTTACCAGAGCGTGGCCCTTCTGCGTCAGCATTTTGACGCCCCCGCCGTCACCACCGATATGATTGTGGGCTTTCCCGGGGAGACAGAGACGGAGTTTGAACAGTCGCTGGACTTTATCCGGCGGTGCGCCTTTGCCTCCATGCACATCTTCCCCTACTCCAAGCGCCCCGGCACCCCGGCCGCGTCTATGCCCAATCAGGTGCCCAGGGCCGTCAAGGAGGAGCGGGCCCGGGAGGCTGCGGAGGAGGCCGCGAGGATGGAACACAGCTATCTGGAGCAGTGGGACAGGGTGACCGTCCTCTGCGAGGAGGAGCGGGACGGCCTGTGGCGGGGCCACACCACCCGATACTGCGAGGTGCGGGTCCCCAGCGGGGAAAACCTCCACAACCAGCTGCGGCAGGTCCAGATAACAGCGGTGGAGGACGGCTGGCTCTTGGGTGAATTATTAAATTTGGAAAATCAGTAGCAACCGGGCCGCAACAGTGGTATAATAACCCAGACCTGACTGAACCAATGAGAGGAGTCCTGCTCTATGAGCGAGGAAATGAATTACAGCGCCAATCCCGGCAAGAACCTGGTCCGCGCCGTGGACGGCATCGACTATCTGCGCATCCCTGTCAAAACCCACCTGATCACCAAGGCTGACGACATGGTGGACGTGGTGAACAAGTACCCCAAGGACAAGATGCAGCCCGGCGATATCCTGTTTATCTCGGAGAAGGCGGTGGCCTGCACCCAGAGCCGGGCCATTCCCATGGAGGACATCAAGCCCCGGAAGCTGGCAATTACCCTGAGCCGATATGTCACCAAGACCCCCGCCGGCATCGGCCTGGGCATCCCCGAGACCATGGAGATGGCCCTTCAGGAGTGCGGCACCCTGCGGATTCTGTTCGCCGCCTTCTGCTCGGTGATTGGAAAAATCTTTGGCCAGCGGGGCTGGTTTTACAACGTGGCCGGGCCCAAGGCCCGGGGCATCGACGGCCCCACCGAGGGCACCATTCCGCCCTACGACCACTATGTGGTCCTCACCCCCGCCGACCCCATGGGGACGGCCAAGCGCCTGGCACAGGCGCTTGGATACCCCGTCGCCATTGTGGACATCAACGACCTGGGGGCCAACATCCTGGGCTTCTCCGAGAAGCAGCCCACCATGGACTGGCTGGCCCGGGCGCTGGGAGACAACCCCCTGGGCCAGGGGGAGGAGTGCACCCCCATGGGCATCCTGCGCAAGGCATAAACAGACGAAACCACCGGCTTTCATGGGAAAGCCGGTGGTTTTTATATTTGTATGGTTCCATCCATGATGCGACCTAAAAATTCTGCAAAGGACCCCGCCACCTGCTTGCATTCCTCAAATTCCGGCTCTGCCCCATAAATAACGGAACCGTCTTCAACAGAAATTGCGTAATAGGCGTAACTGTCCCGCACGGACATAACGATAGGGAGGTGTTTGTTCCAGAAGACTTTTATTTCATCTGCCCACACGTCGTCTCCCTCCGCGCTTTTTAGGCTGAGCATTTCCCACTCATTCCAGCGCCAGGCGTGGTCCAGCCGGGTGTCGTAGTCCTCCGCGCACAAAAACCAGGTGGTCTCGTCGCCGCTGAACAGCTCGCTGACTGTGCCGACAAACTGGAGCCACAGGCCGGGAAGGTCATGGTATCGATCAGTAATCCATTTGGGGAGCGGAGGATTTGGCCGGATCTCCGCCCTCCAGCCTTGAGACTTCATACAGGCCAGAAATTGTTCTATCACAATTATGCCTCCGCCCTGGGGTCGGGCAGGTCCACATAGACAGGGGGGTGGCCGGTGGACTCCGCAAATTTGAGGAGGTCCTCCCGCCTCAGCTGGAGGGTGGAGGTGGAGATACCCGGGTGGCCGCTGATGAATCCGTCGGCCATCAGGTCCTTGTCGATGACCAGCTGGACGCGGTGGTTGGTATCAAACAGCAGCTCCAGGGCGGAGACCGAGCCGGGGACGGTCTGCAAATAATCCCGCATGTGGCCGTCGTCGGCGAAGGACAGCCGGGAGCAGCCCAGCTGGGTGGAGAGAAATTTGGTTTTAAAGGGCTTGTCCCCGGGCATCATCAGCAGGTAGAAGTCGGTCTGCTGCCGGTTGCAGAGAAACAGGTTCTTGCAGATTTGGGATCCCAGGATTTTCTCCACCTCGTGGCAGATCTCGATGGTGTCAGCGTGGTCGTGGTCCACCCGGACATAGGGGATGGACAGCTCCTCCAGCTTATCATAAATGGCCAGCTCCTGGGGGATGCGCTGGTCGGTAGGGCGGGTGGTGTATCGGTTCGGGTCGATGTACATGGCGATTCTCCTTTATGTGCATTCAAGTCCCAGCAGCTTTTGGGCGTATCCGCCTAAGATACCGTCCTTCTCCTCCCGGGTGAGGGGCAGGGTCTCGATGAGTTCGACCCCCTCCTTCTGGTCCCGCCAGGGGGTGTCGGTGCCGAAGAGGACCCGGCCGGGGAACTTGCGTACCATGCGGACAAATTGCTCGGTATCCATCAGGGGAAGGTCAGAGGGGCCGTAGTAGCCGTCTCCCAGGGGGGCGATGCGGCCCAGGGCAAAGGCGGTGTCCAGATAGACTCCGGTCTCGGGCAGCAGGGTCTCCACCCGGTCCCACTCCCGCCAGCCCCCCATGTGGGCCAGAATCAGGGTAATTGGCCCCACCTGCTTCAGGGCGTTGAGGGTCATTTCCGGGGTGCAGTGGTCCCGGAGGGGGAAGCCGATGTCCCGGCCGGCATGGGTGAGGACGATCAGCCCCAGCTCGCCGCAGCGGTCCAGGATGCGCAGGTAGCGCAGATCGTCGAAGTTGACGCCCTGGTAGATGGGGTGGAGCTTGACCCCCTTCATCCCCAGCTCCGCGATACGGGCCAGCTCAGACTTCCAGTCAGGGAAGTCTGGGTGCATACAGCCAAAGGACCACAGGCCGGTCTCAGGGGCTTTTTCGTTCAGACCGGCGGACGCGTCGTTGACGTGGACCACCTGCCGGGCGCTGGTGGCCACCGGGAGGACCAGACAGCCGCCGACGCCCGCTTTTGCCATCGAGGAGCGCAGTCCCGCCTCGGTGCCGTCGGAGAAGGCCACGGTGTGGCACATGGACTGGAGCTTTTCAATGGTGGGGGCGGCAATTTTGTCGGGGAAGGTGTGGGTGTGGATGTCGAAGATCATGGGTACAGGATTCCTTTCTGGAGAGATGTAGGGGCAAAGAATCCCCCCGCCACTTCGTGGCCCTCCCCCCTTTGGCAAGGGGGGCTTTCGGTGCGGTATGGTTTGTTTCCGCTCCCAAGGCCCCCTTGCTAAAGGGGGCTGGCGCCGCCGAAGGCGGTGACTGGGGGATTCCAAATTGAGCACCTTGGCAAATATGGACGAAGCCTGCGGTACACATAAGCATACCACAGGCTCCGCCGATTGAAAAGAGGAAGAGGGGATTTTTTACTGAGGGTCGCCCAGGGCCTGGCTCTTGCGGACGGTGACCTTCTCCTCGTAGCAGGAGAAGGCGTCGTCCACCAGCGCCTTTTTGGGCTTGGCGGTGAAGAGGGACACCACCGGCACGATGACCAGCCCAGCCACCATACAGAAAGCGCCGCAGTTGATGGGGGAGACCAACAGGGCGGGGAAGTGGGCCTTCAGAGGGGAGATGTCGGCCAGCATGACCACCGTGGAGAACACGAAGCTGGCCCAGCAGGCGATTTTGGTGGTCCCTTTCCAGTACAGGCCGTAGAGGAAGGGGGCCAGGAAGGCTCCGGCCAGCGCCCCCCAGGACACGCCCATAAGCTGGGCGATGAAGGTGACGCTGGAGCGGTACTGGATGATAGCCAGCACCGCGGAGATGGCGATAAACACCGCGATGAGACAGCGCATGGTGAAGACCTGTTTTTTTTCGTCCATCTCCTTGATGACATATCCCTTGAGCAGGTCCAGCGTCATGGTGGAGCTGGAGGTGAGCACCAGGGAGCTGAGGGTGGACATGGAGGCGGACAGCACCAGAATCACCACCACGGCAATGAGCAGGTCGGGCAGGCCGGAGAGCATGGTGGGGATGATGGAGTCGAAGCCCCCCACGATGCTGCCGTCGGGGTTGTACTGCATCTCACCGGCAAACAGCCGGCCGAAGCCCCCCAGGAAGTAGCAGCCCCCGGACACCACCATGGCAAAGAGGGTGGAAATCACCGTGCCGGTGTTGATGGACTTCTCGCTTTTGATGGCGTAGAACTTCTGCACCATCTGGGGCAGGCCCCAGGTGCCCAGAGAGGTGAGAATCACCACGCCAAGGAGGTTCACCGGGTCGGGACCGAAGAAGGAGGCGAACACGCCGGGGGCCCCGGCCACCGGGCCGGAGGCCGTCTCGCCGGACACCTGGGCCAGCTTGGTGAGGGCCGCCATAAAGCCGCCCTGACTGTTCAGCACCGCTAAAATCACCGCGCTGATGCCAAAGAGCATGATGATGCCCTGGATAAAGTCGTTGATCGCGGTGGCCATATAGCCCCCGGCAATCACATAGACCCCGGTGAGGATGGCCATGACGATGACACACACCGCGTAGTCGATGTCGAAGGCCATGCCGAACAGGCGGCTGAGGCCGTTGTACAGGCTGGCGGTGTAGGGGATGAGGAAGATGAAGATAATCACCGAGGCGGCGATTTTCAGCGACTGGGAGCCGAACCGCTTGCCGAAGAACTCGGGCATGGTGGCGGAGTCCAGGTGCTGGGTCATGATGCGGGTGCGGCGGCCCAGCACCACCCAGGCCAGCAGGGAGCCCAGCACGGCGTTGCCGATGCCCGCCCAGGTGGCGGCGATGCCGTACTTCCAGCCGAACTGTCCGGCGTAGCCCACAAAGACCACGGCGGAGAAGTAGGAGGTGCCATAGGCGAAGGCGGTGAGCCAGGGGCCCACCGACCGGCCGCCCAGCACGAAGCCGTTGACGTCGGTGGCGTTCTTGCGGCAGTACAGGCCGATGCCCACCATAACCCCGAAGAATACCAGCAGCATGATTATTTTAATTGCCATATGAAACAGTCCTCTCCTTTATAACTGCTTTGACACTTTGTACCGTTGAAGTGTAACGCAAAGAAGCGATAAAGTCAATAGGGAATTTTATTTTTTTGGAAATAAGGAAGGCGCGCCAGCCGGCGCGCCTTGTGTTACACTTCCTCCAGAACAATCTCTTCCGCCTTGATATGGGCGTCTTCCAGCAACTGGGTGGCTGCCGGCACATCCAGACGCCCCAGAGCCTCCAGCGCGTCTGTGACGGCGTTGAAAAGCAGGTGGTACAGTTCTTTGTAGTCAGTCATAAGTAATCTCCTCTTAGTATATTTACATTACTATATATTGATAATAATACAATATGAAAGACGTATTGTCAACTGTTAATATTGATTTTATTATATAATTAAAGGGGGGTATCCTGTGAAAGTTGTGCGTTTCTGCCTGAAGGAATATCTGGACAGCCATAATATCAGCCGCTATGAGTTATCGAAACAGGCTGGTATTGGATACCCCATTATCGATGGCTATTACAAAAACAAGGTCTACCGCTTGGACGGCTACAACCTGGGCCGTATTATTGAGGCGCTGGGCTGTCAGCTGACAGATATTCTCACCGTTGTGGAGGAATAAAACGGCCTTGTCCCACAAAACGAGGAACAGGCCAGCAGAGGCCGCCCAGGGGGGCGGTCTCTGCTGGCTTTTATCAGAAAATGTGGATTGCATATTTTAGGATTTCATGCTATCGTAGCATAGGTCAAAAACATGTTCAAAGGCGTACATGTTTTAAAGAGACATATGTTATCCTGCCTCAAATAAAATCAGAAGAGAGGAAGATATTGTATGAAGTCGATCAAATCAAAAATTCAAATCAGTATGTTGTCAGTGGTGCTGATTAGTGCGGTGTTGATCGGTGTGATTACAGCCCTATTGAACGCCAGCGGAATTGATGATGTTATGACAAAGACCCTGGGACCCGCTACTCAGATGGCCGCGGACGCCGTGGAGTGGAAAATGGGGAACTACTGGACGGCGCTTCAAGAGGCCGCCGCCTCTGATATATTCAAGGAATCTGATCCTACCGCCCCGGAACTGATTCCGATTCGAGAAGAAATCGCCCAGCGCAATGGCTTTCTTTACACCGGAAAATGTAACGATTAAAGTGGACGCAGTGGTCAGAGCGGTAGAGAGCCAGACCACCGCCATCGCGCAAGTCACCGAGGGGATCGACCAAATATCTTCCGTGATCCAAAGCACTTCCGCTACTTCGGAGCAGAGCGCCGCTACTGCGCAGGAGCTGTCGGCAGTCTCTGCTGATGAATAACCTGGTGAGCACGTTCCGGCTGAGTTGAGGTGAGCCGGACACTATCTCCATTGAAGCAAGTGCGGCGGTAAAAGATTTTATAGCGACAGCGCAAGTCATCTGTCACACAGGTGGCTTGCTTATATGTTCATATCGTTGACCGAGGCTCTTTTTTGCGCTGTGGAGCTATGTTTGCGCTGTGAAACTATAGGATTTCGGTCTTTCACACTTCAATATTACAGCAGCATAAAAAAGGCTTTTTTTAACTGAGATGTATTGTGTAAAGGGTGGTTTCACCACCCAAATACACATTGGCTGACGGTTTATTTGTGGCAAAATGACACAGGCCGGAAAGGCGGTGATCGACTAGCAGGGGGGAACCGAAGGGGGAGCGTCCGGGGATGACCAGGGTGTCCTGCCCTGCCGGTATATACCAGCAGACGCCAACGGCGGCTTGTGCATCGGACGCAGCCGCGCCGATCACCGGGGGCTTGGAGGCCATTGGCCACCAACAAGCTGCGCCGGGTATATACCGGGGCATTGCTTGCCACTACTACCAGCGCCTATAAATGAGGGTTGAATGTCATTCCCACTGATGGTATACTTGGCTCGTGACAAATCGATAAATCGGGATTTATTGTTCTTCCCCTTAAAAAACCTTGTAATATCAGGCGTTTCCGCTTGCTAAATCCTCAAACTGTATGTACTTTCCCTTGTTTTTTCCCTTACGGGCTGAAACAAGGGAAAGTTTTTTACTCCCCGTTGACCACCTTATCCAGCAGTCGGGCGGAGTTGCGTTTCGCTTCCCTCGTAGAGTGGGCGTAGATGTTCATTGTGGTACTGACATCCGAGTGTCCCAGCAGTTCCTGCACGTCCTTCGGAGCGGCCCCATTGGACAGGAGGTTGCTCGTGAAGGTGTGACGGAGCATATGGAAATGGAAGTCCGCCAAGCCCTCTACCTTCTCCTTTGCCTTGCGGCACATGATGCTTACCGTACTCGGTGTCTCAATGGCCCCGTCAGGCCGGAGGCAGACAAAAGCAATCTCCTTGTACCCCTCCGGTGCTTCCTCCGTCCTCGGCAGGGTGTAGACCTCGTAATAGGTACGGTCTTTCTCCCTAACCTCGGCGTAGTAGTTGAGGCGGTGGAACTCACCATAGCGCAGGCGGCTCTTGCTCTGTTCCCTCCTGGCCGTTTTGAGAATTACCGCCAGCGTATCGCAGAAGTCCACAGTACGGACTTTCTTCCGCTTGGTGGCCCCGACCTCCGTCTTGTGTCTCGCCCCATTGTAGCGGATGCTCCGCCGAACCGTCAGATACTGCTCGTCCAGGTTAATGTCCTTCCAGGTGAGGGCGCAGACCTCGCCAATCCGAAGCCCGGTGTAATAGGCAATCTGGATGGGCAGCAGGGCCGGGTTGTCCTTCTCTTTCAGAAAGTCCTCCAACGCCCGGAACTGCTCGTAGCTGATGGTGGGCACCGTAACAGCGTCCTCCATGTCCTCGGAGAAAATGTCCGCCTCCTGTTTCCGTCCCCGCAGCTTCACATACTGCATCGGGTTGAACGTGATAAGCCGTTTGGGGAATACGGCAAAGCGGAACGAGTTTTGCAGTACCGCCGAGAATTGGAGCATATAGCCCCGGCTCATGGGAGGGGAAGTCGTGCCATCGGGATTGGTGCCGCCGTAGCTCATAAAGTCAATGAAGGCTTGCAGATGGTCGGCGGTGACGGTTTTCAGCTTCCGCTTGCCCAAGGGGTGCCGCTTGATACGGTTTACTGTCCCCTGGTAGGCCATCACTGTACCGTTGCTCAATGTACCGGGCTTCAATTCTTCCTCCACCCACATATCCAGCATATCGCCCACGGTGATGTTTTCCGCTTTCGCCACGAACCGCTTTTCCTCATAGTCCTCCATCGCCCTACGGAGCAGGGCCTCCGTTTCGGACTTGCTCTCGGTGCCGGGGTACTCTTTCTGCACCCGGTTCCCGCTCTCGTCCTCAATATAGAAGCGATAGTACCACTTTTTGCCCTTTTTGCGTACAGAACCTTTTGCCATAGATGAAATGCTCCTTTCTATCCGTGGCAATCGGGCCTGTGACGTATGATGTGCGTTCCATCATTTCTGCCGGGTTTTCCCGGCATATTATGTTGTCAAGGTGCCACGGAATCGTTGGCGGCGTTCAGCCGCACCTGGGCGTCATGCAAGATGTTATACAGGTAAACTGTATCTACTCTGGTACGCCCTTTGTCGAAGATATGTAGCAGCCCGTCCAGGAACCGCTTCATATCCTCGATAGGAGCATCCATCTCCCGGCGATAGACCGGCACGATGATGTCATCAACGTGGATGGTGTACTGCTGGATGGATTTTTTGAGGGCTTCATCCCCGGCCAGCCGGTCGATCTCGTTC
>CAJTSQ010000055.1 GCA_910578735.1 uncultured Oscillospiraceae bacterium
GTGATGGAGCGCCACGGGATAGAGTGGGAGGACAAGGGCACCCATGACAAGCACCTGTCTGTGCTGGACTTCAAAAAGGAGCAGAGGGCGAAAGAGATTGCCAAGCTGGAGGCACTCAAGGCCAAGAAGCAGGGACAGGTGGAACAGCAGGAGCAACGTCTAAAGGAGCTGGCCCCGGCTGTGAGGAACATGGAACAGTTGGCGGCGCAGTTCTCCGACGACCCGGAGCGGATATTGCCGGAGGCAGGGCCGTTGGAGAGCGCCAAGTCCTACCGGGAGAAGAAAGCCAAGCCCCTGTTGGCGCAGATCGTCAAGGTGCTGCGCTCTTTGTATCGGGCCTATGTCGACTTAAAAGGGAAGTATGAGCGTTTGCAGGGGGACTATGGCCGGGCGAGAGAGGGCAACGAGCGGTTGTCTGACCGCTTGCAGGAGGTAAAGATGGAGAACAAGGCCCTGCGGGGGACAGTTGCCGACTTTGAGCGGGTAAAGCGAGCTTTCGGCCCGGAGGAAGTAGAGCGGGCCGTGGAGGACGCCAGACGGCGAGAGGCGCAAGAACGAGAGCAGAAGAAGGCAAAGCGGAAGTTCAGCCGAGGGGCAAGGTAATGGATAACAGGAGGGCACTTCAAGGAGCGCCCTCCTGATTTATACTTGTCAGCGGGTGATTTTACTGCTATAATTGAGAGCGATAAAAAGGAATTTGAAACGGAGTTTTTATCATGCTACAGGTTGTTTTTTCTGAAAGTGAATGGGGAACATTGAAGATGGCCACGCATTGCAGGCCGTCCAGTTGGGATGATGGGGTGATTGGATTTATTTTCGGTGACGGAGAGAAAGAACCCACTCAGGAAGAGAAAGACCAAGTTATGGCCCGGTTCAAGGCCAAACGGGAGAAGGAGAACCGCCGGGCGCAGCCTGTGGGCGGCAATCCTGGAGATGTACTATGCCCATGCGTGGGATTGGACATCGGCCCCCTCAGCGGCCCTGATGCGGAGAAGGCCCGGTTTGATTTGCTCACAGCTTGGCTGGGGGGCGACTTTCCCCTCCCGGACTGCGACCCGGATGACCATACCCAGCGGGATATGCTCTGGGAACAACGCAAGCGAGACAGGGAGCGGCTTTTAGAGGGTGGAAAACACGGCGAGGCTGTGCGAATTTGGTACAGCAGCGCGCCCTACTCCCTGTGTGGGTTTTATGATGTGCTTTGGCAACTGAGGGACTTTGACTGTCCCGTGACTGCTTTAGAGATGCCCCGGTGGATGCCACTGGGAGATGATACGGTGCAGTCCTGTTTGAACTGGGGGGAACTGTCTCCGGGGGACTGGGCGGCGTATCTGCCTCTGGAGCGGGAAATCCCTAAAAATGTCCGCAGAGCCATCGCTATGGAGTGGTCACAGCTTCGAGAGGAAAATTCACCCTTGCGTGCTGTTGTCAATGGCCGTTTGCACAGTGTAGGGGAGGATTTCTACGATCCATTCATTCGTGCCCAAATCCCTGATGGAATTTTCCGAGTGGCTCATCTCATCGGTGATGTATTGGGGCGGTATCAATTGGGTATCGGCGACTGGTGGATTGCCAAGCGTATTCAAGCTATGGAAACCCAAGGGGAACTGATTACAGTGTCCAAGGGTGACGGCTTCTACCGGAACGAAATGCGTCGAGCGCAATAAAAGAGAACTTCCGATATATCAGGGTGTTTTCTATTGCTGAATACCCTGGGAAACGGTGTAAAAGGTAGTTGTATTCTCCTGCTTTTTGTGATACTATTTTGATACTAAAAAAATTAGCGGCCAAAAATAGCGGGTAAAATATTAACAAATTTGCGAATGTTATGACTGTGAAAGTATAGGAAATACAGCCCCATATAATAGGATTTGTCGAGTGGGAGTGAGGGGGCCATGTGCTTGAAAGGCTGGTTTACTCTGAAAAAGCTTCAGCGCGCAATCCCCGCCCCGGTCCAGCCCGTACGCATCGACTGGTCCCACCGCTATCTGGCCACCAACACCCAGCTTAAAGAACTGCTGGCCCGCCGGATTTCCCCTATCCTGGAGGCGGAGGGCTATCAGTACGACGGCGAATACCGGTGGATCCGCCCCTGGGAAAACCACAGCCGCCGGGTCATCCAGGTCCGGCTGCTGAAGGGGGCCGGGGGCGAATTTGCCTGGGGCTGGTGCTTCGATTTTGTTCCGGTGCCTCAAAACGCGTGCAAGGGGTACCGCTTCCAGCGCACGGACAAGAGCGCGGACCTGCAGCTGTTCTCTTGGACCCGAGACCTGCTCTCTCAGAAGGAGATCGACAGCCAGGAATACCAGTTCAGTCTCTTCGGCGCCGATCTGAACAACGTGGAGGAGCGGCTGTCTCAGGTCTTTCAGCGGTCAAAGCTCCTGGGAGACGCCTGGTTCTGCGCCACACAGAGCCCCGAGCTTCTTTTGGCGGAGGCCATGAAGCAAAGTCAGACGAAGAATTATCACTGGCCCGCGCCGGCCTATGTTGCGGCTTTTCTCCTCTCGGCGCTGGGACGGCCGGAGGAGGGCTTGCAGAGGCTTGGAATCTGGTTTGACCGGGAGCCTCAGATTTCCGATGAATTAAAGGAAAAGCTGCGTAAACAGCTGGGGAAATGCGCAAATGTTATTATGGATGATTTAGGAGTGGAGAAATGACCAAATACATTTTTGTAACCGGCGGCGTGGTATCCGGGCTGGGGAAGGGGATCACGGCGGCCTCCTTAGGCCGGCTGCTGAAGCAGCGGGGGCTGAAGGTGATGGTCCAGAAGCTGGACCCCTACCTGAACGTGGATCCCGGCACCATGTCCCCCTACCAGCACGGGGAGGTCTTTGTCACCGACGACGGGGCGGAGACCGACCTGGACCTGGGCCACTATGAGCGGTTCATAGACGAAAATCTTACGGTGAACTCCTCCGTCTCCTCGGGGAAGGTGTACTGGAACGTGTTGAACCGGGAGCGGCGGGGGGACTACCTGGGGGGCACCGTCCAGATCATTCCCCACATCACCGACGAGATCAAGCGGTGCATCTATACCCTGGATACGCCGGACACCGACGTGGCCATTGTGGAGATCGGCGGCACGGTGGGCGATATTGAGAGTCAGCCCTTTCTAGAGGCCATCCGCCAGGTGGCGGCGGAGCGGGGGCGGAACAATGTGATGTTCCTCCACGTCTCCCTCATCGTCTCCATCCCCGGTTCCGGGGAGCTGAAGTCCAAGCCCACCCAGCACTCGGCCAAGGAGCTGCTCTCTCTGGGTATTCAGCCCGACGTCATTGTCTGCCGCAGCGACTCTCCCGTCCCCGGGGAGATTTTGGACAAGATTTCCCTGTTTTGCAGCATCCCCCGGGAGAACGCCATCCCCAACCTGACGGCAGACCTGCTCTATGAGGTCCCCCTGATGCTGGAGCGGGAGGGACTGGCCGACGTGGTGGTCCGGCGGCTGGGGCTGATTTGTCACATGCCCGACCTCACCGAGTGGGCCACCATGGTCCACCGGGCCAGGCACCCCGCCGGTACGGTGGAGATCGCCCTGGTGGGCAAGTATGTGGCCCTCCATGACGCCTATCTGTCGGTAGCCGAGGCCCTCACCCACGGCGGCATTGAAAATCAGGTGAAGGTGAACATCCGCTGGGTGGACAGCGAAGCCGTCTCCGACAAAAATGCCGCCCAGGTCCTGGCCGGAGCGGACGGTATTCTGGTCCCCGGCGGCTTCGGCGGCCGGGGGATCGAGGGGAAAATTTCCGCTGTCCGCTACGCCCGGGAGCACAGAGTCCCCTTCCTGGGCATCTGCCTGGGGATGCAGATGGCGGTGGTGGAGTTTGCCCGCCACGTCTGTGGTCTGGCCGGCGCCCACTCCAGCGAGCTGGACCCCCAGACCCCTTACCCGGTCATCGACCTGATGCCCGACCAGCGGGGGATCACCGACAAGGGCGGCACCATGCGCCTGGGCGCCTGCCCCTGCCGCCTCACCGGTGCGGACACCCGTTCCGGCCAGGCCTACGGAACCTTGGAGATCAGCGAGCGCCACCGCCACCGCTACGAGTTCAACAACGATTTCCGGGAGACGCTGACCCAGCACGGCCTCCTTCTGGCGGGGCTGTCCCCCGACGGGACGCTGGTGGAGGCGGTGGAGCTGCCCGACCACCCCTGGTTTGTGGGCGTCCAGTTTCACCCGGAGCTGAAGTCCCGGCCCAACAAGGCCCACCCCCTGTTCCGCGGCTTTGTCGCCGCAGCGAAGGCGCGGTCTCACCCCGCGGGTGACCGGCTATGAGCGGGCTGGAGGACATCCGCCGTCTCTACGCGGACTATCAGGAGCAGTTCCGTCAGCGGGAGCGGGCCCGCAAGCCTATGGAAGGCGTTTTCGGCCTGGGGACAGGGCCCCGGGACTACCCCTGTCACGATCAGTTTGTCCAGGAACTGGAACAGCTGCTGAACGCCATTGCGGCCCAGCGGCCCGACTCCGCCCAGGCGGCCCGGATGCTGGACTACATCTACCTGGCCCCGCTGGAGCGGGGCAGGGAGGACGCGGTCTACTGGATGCTGCTAGCGGTACACAGTCTGACCCTCCCCTTCATCCCCCTGCTGGACCCCCAGGATGCCCAGGCCCTCTATGACAGCTTCTGTGCCTCCTATTCCCGCCGGAAGCGGCTGCCTTCCCAGGAGCAGCTACTGGCCGATCTCCGAAAGCGGGCAGAGGGGAAATAAAAAACACACTCTGTTCCCTGGGGAGCAGAGTGTGTTTTTATGCCGGCGGGGCGGCCAGCCCCCGCTCTGCCGGCCGCAGCCCACATGGATGAATCATAAAAAATTCAGTTTTTCTCTCAGCCGCCTGGGAATCCCTTGCCCGCGTCCATCCGCCGTGCTATAATGAAACAGATGAATGAAAAAAAGAAAGAGGTGGCATCTCTTGCAACCCTGTAAAACCTTGCTCGACGCCCTGCGGGCCGGAGCCCATGACCAGTCCCTCGCCGCCCTCTATGCCCTGGACGGCGCCCAATCCAGTCTGGACCGGGCCCGGGACCGGGCCTGCCGGGTGGTCCAAACCCTGATGGATACCTTCGCCCCCTCCGGCGGGGCCGCCCTGTTCAGCGGTCCCGGCCGCACCGAGATCGGCGGCAACCACACCGACCATCAGCATGGCCGTGTCCTGTGCGGCAGCGTGGACATGGACATGCTGGCCTGCGCCGCCCCCAACGGCTCAGACCTCATCCGCATCCAGTCTGAGGGCTACCCCGCCCTGGAGATCGGCCTGGAGGACCTGTCCGTCCGGGAGGAGGAGAAGAATACCTCCGCAGCCCTGGTACGGGGGGTGGCCGCAAAGGTAAAGGAGCTGGGGTACACCCTGTCCGGCTTCGATGCCTGCGTGACCTCCACCGTCCTGTCCGGCTCCGGCCTGTCCTCCTCTGCCGCCTATGAGACGCTGGTGGGCAATATCTTCAACCACTTCTGTTGTGAAGACAAGCTTGATCCCATTGCCATCGCCAAAATCGGCCAGTATGCCGAAAATGTCTACTTCGGCAAGCCCTGCGGCCTGATGGACCAGATGGGCTCCTCGGTGGGGGGCGCGGTGTTTATCGACTTCAACGACCCCGCCAATCCTATTGTAGAGCGGGTGGACTACGATTTCAGCCAGTCCGGCCATGCCCTGTGTATTGTAGACACCGCCTCCAGCCACGGCGACCTCACCGACGACTATGCCGACATCACAAAGGAGATGGGCGCGGTGGCGGCCCACTTTGGAAAGAAGGTTCTCCGGGAGGTGCCCTTGGCCGACTTCCAGGCCGCCATTCCCGCCCTGCGGACGGCATACGGTGACCGGGCGGTGCTGCGTTCTATGCACTTCTATGGCGACGACCGCCGGGTCGTCCAGGAGGCCGACGCCCTGAAACACGGGAATTTTGAGGCGTTCCTAAATCTGGTCAATTCCTCCGGCCGTTCCTCCTCCCTCCTGCTGCAAAACACTTGGTCCATCCACGACCCCAGGCAGCAGGCCATCCCTCTGGCCCTGACGGCGGGGGAGTATATTTTGGACGGCATGGGGGCCATCCGGGTCCACGGCGGCGGCTTCGCGGGCACCATCCAGGCCTTTGTGCCGGAGGAGTACCTCGCAATGTTTAAAAACGGCATGGAAAAGCTGTTCGGTCCGGGCAAGTGCCACATACTACACATCCGCCCCCAGGGCGGCTGTGTGGTGGCGGAATAAGGAGGGATTCGTTATGATCGACATCGCCGTTTCCAAGCTGGCGGATTACGCCATCCGTTCGGGTCTGGTGGAGGAATGTGACCGGACCTGGGCCATCAATACCATTCTGGATGTGTTGAAGCTGGACAGCTATACAGAGCCGGAGGAGAAGGACTGGGACACAGGGTACATCGAGCTGGCACCCATCCTGGAGGAGCTGCTGGACGACGCCTACGCCCGGGGGGTGCTCACCGAAAATTCCGTGGTCTACCGGGACCTGTTCGACACCGAGCTCATGGGCCGGCTCACCCCACGGCCCTCTCAGGTGATCGAGAAGTTCCGCGCCTGTTATATGGACGATCCCGAGTATGCCACCAACTGGTACTACACCTTCAGCCAGGACACCAACTACATCCGCCGGGACCGCATCGCCAGGGACATGCAGTGGAAGGCCCCCACCCAGTACGGGGAGCTGGACATCACCATCAACCTGTCCAAGCCGGAGAAGGACCCCAAAGCCATTGCCGCGGCCAAGAACCTGCCCGCCTCCGCCTACCCCCGGTGCCAGCTGTGCGCTGAGAATGAGGGCTACGCCGGCCGTGTGAACCACCCCGCCCGGCAGAACCACCGCATCGTCCCCATCACCATCAACGGCTCCCCCTGGTTTTTGCAGTACTCCCCCTACGTCTACTACAACGAGCACTGCATCTGCCTGAACAGCGTCCACACCCCTATGAAGATCGACCGGGCCTGCTTCGCCAAGCTGCTGGACTTCGTCCGGCAGTTCCCCCACTACTTTGTTGGCTCCAACGCCGACCTGCCCATCGTGGGCGGCTCCATCCTGGCGCACGACCACTTCCAGGGGGGGCACTACACCTTTGCTATGGAGAAGGCCCCTGTTGAAACGCCTGTCAGCTTCCCCGGCTTTGAGGAGGTAGAGGCGGGTATCGTGAAGTGGCCCATGTCGGTGGTGCGCATTTCCTCCAAGGACCCGGAACGGCTCATAGATCTGGCGGATAAAATCCTGCTGGCCTGGCGGGGCTACAGCGACGAAGCGGCCTTCATCTTCGCCGAGACCGACGGTGAGCCCCACAACACCATCACCCCCATCGCCCGGAAGCGAGGGGACAAATTCGAGCTGGACCTGGTGCTGCGCAACAACATCACCACTCAGGAGCACCCCCTGGGGGTCTACCATCCCCATGCCGAACTCCACCACATCAAAAAGGAGAACATCGGCCTCATCGAGGTGATGGGCCTGGCCGTCCTCCCCGCCCGGCTGAAGGAGGAGCTGGCCGCTGTGGCCGACTGTCTGGCCGCCGGAACGGACCTCCGGGCCAGTGAGCTGACGGAAAAGCACGCCGACTGGGCCGAGGAGTTCGCCAAGAACTACACCATCACCGGGGAGAACGCCTTGGACATCGTCCAGAAGGAGACCGGCCTGGTCTTCGCCAAAGTGCTGGAACACGCCGGGGTGTATAAGCACACCCCCCAGGGTCAGGAGGCCTTCCTCCGGTTCCTGAAAAGCGTATAATAGGAAAGACCCCGGCGGCTGGAGTCCAGCCGCCGGGATTTTTATCGGTTTGGCAGCACATTCCGCTTCAGGCTGGTGTAGGCCAAGACGATGTAGACGGCGTAGACCAGGGAGAAGACGGCCAGGGCGGACAGGACGATCATCCAGGGGCTGGAGGCCCCCACCATCACCCCCGGCTCCGGGAGGCTGGCCAGGTGGAGGATAAAGGTCGCTCCGATGAGCACCGGAGGCACGGCGGGCAGGGCGTAGTAGATCGTGAACTGGGCGCGCAGAGCCTTTGCCATCTCCCGGCGGTTCATGCCCAGCTTTTGCAGCAGGGAAAACTGCCGCTTATACCGCTCGCTCTCGCTGAGCTGCTGGATGGTGAGGATGGTTGCGGCGGTCATGGTGAGGGACAGGGCCAGGTAGTACAGCGGGAAGACGAACAGGGCGGTCTGGGAGGCCACCTCTGCCTCCTCGTTGGCCCTGGTGGTGATGGCGTTGCTGGCAAGCCCGGAGCCGGTGCGCTCGTTGATGTTCCAAAGGTCATAAAACTGCGTTCTTGTCACCGGCTGAACCGTCCTGGCGGCGTAGGCCCAGTGGTGAACCTCCAGGCCCTCCACCGCCTCGTCCGGCACCACCAGGATGTAGCCCCGCCCGTTGACAGTGCCGCCGCTCTGGGACAGATGCTCGGTGTACACGCCCCCGGGCTGGAGGGTAACGTCCCCCAGAGTAAGGGGTTCCCGGTAATCCCTCAGAACTTCTTCCAGATAGGTCATGCAGTGAAACAGGTACTGCCCCTCTTTCAGCTCCACCGTCCGATAACCCGCAATGGCCCGCAGAGCGGCGTAGTCGCTCCAGCGCAGAACAGGTTCCTGTACAAAGTTGAAATAATAGTAGACGGTCTGAGTCTCGATATAGTCCCGCACCGTGTGGCTGCCGGAGAGGTAGACCTGATACTCCAGGGACTGCTCCACCGGGATATTTTCGTGGATGTAATCCAGATAGACGGAGGGGTCCCGGTCATCTCCCACGCCGAGATACAAGTCAAAACAGGCATTCTCCGCCGCCCGGCCCTCAAACAGTCCCCGGAAGACCAGCCCGCTGCCCTCGGAGATGATGGTGGCGGTAAAGATCATGGCGATGGTGGCCATGATCACTCCCATGGTGGCCAGCTTGGCGGTAAGCGTGCGGAAGACCAGCAGGGTCACGCCCCGATACTTCCGGGCGGGCCGTTTGTCAAAGAAGGCGGGCACCCCGGAGGCGAAGCTGAGGAAGAAGCCGAACAAAAATAAAATCAGACACCCCGCCCCGGCGGTGGCGACGGCAAGGTCCCGCACCATAATCAAAAATGTCCCAGCAACGCCCAGCAGGATGGAGGCTCCAAAAATCCAGCGGCGCTTTTTCCGCGCTTGGATGACCGCGCCCTCGTTGAGCCGGTCGGAATAGATCAGGTCGTGAATGTTAGCCTTGCGGATATACCTGCGGCTCCGGCGCAGGGCAAAGAGGTAGATCAGGGCGAAGCAGGCCGCCGTCAGCCCCAGGGCGGGGAGAGAGAAGCCGAAGGAGAAGCGGTAGGGCTGCTTGAACAAGGCGAGGGTCAGGGCCCGGAAGGCCTGGTAGAGCAGCCCGCCCAGGACCGTCCCCAGCGCCAGGGCGCAGCCCCCCACGGCCAGGTTTTCCAGAAAAAACAGCCGGGCCACCTGCCGGTTCTCCAGGCCGATGAGCAGGTAGGTGCCCAGCTCCCGGCCCCGGCGCAGGAGCATGAATTTGGTGGCGTAGGCCACCAGCCAGCCGAAGACGCACACCACCACCACTGTGGCCAGAGCAATCATGAACGGCAGCATCTCCATGGATTGAGCCAGGGTGCTGATTTCTCGGGAGAAGGTGAGGGCGTTGAAGGAGTAGAGCAGGGCGGCGGCCATGACCACCGTGACAAAGTAGACCAGATAGTCCCGGGCCTGACGCTTGGCGTTGCGCAGGGAGAGCTTAGATAACGTCACTGACATCACCCCCCAGCGCGGCCAGCACATCCAGGATCTCGTGGTAGAACACCGGCCTGCCCCGGTCCCCCCGGAGCAGCTCGTTAAACACCCGTCCGTCCTTCAGGAACAGCACCCGTTTGGCGTAGCTGGCGCTGTAGGCGTCGTGGGTGACCATGAGGATGGTGGCCCCCAGGTCCCGGTTCATGGTAGTCATGATCTCCAGCAGGTTCTTAGATGCCTTGGAGTCCAGCGCCCCGGTGGGCTCGTCAGCCAGGAGCAGGGACTGCCCCGCCACCATGGCCCGGGCGCAGGCCGCCCGCTGCTTCTGGCCGCCGGACACCTGGTAAGGGAATTTTTCCAGGATGTCGGAGATGCCCAGCTTTCCGGCCACCTCACGCACCCGGCTCTGCACCGCTCCCGGGTCCTGATGGTTCAGAGAGAGGGCCAGGCCGATGTTCTCCTCAATGGTCAGGGTGTCCAGCAGGTTGAAGTCCTGGAACACAAACCCCAGCCGCTCCCGGCGGAATTTGGCCAGCGCCCCCTCGGAGAGGTCGGCCACGCTCACCCCGTCCAGCAGGATTTTTCCGGCGCTGATGGTGTCGATGGTGGAGATACAGTTGAGCAAGGTGGTCTTGCCGGAGCCGGAGGCCCCCATGATGGCCAGAAACTCTCCGGCCTCCACGTCGAAGCTCACCCGGTCCAGGGCCTTGGTAACGTTGTTTTTGCTTCCGTAATATTTTTCAATGTTTTGTACTTGCAGCATAGCGGTTGCCTCCTTTGCTTGTGGCCCTATGGTACACCAAAAACAAAGGCCGTTGTATCGAATTGATATCGATTTGCCTTACAGTTTTGTAAGGTTTTCCTTTGCCGGAAAGGTCAGGGTCACGGCAGTCCCCTCGCCCTCCTCCGAGGTAATCTCCAGCCCCAGTTCCAGAAAACCGGCCAGCTTTTTGCACAGGTACAGCCCCATACCGGTGGACCCGCCCCGGGCCCGGCCATTGCTGCCGGTGAAGCCCCGGCCGAAGACCCGGGGCAGCTCGTGGGTGGGAATGCCCATGCCATTGTCCGCCACGGTGAGCTGCACCTGCTTCCCCAGAGAGCGGGCGGAGACGGTGACCACCGGTTCCTCTCCCCGGTAACGGGCGGCATTCTGAAGTAGCTGGCCCAGGATGAAAACCGCCCATTTCTCGTCGGTATAGACGGAGCGCTCCAGCCCCTCCGTCTCCACCCGGACCCCGCTCTGAATCAGGAGAGAGCGGTGGTTCCCCACCGCCCTGGCCACCAGCTCAGACAGCTCGGTCTGGCGGATGACGCAGTCCCGCTCCGGGCTCTCCGCCCGGGCATAGAACAGGGCCCGCTCCACATGCTCCTCGATCCGGGCCAGCTCTCCGGCCAGCTTTCGTCGGGTGGTTCCGTCCAGCTCCCGGCAGATGAGCCGGGCCGCGGTAATAGGGGTCTTGATCTCGTGGACCCACTGCTCCACATACTCCCGATACTCCCGCTGGGCGGCCTGAGCATCGGACACCGCCCCAGTCATGGCCCGCCCCGCCCGGCTGGTCAGGTCAAAGAGCCGCCGTTCATAGAGATTTTTGGGGAACGGGACACACTCGGCAAAGAGATATTTCTGGTCCAGGCCGTCCAGAACAGCCTCCAGCTCCCGGAGCCGGGCCCGTTGGCGGAAAAAGTCGGACAGCTGTACCGCCGCAAAGACCAGCAGCAGGGCCAGAAAAAGGATTACCAGCACACCGGGCTGGGTGCCGGTGGCCCGAAGAAAGAAGGCCGCCACGGCGGCGCAGATTCCCTGAATGAGAAGCCGGTCCAGGCGGTCGGATATAAATTCCCAAAATGTCATATCTGATACCCCATTCCCCGGCGGGTTTTGATAAAGCCCGGCAGGCCGATTTCCTCCAGCTTGGCCCGCAGACGGGTCATGTTCACACTGAGGGTGTTGTCGTCAATGTAAACCTGGCTGTCCCACAGGGCATCGATCAGATCGGCCCGGGAGACAATTTTTCCCTGGTTGCCCATGAGATGAGCCAGAATTTTCAGCTCGTTCCGGGTCAGCTCCACAGAACAGTCTCCCGCCATAGCCGTCCCCCGGGTGAGATGGAGGGTCAGCCCGGCTGCTTCCACGGTGTCCGGTTCCGCCGGTCCTCCCGCCCGGCGCAGGACCGCCTTGATCCGGGCCAGCAGCACCGGAATGTTGTAGGGTTTGGTGATGTAATCGTCCCCGCCCAGGCTCAGAGCCCGCAGCTCATCGGCGGCGGAGTCCCGGCTGGTGACAAAGATGATGGGAGTCCGCGTCCGTTTCCGGATATCGGCGCACAGGGACATGCCGTCCCGTCCGGGAAGCCCCAGGTCCATCAGGATCAGGTCAGGCGCGTCGTGGAGAACCTGTTCAGATACGTCAATAAACTCTGTCACTGCGCTGGCCCGATAGCCCTCGTTCTCCAATAAAAGGGCCAGTTCATCCCGAATAACAGGATCATCTTCAAGAATCATAATTTTTTTCATGGCATTTATTCTTCCTCCGCGCTTAAAAGCTGTGCCAACAGCTCCATTATACCATAATGTGAGAATATGGAATAGTCTTTCCCTCCCATCTACCAAATGTCTACCAAAAAACCCGCCAAGTCCCTGGGGTGCAGGGGCTGGCGG
>CAJTSQ010000056.1 GCA_910578735.1 uncultured Oscillospiraceae bacterium
TGACCGTCCAGGTGATCTGGGGCAGGTTCTTGCTGTGGCCGTACATGATGGCGAAATTTCCAAGACCTCCGGCCCCCAAAGTACCGGCGATGGCGGTGAAGTTGATGAGGGAGACCAGGGTGATGGTCACCCCTCGGGCAATGCCGGGGACCGCCTCTTTCAAATAGACCCGCCGGATGATCTCCCAGGGGGAGGAGCCCATGGCCTGGGCCGCCTCGATGAGACCGGCGGGGACCTCGGCCAGGGCGCTCTCCACCTGCCGCCCCAGGAAGGGGACGGTTCCGAATACCAGGGGGATGATAGCTCCCCGGACGCCGATGGCAGTACCCACTATCAGGCGGCTCAGGCTCAGCAGCACCATGGCCAGCAGGATGAAGGGGATGGAGCGGAAGAAATCGCAGATACGGCTCAGAACAAAGTTTACCGGCTTGTTCTGCAAAATCCCCCCCTCCCTGGTGGTGAACAGGAGCACTCCGAAGGGGATACCCAGCACCAGGGAGATAGCCCCGGAGACACCCACCATCTGGATGGTCTCCCAGAAGGCCCGCCACAGCTGGTCTGACCGGGCCACCACATCGGGGATAATCTGATTGAGCAGTTCAGCCATGGGAAATCACCTCCACCAGCACATTTCGTTTTGATAAATAGTCCACTGCGGCGGTTATTTTGTCGTGTCCTCCTCCGGCAATAACCACCAGCCCCCCCAGGGGGTTGCCGTCGATGAGCTCAATGCTGCCCAGCAGAATGTTGATATCCAGCTCAAACTGTCGGGAGATGCTGGAGATCAGCGCCTCGGAGGTGCTTCGCTCTAAGTAGTTCAGCCGGAGCAGGTAGTCCCCGGGGTTCAGCCGGACGGGCCGGGCGGGGTCGTCCAGCAGCTCCTGAATCCGAGCGAGGTTAGAGGTGCTGTCCACAAACCGGCGGGTAACAGCCTGCCGGGGAGAGGCAAATATCTGAAATACATCTCCTTGCTCCACCACCCGGCCGCCCTCCATCACATACACTTGATGGCAGATTTCCTTGACGACCTGCATCTCGTGGGTGATGATCACAATGGTGATACCCAGGGTGCGGTTGACCTCCTTCAGCAGATGGAGGATTGAGCGGGTCGTCTCCGGGTCCAGGGCGCTGGTGGCCTCGTCGCTGAGAAGGACCTCCGGGTCGCTGGCCAGAGCCCGGGCAATGGCCACCCGCTGCTTCTGTCCGCCGGACAGCTGAGAGGGGTAGGCATTGGCTTTGTCCGTCAGCCCCACCAGGTCCAGCAAAGACCTCACCTTCTCCTCGATCTCCTTCCCGCTTCTCCCGCTCCCCTGAAGGGGGTAGGCCACATTCCCGTATACCGTCCGGGAGGCGAAGAGGTTGAAGTGCTGAAAGATCATGCCGATCTTTTTCCGCTTCTTCCGCAGTTGTTTTTCGTTCAGGGCAGTCAATTCCCCATCGCCGACAACGACCTTCCCCTCGGTGGGCCGCTCCAGCAGGTTGATGCACCGGGCCAGGGTGGACTTGCCCGCCCCGGAGAAGCCGATGATTCCGGCGATGGTTCCCTTTTCAATGTGCAGGCTGACATCCTTTACTGCATCCACCGTCTGCTTTCCCGCCTCAAACCGTTTTGAGACATGCTCCAATCGAATCATGTGCTTTCCTCTTTTCCTTTGTCGTGTTCAAAGGATAGCACAAAACCCGCCCCGGGTGTTAATACCCAAAATCAGGGGCGGGCCATAGGATAAAGCTATAGCAGAATTGAAATCACAGCAGGATGGATTTGCGCACCTCTTGGAGATACAGCACTCCCAGTCGGCTGAGTTGGCTGCCCCGGCGCTGAATATAGCCGATGTGCATGACGCCTCCCTCCGCCAGAGGGATAGTGGTATACTCCGAGCCGTTGAGAGGGCGGCAGATGATGCCGGAGCACAGGGTGTAGCCGTTGAGTCCCTTCATCAGGTTGAGCACCGTGGCCCGGTCATCCACCCGGATGAGCTGGCGGTACTGATACGTACTCATCACCTCCTCAGCCAGGAACAGGGAGTTCTGTTTCCCGATCTCAAAGGCGATGCAGGGATAGGGCTCCAGGTCGGCCATGGTCAGCCGGTCCCGGCGGGCCAGGGGATGCTCCCCCCAGAGGTAGACGCAGGTGGAGCAGTCCCGAAGGAGGTGAAATTCCAAATTGTTCTCATCAAAGAGCTTGCGCAGGTACTTCTCGTTGAATTCGTCCAGATATAGGATGCCCAGCTCGCTCTTGTAGTCACGGACGTTCTCAATACACTCATAGGTCCGGGTCTCCAGAATGGAGAACTCATACTCCTCCATTCCCACCTGGCGCACCATCTCCACAAAGGCGTTGATGGCAAAGGTATAGTGCTGGGTGGAGACAGAAAATTTCTTCCGGGACCGTCCCGTCACAAAGCGGTCCTCCAGCAGGGCGTACTGCTCCCCCACCTGGCGGGCGTAGTTGAGAAACTCCTCCCCCTCCGCCGTCACCGTCACGCCCCGATTAGACCGGCGGAACAGCTCAAAGCCGATCTCATCCTCCAGCTCCTTCACCGCACTGGACAGGCTGGGCTGGGAGATATATAGATTTTTCGCGGCGGAACTGACTGAGCCGCTGTCCGCAATCGCAATAACATATTTCAGCTGCTGAAGCGTCATGGTATTTCCACCCTTTCAATATTGATTCCTGAATCAGATCCACCAAGGTAAACCGCGCCAGATAGGCACCTTTCAACCGATAGCCGCCCTCGGCCTACCGGAGCATCCCGGCAGGCTGAGAGCGGCTGTATTTTCTTTGCTTTGGATTTTTGAGGGGATACTCGGAAATTCAAGTCCCCCATTTTCACCTAAAACATGAAAAGCACCGCATCTTCATGCGGTGCTTTTCGCCTGTATCTTTTTTGGCAACACAGGTTGGTACGGGCGAAGGGATTCGAACCCCCGACCTACTGGTTCGTAGCCAGTCACTCTATCCAACTGAGCTACGCCCGCATACCGTAAAGAAGTCTCCCTCTTAACAGCTTGATTAGTATAGCACACTTCCCTTTGAAATGCAAGAGGGTTTTCCCATTTTTTTAAGTTTTTTTGCCTGAGAAAACCGGCGCGCCAGACTGGCGCGCCGGTTTGTGCAGAAGAAACGGTCCACGGAGATCAACCGCCGAACACCTTAATCATGAAACCGGCCGCACAGGCGGAGCCGATCACGCCGGCCACGTTGGGACCCATGGCGTGCATGAGCAGGAAGTTGGAGGGGTTCTCCTTCTGGCCCACGGTCTGGGCCACACGGGCGGCCATAGGCACGGCGGACACGCCGGCGGAGCCGATCAGAGGATTGACCTTGCCGCCAGTGACAGCGTACATCACGTTGCCCAGAATCAGACCGCCGGCGGTAGACAGCAGGAAGGCGGTCAGGCCCAGCACAATGATGCCCAGAGTCTTGGGAGTCAGGAAGGTGCTACCCACGGCCTTGAAGCCCACGGACAGGCCCAGGGGGATGGTGACGATGTTGATCAGGGCGTTCTGGGCGGTGTCAGACAGGCGCTCGGTGACGCCGCTCTCACGGAACAGGTTGCCCAGCATGAGCATACCGATCAGGGGGGCGGTGTCGGGCACCAGCAGAACGACGAAGATGGTCACGGCGATGGGGAAGATGATCTTCTCGGTCTTGGACACCTGGCGCAGCTGACCCATCTTCACCTGACGGGCCTTCTTGGAGGTCAGGGCCTTCATCAGAGGAGGCTGGATCATGGGGATCAGCGCCATATAGGAGTATGCCGCGATGGCGATGGCGGGCAGCAACCCCACAGCCAGCTTGGAAGCCGTCAGAATGGCGGTCGGGCCGTCGGCGCCGCCGATGACGCCGATGGCGGCGGCCTCAGCGGGTGTGAAGCCCAGGACCAGAGCCATCAGGAAGGCGGCAAAGATGCCCAGCTGAGCGGCAGCGCCCAGCAGCAGGGACATGGGGTTGGCCAGCAGAGGGCCAAAGTCGGTCATTGCGCCAATTCCCATGAAGATAATAGATGGATAGATGGCCCACTGGACGCCCTGATAGAGCACCCACATGAAGCCGACGGTACCACTGTGGGTAGCGGCGTCATAGACAGGCTCGGCAAACAGGCCGGTGATGGGCAGGTTTGCCAGCAGCATACCGAAGGCGATGGGAACCATCAGCAGAGGCTCATAGCCCTTGCCGATGCCCATGTACAGCAGCACACAGGCGATGAACAGCATCACAAGGGTCCGCCAGTCAAACAGTCCCGTCTCAGGGTGAGAAAGGATAGCAGCAAAGCCGGAACCGTTGGCAATCGCAAAAATTACATCTTTTAAGAATTCCATACTTTACCCCTCCTTTCAACCGATGGTGACCAGCAGGTCATCGGTGTTCACGGCGGTGCCCACAGAGGCGGACACGGCCTTGACGGTGCCGGCCACGGGAGCGGACACCTCGATCTCCATCTTCATGGCCTCCAGCACCACGAGGACGTCGCCGGCGTTGACGGACTGGCCCACGGAGCACTCCACCTTGAAGATGTTGCCCGGCATGGGGCTGCGCACGGCGGTCTCACCGGCGGCAGGAGCCGCAGCAGGCGCGGGAGCCGGGGCGGCGGCGGGAGCTGCTGCCACAGGCGCGGGGGCGGGAGCAGCCGCAGGTGCAACAGGAGCCGCCATTACGGGAACGGAGGCGATGTTGGTAATCTGGAAGGAGCCCATGGGCATGCCGGACTCCTCGGCCACGGCGGCCATCATCACGGCCACCAGCTCGCCCTCGTCCTGGGCGGGGGCGGCGGGAGCCGCAGCCGGCTTGGCCGCAGGGGCGGGAGCCGCCTTCTTGGCGGGAGCGGCGGCGGGCTTCTTCTTGCCCTCAATCGCGGCCACGACCTTGGAGGTGACGATAATCACCACCATGAGCATGGTCAGCATGACGAACACCACCAGCAGACCGGAGACGGCAACCAGCAGAGCCTCAGGCAGGCTCAGCGGGTCAAAGGGGTGGATAATCGCTTTCTCTACACTCGGCATAGTCGAAATTCCCCCTTATCAGCCCAGGGTAACCAACAGGTCGTCGGTGTTGACAGCGGTGCCCACAGCGGCGGCCACGGCCTTGACAGTGCCGGCCACGGGGGCGGACACCTCGATCTCCATCTTCATGGCCTCCAGCACCACGAGCACATCGCCGGCGTTGACGGACTGGCCCACGGAGCACTCCACCTTAAAGATGTTGCCGGGCATGGGGCTCTTCACGGCGGTCTCGCCGGCGCCGACGGCAGCGGGAGCAGCAGCGGGAGCCGGAGCGGGCGCGGGGGCCGGGGCGGGCGCGGCAGGCGCGGCCACGGGGGCGGGAGCAGGAGCAGCCGCCACAGGAGCGGCCGCAGCGGGGGCAGCGGCGCCGGTTCTCTCAACACAGACGTTGTAGACCTTGCCGTTGACGGTCACGTTGTAATTCATAGCTTCTTTTTTCCCCTTTACATTAGTTTGCTCCGGCCATTGACACGGGCCAACCGCCGGAACGCGGCTTTGCGGTCCCTCCCCCGCCGGTTTAGACGGGAGAGGGGCCGAAATTGGGAATATTATACCATTCTTCTCTAAGAAGTGTCAATATGACTTTAGACAGGCTTCTCAGAATTGAACACTTTTTTTACAGCACATCGGAGAATCCCCCCGCCACCGGGCTAACGCCCAGCGGCCCTCCCCCCTTTAACAAGGGGGGCTTGGGGGACACGCTGAATTTTCCGGGTTTCCCCCAAAGGCTCCCTTGTTAAAGGGGGCTGGCACCGCCGTAAGGCGGTGACTGGGGGATTCTTACAGCACGTCGGCAAAGGCCTGAATAGCGGTGCTGGCCTGGCCGAAGTCCCGCATCTGCTGGTCCACGCCCAGCTTGATGTGGGGGATACCGGCCCCGTCCAGGGCCTTCTTCAGGTAGGGGTACTCCATCTCCTCCGGGTCGCAGAACTGCTGCATAAACAGAATCAGGCCCTGAGCGCCGGAGTCCCTGATCTGCTTGACCACAAAGTCGGCCCGGCGGTTCTGGTTGGAGTTCTCATCGTAGAGCAGAATGTCGTAGTCCTGGTCGGCAAACTGCTGGGCCAGGGCCATCATGGGGTCGCCGGTCTCGGCGGCGTCCACCCGGATCATGCGGCTCTCGTGGGCCACGTCGTCGGCGGCAATGGCGATCTTGTTGTCGTCAAAGATCTGGAGCAGCTTGGGATTGTCGCAGATGATGCCGGAGGTGACCACCTTTTTGCCCTTCCAGTCGCAGGCGGGCAGGGCCTTCAGCTCGGCGTTCAGGGCCTCCACCTTGGCGGTGTGGTCGTCCTTAATCATAAACCAGGCGGCGCGCAGCACGGCGGAACGGCTGACGGCGGAGATCACGTCGGGGTGCTGGCCGGCCAGCTTGACAAACTCCCGGCGGGCGGCCCGGCTGCGGTTATAGACCTTGATGGCCTCCCGCAGGGCCTCGTCGGTGATGGTGTTGCCGGAGATCTTCTCCAGCTCGCCCTTCACATGCTGATACTGGTCCATGGTGAACTGGATGCCGAAAGCGGGCTTGCGCTGCTGGGGATGGGCCAGGAAGATGCAGGGCAGCTTATCCTTCATGGCCACCCGGAAGTTCTGGCTCATGGGGCGCAGGGTGTCGCAGATGGTGGGGGTAATCAGGCCGTCCAGATCGTCCAGGGTGCCGTCCAGCAGCATCTCCAGGGCCAGCTGGGCGATGGTGCAGTAGAAGGTGGCGCAGTATTCCTTGGCCATGGAGATGGTCTTCTTGTTGCTGCCCCAGATGCCCATGGGCACCATACCGGCGGCGTACACCAGCTCCTCGGGGGCGTAGTAGGGCAGGACGCCGATCACCTTCTTGCCCTCGGCCTTGAAGGCCTGAATCTGACGGCGGGGATGCTCGGAAATCTCGGCGAATTCCTTCAACAGTACCTCAATGCTCATCGCTCAGCCCTCCTTCTTTTCCGCGTTGGCTTCCATGGCCTCTACCAGGCCCTGGACCCGGGTCTCATACTGAGCCTCGTTGAAGTTGCGGGGGTCGGCCTGGTCGCCGTCGAAACCGGCGCAGGGGATGCCCAGGTCGGCGGTGAAGCGGCGCTGCATCTCAGCCATGTAGCCGGACCAGGGCTTGCAGGAGCGGTTGTAGTGGACCAGTACGCCGTCCACCTTGTTGTCCTTGCAGATGCCCTCACGCCAGGACACGCCCTGCTCGATGCACACCGAGTTGGGGGCCTTGTAGTAGGCGCGGACCATCTCATCCATGTTGTTGTACACAAAGCCGAAAGCGGGGGCGTACACCACGGCGGTGACGTTGACGCCATGCTCCTTCAGGGGCTTGAACAGGTTGGGCAGCTTGGGCCAGCAGGGGATGCCCTCGAACATGACCCGGTACTGTTCGGGGAAGGGGGTGGTGGTCTTGCCCACCTTCACGGCCTCGGCCAGGTCCTTCTCCAGCTGCTCGAAGGCCTCGGCGGCCTGGACACGGCCCCGGGCGGTGACCACGTCGGCCATGTGGTTGAACAGGTCGAAGCCGGAGTAGGGGGCGGGCTTGTACTGGAGGTAGTCGCACACCCGCAGCCAGGCGCTGGCGGTACGGTTGGCGTTCTTGCACGCCTCCTCAAACTTCTTCTCATCGAACTTCTTGCCGGTGAGCTCCTCCAGCTGCTTGATGGCGTGGTCAAACTGAGCCCGGACGTAGGCCACGTTGGTGTCGTGGACCTCCACGGTGTTGTTGTAGGGGATGTCGATCATAATCAGGGGCACGTTGCACATACGGGCGATGTTCTCATACCACTTGGTCATGCAGTTGCAGATGTTGTTGCAGCACAGGACGAAGTCGGGCTGAGGAATCCGCATCTGACGGTAGGGCTTGATGGCCTCCCGGCGGAAATTCTTGTAGGCGATCTCCTTCTCGGTGGTCTCGGGCAGGGCCTCGATCTCATGGATGTCGTCCAGCACGGTGTAGGGCTGCATGGTCTTGGGGTCCTTCACGGGCTTGCCGTCCTCCCCCATGACCACCTTGCCGTTCTCGTCCTTCAGGGGACGGCCGCTGGCGGGGTTGATGACATACTCCAGGGTCTCGGGGTCAAACTTCCGGCTGGCCCGCTTGCCGGCGGCGTAGGCCAGGGAGATGCGGGCGTAGCCGCAGATGTCGTTGTCAAAGCCCAGGTCCTCGGCGGCCTGGCACATAATTTCGCCGTCCCGGTTGGCGGCGATGCCGGCGGCCTGGTTCTCGGGGTACATCACGTCCAGATCAAAGGCGGCGGCCAGCTCACAGGGGAACTTGGAGCTGGACCAGCCCACCAGCTTGCCCTGCTTCTTGGCCTCACGGGCGTCGGCATAGACGTCCTCCACCACCTTGCGCAGCGCCAGTACGCCGGGGCTCACTTCTTTTGCCATGGTAAATTCCTCCTAACTAGTTTTTCGTTACAACGGGCTTCCCGTTCTCGTCCAAAAGGGGCGTCAGGCCGGCCCCATATCCATCCTTATGCCAGAGGTAGTTTACACCGGTCTGGGTATCCACCCAGATTTCAGTCGTGCTGGAAAAGCCCCCACCCTGGCGGTAAACCTTTTGAAAACGGTCCATTTCCCAGCACCTCCTTACTTCTGCGCTTTCTGATACTTCTGATAGGCGAACAGGGCGGCGCCCAGGGCGCCGTTGTACTGGGTGAGGGGCGAGGTATGGATTTCCCGGCCCAGGGCCTCCTGAAGGGCGTTCACCACCCCGGTGTTCTGGGCCACGCCGCCGGTCATCACCACCTGGTCCTGCACGCCGATGCGGTGGGCCAGCCCGGCCACCCGGCTTGCCACCGACTGGTGGATGCCGTTGATGATATCCCGCTTGTCGGTGCCCATGGAAAGCTGGCTGATGACCTCGCTCTCGGCGAAGACGGTGCAGGTGGAGCTGATACCCACATACTTGGTGGACTGGGCCCCCAGAGAGCCCAGGTTCTCCACGTCCACCTCCAGCACCCGGGCCATCACGTCCAGGAACCGGCCGGTGCCGGCGGCGCACTTGTCGTTCATCTGGAAGTTGGTCATCACGCCGTTTTCCACCCGCATGACCTTCACGTCCTGGCCGCCGATGTCGATCACGGTGCGCACCTCCGGGAACAGGAAGCCCGCCCCCTTGCCGTGGCAGCTCAGCTCGCTCATCTGGTCGTCGGCGAACTCCTCCAGGGAGTTGCGGCCGTAGCCGGTGGCCAGGATAAAGGCCATCTCCTCCCGGGTCTTGCCGGCCTCCTGAAGCACCTGGTCGATGGCCCGCTGGGGCCCGCTGGTGCCCGCCCCCACCGCAATGAGGGACTTGGCCACAATCTCCTTGCCGTCGGCCAGCATGATGCACTTGGACGCGGTGGAACCGATGTCGATTCCCAGGGTGTAGATACTCATAGGTTTCTTCTCCTAAATTATTTGTGCCCGTCCTCGCAGTCCTTGATGGTGCGGGGCAGCAGCATCTGGTGGAAGGGGCAGATGGAGGCGGGGTTCTGGTAGCAGGAGTCGGCAAAGGCCACGATGTAATTGCGCATCATAGGCATGTCGACAACCTCGTCCACCAGGCCGGCCTGGGCGCAGAACAGGGGCTGAGACTTCACGTTGTA
>CAJTSQ010000057.1 GCA_910578735.1 uncultured Oscillospiraceae bacterium
CGAGAGCGCACCAAACGGCTACAATCAACTGCACCTACCGCCCCGGCAGCGGAACGAGCGGGACGGTATTTCAATCCACGCTCCCCGTACGGGGAGCGACGTGAGCCTTTGAATCTGTTCCAAAGCATCATAGTATTTCAATCCACGCTCCCCGTACGGGGAGCGACTGAACCTATTACAAGGTGACTGCCTGGAGCTGATATTTCAATCCACGCTCCCCGTACGGGGAGCGACGAGGGCTCCCACCTGGGCGAAGACCCACATGACATTTCAATCCACGCTCCCCGTACGGGGAGCGACGCGTGAAGGTTGTGCGGGTGCGGAGGGAGGAAGTATTTCAATCCACGCTCCCCGTACGGGGAGCGACTTGATAGCGTTCCTCGTTCAGCTTCCCGCCTCGATTTCAATCCACGCTCCCCGTACGGGGAGCGACAGCCGGTTCCCGGACAAAAGGAGGTGCAGCAGAATTTCAATCCACGCTCCCCGTACGGGGAGCGACAAGGAGCTGGCGGATATCAACCGCCGGAGCAAGGACCCAGCCGTCGCTCCCCGTACGGGGAGCGACCCGGGTTTTGGAGGATCTTTAAAATGCTGTTTCGGGACCCAGCCGTCGCTCCCCGTACGGGGAGCGACTCGAATTCCTCCCGCGCCCCGTATATGCTGTTGCGACCCAGCCGTCGCTCCCCGTACGGGGAGCGACCTACATATAGAAAGAGGGATTGCGTATGAAAAGGACCCAGCCGTCGCTCCCCGTACGGGGAGCGACAGCAAAAACAGCCAAAAAGTAACGCTATTTTTGCGCCAGTTAAACAATTTCCCTAAATATCACCTTGGCTTTCCGTTTCTCAGCAGACCTACTGCGTTCTTTTCCCGCAAATCCGTCAAAAAACGCAGTGCGAAGTCACCGGTATTTCTTGTGCGCTTACCCTTCGCATCTAAACAATCAGCACATCCTCGGGAGCATAGGAGGCCTTCGCCCCAAAATGTTCGATTTTGTTTTCATAGCGGTTTCCAAGATAGTAAAACCGCAGGCTGTCCTTCTCCGGGTCCATGATTTTGCACAACTTTGCCTGCAGACTGTGGCACTGTGCCGTATCCAGCAGGCATTCAAAGACGGAGTTCTGCACACGCTGGCCGTAGTTCACGCACTGTTTGGCAATCTGTCGAAGGCGTTTGTGGCCGGCAGAATCCTCTGTGTTCACATCATAGGTAATTAAGACTAACATCACATTCCTTCACTTCCACAAAAAGGGCGGGTATGTATCCAGGTCGCCCCGGAGATACCGTGCCAGAAGGAGCGCCTGAACATAGGGGATCATTCCCCAGGGAAGTTTTTCTCCCAGATAGGGGTGGGTCAGCATCTCCTTTTTCTTCACCTGCCAGTTTTTCAAAAAGGCCTTTCTCCCATCATCGCTCAGCAGCACCGCCCCGCTCTCCATATACAGAAAGTCCGCCGCCTTAACCTGGCGGTTGTTGATGAGCGTCAGCACAAAGCGGTCCGCCATACAGGGACGCAGCTCCTCCATCAGGTCCAGGGCCAGAGAGGCTCTGCCGGGCCGGTCCCGGTGGAGGAATCCCACATAGGAATCCATCCCCACACTCTCCAGCGCAGAGGCGCAGTCATTGGACAAAAGGCTGTAAGCAAAGGAGAGCAAGGCATTAACCGGATCCAGCGGCGGGCGGCGGCTGCGGCCCTGAAAGGAAAAGGCCTCTTTGTCGCCTAAAATCATTTCGTTGAAAACGCTGAAATAGGCGGAGGCGCCAACCCCCTCCAGCCCCCGCAGCTCCTCCGGAGAGACAGTCTCCCTGACCTGGGGCAGAAGTCCATAAATTTGCTGAGAGACGGAGATCAGCCTCTCGCTGTCTACCCGCAGGCCATGGTCCCGCCGGGTGCGTTCAATGCTCCAGCGGGTGTTAAACAGTTTGCCGAAGATCATGCTGCGGCTGATCTGGCAGCACTGGACAGGATCATCCGCGGCACGGTACTGGGTCCGCCGAAGCAGCACATTCCCGTTGCTTTCTCCGCACACCCTCGCCAGGAATCTTCCTCTGGGGGAACAGAAAGCCAGACCGATCTGACGTTCCGCACAGGCGCCCATCAGGGCGGGCGAGGCCCCAGCGTAAGAAAACGTGATAATATTCTGCAAGGTGTGCAGAGGATAGCGGGCGGCAGCCTGTTTGTCCCGATTTGCCACCACATTTTCCCCGTCCAGAGACAGGTAGATATCCTCTGAGAGAATGTAGAGGGTATTGAGCAGATGTCTCATTTCAATTCCTCCATGGCAGAAGCCAAATAGTCCGAGACCTTTTTGCCGCGCATCAGCGCGGGAAGACACTGCTCTTTTAAGGAACAAGCATTGCAGGACTTGGACGGCTTGACTTTGGGGGTATGGCGCTTTTTGTATAGTTGATGCATCTCCTCCAGGCTGTTCCGGACCTGCCCGCGCAGCTCGGGCGTAAATGAAACCACGGTCCGCCGGCGGGGCTCCCCATAGTAGAGCGCCCCCTCCGAAACGGCACAGCAGAGCATCTCCTCCAGGCACATGGCCTGGGCGCACAGCTGGAGCTCGTCCGCGTTGTGCTCCTTGGGCTTACCGCGTTTGTACTCCACGGGATAGGGCAGCCACAGCCCCTCGCGCTTCCGGAGCGAGACGCCATTGGGGTCACGGCGGAACTCCACCGCGTCACACTGGCCGGAGACCCCCAGCTGTGCCGAGTGGATCGCCAGCCCTCTGACAATCAGCCGGCCGCCCCGGCTTTCCCGGAGCTCCTGGTCATGGACGTGTTCATGCATGAGACGGCCGTCCACGGTACGGTAGTTTTCCGCCCACTGATTTTCAATGTGGATCAGCGCCCACTGGCGGCGGCAAAAGGCGAAGTGCTGCAGACCCGACAGCGGGAGCCAGTCCTCCTCTTTATACGCCATTCAGAATCTCCGGCTCCAGCCCCTCCAAAGGCTCCAGCGTAATCCGGTAATCCTCCGCACTGGAAGGGAGGGCGTCAGAGGCGATCAGTTCGGCCTGGACCGAGCGGTGGACCTTGGCGGAGGAGTACTGCCCATCCTTGCAGTTGTGGCGGAACCAATAGAGCTTGATCAATTCCATGGAGCCCTCCGGCCGGGCAGAGGAGGCGTCGTTGACAAAAAGGGTGCGCAGACACTCCTTCAAAATATCGGCATCCTCCTCTGTAAACCCGGTTTTTCCCGCCAGCTGGACATTGATGGAACCCTTGATCTTATAAAGGCCGAAACGGACAAAGTGCTTCATGCCCATGGTATCGGAGGAGCGGCCCTTGTCACTGTTCTCTCCGTTTACACTCTTGGTGATCTGCATATCCTCCACTTGTACCGGGGAGAGGCTGACTCCCTGATGGATAGAGACCGGGCCCCGTACACCGATGGACATACCCTTTGTGTCCTTAAATGCAAATACCTGACCGAAGGAGCGCACATCCAGCCAGGTCTCACAGGCCTTTTGCGCATAGGCGTCTGAATCCTTGAACTCCTTTGCTTTTCCAAGAACAGCAGCGGCCCGTTCACTGAGGCTGCCACACCCGTCATCGCACCGGTCGGAGGACTGGACAAACACAGCCTGTCCCAGGTCCTGCATCCGGTTGCGCAGCTTGCGCTTGATGCACACGTCGCTCATTTCCCCCAAACCGGCGTAGTCGGTGCGGGGGCTGTTGCCGTTGAGAGGGTCGCCGTTGGGGTTTGCCATGGCGACGGCGGCAAAGGCCACAAAGTCAATTTTGTTCCGCAAGATGCCCATTTTCATACTCCTCCTTATTCCTCTGTCTCTTGGCTGTCTGATTTTTCGGTACGATAGGCCCGCTGATGGGAATAACCCAATAAGTAGATATCATCCAGTTTCTGGTTTAGTGTAGGGTCGAAAGGAGAAAGTCTGTTCAGAATATCGTCAATCACGCTGTGGTAATATCTGTAAAGCCCCGGCTTGGACTGAGCCAAGCGCTTGTTATAGGGCCTTAATTTATCCCATAGAGCGGACCATGTTGTCATCGGGCGCAGCGTAAAGGCTTTCTGCATCCGTATGGCGTTGGTCTCCCGCCGGTCCTCATCCGTATAGGTGTTGTTTTCAATTGCGTCCGCAATGGCCAGCAGGCGGCCAAACAGATAGCTCCGGTCGGAGCAATTTTTGTCTAAAGCCATATCCCACTCCTCCTTTAAATGATCAAAGTGATATTTTCGGATGGCCGCGCAGGCCGTAAACAACAGCTTTTGGCGGTTTTCTCCCTCATAGAGCAGAAGATGGGAAGCTTTCTCTGCCAGCGCCCGCTCTATGTCCAGAGGGAACAGCGCTTTGTCCACCCGGCAGGCCACAAGGCGCTGCATCTGCTGACTCAGGATGCGGTCGTCCATCTCCGCTTTGCCGTTTCGGGGTGTTCCAAAGGCCCAGCTGACAATTTGGAACAGGGAGGGCGATTGAATCCCATAGGGACCGTCCTCCCAGCAGCAGGAGGCCTCCCAGTCGTGAAGGCGGTCCAAAAAGTCAGAGGCCAGCAGCTCGTTGTAGTAGGTGACCGCCAGCCGGCCTGTGGTGGCCGCGTCAAAGGCGGCGATAACCACGCCCGCCGACTGGGGCAAGTCCTCTTTCCAGCCGGAGAGGGCCTCGCGCAGCTGTTTTTGATACTGACTGGGATTGGCTGCCCGCTGGGCGGTTCCGCTTCTGCGGCCCATGGGCCCCGTCACCCTGGGGACCTGGATGCCTTGGGGATTCCAGCACAGAAAGGTCCGCCCGCCAAAGGAGACGCTTTGGTTGGCTACCAGCCACCGCAGGACGCTGTGTGCTTTTTGAGAGGCGGCATAGCCCACTGTTGCAGCCTGCGCCGCATCGTCGAACCGCCCTCGGTAGGTAAAGCCGCTGGAGTCGTTGGCGGAAATCAGCTTGGCATTTCCGCTGATGGGGACAATTCCCTTGGGATGCTGTCCGGCGGGCATTTCCAGTTCGCCGGAAATCATACACAGAGCAGGGGGCGTGTCTGTCCGTTTTTCATGATAGTAGTCAATAAACGCGTTCATCAAGGTTCGATCCGTCCAGCAGGGGCCGTTGAGCGTTTCACCTAAGCCGTTGACCACCCAGCAGACCATCGCTTTCTCCTCGGAATCAATACCAGCCTGACGCAGATTCTCTAAAATGGTCCCGCCTTGCACATAATTTAAGACAGCGTGCAGTTTGGGATGTGTATGGGATGAGTTTGCCCAGGTGGACAGCTGGGATATATAGTGCTGATACTCTACCTGATTTTGGGGAAGCAGATACCGCAAATAGTCGCATAAGGGGTGAGGAAGCTCGGCGGCCTTGACGGTCCGTCCTGCCGATTCCTCCGTTGCGGGGATGATAATTTTAGGGGTGTTCTTATCTAATACCTGAGCCGCAACAAAATTTCCGCTTTGATCTAAGGTGATTATGATTTGCGGCCGCGCCATAATGTGGGAGATGGGAGCCAGCGGTTCGTTTTCCCCCTCAAATACCTGCCCGGCTCGGTGAGCCATTGCGCCGTAGGTCTCTACGGCCTTTTGCAAAAGCCCCATCACTCCACCTCCCCAAATTCCCGCAGTCCGGAAAAATTCTCCAGATGTTCTCCAAAGGGCTTCATCTCCATCTCGCGCAGGGACTTGGTGAGCGGGCAGTCCTCTGGGCGGGGGAAGGTAATGATTCCTCGCTTCATCACCGGATGCCAGAACCGGACGGTCATTTTTCCCTGTGTCTCGGGGGAATAGGCCTCGTCGGCATAAGTGATGCCGTGGACCATCAGACCGAAGCCCAGCTCCGGCAGCGCGTCATAGGCGCCTGTCCCCTCTCCGAAAACGCAGGGCTCCACATAGCCCTGACACTCCCTGGTGCCCAGGAAAATATCCCGGCGCCCCCCCTTTTCAATCATCCGCTTTGCAATATTGTGGTGCTTGTACTCGTTGCGGTCCTGGGCAAGCTCCGGGCGGTTTTCATTCCACTCAAAGTGAGCCCGCACCTGATAACGGCAGTTCTTCAGATAGGTGTAGTAAGACAGGTCGTTTTTGCCGTCCTGGTAACGGATGGGGCGGATGCCCTTCACCTCGGTCTGGATCTGGTTCATAATCCGGACCGCGTCAATGTACCAGATCAAAGTGGGTTTCCAGTAGACAGAAGACAGGATGCCTTTTAACGCCTCATAGGTAGGCACCTGATAGCTGCACTTCTCCCCACCCACACGCATAATGGGGTCGGAAAAGAGGGCATACTCCCCTGTAACCTGAAACTCCACAAAGTTTGGGTGCTGCATCGTATCACCTCCACAAAAATTCAAGATCGGATTCGCCCATGGAAAAGCCAGTCTCCGCATGATAGTGCCCGTTGAGCCCCAGCGCTCCGCCTTGGAGGGGAATCAGACCGTGCTCCTCGTTCAGGCGGTCGATTTGATATTGGTACAACGAGACGGTATAGGGCTTTGCCGCCTTCAGAAGGGAGCGCAGATAGCCTGGGTCCCGTCCCGCTTGTTCGCCGCACAACTCTTGTATCAGCTGCTCACCCTGGCCGTATGGGACGACTACATCCGTGGTGTTCTCCTCAAAGACTTGAAACAGCGATCCGGCCAGCCGAAACGCCTGGCGGAAAAAATAGGGCTGATCCTGAGTACAATAGCCGTTCAGCGACAGGAGTGAAAACAGCGACGGGCGGTCTTTCAAGGAGTAGTCATGATGCCCCCTCGGTTCTCTGCGGTACAATGCGCGGTAATAATGCCCGACCGCCTCGTCAGAGTCCAGGGTGTTGTGATACCGCTCCGGATGCACCGAAAATTCTGTGATTAGTTCCTGGGTCGCACCTTGTCCCCTCTGGATATCCGGCAGCTTGGCGAGGGATTCGTTTTGACACTGTACCAGATAAACCGGAGCCAGGACACCCGGGCCGGCTTCGCCGCTGCGGTTGCATCGTCCCGCCGACTGGATTACGCTGTCCATCCCGGCGGAGAGGCGGATCACACAGGCAAAGGAAATATCCACTCCGGCTTCGATGACCTGGGTGGAGACGCAGACCGTTTTTTGTCCGCGCTGTTCCAATGCGCTCAGCAGCTTGTCCAGCGCTTCCCTGCGATGGGCCACGCACATGGCGGCAGAGAGGGAAAAGAGCGCAAAGTCTCCTCCTTTCAGGAGGCTGTAGAGATGTTCCGCCTGACTTTTTTTATTGCAGACGATTAGCAGGCTGTCCGCAGAACCCAACGTTTTCAGGGCAAATTCAGAAACCTGCTCCAGCGGCATGCTTCCAATGCTTTGTATATCCGTCCGTCGAAAGACTTCCCAGATGACGGGATCATGGGGAACAATCTCGGGGATTGGGCTATGTATGGGGTGTTCAATCTGTTCTGTACAAGGCTGGGTGGCAGAGCAGAGGACGATCGTGGCTCCGCAGATCTCCGACAAGAAATTGACCGCCAAAGAAAACAAAGACAGCATTTTACCGGGAACGGTCTGGACCTCATCAATGACGATGACACTGCCGCACAGGGCGTGAAACCGCCGGATGGCCGTGGTTTTGCCGGAGAACAGGGTATTTAGCAGCTGGACCAGGGTGGTGATGATAATAGGGGATTCCCAGGTTTCCGTCAAAAGCTCCTGTTCATCCAGTTGTTGACTGTTTTCTTCTGTTCGCACCAGGTTGGAATGGTGTTCCAGGATGAGGCTGTCATTTTGAATACAGCCCCGGATTACCGCTGCGTTTTGTTCCAGAATGCTGAGCAGAGGAGAGGTGAAGATGATGCGCTGCTTCCGATGCCGGCGGGCGTGGGCGAGAGCGAACCGCAGACTGGACAGGGTTTTGCCGCCGCCGGTTGGTACATGGAGACGGAACACGCCGCCGGGCTGTTCCGCTGCCTGCCTGCATTGGTTCGAGATCTTACGGCGGGCCTGATTGACGGGAGTTTTTGATGGCAGCGCGTTCAGTTTTTCCTCTGTCTTTGTCAATAGATCGGACCACAGCCGTTCCAAAGCCTCGCCGCCGGGGGTTGCGGGGAACTGTGTGCCGTTTATAAATTCTGCTGTGTCCCGCCGGTCTCCCTCAATCACCGCAGAGAGCAGCAGCCGGGAGAGCAGGCCGGAATAAAAGGCCGTCTCCTGCTCATAACGTTCATCGCTGGCCTCATCGCCGGTCATGGAGCAGATGTGTTCCAGAGCCGGAGTCAGCTCTTCGAGAGCAATCCGAAATCGTTGGTCCAACTCCTCTTGGCCGGCACAAAAGCGGAAGAAGTTCTCCTCCGCCTCTTCATAACAGATGTCCTCTTTGGCCAGCCTGTACTGAAATCCGTTTTTTTGCCTCTCATCCACACAGTCGAAGAGCCCGTGGTGCCCTCCGGACGCCAAGGCCAGAAGCTCACTGACCACACCGGAAAAGTCTCCGGCATCTGTGCTGAAATAACGTTCCAGCAGAAGGCGCACACCAGCAAATGTGTGATTTACACTGCCCTTTTGACCAATCTGATTAATCATGTAATTCTGGAAGGTGGCAGTGCATTTTCCGGCATCATGAACCAGCCCCGCAAGATATCCGACGGCGGAAAGATGTACTGGTTTCAAGGCCTGTGCGGCATACTTCGCAGTGTTAAGGCAGTGCTGGCTGACGGTTTGAACCGCAATGGACTGACCGGATAAATCTTTTTTAATATGGGCCAGAAAATCCATCATCAGCAATCTCCTTTTTGAGCTATTAAAGCAGAAATAGAGTCGTTACTATTATACACTGCCCCAAGGAGTGATTCAAGCTGTCTGTCCTTTACTTATGCATATATTTTGCCAGAACTTTTCTGCTTTTAGCAGGAAAGAAGCCGTGTTTACCTTTATTATGAAAACCCATCTCCGCCTTGCCCTGCGATTCCTGGATCGCCGAACATTTCTCATGATTTTTGGGTGCTGATCTAGACTTGCAGCCGTTACAGATAGTTCTGAATTTTATGTTCTTTACGGAAGCCGCCGTAATAATCCGCTCCCAAACCGCGGAATGGAACGCACTTCTTCAGAATATGGTAGATGGCGATGAACTTGGAGTGGGCCAGGGCCATAGTCGCCCGGTTCTTTCCGCGTCTCGCTGCGAAGCACTGATACCGGGCCGCTTTTGCGGTTGCCGCTGTTCACAGCGGCAACCGCAAAAGCGGCTTGAATCAAATTTATTATTTCCGACCTTTAAACTCGTAAATAATAACATTTCTCTCATAGGTCCGCACCGTTGGAGCGAATGACCTCCCGGTACCACCGCCCGCTGTCTTTCAGCATCCAGTCCCCTGTGGCGTAATCCACATAGGCCAAGCCAAAGCAAGGGTCATAGCCCTCAGCCCACTCGAAGTTATCCGTCAGGGACCACCGGACATCCGTGCCCTGGTCAATGGCGCGCTTCAGCGCCCGGAGACACCGGGTCAGGAAGTCGATCCGCAGAGGATCGTGTACG
>CAJTSQ010000058.1 GCA_910578735.1 uncultured Oscillospiraceae bacterium
ACGTGCTGCTGGCCCGTCAGGTGGGCGTGCCCGCCATCGTGGTCTTCCTGAACAAGTGCGACCAGATGGACGACCCCGACCTGCTGGAGCTGGTGGAGATGGAGGTCCGCGAGACCCTGTCCAGCTACGAGTTCCCCGGCGACGACATCCCCATCATCAAGGGTTCCGCCCTGAACGCCCTGACCTGCGAGTCCGGCGACGTGAACGACGCTGATTTCGCCTGCATCAAGGAGCTGATGGACGCTGTTGACTCCTATATCCCCACTCCTCCCCGCGACGACTCTCTGCCCTTCCTTATGCCTGTTGAGGACGTGTTCACCATCTCCGGCCGCGGCACCGTGGCTACCGGCCGTGTGGAGCGTGGCCAGCTGAAGGCCGGCGAGACCGTCGACATCGTGGGCCTGCAGGAGGAGAAGAAGTCCACCGTCGTCACCTCTATGGAGATGTTCCGCAAGACTCTGGACTTCATCGAGGCCGGTGACAACGCCGGCTGCCTGCTGCGCGGTATCGCCAAGACCGACATCGAGCGCGGCCAGGTGCTGTGCAAGCCCGGCTCCATTCACCCCCACACCAAGTTCAAGGGCCAGGTTTACGTCCTGTCCAAGGACGAGGGCGGCCGTCACACCCCCTTCTTCAACAACTACCGGCCCCAGTTCTACTTCCGTACCACCGACGTGACCGGCATCATCACTCTGCCCGAGGGCACCGAGATGTGCATGCCCGGCGACAACGTGGACATGGACGTGGAGCTGATCACCCCCATCGCCATCGAGAACGGCCTGCGTTTCGCCATCCGTGAGGGCGGCCGCACCGTCGGCTCCGGCGTGGTTATCGGCATCAACGAGTAAGATATAACGCCATAAAAGGACGGGCTCCGGCCCGTCCTTTTTCTGAATTTTTGAAATGCGGGAGGGAAGACTTTGAGCGATACAAGAAAAATCAGCGAGGGCCTGAACCTGATGTATGTGGGTAATATCATTATCATTGCTGCTGCTCTGTGCACGCTGCTTGCCTTGCTGATGCCCTTTCTGGTAATTTTGACGTCACTTGCGATAATCATTGGAGGTGTTGTCTGCCTGGTGGGGCTGGTGAAGCTGCGCAATGAGCACGGGGACTACATGAATGCTCTGATTGCCTGCGTGCTTGGGATTGTGTTCGGCCTGTTTTCCAACGGAGATTCCACGTTTGCCAATTTTATGTCTCTGGCCAATACGATATGCACCCTGTTTGAGACGTATTTTGTCATTCGCGGGACCAACAGCTTCCTGCGGGACCGTGGATGCCTGACGGAGGTGTCCATGGGCGACAAGGCCTGGAGGTGGCAGCTAATTTCCGCCGTCGCCAGTGTGGCTGCCGCGGTGCTGGCCGCAGTGTCGCTTTTTGCGGCGCCGGGGCTGAGCATTGTACTGGTGCTGGGCGTTCTTGGTGTGAGTATTGCCGCGTTAGTATTTTATCTGTCCTATTTGAGGGCGGGCGTTGCGGCGTTGAGCTGAAGAAATGTGATAACCCAGGTGCGCTTGACGGACCTGGGTTATTGATTTCCAGCAGAAAACTGCCGTTTCTGTGCTTTTGTAATTTTTTACAAAATTAACTGGACAAAACGGGAAAAATATGGTATATTTAAGAAGAACCAGATGACCCATGTAAGAAGGAAAAGGAGGAATCGCAATGGAGCCCAAGTTTTATAAACTCCCTACTTCCGTCGGTGACGTAACCCTTCGCGTGGCGCAGGGGCACTTTGCCACCCGGAACAGCCATACGAATTATTTCATCGATGTGACCCGCCAGCAGTCCTGCATCCGCGACGCGGAGGCGGTGGCCCAGCAGCTGGCCCAGCGCAATCCGGCCCAGCACCTGATAATAGATACCATCCTTTGCATGGACGGCACCCGGGTCATCGGCACCTGCCTGGCCCAGAAGCTGACCCAGGGCGGCTTCCGGTCCATCAACGCGGGCCGGGAGGTCTATGTCCTCCGGGAGAACTGGGGCACCAGCGGGAACCTGATTTTCCGGGACAACGCCAAGCCCATGCTGGAGGGGAAAAATGTCCTGCTTCTGATGGCCTCCGTCACCACGGGCGGCACAGTGCGCAAGGGGATCCGTTGTGTTGAGCACTACAAGGGGAAGGTGGCAGGTATTGCCGCCATTTACAGCCACCTGAAGGAGATCGACGGTATCCCCATTACATCCCTGTTTGACACCAACGACCTGCCCGGCTACGCCAGCTACCTGCCGGATGAGTGTCCTATGTGCCGGGATAAGCAGGAGCTGGACGCGGTGGTGGACAAATTCGGGTATTCCGCACTCTAAAAATCCGTCAGGGCCTGCCGTCCGGCAGGCCCTGAAAAATTTTCTTTAGCGGATTAAAATTTGGGGGTTGACAAGCGGGGGAGAAGCCGCTATAATAACCCCAACAACCAAACAGCAACAAACCTTTGAGAAAGAGTAGTAGTCGGCACAGCAAACCTTTCAGAGAGCTCCGGGTGGTGGAATCGGAGCGGGGCGCGGCCGGGCGAATGGACTTTCGAGGGCGGCTTGAACGGGAAACTAAGTAGATGCCGACGGGGACCCACCCGTTATCCATCGGGCACGCGTGATGGCGCGTGAAGCGAGCGGACGTTTTCCAAGACGTCAATTTGGGTGGTATCGCAGGAGTGCAGCTCTTGTCCCATGTGGGATAAGGGGCTGTTTTTTTATACTCCAACAAAAGGGACCTCGGCACGGCCCCCTCATCTGCCGCCTAAATCTAAAAATTTGGAGGAACCCAAAATGAAAAAAACGAACATGCTGAAAAAGACCCTGACCCTGGCCCTGTCTCTGGCCATGACACTCTCCCTGGCCGCCTGCGGCGGCGGGAACGGCTCCCAGTCCTCCGGCGGCTCCGTTTCTCAGCCCAAGGGCGGCGGCTCCAGCGCCCAGCAGCCCGTTCACGAGAAGGCCTACAAGGTGGGCATCGTGAAGTTTACGGACCACGCCTCCCTGAACCAGATTGAGGACAGCCTCCAGGCCGAGCTGGACCGGCTGGGCGGAGAGCTGGGCGTCACCTTCTACTATGCGGACTACACCGCCTGCGGCCAGGGGGATGGTTCCACCCTTCAGGCCATCGCCGCCCAGATGGTAGCTGACCAGGTGGACGTGATTGTTCCCATCGCCACCCCCGCCGTCCAGACTACCATGGCGACCACTGAGGACGCCGGCATCCCCATCATCTTCTCCGCCGTCTCCGACCCCATCAAGGACGGCATCGTAGCCGACCTGAACGCCCCCGGCGGCAAGGCCACCGGCACCAGCGACGCCCTGAATACCGAGATGGTAATGGAGCTGATGCTGGCAGCCAACCCGGATATCCAGAAGGTGGGCCTGCTGTACTCCAAGTCGGAGAGCGCCTCCACCAAGCCGGTGGAGGAGGCCAAGGCCTACCTGGCCGCCAAGGGCATCGCTGTAGAGGAGAAGACGGGCACCAACACCAACGAGATCAGCTCCGCAGTGGACGCCCTGGTGGCCGCCAAGGTGGACGCCATCTTTACCCCCACCGACAACACCGTCCAGAGCGCCGAGCTGGCCATCTTTGAGAAGCTCCAGGATGCCAAAATCCCCCACTACGGCGGCGCCGACTCCTTCGCCCTCAATGGTGCCTTCTGCGGCTACGGCGTGGACTATGTCCAGTTGGGCCAGGCCACCGCGAAGATGGTGGCCGAGCTGCTGGTCAACGGCGCTGACCCCGCATCCACCCCGGTGCAGATCATGACCGCCGAGAATGCCGTTATCAACACCGAGACCTGCGCCGCCATCGGCATGGACCTGGACCAGCTCAAGTCCGCTTTCTCCACGCTGGGCATCAACATCATCGAGACGACAACCAAGCAGGGCTTCTGATTCCTGCAGGGGCGGCCTGTGGCCGCCCCAAAAATTCCCCGGAGGGCGGCCCGGAGGCCGCCCCCTACACATCCTTTAGGAGGCGCGAGCCATGCTGTTATCCGTTGAAACCCTGCGCACCGCCCTGGAGATGGGGGCCATCTACTCCCTGGTGGCCCTGGCCCTGTTTATCAGCTTCTCCATTTTGAACATCGCCGACCTGTCTACCGACGGCTGCTACACCCTGGGCTTTGCCGTGGGAGCCATTGTCACTCTGGCGGGCCACCCCTTCCTGGCTCTCCCCGCCGCCATGCTGGCGGGGGTGCTGTCCGGCTTTGTAACCGCCTTCCTCCAGACCAAGCTGGGGGTGGAGAGCATCCTGGCCGGCATTATTGTCAATACGGGGCTGTACACTGTCAACCTGGCGGTGATGGGGTGGTCGTCCAACCTGTCTATCTTCGGGACGGATACCCTGCTGTCCCTGGCCAAGGGGCTGAGCGAAAACACTGCCTGGACCAGGTGGAGCACCCTCATTGTGCTGGGGGTCATCCTCACGGCGGCAGCGGTGCTGACGGCCCTGTTCTTCCGCACCCGGCTGGGCCTGTCCATCCGGGCCACCGGGGACAACGCCGACATGGTCCGGGCCTCCTCCATCAACCCCGCCTTCACCATCACCGTGGGGCTGTGCGTGGCCAACTCCCTTACCGGGCTGGCCGGCTGTCTCACCGGACTGGTGAACAAGAGCTGCGACATCAACCTGGGCACCGGCATGGTGACGGTGGCCCTGGCCTCCCTCATTATTGGAGAGACCATGTTCGGCCGGTTCTCCATCGGCCTGCGGATTGTGGGCGTGATTGCGGGCTCCTGCATCTACCGCATCATCATCGCCGTGGCCCTGGCGGCCAACGTGCCCACCGAGTGCTTCAAGCTGGTGTCCGCCCTCATCGTGGCGGTAGCCATTGCCATGCCCCAGGGGCGGAAGCTGATTGCCCTCCAGCGGCAGAAGCTGGCCCGGAGAAAGGAGGGCGCCCCATGCTGAAGCTGAACGATATCGCCAAGACCTTCAACCCCGGCACCGTCAACGAGAAGAAGGCGCTGGACGGGGTGAAGCTCCACCTGGCCCCCGGGGACTTTGTCACCGTGGTGGGCTCCAACGGGGCGGGCAAGTCCACCCTGTTTCACGCCATCGCCGGGGTGTTTTTCCCGGACCGGGGGTCCATCGTGCTGGACGGGAAGGACATCACATTCAAGCCCGAGTACCGGCGCAGCCGGGAGCTGGGGCGGCTGTTTCAGGACCCTATGAAGGGCACCGCCCCCCACATGACCATTGAGGAAAATCTGGCCCTGGCCTATCTGCGCACCGCCAAGCACCAGCACGCCTATTTCAGCCGCACCGGCAAGTCGGACCGGGCCTTTTTCCGGGACCAGCTGGCCAGGCTGGACATGGGACTGGAGGACCGGATGGGGCAGCCTGTGGGGCTGCTGTCCGGCGGGCAGCGCCAGGCCCTCACCCTGCTCATGTCCACCATGGTGCCCCCGAAAATCCTCCTGCTGGACGAGCACACCGCCGCCCTGGACCCGGGCACAGCGGAGAAGGTGCTGAAAATCACCCGGGAGGTGGTGGCGGAACACAAAATCACCACCATGATGGTCACCCACAACATGCACCAGGCCCTGGAGCTGGGCAGCCGCACCCTGATGATGGACAGCGGGCGGATCGTTCTGGACGTCCAGGGGGAGGAGCGGAAGAATATGACCATCGGCGACCTGCTGAAGCGCTTCAAGGCCAAGGTGGGCGAGGATTTGGACAACGATCGGATTTTGCTGTCGTGAATATGGGCCCGCCGCAGTTGCTGTCAGCCCCGGAATATCAATACATTTCAAGAGGTTTCAGGTTATGACAAAAATCTTATTTATCTGCCACGGCAGTACACATCCTGTCCTTGAAAATGGTTGATATATCTGGACTTTCAGCAGATACCCCCGCAAATGTACTACTTGTTTACTACTTTTGCGGTCTGGACGATAACACCCGCCTCGGCACGATATGGACGATAAAGGGCAAGACACAGATAGACGTGCCTTGCCCTTTTTGCCGTTGTTGGCATTTCCGTCGTCGGATAATCCGACAACGGGAAAACCGACGTCGGAAAATCCAACACAATAAAATATAGATATAAGTAACTAAAGATAAAATCAAGTAAAGACTTATCAATTACCCATTCCTTTCCTATCCTTTCCGCTACCCTTCCCGTTGAGGAACGGGCGGCAAAGCCGCCGGAAAGGAATGGAACGGAAGCGAGACACAGGGAGATTAAATAGCAACAGGGGGGTATCATGGGCGTTATCTGACCCGTTGGAAGCGTACAGACGCGAAGCGGGTGTACGGTTTCTGCGGGTGTCGCAAGAGGGCCGTGGCCCTCTTGCGTGACAGCACAGTTTTACAGATTAGAAAAAGCCAGGACAGGAACGCCGGGGTGTCGACCTCCTGTTCTGGCTTTCTTCATGTCCAGTTCTACGCATTTAGAACCTCGTTTTTGAGGGGATATGTCAAATCGTATTACCCCCTGTGCGACCATCGCTTGAAAGCCTTGAAAACAGGCTGCTGAATAGGGTCTAAATGCGTAGGCTGATGGGTGGACAAACAACGACTTGGTTAGCTATCGTTCAGCAAAACCTTTGGGAATTACTTACTGATGCGCACCAATAGCATCTTTAATCTTTTGTGCAGCCTCTGACAAATTTCTTGTATTACTCAATAGTTTCTGATAAAACCGGCTTACGTCAGAATCACCCAGAATATAGAGAACCTGACTATTGCGCAATGCAATTTCGAATAGCGTGTCTTTTTGTTCATTCGTCCAGCTGTCAATTTTTAGAAGCTTACTGATAACTGAATGTGTCCCGGCAAAACTGCTGCTATTTTCTAATTCAATAATCAAGTCTGTCTTTTCACGATCTTCATCGCTGCTTTCTTTATCAGCGGCTATGCGCTCTCTTTTACATTGATAGTGAAGAGCCTCCAGTGCTTCATTTGCAGCAGTGCGGTCGATAATAGCTTTAACCAACGCATCCAATTCAGTTCCCTCTGAATAATCCGCTGGAGCAAAATACTTAATTCGACCGTCACGCATCATTTTATAAACTTTTGTTTTGTCATTTGTGTCTCCATTATAAACACCAATAGAGTGTCCTCCGTAAGTATTTACAAGTTTCATGCATGGAATATCAGTATCACTGTCCCCGATATAGACCATATTTCGGAAAGGGACACGGACATCTTCCGGAGAAAAGGATTCATTTACTGCTGCGTCGTTGATGTCCAGAACACCCTTTTCGATGCGGAATAGGAACTGTGTTTTATTGGTAAAGTTTACTACCTGAGCTGGCCATACAGCAACATTATTATCATCATAATAAAATGAGCTTGCATAGATACATTCAAATGCGCCTGCCTGAGCAACGGAAGTTCCCTCAATCATCTCTTTCAGTCCAGAAGAGATGATGTAGTGTTCTACAATAACACCTTTCTTTTTGCCATACGCTCGAATCCGTTCAAACCATCCATCTACGCCAGGAAACAACTGGACCTTTGCACCGTATTCTGTGAGCTGTTGTTTTGTAAACAGCACCTTGCCAGCTGATTTTGCTTTCATCATATACATATAGGCAAGATTTTGATCCATTGCGTTATTTGTTGCCAGTCCATTGGAGTCTGTCCAAAAATCTGCGACATCATATCCGACAGATTGGATAAAACCTTGAGCCTGCATATCATCAGGAGACAGGGTTTTATCAAAATCATAGCATATTGCAACAACAGGTTGAACTTCCTTGTGCTTTTTCTGAAATTCTTCGTATGCCATACCATCGTCTCCTTTGCTAAATTATTTTATATTAGGGCTTGTTTGAAAAATGTCAATACGCCCAAGCGGTGGTCTTTTTTCCGCCATACTGCCCCAATTTTTCTTGAAATACATCCAGTATTCTTGCGAAAAATTGTGTTTGCCCGGCGAAAAAATTCCTCACCACTGTGCATATTTCCATTTTTCAAACAGCACCTAGAGAATTATCGTAGTTTTCAAGTTTTTATAATTTGCGGAGGCTGTGAACACTGATCGACTGAAAAGTAATTATCTACCGTCCAAAAGTTCGCTGAAAGATATTTAACAGGGCCGTAACATTTGCCGCACCAACAAATTCTTCTGCTAACATTCGCTGCTGGTGTAGGGGTAGTTTACGAATAGAAATCATAGCCTGCATTACATCTTGCTTTGCTTTCTCGTAGTCGTTTGTCGGTTCCACTCCAACAGTTACTCGATAATTATCCATAATGTTCCCTCATCCCATATTTACTATAATAACAACCGTCAATTTGTTAATCCGCAAAAGAAGTATACCATAGTACTTTATTCAAATCAACTTAATTTCCGTCATTCCAAGTAAGGGTTTGGGCTTATCCCAACAAGCAAAAACGGACACGGCCCGGCAGGGGCCGGATTTGGCCGTTTTTCGGGAGTGTGGCTACACTCCCTATGCTTGCTCTGAAAGCGTTCCCCTTAATTTTACAACGGGAGAAACAAAGTTTACTATCATTTCATATCCATTCCACATTCCCGTGTTACACTATTTCCAAAGGAGGCGAGTTAATGGCAACATTACTGATTGTTGAGGACGATCACAAGACGAACGACGCGATCTGCGAATATCTCAAGCCCACGGGCCACTCGCTCATTCCGGCCTATGATGGCAGCGAGGCCCTTCAGCTTTTCCGTGAAAACAGCATCGACCTTGTTGTGCTGGACATTATGCTGCCCCACGTCAGCGGCCTGTCCATTCTGCATGAGATCCGGCGAACAAGCACAACGCCCATTCTGATGTTGACTGCCCTTGAGGATGAATATACCCAAGTTAGAAGTTTTGACGAGCAGGCCGACGATTATATGACAAAGCCCTTTTCCATGGTATTGCTGGGGAGGCGGATCACTGCCCTCCTGCGGCGAAGTGGACAGGCCCCGTTACCCCAAACGATAA
>CAJTSQ010000059.1 GCA_910578735.1 uncultured Oscillospiraceae bacterium
GCGTCAGTTCCGATACGCCAGCGCTGGACCTCAGCAAAGGCCCCATCACCTTTGACGGCAGCAAAGGCTCACTTTCTGTCACTTATTCAGATGGCACTGGGAAGCAGCATAAGGCGGTCATGCCGCCCGATAATACGGCACATATTTTTCTGAAAGGGTATTCCAGGGAACCCGCGCCGGTCACATTTCCTCACAGAATGAGGACACAGCCAGGACCGGCGCGGCCCTTCCTGCCCACCGGATGAAAGACCTGGAGCCATAGGCCAACTGCGGTCCCAGGTGTTCCATCCGATGAGGATGAACGATAACAGGCCGAGGCCAGGGAGGTGAAAATATGCTTGTTCCAATCAGTGAGATCAAGATCAACGCCGGACGGCGGGAGGCAGACCCGGAGGGGGTGCAGGAATTGGTGGACAGTATTTCCAAGGTGGGCTTGCTCAACCCCATCACCATTGACCGGGAGCATACGCTGATCGCCGGATTGCACCGGCTGGAAGCGGCAAAACTGCTGGGATGGACGGAGATCGAGTGTAATGTCAGCAGTTTGGAGGGCTTACTGGCAGAGCTGGCAGAGGTTGACGAAAATGTGGTCAGAAAGGGCTTATCCGCCGTGGAGTACAGTGATCTGCTTCTGCGCCGGAAAGAGATTTATGAAGCTCTCCACCCGGAGACAAAGCATGGTGGTGACCGCAAGAGCGAAAAAATCAAAAGTGCAAAATGCACATTTGATTCTGAAAAATCTTTTGTAGATGATACGGCTGAAAAATTAGGTGTGGACCCCAGCACCATTAGACGCCAGATTCAAACCGCAAAAAATCTGACTTCCGAGGCAAAAGACATTATCCGGGACACCGGAACCAAAATCACGAAGAAGGATGCTTTGAAGCTGTCCCGGCTGGGACCGGAGCAGCAGAAGGACGCAGCCAGCCAGTTAGCGGCGGGGGAAATCAAATCCATGGGCGAGTACCATCCCGCCCCGGCAGAGCCGGAAGAACCGCCGCCCCCGGAACCGGAATCGCCGCCAGCGGCTCCGACTGTACCCTCTGTTCCCTACTCTCTGGGCGATAAGCATTATGCCAGCATAGAGGAATCCATAGCCGACCTCAAAAACCCCAATAAAGATTGCAGCTATAACCCGGACACGCTGCTGGCAGATATTGACGGCTTTGTAGACACCTTCCACAAGAATTTCGCGTGGTATAGCGACCCCTTCTGCACAGTCGTTTTCCCAGACATATCCCCGGTGCAATTTGATTTTGTACGTCAGCGTTTTGTGACCATTTCCTCCGCCATAGAGGATTTATTGAATTTAATGGAAAGGAATATGAACAAATGAGCTATCGGAAAAAGCGCAGTTCCTCCAAAAAGGAACCCATGGAGCGGCAGACCACCATCCCCGAAGTAAAGTACCATAACCCCGGCGTGAGCCGTGATCTCTCCACCGCCAAGCTGACCTCCGGCCTGCCCTATCAGCGGCCTGTGGAGACGGAGGATGTGGACAAGCTGATCGCCAAGTGGAACCCCTGCCTGCTGACCCCCATTGTGGTCAGCTTCCGGGACGGCAATTTCAATGTGGTGGACGGACAGCACCGGATCGCCGCGATGCGGAGGATGGCGGGCGGCGGGGATGTGATCGTCCCTTGCATCATCTACACCGGCCTGACCTATGAGCAGGAGGCCGAACTGTACTATATGCTGGACCGGACCAGAGGGAAACTGCGGCTGGGCCACGCTACCAAGGCTCTGGTGGAATCCGGCGCGGATGCGGAGATCATTGATGTGAAACAGCGGATAGAGGACGCTGGCTTTGTGTGGGCGCTGGACCGGCCCACCGGGGAACCATTTGAAATTGCTACCACCCGCGCCGTCATCAACGCTTACCGGCTCCTGGGCGGCGCGGCCTTCTCCCGGATGCTGGGTTTGATTGCCGGAGCGTGGCATGGAACCCCCAGCTCTCTCAAAGGGTCCATCTTCTCCGGCATGGCGCTGTTTGTCAAGACCTATGAGACGGAGCTGGTGGACCAGACGTTTATCAAGCGGCTGTCTGCCGTTGACCCGGATGAGATTATACGGCGGGGCAAGGTGGACTTCTCCACTAATAAAGCCGCCCTGCGGTTTGCCCGTGTCATTCTCAGTAAGTACAACGGCCACCAGCGCGGAGGCCGAAAGCTGCCCTACCGCTTTAAGGGCTGATACATCACAAATCGCCGCAGGCTGGGAACAGTCTGCGGCGGCTTGCTGCCGGCTGTCTGGAATGGGGACAAGCCGCGCAAGCATAGTTTAGACCAGAGGGGAGGAAGTACATGGAACAGCCAATTTATACCGAGGAACAGGTCAAAGCCATGCAGAATGTGGACATTCGGACGGTGGACCCCGCCGGACTGCGGGATATTCGGGATGTGAAGGTCAATACCGACCTGCCCAAGCGGGAGCGGATTCTGGATTTCATCCGGCAAATCGGCAACCCCTACTGCTACCGTCACGGGAAATATGTGGTGAAGGTCAGCTTCACCGACACGGACGTGACCCTGGAGGACCGGATGCTCTCCTACATACGCTCAAAATGCTGACAGGAAACTTTTTTGCAAAACACTCTGGACATTAGCCGGAAGTTATGTTAATGTGATAGACAACAGGACAAACCGGCGCTCCCCTGGTTGCTAAAGTGTTTTGCTGATTGACTTTAACGATCAGGAGAGAAGAATATGAAAATTTCCGATGAACAGGTATGGAATACCTGCGGTTACGTTCGCCTTTCCCGCGAGGACGGCGACAAGGAGGAAAGCAACAGCGTCACGGGTCAGAAGGACTTGATCCGTGACTATATGACGCGCCACCCGGAACTGCGGGAGTGCGGCATGAAAGTGGATGACGGCTACACGGGGTCCAATTTTGACCGTCCGGCCTTTCATGAGATGATGGCCGAGGTCAAGGCTGGCAAGATCAACTGCATCGTGGTCAAGGATTTGTCCCGCTTCGGCAGGGACCACCTGGGCGTGGGGGAGTATCTGGAACAGTTATTTCCCTTCCTTGGTGTGCGTTTTATCGCAATCAACGACAACTATGACAGTCTGCACAGCAACGTGGAATCTGATGAGCTGGTCATCCCGTTCAAAAACCTCATAAACGAGGCATATTGCCGGGATACCTCGGTGAAAACACGGAGCCAGCTTGAAATCAAACGCCAGCGCGGAGATTTCATCGGCTCTTTTGCTGTTTTTGGCTACCGGAAGGACCCGGAGAACCGCCACCGCCTGCTGGTAGATGAATACGCCGCCGGTGTGGTACGGGATATGTTCAAGTGGAAGCTGGAAGGAATCAGCGCGGGCGATATTGCCGACCGCCTTACAGCGGCGGGCATCCCCACGCCTATGGACTACAAGCGGTCCCAGGGGATGCGCTACTCTACGTCCTTCCGGCTGAAAGAGGAATCCGTGTGGGATGCCGGGATGGTGCTGCGGATTCTGAAAAATCCGGTCTACATCGGCGTGTTGGAGCAGGGGCGCGTGACCACCCCCAGCTATCGGGTGAAGCGGCTGGTGGTGAAGCCCCGCGAAGAATGGGCGGTGGTGGAGAACTGCCATGAGCCGGTCATTGACCGCTATGACTTTGAAAGCGTTCAGAAGGTGCTTGCCCTGGATACGCGCACCAGCGTCAGCGGCAAGGCGGTGGAGCTGTTCTCCGGCATGGTCTACTGCGGCGAGTGCGGCGGGGCCATGATACGAAAAACCGTCCCCACCGCCAAGAAGAAGTATGTGTACTATGTGTGCGCCGCGCACAAGAACGAAAAGCGCTGCTTCTCCCACTCCATGCGGGTGGAAACGCTGGATGAGATCGTGCTGGACGCATTGAGAAGATACATCCAGGATGTGATCGACCTCTCTGACCTGCTGGAACTGACCGACACGGCCCAGCTTCAGCAAGCGGGTATGCGAAAGCTGCAAGGCCGTTTGGAGAAGAAACGGGAAGAAATCGACCGCAATCAGGCCCTTTTGCGCTCCCTTTATGAAAGCCTCGCTGACGGCGTGATCGACCGGGACGAATACCAGGATTTGAAAAAGACCTACTCCCGCCGCCGTGCCGAGGCGGAGGAACAGGCCGAGGCCATCCAAGAGGAAATGAGCCGGGAAATGGGCAATTTTTCGGAGGGCCGGGGCTGGATGGAGCAGTTCCGCAAGCACCAGAACATTGACGCTCTGGACCGTACCATCATTGTATCGCTGATTGAGCGTATCCTGATTTTCCGTGACCGCCGTGTGGAGATCGTCTACCGCTGGCACGATGAATTTCACTGGCAGATGGATTTGCTGCGGCAGGCCCAGGGAACCCTTCCCGGAAGGGAGGCGGTCTGAAATGGCGCGGACGAAACGCAAGGTCAATCCCGTCCTGCCGGTAGCTGTCCAAGCGGAACAGCCCCGCCGGATTTATCAGGTGGGCGGCTATGCCCGCTTGTCGGTAGAGGACAGCGGAAAGCCCGGAGCGGACACGATCAGCACACAGCGGGAATTGATTCAAAGCTACATTGACGGCCAGCCGGATATGCGGCTCTATGACCTTTACTGCGACAACGGACGGACGGGAACGAACTTTGACCGCCCGGAGTTTGAACGGATGATGGAGGATGTTCGCTCTGGCAAGGTAGACTGCATTGTGGTGAAGGATTTATCCCGGTTTGGCCGCAACTACCGGGAAACCGGCAACTATCTGGAACGGATTTTCCCGCTCTTGGACGTGCGGTTTATCGCCGTCAACGACAATTTTGACACGCTGACCGCCGAGCGGACCCAGGACGGCTACATAGTGCCGCTGAAAAACATCATGAACGCCGTTTACAGCAAGGACATATCCAGGAAGATTCTTCCGGCCATTTCGACCAAGCAGCAGAAAGGAGAGTTCATCGGTTCATGGGCGGCATACGGCTACCAGAAGTGTGCCGGTAATGCCCACCGGATTGAGCCGGACCCGGAGACTGCGCCGGTGGTGCGTGAGATATTCTCCCTGCGTCTGACGGGGATGAGCTATCAGCGGATTGCCCGGACCTTGAATGAGCAGGAAGTCCCTTCCCCCGGACGGTATCTCTGCTTGAAGGGGGCGGCAAAGTGCGAATCCTATGCCAATTCCCGGTGGACCATAGCCTCCGTAAAAAAAGTCCTGACCGCCGAGGTCTACTTGGGTCACATGGTCCAGGGACGCAAGCGGTCCGGCTTCTCCGAGGGGAAAAAGCCCTACTATGTGCCGGAATCCGAGTGGGTGATCGTCCGCGACACCCATGAGCCGCTGGTGGATGAAGAAACCTTCCGTGCGGTTCAGAAAATGGCCGTAGAGGCCAGCAGCGCCTATAAGGAGCGGCTTGGATGTCATGACGCCTTGGGGACGATCCCCAATATCCTGCGGGGCCTGATCTTCTGTGCTGACTGTGGCCGTCCATTGGTGCGCTACAAATGTGTTACGAACAAGGGAACAAACCTTTACTACGTTTACATCTGTCAAAGCCACTCTAATGATTTGGCCTCCTGCCCCAAGAAGTATTTCCATGAGACGAAGCTGATTGAAATTCTTTGGGATACCTTGCGGCGTGAGATCGCGCTGGCTGAAAATCTGGACAAGTTGGTACGCCAGTACAGTAAATCCGCAAAGGCGGTCAGCCGGGAGGCGGAGGCCAAGAGGGAGATCGCCGCCGCGAAACAGGCTTTCAGCCGTGCGGAAATGCTCTATGACAGCTTGTACCAGAATTACGCTGACAAGCTGATGACCGAGCAGGAATACACGGAAATGAAGCGGCAGTACCGCTCTGATATGGAACAGGCGCAGGCCCGGTTGGATGAGTTGGAACAGCGGCAGAGGGACGAGCGGCAGCGGACCACGGAAAACCCCTGGCTTACCGCCTGCGGTCAATTCAAGGAAGAAACCGCGCTGACGGAGGCCATGGCTCACGCTCTGATTGACCGGGTGGAGATTGATGGGGCGAACCGAGTTTCCATCACTCTGCGCTACCGGGACGAATACAACGCCCTGCTCCGGCTGCTGGCGGCAGAGGGAGAGGCGGTGTCCGCATGAGCGTTATCACCGCAAAATATATCCGCTTGTCCTCGGAGGATGATGATTTAGGGAAAAGCGGCAAAGTTGAATCCAACAGCGTCACGAACCAGAGAAATTTGCTGGACGCTTTTATCAGCCGTACCCCGGAATTGGCGGATACCAGCGTGATCGAGTTCTGTGATGATGGATGGAGCGGCAAAAACTTTGAGCGTCCCGCTGTCCAGGAGATGATCGCCCAGGCAAGGGCCGGGAAAATCCAATGTATCGTTGTCAAAGATTTATCCCGCTTTGGCCGTGATTACCTGACTGTCGGCAACTACATTTCCTGCGTGTTCCCCTTCCTGGGAGTGCGGTTTATCGCCGTCAACGATGGCTTTGACAGCATCCGGCCCACCGATGTGGACAGCCTGGAAACCTCCTTCAAGGCCCTTCTGTATGACCTTTATAGCCGGGACTTGTCCCGGAAGGTACGGAGCGCGAAGAAGTTCCGCGCCCAGCGGGGGGACTTTCTCGCGCCCTTCGCCCCCTATGGCTATGTCAAGGACCCGGCTGATAAGGCCCGGCTGGTCATAGACCCGGAAGCGGCGGAGACAGTACGGCGCGTCTTTCATCTGGCGGCGAGTGGACACAGCGCAGACCAGATCGCCATGGCGCTGAACCGGGAAACTGTGCCAACGCCCATGCTTTATAAGCGGGCGGCGGGCTGCTCCCGGACACGCTGGCCCAGCATTGAAGAAAACAACTTCTGGACGGATACCGCTGTTGTAAAGATTCTCCGTGATGAACGCTACTTTGGTAAAAACATCTTTGGAAAACGGATACGGGACAGGGTAGGCCACACGCACACCGTCAAGGTCAGCCGTGAGGACTGGATCGCCGTGGAGAACACCCATGAGGGCATCGTAACGCGGGAAGAATTTGACCGGGCGCAGACGGCTATGCGGGAGTTTGTGGAACATGGCGAGTTAAAAAAGCGTGATTGGCCTCTGCGTGGTAAGGTTCGGTGCGGTGTTTGCGGCCACGCAATGAGTTACAAGCTGGGCAAGCAAATGTATTTCTACTGCTACACCCCGCGATACAACGATTCCTTTGCCTGCGTCAAACAGGTGCAGGGGGCCGATATTTTGGAAGTCATTTCCGATGGGCTTCGTGTGCAGGCGCAAATGGCGGTGGAGTTGAGCCGGTTGTGGGAGGAACAGCACCGTGAGCAGAAAAAAGACGCCGCCGCAGTTAAGAAAAATCTCGCCGGACTGCGGGAGACACACCAGAGGCTTTCCCAGCAGATCAGCGGCCTTTATGAATCCTTTGCGCTGGGAGAGATCGGCAAGCCGGAATATCTTGCGGCGAAAACCGCCGCAGCCAAGCAGCGGGATGATACCGCCGCCCGGATCAGCGAATTGGAGGCCGCGCTGGAAAACATGGGCGCGGATGGCAGCTTGCGGAACGGATTTGTTTCTACATTCGGAAAGTATCTGGATGTGAAGGAAATCACCAGTGAGATTACGGCGGAGGTTTTGAAAGAAGTCCTTGTTTTTCCTAGTGATCGGTTTGAAATCGCCTGGAATTACCGGGATGAACTGGAAAAGCTGATACTTGATTTACAAGGAGAGCATCAGAATGGAGCATAAAAGGACCTGGATTTATTGCAGGGTCGCGTACCCTGACGCTCGTGCGCTGGCATCTCAACAGGCAGCATTGGAGGCGTTTGCCGAAAAGCAGGGCTTTGAGATCGCAGGTACTACCGCAGAACAGGCCAGCAGACTGGACTTTTCCCGCCGGGGGCTGACCGAGGTTTCTAATGCGGTAGACGCTGGGAAAGTTGACCTTCTGCTGGTAGCAAACCTCTCCCGCTTGGGCCGGGACGTGGTAAAGACGGACGCTTATCTGCGCTGGCTGGAAGATCGGCTTGTCGAAGTGGTCTGTGCCGATGGCATGGTCCCGCAGACGGCCACCGAGATACTGCATGAGCTGATGAAAGCAAGCGTGGCAAATTGAGCGCAGCACAAAGGGGATTCTCCCTCCGGGGACTTGGGCGGAGAATCCCCTCAGAAAAATTAACTCGCTTGCCATGAAATAAAGCCAATTTCTCATATTCGACATTGTTCACGGTTTGTTTACAATTTGTTTTTGTTCCGTGCTTGACATTAGCGGACAGAGGCATTACCGGCACCTCGGTGGATAAGCGCGACGATTTCCAACGCCTTCTCTCCGACTGCAGGCGGGGCCTGATCGACAAGGTCCTGGTGAAGTCCGTATCCCGGTTTGCAAGGAATACCAAGGATTTCCTCAAGGCTACGCGGGAGCTGAAGTCCATTGGCGTGGGCGTCTGCTTCGAGGAGCAGAACATCGACAGCTCCATGGTCTCCGGTGAGATGCTGGCCTCCATCTTCGCCTCCCTGGCACAAAAGGAAAGCGAATCTATTTCCCAGAATATGCGGATGAGTTTCCAACGGCGGATGGAAAGAGGAACTTTCGTCCCGATGACGCTTCCTTTCGGATACAAAAAAGGCTCTGATGGCCGCGCAGTAATTGATGAATCCACCGCCAAATATGTCCGTGAAATTTTTGAAAGTTATTTATCAGGCGCAAACACTGGAGACATTGCGGAGGGACTGGAAGCGCGAAAAGCAACTACGCCAGCTTTATCAACGCGCAGATGGAC
>CAJTSQ010000060.1 GCA_910578735.1 uncultured Oscillospiraceae bacterium
TATCAGTCGATTGCGAGAGCAATCAAAGTAGCCGTGTTACAAAGCGTCCAGAGGTATTCGTACCTTTGGGCGCTTTTTTATATATATGGCCCTTCGGGGCAAAGTTTGGGACGCTGGAAAGCGCCCTTTTTTCATTTCAAAAACAAGGAGGTGAACAATTTGAGTCAGCCCCAGCATCTCGAATGCGATACGCCCGACTGCATCCACTGGAAGGACGGCGAGTGTATCAAAGAAACTTCTGTCACGATCCAGGAACATCACTGCGTCGATTATGAGCAGCATGTGGAGTTGCCCACGGCCACTGTGACCATCGAAGTCAGCGGCGGTGTGGTGCAGAATGTGTACGCCAGTCCCGACCTGCCGGACATCAGTGTTGAACTCATTGACTTCGACAATCTCAGGGATGAGCCGGAGACCGTGGAAGCCCATAGCCAGCGGCTGTTGGCCATGATCAAGAAGCGTCACAAACACATTTTCTGAAGGAGGGCCTTATGCTCAACAAAATGAAATCCCTGATTGCCCAGTTGAAAGAGGCGGATGCCGCCTACTACGGCAAGGACAATCCTATCATGACCAATCTGGAATACGACAGGCTCTACAATGAGCTGGCGCAGTTGGAACGGGACACCGGCATTATCCTGGCGTCTTCGCCCACCCAGCGGGTGTCTGGCGAGGTGCTGGAGGGCCTGTCTGCGGTATCCCATACCAAGCCTATGCTCTCGGCCGACAAGACCAAGTCCACCGGCGAGATATTCAAGTTCGTCAGCGGGCGGAGGGTGGTCATCAGCTGGAAGCTGGACGGACTGACGCTGGTGCTGCGCTATGCGGGCGGCAAGCTGGTTCAGGCCATTACCCGCGGCGATGGGCTCAAGGGTGAGGACGTCACCCATACCGTCCGGGTCATGGAGAACGTACCGCTGACCATCCCCTGCACCGAGCCCCTGGAGGTGCGCGGTGAGGGCGTTGTCAGTTGGCAGAATTTCAAGGAACTCAACGAGTCCTTGGAGGAGCCGTACTCCCATCCCCGGAACTTGGCTGCCGGCAGTATCCGAAAACTGGACGCCAGGGAGAGCAAGAAGCGCCGGCTGGAGTTTTTGGCTTTCGACCTGATCAGTGACCATCTGGGCGGCACGACCAAATGGGAAAACCTGCGCTTTATGGCCCAGATGGGCTTCACCACTGTTGGCTACTCTGTGCTGGCCGAGAATGCGTCCCAGGACGCTTTGGAAAAGGCCATTGCGTTCTACCGCCCGGAGGAATACGCTTTTCCTGTGGACGGCCTGATCTTCGAGTATGACGATCTGGCTTACGGCCGCTCCCTGGGTGCTACTGGCCACCATGAGAACCGGCTGATGGCCTTGAAGTGGGCGGATACGCTTTATGAGACGGTGTTCCGCTCCCTGGAGGTGGCCACCACCCGGACCGGCATGGTCAGTCTCACCGGTGTGTTTGATGACGTGGAAATCGATGGTACCACCGTCAACCACGCTTACCTGCATAACCTGGACATCTTCCAGCAGCTGGCGCTGGGGCCTGGTGACAAAATCTCCGTCTATAAGGCAAACATGATTATCCCCCAGATTGCGGAGAACCACACCAGAAGCGGCGGCTGCCCGATCCCTACCGTGTGTCCCTGCTGCGGCGAGATGCTGATAATCCACATGAGTCCGGGCGGAACTCAGCAACTCTACTGTAAGAACCTGGACTGTCCGGCCCGGCTGGTGCGCAAGTTCGTCCACTTCTGCAGTAAGACGCGCATGGAGATTGAGGGCCTGGCGGAGCAGACGCTGGAGACCTTTGTGGACCGCGGCTGGGTCAAGAATTTCGGGGACCTCTATGAGCTGGAGCGCCATAAGGCCGAGATCGTCGCCTGTCCCGGGTTTGGGGAGAAATCCTTTGCCCGGCTCCAGCAGGCCATCGACAGGCGGCGCACCTGCACGCTCAACCAGTTCATTGCCGCCCTGGGTATCCCGGAGGTGGGCCGCCATGCGGGGTGTATCCTGAACCGTCATTTCAGCGGTGACTGGGACGCCTTCGAGCAGGCCATCCGGGACGGCTATGACTTCACCCGACTGGAGGACTTTGGACAGGTCATGCACGACAACATCTATACCTGGTACAACAACACTGAGGAATCCAAGCTGTGGCGCCCGGCATTGGAACACATCACATTTTTGAAGGAGGACAATACCATGTCTGAGAATATGAAAAACAACCCCTTTGCCGGCAAGATCGTGGTCGCCACCGGCAAGCTGGAGAACTACACCCGCGACGGCATCCAGACCAAGCTGCTGGAGCTGGGCGCCAAGCCCGCCAGCTCCGTCAGCAAGAAGACCGACTACCTAATCGTGGGCGAAAAGGCCGGCAGCAAGCTGGACAAGGCCAAGAGCCTGGGAGTGAAGGTCCTCACCGAAGAGGAGTTTGAGTACATGCTGGCGCTCAACAAGGCGTAACCCACAACTGCATCAGGCCAAGACGGCACAAGGGGGCATCTGAATGGATGCCCCCCTACTTTTATTTTATGGAGGTTACATATGGATTTTCGCAAAATGATGACGACTGGCGAGGGCATTGAGGAGCTGGAGACTAATCTGTTGGATCTGGATTTTGAGTTCCGATTCAAGTGCCGCCGGTGTGGGAAGTGCTGCATCCATCAGGACATGATTATTTTCAACGCCCGGGATATCTTCAACATCGCCAAAAAGAAGGGCATGACCATGCAGCAGGTAGTTGAGGCCTATACCGAGGTCTATATTGGGCGTAACTCCCGCATCCCTATTATCCACTTGCTCTCCAACGGACCCAAGGGGGCCTGCCCGTTGTTGGCGAACGGCCGATGCAGTGTCCATGACTGCAAGCCCACCGTCTGTGCGCTGTTCCCACTGGGAAGGGTCGCAATCAACAGAACGGATGACCAGGCACCTGGAGAGGGCGAAATGCCGGCGATCAAGTATATTCTCAATGACCACAGCTGCGGTTCGGCCAAAAAGGTCAATACTGTCCGCAGTTGGCTGGCCAAGTTCGGGATTCCGGAGCAGGATGAATTTTATCTGCTCTGGAATAAGGTGCTCATGAGCCTTACTCCGGCGGTTATGAAGCTTGAGGAAGAAAAGGTCTCCGAGCCTGTCCTTGAAATGCTTTGGGGCGCAATCTATGAGACACTTTATCTCCATTACGATACCAGCCAGGAGTTTATGCCTCAGTTCCAGGCCGTGGCGGACAAGCTGCTCGGTCTGAGCAAGGCGATCATGGAAGCGCAGCCGCCCTCCGGGCTGGCCGATGATACCGACCACAGTTCCACAAAGAAGGGGTCTTGAATTTATCAGGAAAGGTGGGTGACTGCCATGCCAGAATACAGTGAGCCCAAAAAGGTGATTTGGTATGACGATATCCCTTGCCCGGTCTGTGGTGCTGAGCGGACAAATTCATGGGAGAAACGGATATCCCGCGCGTTAGGCTATCAGGCCATCGTCTGTGAAAAGTGTGTCGCAAAGGAGTATGGTCTGACAGTGGCGGAGCTTCGGGATACCATGGAAAACCACTTTGGCCTCGTCCCCTGTCCCGGCATATGAAGGAGCTCAATGAATTGACCCGCCGATTGCTGGCGGAGGGCTACACGCCGGAGGATACGCCGCCTGGGACATGTGAATATAAATCCTATTACGGCGGCTGGACCTATACCAGCCAGGCATTGAACCAGATGGTTTTCGAGACCCCCTGTGGGCTTCTTGTTCGAGGTTCGCGTTTTACGAATGGTTATCTTGCCAGTCGGGGCGTGGACTGGCGGCCGGAGAATGACAATCCAGTGATACCTTGCCCCCGCTTTGCGTCGGGGCCCTGCTCACTCAGACACCCTCTCTTACAGACGGAAAAGCTCTGCTGCGGCCCAGACGATGTGGTCTACCAGTGCGACTGTCACCCGACGGATCGCCCCTATACTTATGAGGGCAGTCTGGATGAAGCGCATAAGCGGGTATGGCAGGAATCGGACGAACTGTGGAAGGCGGTTGAAACTGCACACAACGGCCGGGTCTGCCGGCACCAGAGCCGCTACGGCCGGACAAGCAAAACCTGGACGACCTATTACAGCCCCATGGAGTGTGCCCGACTGTGGCCCAGCTGCAGCCACTGCAGCGTTTTGGAGAAGGATCTGGTGCCACAGAAGGGGAATGTCTTCTATGATGTCAAAAGAACCTGGACAGAGAAGGGGACCGGCCTGTTCCCGGACGAGGAGCGGGTCAGTATCGAAAAGGGCTGTAAACTGCTGGAGAAAACGGTGTCCATGACCATCTGTGAGGCCATTGTCCGGTACGGACGTCAGGACGCGGAGCAGCGCGCTATGGGCCGCTATCAGAGAGCAATGTTTTTTGATCCAACGCTGAAAATTGAGGTTTTGAACCTGAGGGCTGCCCGGATGGATACCAGGGACATTCTCCTGGATCTCCAGGATGTGGCCAACGGTATCCAGGTAACCCACGCGGCGGACAGCTTGAAGGCGGCCAAGGCCCAGAAAAAGGCGCGGCGGGAGGCTGCGAAAAAGCAGCGGATCCGCAAGGTGGAACAAATGTTGCTAACCTGCGGCTGGAACGGCCTGGACGATCTTTGGCGGCGCCGGGCAGAGAAGCTGCTGGATGACCAGCGGATTGATGAACTGCATCTGCAGTGGAAGGCGGCACAAGCGCAGACGCCTCCGGAGGAAACTCAGATCAGACTGTTTTGAAGGAGTGTGATAGAGCATTGGAAAAACAAAACGATAATCGGGACCAGATCATCCGCAAAGATGCCCGGAACTGTTTTGTGGAGGTCAAAAACGACTGCTTCCACCTGGACAAGATCCACCTGCAATTTGTGGCCTACGACAAGTCCCGACCCACAGGGCAGCGGTACACCAGCAATATCCACATCTACATTGATGTGCCGCAGTTTCTGGTCCTGGCGCAGGAGGCCGCCAACGGCAGTCTCCATATGCGGATGCAGCAGTACAAAAATGATCGGAAATCGGATGCGCTTTTTGAGCATTTGGGCGGCACCTCCGCCAAACGGCTGGCCTACTACGGTAAGGCGCGGGCGGATGGGAAAAGCCTGTCCCGGGTGGTTAAGCTGACGGTGGCGGAAAAATCGGACTACTTTCTGACCGCTGACAGCGGACCGGGTGAGGAGAACCAGACCGGACTGATTGTCCCGCGGTTTGGGAAGAACCCGGAACAGCATGTGTCCGTCATCCTCACCTGGCGGCAGCTTAACGAGCTGTTGTTTGCCACAACAGCTCATTACAAGGCGTGGCTGTCGGCCAAATACACAGCGGAGTGGAGGTTGCTCCATGCCCCTCGCTTTGAGGAAAAGGGGCAGAAACGCCAAGAAGAGAGCGCACCGACGGCACAGCGCACGGAGGCTCCTCCCCCCGCACCGCCACCGGCCCCAGCGCCGGGAGCAGGCTTTGGCAGCGCTTTTGGCAAAGTCTATGGCAGTACAAATGGCAGCGGCAGCGCTGATGACAGCCGGATGTTTTAGTGCTATACTGATATTGTCCACCCTTGTGCAGGCGGCTGGCCCAACAGGCCGGAATAGCAAATTGATAAGGAGTGGATTACAATGAAGTTTTGTCCCTATTGCGGCGCTTCCCTTCCGGGAAGTGCCGCTTCTTTCTGCCCTGAGTGCGGGAAGTCTCTGCCTGCCGGGAGACCGGTGGGTGTCCGCCGGCAGAAGAAGCGCCCCCCGCAGGAAAAGTCCCCCAAAGCGCCCCAGCGCAGGCCAAGACCTATTGATCCAATGGATGTAAACTATGACGGTTACTACGATGACATCCAGCCTGTTGATGCCGGGGTTCGAGGTGAGGGGATGGATCCCGAACTGGTAAAGCGGATCATACTGGTCATTCTCGGCGCCGTTGGGGCCATTATTTTGGCAGTCATCTTGATGATGCTGTTGTAATTTTGCTGGTCAGAACGTGTAATGTAGGCAAATAAGCAAATTGAGGTGATAGTTATGATGTATCTCTCCAAAGGAGAACTGACACAGTCCAGTAAGACTGGGCTTGACTATGTATCCCGTTGCGGCTGTGCCTACGCACTGGGGCCGGAACTGGCCGGACTTTGGAAGAAGGCGAGACTTGCCCCACAGCCGGTGCCAGAAGGCAGGGAGCAGGCAGTCAGGCGCATGGAGGCCAGCGGCTTGGTTATTACCACTGAGGAAACCGGGACACTGGCTGCTTACCGGCTCCTGATTGGCTGCGTTATTTGCCCCAACAGCAGGAGATGGACAGACCGTTTCCTAACCAGGTCTGTCCGGCGCATCTGGAAATGGCTCCATGAGGCGGGACTGCGTCTGACCGCCAGCGAACTGGTCCGGCTGGAGGAGCGGCGGGTCCAGCCTACTCCCGCACTTTTGGGCGAGGATGGCCGGCAGCGGCTGACGGAGATGATCTACTTCGCGGAGACGATCCCCGATGGCATTCTGGAGACACGGATGGAACACTCGCCCGCTCGTGACAACGTAGTGGGTGCTTTGCTGGAGCTGCTGCGCACCCGCCGTCTGCTGCTGATTTGAAGGAGGGGGACTATGGAGCGAACACAAATCCCCATGCCCTTGCAGACGCAGATTTTGATTCGGTTGGCGCTGGCCGTCTGTTCACTGATTGCGGGCAATGTCTGTCTGGTTTTCTTTACCGTGACAATCGCTGTGCCCTTTTTCCTGCTGGCCTTGCTGATGGCTGTCAGCGGGTGCCACCTTTATCGGGTGGTTGTGCGCGGCCGCTATCTGGTCCTAACCGGTGCCGTGCTGAACGTGGAGCGCACCGCCGTCCTGCGCCGTCCCAAAGCTATTCTGATGGAGGTTGAGGGGAAGGCCCTGCGGGTCGTACTGCGAAGCCGCCACAAAGCTCCAAGCGAGGGCAGCCAGATCTCGTTCTATGTGCAGGACAGCACTCCGATCTATGAGTGGCGGGGGATACACCTGCTTGGCTCCTATCTGGCGGCAGCGGCCGGAACTTCCGGCACACCCACATAGAGCGTGCCCTAATGGTCTATCACATCTTCCAATACGACATTGAGGGCGTCTGGTATCGTGATTCCCAGGTCTATTCCGATGCGCAGTTTGATGCCATTATGGACCGGCTGGAGTGGCGACTGCCCACTGGCATGAGAGTGTTCCATTTTGGAGCGCCTGGGCCAGAATATTATCCTTTGGACAACCCTGTCGTGCTGCATCGCCCAGTGCTGTCCCTGAACCCTGTGGCACTGGCTACGGGAGCACTGGCATACCGAGCCGTACTGAATGACAAACTTACTCGTCTGCGTATTCCCATCACACATCAGATTGAACGCTTTGTAATATGCGGCGGCCCAGATATATGGCCGTGTTTTCGTTATGTGGACGGGGGGCGGTATGTGATTACCACTGAATTGAAGATTGTGCCGCTGTCGTTTCGCGCGGCCAAGGAATATGTCCAGCGTTATCATCGCCACAATGCAGCCCCGCAGGGCCATAAATTTTCCATTGGGCTGATTGTTCCCAACGAGGACCGGTATATTGGTGTTGCTATCGCCAGCGTTCCGAAGGCGCGGCATCTAAATGATGGGCTTACGTTGGAGATCAATCGTGTGTGCTGCGATCCCGCCTTCTCCAATGCTTGCAGTAAACTTTACGGAGCCGTTGTCAAGGCGGGGAAGGCGATGGGCTATACCCGGTTTATCACTTATACACTCCCGGCGGAGGGCGGAAGCAGTATAAAAGCGGTTGGATTCCGTTTGGCTGGAACGGTCCCAGAACGAAAAGATGGTTGGTGTCGAACTATCCGCCGCCGCAGGAGTCCTTGCCGCGCTCCGGCGGGGCCAAAACTCAGATGGGTCCTTGACACCCGGCCCGCACAGAACCATGGTAACTGCGATGAATAGCATATTGACCTTCTGGAATAATCATGCTATAATCAAGACAATAGTTACCGTGTTTTCTTTAGGAAACAAAGTTACCGTGTTTCAGAGTGTCAAATGGCGCTATTGCGCTGTTTGGCACTTTTTTTGTTTTCTGCCCGCGAAAATGCGGGTTGAAATAAACTATTTCAACGGCAGGGAAGGACCTGCAGAAAGGGGCATCACATCATGCTGAAACTAATCATCACGGAGGCCGTTGTCTCCAAGGGGTATAACGACGACCCCGCCGTCCGCTATTTTAGTAGCAATAGCGAAAACACCGGGCAGGTTGCCAACTTCCGGATCGGGAAACGGGTCTACGACAGCAAGGCGGAGAACAACCACCGCTGGCTCAACTTCACCGTCAAGGCGTTTGGGGATATGTGCGAGCGCGTCAAGCGCATGAAGCTCAAGGAGGGCTCGTACATCAACATCATCGCCCGCTATGACGAGGAGACCTGGGAGACCAAGGACACCCATGAGACCCGAACAGGCGTGGTCCTGTACCTGGACGAGATCGAGTATGCCAGCAGCGGCAATGGCCAGAAGAATGGCCAGGCCAGTTCTGGCGGTACGGCCCCCCAGGGCAGCAACGCACCTGCTGCGCAGAATGGCACTCCGGCAGCTCAGAACCAGCAGTCGCAGGGTTATCCGCAAGGCCAGCC
>CAJTSQ010000061.1 GCA_910578735.1 uncultured Oscillospiraceae bacterium
GCCAGCCCCTGTGCCCCAGGGACTTGGCGGGTTTTTTGGTAGACATTTGGTAGACGAGGAGGGAGAAATTTACACAAAAATTCTATATACACTTAAAGCAGGATTGAAAATTTCAGAAAAATGTAAAGTTCGCTTGACACAAAATGTAAAGCGTGCTATACTACAGATAATAAAGCATGCTTTACTTTTATTTGTGCAATATCCCCGCCCCTGGGGCGGGAACGCAAACCGTTTTAAAGGAGGTGGTCCGGTGACCAACCGAATCGCTGAGCTGCGCAAGGCGCGGAAAATCTCTCAGGCCGAGCTGGCCGACGGGGTGGATGTCACCCGGCAGACCATCATCTCTCTGGAGAGCGGCCGGTATAACGCCTCCCTGCTGCTGGCCCATAAGATTGCCAGGTATTTCGGGCTGACCATCGAGGAAGTATTTCTGTTTGAAGAGGAGGAGACGTCATGATTTATCGAAAAACAACCCTGTTCGAGCAGGGACTCAACTGTATCATCCTGCTGTCTATGGGAATCTCCCTTGCGCCATTTTTGCCTCCTGGAATAAAAAACAAGCTATTCACGGTTCAAATTCTCCTCTTGATTGCTGTCCTCGCCGCCAGTATATACCACGATGCCAAGCACGGCAAGGAGAAGATTAAACGGGAGCAAAAGGACGAGCGCAACCAGATGATCTTAGAGCGGTCTGCCTGGTACTGCCACCAGGTGGAGGACTGGCTCTTGCTGGTACTTTTCGTGGTGTTCGCTCTGCACCTGGACAATCGCTTCATCGCCTATACCCTGTACTGGGTTTTGATCGGGCGGCATATCCTCTCCTTCTGCATCCGCTGGTGGCTGAACCGAAAATATTAAAACTGTGAGGTGTTTGGTATGAAAAAATTTTGTAAAAAAGTGGCCCCCTATGTGGTGTTCGTGGCGGCCTGGGTTCTGATTCTGACCACGTTCCTGCTGGGGGAGCGGATCAAGGAGCGGCTCAGCCTTGTTCTGTTTACGCTAGGCGGGGTCCTTTTGGGCTTTGGCGCGGTGGGAATTGCGCTAAGCCGCATCCGGATGTCCCCGGAGCAGCAAAAGGAGTATGAGCGGGGCGAACACGATGAACGGAACGTGGCCATCCGGGAGAAGGCGGCCATGTCCTCCTGGTACTGGACGCTGTACATGCTGTGGGCGGCGTTTATGGTCATCCAGATTTTCGTAGGCGGGTTGTGGGGCGTGGCGGTGTCGGTGGTAATCGTCCTCCACTGCACCTTCTATATGATCAACATTCACCGCTGGAACAAGAAGATATGAGGAGGAATTGAATGTTGATAAAAGCAATGCTGACGGGAAGCGGGGACTATGGAAAGTCCCTGAAGCAGCGCCGGTGGGCGGCGATTGGGATGCTGTGCATTGGCCTGGTGGGCTTTGCCTGCTGGTTTTTTCTGGTGCCGGACAGCCATCTGTCCGACCACGCCCAGGGCTTCTACCTGGGGGCGGCCAGCGGTATCACCGCCGGGGCTCTGATTCTTTTTATCCGCACGCAATACCTGCTCACCCATCCCCAGGCTCAGCGGAAGGCCAAAATCAAAGAGACGGACGAACGGGAAATGCACATCATGCGCACCGCCGCGCAAATGGCGGGTGGACTCACCATTTTCGGGGTGGCGCTGTCCCTGTTCATCGTCCTGCCCCTGAGCATGGAGGCCTACTACGCCCTGGTGGGGGTCGTATTCTTCTACGCCACCGTCTTTTTCCTGTCCAGCCTGTGGCTGTCCGGAAAGCTGTGAGCCGCCGGCTGGAGCTGACCGTCACGCCGGAGCTGGCGGGTATCAAGGTGGATACTTTACTGAAACGCCATTTGCAGCTGTCCGGGACGGTGGTGCGGCGGATCAAGTGGCTGGAGGACGGTATCCTGGTGGACGGCGTCCGGGTCCGCACCGACTTTCGTCCGGCGGCGGGACAGGTGCTGTCGGTACGGCTGTCCAACCCGGAGCGGAACAGCGGTATCGTCCCCGCCCCCGGGCCGCTGGATATCGTCTATGAGGATGAGGACCTGATTGTTTTGAACAAGGCTCCAGGAGTGTCTGTCCACCCAGGGCCGGGGCACTTTGATGATACATTAGGTAATTTTCTGGTGCATTATTACGAAAATTCGGGGCAGGAGGCGGATTTTCACCCCGTCCACCGGCTGGACCGGGGGACCTCTGGCCTGCTGGTTGCCGCCAAGCACCCCCACGCGCAGGAGGTGCTGAAAAAGCAGCTCCACACCCCGGAGTTCCGCCGGGTCTACCTGGCGGTGTGTGAGGGCGTGCCCGACCCGTCCTCCGGGGTAATCGACGCCCCTCTGGGGCCGAAGCCGGGTTCCCTTATGGAACAGATGGTCCGGCCCGACGGCAAGCCCGCCCGGACAAGGTACGGGGTTCTTCGGCGCTGGGGGGAGCGAGCCCTGGCACACCTGGAGCTGGAGACCGGCCGCACCCATCAGATCCGGGTCCATATGGCCCACATCGGGCACCCCCTCACCGGGGATTTTCTCTACGGGACAGAGGACAAAGCCCTAATTGGCCGTCCGGCCCTCCACGCGGGGTATCTGTCCTTCCTCCATCCCATTACAAAAGAGAAGCTGCAATTTTCCGTCCCACTGCCGGAGGATATGGCCCGGCTGAAGCTGTAAATTCTGACAAAAAAGCTCTGGTAATCCTGCCTCTCTTGTGGTACAATGGTAAATGTAAATTTTTAGCCGCAGGAGGTAATGTTATTATGTCCTATCGTGATACTTATGAAGCCTGGCTTGCCAGTCCTGTCCTCTCGGATGCGGAGAAGGCGGAATTGGAGGCCATCAAAAACGACGAGAAGGAGATTGAGTCCCGTTTCTTTGACCAACTGTCCTTCGGCACCGCCGGACTGCGGGGCACCATGGGGTTGGGCACCTACCGCATGAACATCTATACCGTCCGCCACGCCACCCAGGCCTTTGCCCAGGTGATTCTGGCCGAGGGGCCCGAGGCGGTGCAGCGGGGGGTGGCCATCTGCTTCGACTGCCGGAACCACTCCGACGAGTTCGCCGCCGCCGCCGCCCAGGTCATGGCCTGCAACGGTATCCCAGTGCGGCTGTTTGAGTCCCTGCGCCCCACTCCGGAGTTGTCCTTCGCCATTCGGGAGTACGGCTGCATCGCCGGCATCAACGTCACCGCCAGCCACAACCCCAAAGAGTACAACGGCTACAAAGTCTACTGGGAGGACGGCGCCCAGCTGCCCCCCCAGCACGCGGACGAGGTGGCCAAGATCATGCGGGAGCTGGACATGCTCACCGGCCCCCTGCTGGGCTGTGCCGCCCCTGCCCCCATCACCAAAATGGGAGCGGAGACTGACGAGAAGTTCCTGGCCAACGTCATGGACCAGGTCAACGACAGGGCCGCGGTGGAGAAGGTGGCGGACACCTTCAAGATGGTATACACCCCCTTCCACGGCACCGGCCACAAGCTCATCCCCGAGGCGCTGAAGCGGCTGGGGATGAAGCAGGTCATCTGCGTCCCCGAGCAGATGGTGATCGACGGCAACTTCCCCACGGTGGTATCCCCCAACCCGGAGAACCCGGAGGGCTTTGCTCTGGCGGTGGAGATCGCCAAGAAGGAGGGGGCCGACTTCATCCTGGGCTCCGACCCGGACGCCGACCGGGTGGGCATCATGGTGAACACAGGAAACGGCGAATTCAAGGTACTCACCGGAAACCAGACCGGCGTGCTGCTGCTGGACTATCTGATCGGCGCGATGAAGCGGGTGGGCAAGCTGCCCGAAAAGCCTGTGGCGCTGAAGACCATCGTTACCACCGAGATGGCCCGGAAGGTGGCCGAGGTCAACGGGCTGAAGTGCTTTGACACCTTCACCGGCTTTAAGTTCCTGGCCCAGAAGAAGGATCAGCTGGAGAACAGCGGCGAGGGGAATGTGATTATGTCCTATGAGGAGAGCTACGGCTACATGCTGGGCTCCTTTGTCCGGGACAAGGACGCGGTCACCGCCTCGGTGGCCCTGTCCGAGATGGCCGCCTGGTACGCCGGGCAGGGGATGACCCTGTACGACGCCCTGCTGGCCCTGTATGAGAAGTATGGCTATTACGGCGAAAAGACCATGAACCTGGTCATGCCCGGCCTGGACGGCCTGAAAAAGATGGCCGAGCTGATGGCAAACCTCCGGCAGAATCCCCCCACGGAGATCGCCGGCGTGGCCGTCAAGGAGCAGAAGGATTACAAGGACGGCAGCGTGGTCTGTGTGGAGTGCGGCGAGAAGTCCGCTATGGAGCTGTCCGGGTCCAACGTCCTGCGCTACGAAATGTCCGACGGCACCAGCCTGATCGTCCGGCCCTCCGGCACCGAGCCAAAGGTCAAGGTCTACATCCTGGCCAACGGCGCCACCAGGGAGGAGTGCGATGCCAAGGTGGCCAAGTACGCCGCCTGGGCCGATAGCCTGAAGGGATAACATACAAAAAAGCCCGCTTCCTATTGGACGGAAGCGGGCTTTTTTGCGCCTGTTTTTGGGCGCAGTGATTCCTCATTTCCAATAAATGTATGGAAACGTACCACATCGAGGGGATTGCCCGTATATATGGAATCCATTTTAAGGAGGAATCATTATGCCAACCAATCACACAGAACATTACAGCCTGTCCCAGTGGGAGGCGGAGGACAAGGTCCTGCGGACCGACTTCAACGAGGACAACGCCAAAATCGACAGGGCCCTGGCGGCGGCAGACCGCCGGGCGGACGGCCTGGAGCAGTCGCTGGCTAATCAGGCCGGACAGATTGCCAGGCTGGGCAACTGCCAGATTTACACGGCACAGTATACCGGCGAGGGCAAAAGCCCCATCACCCACACCTTTCCCCATAAGCCTTGGCTGATTACTGTCACTTGCCTGGAGGGCGGGACGATGATATTCTGGCCGGGGCTGCCGTCTTTACCCGAAAACAGATACGTCACCTTCACCTGGGAGGGCAACATTGTCACTTGGAGCGGACCGCTGATTGAGGGTATGGCCTCCCAAGGGCGGCATTATCAGATTATTGCGTTACTGGACATGTCAGAGTAAGTAAAAGGCCCCCGGGCTTTCGCCCGGGGGTGGTTTATCAGCGTGTGCCTTAAAATTACTGCTTTAGTTCTGCATCGGTCTTCCCGAACTTGCTCCAGTCAAGGTCCCAGGTGATGGTAAACGGCTTATTACCATTGCCGCCATGGTTCGCAGTAACGGTTGTGTCAGCCTTTGTCAAGCTGCTCACGGCCCAGAGCATCCAGCTGTCACCAACCGGGATGGGGATGAAGGTAACATACTTGGACTGCTTGCTGGTCAACATGTCCTTAGGCGTACCAAATCCGGGAACATTGGTCGTGTTGTCACTGTCATACGCCTTTGTTATCTTGCCGCTGATGGTCAGCACGCCGGTGACATCGTCGTAATCGTAGTTCAGACCCTGCTGCAGGAAGGGACCAATACCATTAAACGCAGTTTCATTTCCGACGGGACCCTTGGTTTCAATGTCGTTCATATCTTCCTTGGTCAGCTTCAGCTCCTCGCGATTCTGAGGCAGGCCGTCGTTATCGTGGGAGCCGTCGTCGGTCTCCAGGCCCTTAACAGTGTTCTCCTTAAGAACAATGTACTCAGCGCCCTTGTCGCCAATCACAGCGGAAATCCAGCCCTTGTAGGCGGTGTCAGAGACCAGATCCTGACGGGCAGACAGCAGGTTGCTGTAGCTGTCGTAGACGATGGACTGGTTGCCCTTGGAATCCTCTTCCACCTGAACCACAATCACAGGTGCATCCTTGGCCAGGCGCAGACCAGCGTCCTTATCGCTGATGTAAAGAGTACGTCCGTCGCCAGTCAGTTTCTTCTCAAAATTGGTACCAAAAGTAAGGTTATAAGCATTAAACTTGTCAGGATCAACGTCAGCGCTGGCTTGATAATCGCCGTTCTCATATACCTTGTTGGGAGTGAGTTCAGAACTCTCCGCAGTATTGTTCTGAGAAGCATATGTCTCAACATCGACCACATAGCCGTCCTTGTCGTAGGTAAGCTTCATCAGGCCGCTCTTGGCGATGTTGGCAGTGCCAACAACAGCCTTAATGGCATTAATGGTACTGTCATACTCATCCTTGACGGTCAGCTCCTTGATTTCGCCGTCCACAACAGCCTCAAAGACCCAATAAGTGTAGTCGCCTTCAATCCACTCGGCCTTGGCCTCCTTGATAGCATAGGCATAATCCTTGTTGCTGTTCTTGGCGTCGCCTACGACCACAGCGCCGATAATGTAGTGATCTTCATCAAACACGGCGAAGACACTGTTGGTGAAGTAAGTAGCGACAACGGCACTATCCTGCACTTCCAGGTCGGTGTCGTCCATGCCGGTGTAAATATCCTTCACCTTGGTGATGGCGGCGGTGCCATATGTAACATTGCCGTCAACTGCATTGTTCTTGGCTTCCACGGTGATGAATACGGAGTCGTCGTTGCCCCAGGCGTAGGTCTTGTCATTAGGAGCAGTGCTGGTGAGACGGACACTTGCGGTGTTAATGCCTCTGGTGGCAAAGCTGGTAGCCGCAACATCCATCCATCTGTCACCACCAACGGGAGTCAGGGTGTAGACAGCGTTGTCGCCCTCGCCCTTGGTGGTGTACTTGAACCACTTATTGTACTGAGGCCGGCCATCGGTAGCCTTCTTCAGAACAGGATAGTTAGTTGCATCGACCACATTTGCGTCGGTTCCGCCGACGTTAGGATTACCGCTGCCATCCTTGGTGAGCTTCTTATCAGTCTCAGTCACATTAACCTTGACAGTCTGCATTGTGCCGTCCAGGAAGATAACAGCCGCGTCAGCGGTGCTCATGGACAGGTTGCTCTTGGGACGGTCATAGCCAACCAGGAACAGGTAGTGGTCCTGACCGGAGAACTTAACCACGCCGGACAGATAACCATACTGGTCCAGGTACAGGTTGTAGGTGTAGTCCTTCAGCAGGTCATTTTTATACTCGCCTAGGTCGTTCTTCTGCACGCCGTCCTTACCGTAGTCATACTGGGTGCCATTGTTGACCACGTAGGACTCCTTGGAATATTTGTTCAGCTTGACATCGGTCATAACCTCGGGCTCGGAAACCTTGACGACTTCCATCTTGCCATAGGTGCCGCTCTTGTTGCCGATCTCGGCCCAGTTGACCAGGACATAGTCGTCCTTCTTGATGTCCTCGATGCCGGGAACCACTTCCACATCGACAGTCTTGGTGGTGCCGGTGGAATCGTCCTTAAAGACATTCAGGGACACAGTGCCCTTCTTGGCATTGTAATCGGCGGTGGCCTGAGCCAGATAGGTGTGGATGGAGACGATAGTGATCTCTTTCTTGTTGTTGTCCACATAGACCTGAGTCAGCACGCCCTTGCCGGTAGTGTCATACTCCTTGGTGTTGGTGCGGATCATGTTGGAGTTCTTGATGGTCTCATCCACCTTGCCATCCACATAGTAGGTGACATCATACTCCTTGATGGTGGCGGCACTCAGCAGATCATACAGATTCTTGCCGGTGACACCCACGGTGTACTCCTGGTTCAGCAGCTCTTTCTTGGCGTAAGTGCCGATGGCCTTGCCGTTGTACTCCCAGGTGCGGGAGGGACGGTCAAAGTCGTCCGCAGCGGTGTCGATCAGGCGCAGGTCGCCGTCATACAGCTGCTCGCCCAGCTGAACGTAGTACTGGTTGTTGGTGTTCAGCGTGGTGGTCAGGCCGGTGATGGCGCGGTACTTGGGCTCGGTGCTGGTGCGGGAGGTGTACTCGGCGCGGTAACCCACCTTGACGCCGTTGACCTCAAAGCCGACGTCGCCGGTGAAGTCCACCATGTCGGACCGCAGGGCGTTCAGAGCCAGCTGGGCCACCTGGTTACGGGTCAGGGGGTCCAGGGAGTTGGCCTTGATGTCCTTGAACAGGCTAATCCGGCTGGCCTGCTTCACAGTGGACAGGATGAAGTCGCCCTCATAGTCCTCGCTGTACTTGAAGTAGCCCAGCGCGCGCATCATCATGGAGGCGGCCTGCACCGCGTTCACGGTGTCGGCGGAGCCGTAGGTGGTGGCGTTGTAGCCGGAGATGATGCCGTTGGCAT
>CAJTSQ010000062.1 GCA_910578735.1 uncultured Oscillospiraceae bacterium
ATTGGCGACGGTACGCTTGGGACCCTTGCGGGTACGGGCGTTGGTCTTGGACCGCTGCCCCCGGACGGGCAGCCCCTTGCGGTGGCGGATGCCCCGGTAGCAGCCGATTTCGGTGAGCCGCTTGATGTCCATGGCCACGTTGCGGCGCAGGTCGCCCTCCACAGTGTAGTCGTGGATGACCTCACGCAGCTTGGCCTCGTCCTCCTCGGTAAGGTCCTTCACGCGGGTGTCGGGGTTTACCCCGGCCTTGGCCAGGATCTTGTTGGCGCTGGTGCGCCCAATGCCGTAGATATAAGTGAGGCCGATCTCGATTCTCTTCTCTCTCGGCAGGTCAATACCGGCAATACGAGCCATTTTTTACAGCACCTCCAATTAACCTTGTCTCTGCTTATGCTTGGGGTTTTCGCAAATTACCATGACTTTGCCCTTGCGCTTGATGACTTTGCACTTCTCGCACATGGGCTTCACGGACGGTCTGACTTTCATTGTTAAAACCTCCTGAATGCCTAACGGCCCCGGTGGACTGGAGGCAAGGCTCCCGGCCCATCCGGTCGTTGATAGTTACTTAAACTCACTTGGAGCGCCAAGTGATACGGCCTCGGGTGAGGTCGTAGGGTGACATCTGAATGGTCACCTTGTCGCCGGGCAGGATGCGGATAAAGTTCATCCGCAGCTTTCCGGAAATATGTGCCAGAATGATATGGCCGTTTCCGATGTCCACATGGAACGTGGTATTGGGCAGGGCCTCGGTGACGACGCCCTCCAATTCGATCATATCGTCTTTAGCCAAGCGAATATCCCTCCTTGAAGGCGGCCAGCGCCCGTCTCAATGCCCGGTCGGAGACCGGTTCTCCCTGTTGCAGGCTGTGGACCACGGGGTGGTCATACAGGTTCTGACTGTCGGTCAGCTGTGTCACATGACCCAGCTTTTTGGCCTTGGGGCGGGAGATTTTTCTCCGCATCCCATCGGCCAGCAGCAGCCGGGTTTTCTCATGGTCCACACCCACCACGCAGAAGATACCGCCCTTGTCCCGTCCTGCGTCAGCCCGGACGATCTGGCCTGTGTAATCAAACATAGGCCCCGTCCTCGGTGACGGTGAGTATCTCAGGGCCATCCTCTGTAATGAGGATGGTATTTTCATAGTGGGCGGTGAGGGAGCCGTCCTGGGACACGGTGGTCCACTTGTCCTCCAGCACCCGTACATGATAGTCTCCGGCGCACACCATGGGCTCCACCGCAATGGTCATGCCCGGCTGGAGCCGAGGGCCGTGGCCCGCGGGGCCAAAGTTGCGCACCTCGGGGGGCTCGTGGAGCTTAGTGCCCACGCCATGGCCCACAAAGTCCCGGACCACAGAAAAGCCGTTGGCCTCCACATAGACCTGGACCGCGTGGCCGATGTCGCTTACCCGGCAGCCCCGGCGGGCGTTTTTGATGCCCTCCCAGAAGCTCTGCTGGGTGACCTGGATCAGCCGCATGGCCTCCTCGCTCACCTGGCCGCAGGGGTAGGTGGCGGCGCAGTCCCCGTGGAAGCCGCCGATGAAGGCGCCCACGTCGATGCTGACAATGTCGCCCTCCTCCAGCTTCTGGGAGCCGGGGATGCCGTGGATGACCACCTCGTTCACCGAGATGCAGGCCGAGCCGGGGAAGCCGCCGTAGCCCAGAAAGGAGGGCTTGGCCCCGTGGCTCTCGATAAAGCGGCGGACCGCCCTGTCAATCTCATAGGTGGTGATGCCCGGACGGACCATAGAGCCGGCCAGAGCCCGGGCCTGGGCGGTGAGCCGCCCGGCCCGGCGCATAGCCTCAATCTCCCGTTGGGACTTTAACGATATCATTTCCAGCGCCATCAGAGCCCCAGCGCCTCCATGATTACCCGTGTGGTCCCCTCGATGGTGTCCTGATTGGCCACGGAGACCAGGATGCCCTTGCCCTCATAGAAACCCTTGAGGGGCTCGGTCTCTGCGTGGTAGACCTCCAGGCGCTTCCGGACAGTCTCGGCCTTGTCATCCTCCCGCTGGGTCAGCGCTCCGCCGCAGGCATCGCACACGCCTTCCTGCTTGGGGGGCTTGGCCTTCACGTGGTAGGGCGCGCCGCAGCTCTGGCACACCCGGCGGCCCGACATGCGCTCCTCGATCTCCCCGTCGGAAATCTCGATGGACAGCACCTTGTCGAAGGTGACGCCGGCCTCGTCCAATGCCTCAGCCTGGCCAATGGTGCGGGGCACCCCATCCAGGATGAAGCCCTTGGCGCAGTCAGGCTGCTGGAGGCGGTCGGCCACAATGCCGATAATCACAGAGTCAGGCACCAGCTTGCCCTCGTCCATATAGCGCTTGGCCTCCAGGCCGGTAGGGGTCCCGTCCTTGATAGCCGCGCGGAGGATGTTGCCGGTGGAAATGGTGGGGATATTCAGCTTGGCACTGAGGATTTCGGCCTGAGTGCCTTTTCCGGCGCCAGGGGCGCCCAAAAGGATCAATTTCATAGCCGTCTCTCCTTACTCCAGGAAGCCCTTGTAGTGCCGCATGAGCATCTGGGCCTCCATCTGCTTCACGGTCTCCAGGGCGACGCCCACCACGATGATGACGGAGGTGCCGCCGATGGCCAGGGAGCTGTAGCCCACCAGATTGCCGGTGATAATGGGGGCGATGGCAATTACGGACAGGTACAGGGCCCCGAACATGGTGATCTTGTTGAGCACCTTCATGAGGAAGTCACAGGTGGGCTTGCCGGGCCGCAGGCCAGGGATAAAGCCGCCGTTCTTCTTCAGGTTGTTGGCCACCTCCACGGGGTTGAAGGCCATGGTGGAGTAGAAATAGCTGAAGCCCACGATGAGCAGGAAATACAGGATGCTGTAGAAAGGCTTGCTGGTGTCGAACACCCGCATCATGCCTCCGCCGATGCCCTCGCTCTCCGCCGTCACGCCCATAAAGGCGCAGATGGTGGCGGGCAGGGAGGCAATGGACTGGGCAAAGATGATGGGCATAACGCCAGCCATGCTTACCTTCATGGGGATGTGGGTGGACTGGCCGCCGTACATCTTCCGGCCCACGACGCGCTTGGCGTACTGCACGGGAATACGGCGCTCGGCGTTGTTGATATAGACGATGAAGACCACCAGAGCCAGCATGCCGATCACAATGAGGACCAGGGCCCAGGGGGCCAGGGCGCCCGGCTTCAGGGCCTCGATATACTGCTGGGCCGTTTCTTCGCTCATGCCCGGGTTCTTGGACGCAAAGCTGGCGGCGCCGCCCTGCACAGTGAGCCAGGCCTGAAAACCGGTGATACCGTCCATGACCATCCGGGGGAACCGGGAGACAATGCCGGCAAACAGGATGATGGAAATGCCGTTGCCGATGCCGAACTCAGTGATCTGTTCGCCAAGCCACATCAGGAAGGCGGAGCCGGCGGTGAAGGAGATCACGATGACCAGGGCCACCCAGAACTTGGGCAGAGCCCCGCCGTTCACCAAGCCGTAGCCGTTAACCAGGGAGTAGTAGCCGAAGCCCTGGAGCAGGGCGATGGCTACGGTGGTATACCGGGTGATGGAAGCGATCTTCTTGCGCCCCTCCTCGCCGCCGTCACGGGCCATGCGCTCCAGAGCGGGAATGGCCACGGTGAGCAGCTGGATGATGATGGAGCTGTTGATATAGGGCTGGATGGACAGGGCGAAGACGGTGGCCATGGAGAAGGCGGAGCCGCTCATGGCGTTCATCAGGCCCAGGATGGTGCCGCTCTGGCTTTGCAGATACTCGCCCAGGGCGTCGCCGTTGATATAGGGCACGGGGATGGCGGAGCCAAGGCGGAAGATGAGCAGCGCCATAATGGTGAACAGCATCTTCTTCTTCAGTTCGGGCACCCGCCAAGCGTTGCGGATGGTCTGAATCATAATCAGACCACCTCCCACTTACCGCCGGCAGCCACGATTTTTTCCTTGGCGGAGGCGGAGAAAGCGGAAGCCTTTACAATCAGTTTCTTGGAGAGTTCGCCATTGCCCAGGATCTTCACGCCGTACTGGCACTTGGTCAGAATGCCCTTTGCCCGCAGCATATCGACATCCACCGTGGCGCCGTCCTCGAATTTCTCCAGGGCGGAGACGTTGATGGCCTCCAGGGGCTTGGCGAAGATGTTGTGGAAGCCCCGCTTGGGCAGGCGGCGGGCCAGAGGCATCTGGCCGCCCTCAAAGCCTACGCGGACGCCGCCGCCGGAACGGGCCCACTGGCCCTTGTGACCCCGGCCGGCGGTCTTGCCGTTGCCGGAGCCGGCGCCCCGGCCCTTGCGGTAGGCCTTGGTGTTGGAGCCAGGGGCGGGGGAAAGTTCATGCAGATTCATGTCGTGCGCCTCCTCGTTAGTTTTCCTCGGTCACCTGGAGCAGGTAGCCGATATGGGCGATCTTGCCCCGGGTAGCCTGGTTGTCAGGCTGCACGGTGCTGTCGCCGATCTTGCGGAGGCCCAGGGCCTCGGCGGTCGCCTTGTGCTTGGCGATGCGGCCGTTGAGGCTCTTGACCAGCTTAATGTTCAGATTAGCCATTTTTGACCCTCCTTAACCCAAGATCTCTTCCACGCTCTTGCCGCGGACGCGGGCCACTTCCTCGGGGGTGCGCAGGGACTTCAGCCCCTGGAAGGTGGCGGAGACCACGTTCTGCGGATTGTTGGAGCGCAGGCACTTGGTACGGATGTCCTTGATGCCGATGGCTTCCATCACGGCACGCACCGGGCCGCCGGCGATGACGCCGGTACCGGGGGCGGCGGGCTTCATCAGCACACGGCCGGCGCCGAACTCACCGATCACCTCATGGGGGATGGTGGTGCCGGACAGAGACACGTTAATCATGTTCTTTTTGGCGTCCTCAATGCCCTTGCGGATGGCCTCGGGCACCTCGGCGGCCTTGCCCAGGCCGAAGCCTACGCGGCCCTTCTCGTCGCCCACCACCATCAGGGCGGAGAACTTGGCCACGCGGCCGCCCTTGACGGTTTTGGATACGCGGTTCAGATAGACCAGCTTTTCAACGAACTCGCTGGGCTCTCTCTCAAATCTAGCCATTTGTTACTTCCTCCTCCCTTAGAACTGCAGGCCGCCCTCGCGGGCGCCCTCGGCCAGAGCCTTCACGCGGCCGTGGTAGACATAGCCGCCGCGGTCGAAGACCACAGTGTCGATGCCCTTGGCCTTGGCGCGCTCTGCCACGTTTACGCCCACCTGCTTGGCGGCATCGGACTTGGTGCCGTCCACCTTAAAGTCCTTCTCCAGGGAAGACGCGGAGACCAGAGTGACGCCGTTCACATCATCGATGATCTGGGCATAGATGTTGGTCTCACTGCGGAAGACGCTGAGGCGGGGACGCTCGGGCGTGCCGGAAATTTTCGCACGCACGCGCTTATGGCGCTTGATGCGCTGGGAGCGGGTATCGGGTCTGTTAATCATAAGTGGCACACCTCCTTATTACTTCTTGGCGCCGGTCTTACCAGCCTTGCGGCGGATGACCTCTTCAGTATACTTGATACCCTTGCCCTTATAGGGTTCGGGGGGACGCTTCTCTCTCACTTCGGCGGCAAACTGGCCCACCTGCTGCTTGTCGCAGCCGTGGATGACAATCTTATTGGGGGAGGGGACCTCGATGGTGATGCCCGCGACCTCCTCCATGATGACCTGGTGAGAATAGCCCAGGTTCATCACCAGCTTGTTGCCCTCCTTGGCCACGCGGTAGCCCACGCCGTTCACGTCCAGCTCCTTCTTGAAGCCTTCGGTCACACCCACCACCATGTTGTGGATGAGGGTGCGGGTCAGGCCATGAAGGGCCCGGTTCTCTTTGGCGTCGTTGGGACGGGTGACCTTCAGCTCACCGTTCTCCATGGCGATGGCCATGCTGGGGCTGAACTGCTGTGTCAGGGTGCCCTTGGGGCCCTTGACGGTGACAACGTTGTTGTCCTCTACCTTGATCTCCACTCCGGCGGGAATGGCGATAGGAGCTCTACCAATTCTGGACATATCCTATAACCCTCCTTACCAGATAAATGCCAGGACTTCGCCGCCGACATGGGCCTCGCGGGCCTTCTTGTCGGTCATGACGCCCTTGGACGTGGAAACAATGGCGATACCCAGGCCCCGCAGGACCTTGGGCAGCTCGTCGGCGCCGGCGTACACCCGCAGGCCAGGCTTGGACACCCGCTTCAGGCCGGAGATGACCTTCTCCTTGCCGGCGTTATACTTCAGGGCAATGCGGATGACGCCCTGAGTGCCGTTGTCGATGAGCTGGAAGTTCTTGATATACCCCTCGTCCAGCAGGATCTGCGCGATGGACTTCTTCATGTTGGACGCGGGCACATCCACGGTGTCGTGCTTTGCGTTGTTCGCGTTGCGGATACGGGTCAGCATATCCGCGATAGGGTCGGTGATTTGCATGCGTGTTTACCTCCTATACAGATTACCGGTTTTAGCCGGTAAAGACGGCAAGGTATCGCAGGTTAGGTCGTTCCTGCGACCTGTTGACCGCCCCGCGCCTGGTTGGGTCAGGCGCATTTTTATCGAGAAGTTCCCAGGGCCTGTACACGTTGGGCCCGGGTCCTCCTATCAAAACCGCATAAGCGGGTTTGACCTGATTGCGCGCGCTCCCCCCTGCGGCCACAGCACTTTCCCAAGGGTTTGGGAGTTTCTATGGGTACACAAGATTTGAACGCACGGCTGCGTGGAAAATGTTTTTCCTTGTCCCACGGGGACACAACGATTGATTATACTCCCGAAAGGGAGGATTTGCAAGGAAAACTTCGCCCGAACACACGAACATGTGGACAGAGATATGCCGGAACGGAGCTTTTTTCGGCTCCGTTCCGGACATTTTTGCTCTTTTTACCAGGAGGCCTTGCGGACTCCGGGGATCTGTCCCTTGTAGGCCAGCTCGCGGAAGCAGATACGGCAGATGCCGTAGTCCCGGAGGTAGGCGTGGGGACGGCCGCACAGCTTGCAGCGATTGTAGCGGCGGGAGGAGAACTTAGGCTCCTTCTGCTGCTTCAGGATCATAGACTTTTTAGCCATAACTCTTCCTCCTCCTTAGCGGCCAGCAAAGGGAGCGCCCACCAGCTTCAGCAGCTCACGGGCCTCCTCGTCGGTCTGGGCGGTGGTGACCACCACGATGTCCATGCCGCGGATCTTGTCGATCTTGTCGTACTCGATCTCGGGGAAGATCAGCTGCTCCTTCACGCCCAGGGCGTAGTTGCCCCGGCCGTCGAAGGCGTCGGCGGAGATGCCCCGGAAGTCACGGACGCGGGGCAGGGCCACGTTGAACAGGCGGTCCAGGAACTCCCACATCTTGCTGCCCCGCAGGGTGACCTTGGCGCCGATGACCATCCCTTCCCGCAGCTTGAAGTTCGCCACAGACTTGCGGGCCTTGGTGATGACCGCCTTCTGGCCGGTGATGGTGGTCAGGTCGTTGACCACGGCGTCCAGCACCTTGGCGTTCTCACGGGCCTCGCTGCAGCCCACGTTGACCACGATCTTCTCCAGGCGGGGAATCTGCATGGTGGACTTGTAGCCGAACTTCTGCATCAGAGCAGGAGCGACCTCGTCCTGGTACAGCTTCTTCAGGTTAGGTGTATTAGCCATTTCGCTCCTCCTCTCTTAAATCTCAGCGCCGCACTTCTTGCAGACGCGGATCTTCTTGCCATCGGCCAGCAGCTTGTGTGCGGGCCGGGTGGGCTTGCTGCACT
>CAJTSQ010000063.1 GCA_910578735.1 uncultured Oscillospiraceae bacterium
TTCTGTTCAATGTTGTCGTGGTCACGCCAAGCCCGCTCTGGCCGGGCGCTGTCATAGACATGGCGGTAGATCAGCACACAGTCAGAATAGCTGGCGGGCACCTTGCCTTTGAAGAACCGGTTCATAGCCGGATAGAGGGCCTGCTGGATATAGACCGGGGAACCACTCCCCTTCTTGGGGAGGAGCGCGGGGATCCGCAGGCAAAACCAGCCCAACTCGGTGTAGCCCATTTCAATGGGGATGGCCTGTTCCATCAAAGCGTCCACCGCCTCCTGCACCTTGGGCCGTCCCGTATAGGCGGGGAGCGCCCGCGCCAGCAGAACGGCCTGCTCCAGGATCGCTTCAAACCTGAACGCCGCCTCATAGGCGGCGTTCAGGTTGCTCTGCTCCGAAAAGAGTCTTGTCTGTGTCAAAGCGTCAGAGGCCCGTTTGAACTGCACTTCCGTTCTTGACAGAACGCGGCCAAAATCAGTCTGAGCCATTCTGTGCGCCTCCTTCCTCTGTGTAAAATTTGACGGTAGGGACCTCCTGGCCGTTGTAGTCCACTGTGGCGAACAGGCAGGGGACATTCGGCAGCACCAGTTCCTGGGCCATAGAGATTCTGGGCAGGACAAAGATATAGCGCAGGTCCTCCTGGGGCTGGAGCAGCCGGGCCAGGTGCTGCTCCCCATCGTAGAGCACCACGATCTCATAGCCCATATTCTCCTTGAGGAAGAAAATCTGGGAGGGATAAGTGGCTGGATAGTGGGCCATAGGCTCCACATGGTCGATAAACTGCAGCAGCACCCACACCGACAGGATGATACGCTGCTCCGGCTGGCACATGGGGTCAACACCCAGATAGTAGCCGCCGGAGATGTCATGGAGCATCACTTCCCGCTTGAGGCTGCGGATAATCTTCTCAGCGGTCTGCGGCGGCTTATCCTTCAGCAGTCGGACCACCTGCGTCTTGGTAAGCGCCCCGTACTGAGTCAGCCAGTGTATGATATACTGTTCTTCCTGCAATAGCATAGATCCACCTCGTTTCATGCGTATAATTGGGGTAAATACGTTTTTTGGAGCTTATGCGTTTTCTTCGTCCGCCTCGCCAGCCGGGATGCCGCTCCGTTCGGCCAGGTCCGCGACTGCTTTCATTTCGGTCAGCATGGCCTCCAGTTCGGCCCGGTCGGTGGTGATCATCTGCTGTTCCTCCCTGGATGCCTTGATGATAACCGGTACCTTATTGCTGTTGCTGGAGATCAGCGCCTCGCCGCGCTCGAACTGGGTAATACTGCGGATCTCTGTGCGGGTGAGCTTCAAGACATCCTTAACATACTCGGCCTCGTCTGGTTCCAGGTTGAGGATGATCTTGGTCTTGCTGTTGTTGAGGATGGCCCGTCCATAGCGTCCGTCCTCCAGGCCAAAGAAGTCGGACAGGTCCTGAGTAGCAGCCAGGGCTCCGCCGCCGTATCCGCGGATGATTTTGAAAATCTCCAGGCAGAACTCAGCCGCCTGCTTGTTGGCAGCGCCGCCGATCAGCTTCCAAATCTCGTCGATGAACACCATCTTCCGCTTGGTACGGTCGGCCTTTACCTGGTCCCAAACATAATCCAGCGCAATCATCATGCCTACCGGGAGCAGCTTGCCCTTCAGTTCTGAGATGTCCAGTACGATGTACTTGTTGCTCAGGTCCACGTTGGTCTGCCGGTTGAAACTCTGGGCGCTGCCGGTGACAAACCGGCTGACGATGGTGGCCAGCCGGGTGGTAAGAGGATTTTCCTTCAAGTTCTCATAGAGGTCGCCCAGGATGGGCATGGGTTTCATCACTGTCCGGCTGGTGTCGGTGTAGAGCGAGGTGTTGTCGTGGGTGATGCCAAACTGGGTATAGGTCTTGATCAGCGCCTTTCATATCAGGGATCAGCAGGGAGAAATCATGTCGGGAATCAGCAAAGAGAAGAAAATCATCAGCTGCTGTACCTTTCTGGCCAGCATGGAGTCGATGTCACTGTAGTCCAGTTCATCAATCAGCTCCATCTCTGGGGTGATGGTGGGGCGGATCTCCATAACATTGATACAGGCGGTGGATCCGGGTGCCAGCTTGATGTAGGAACCGCCTGCCTTATGGCAGGCCCGCTTGAACTCGTGCCCCTTCAAAGGCGCCAGGATAAAGCATTGGATGCCCCGCATCCTCATACGAAGCGCCATAACCTGCATGGTATAGGTTTTGCCTGCTCCTGACGTTCCGCAGATGGTGAAGTTGGCGTTCTTGTTGACCTTTGTATTAAACGGGTCAACAATGCACAGAGAGTTGTTGTGCCGGTTGAGGCCCAGCAGGATGCCGTTGTCGTCGGACAACTCGAAGCTGGTAAACATATAGGTGGACGCCGCTCCGCTGGTGAGTACATTGCGCTTGGATTTCCGCTCCAGGCTGGAATCTATGTAGAGAAACGGCATCGTAGAGCGCAGAGCAGCTTCCTGCTGGAACATACAGTCCGATACTTGGATGTCCATGGACTTCATCAGGTCGGTCATCTGCTGCTTTCGCCATAGAAGCTCCTCATAACCGGCGGCGGAGAGCGTAATGAACACCGACATATAGAACAGGTCCTCGTTCCGGCTGGAGAGACCTTGCTTGATATAATAGCCAGCCTGGATAGAACCAGCCAGCTCCTCATAGTCGGTAGAGGTATCCTGAAGTTCCCGCAGTTTGGTGCGGTTAAGCCGAATGCGCTGGGCGACCCGGTCAATCGTCTTGCCCCGGATTTCCCGGCGCAGGTGCAGATCCACATCCACCCCCTCGCCGGCGTTGATTAACGCCGACATCCAGCCGCCCCGGACCATCTGAGGGAACCCATTCTTACGGACATACAGGTAGGTGTAGTAAATGCCATCCATGATAAGGTAGCCGGGATGGGTCAGGTCAAGGCCCCTTGGGGCGATGAAGTTGGAGGCCTGGATATGGGGTACTGGATCAATCCCCACCACCCGCTTCCTGGCGGCCATGGCATCCACCACTACCCGGTTGAGCCGGTTTTGAAAGGGGTCGTCCACGCAGGAGCGGCGGTTAAAGTACATATACAGCACCTCCGCTGCAAATGCGTCCTCGTCCTTGGGCTGTACGATGCTGTTGCCGCATTGAGCGAAATAGGTGCGGGCGTTCTGAGTCACCACTTGAAGTGCGGAATATATCTCGCCATAGTCCGGATCCATCTGCCGCCGTCCGTTGGGGGCCTCATACTGAAAAATCAGGAAGAACCGGCGGGACAGCGCTTCCCGGCTGCCTTCCTCCCGGATAAACCGGATCGTTCCCTCCCCCAGCTGGCGACAGGCTTCCACTGTCTCCTGCTCCAAGTCCGTCTGAAGACCGGCCACATACTGATCGGAATCCGCTTTGCGGGTCACAGATTTGAATTGCAGCCGCATAGGGGATATTTTCAGCCAACTGGCGAAGGTGGAGATGATGCCCCACTGTTCCTCGTCAGAACGGAGAAGGAAATTGATCGGTTCAATCTCCAGAATCTTGAGGAACCGGCCGTCAGTGGTTTCGACGATTCCGTTTTTGAGTTCTTTGAGTGGGATGAAGTCTTGGACGAACTCCAGCTTTTCCTTTGGCAGGGGACCTGCCCGCCTGTTTTTTCCTGGAGCGGCCCTTGTTCGTGTTTGTGCCATAATGGTATCCGATCCTCCTATAATGAAGCTGCCGCCGCCGTACCAGAAACATGATCATGTGGGAGATGTACTGGAGCAGCGAGTCGCCGCCCAGTCCCATCAGGGCAAAAACACCCAGCGGCAGCAGGGTTATGGTCATAACCACCACTTTGACCGTAACTGACAGGTGGAGCCACATCAGTTCTGGGTAACCTGCTAAAACAAGCAGGATGCCGGCTTCCACTGTATTGCGGGTCTCCAGCATCCCGCCCAGCAGCTTACCAGAATCCGTATAGTTGGGCGGTATCGTGTAGATATTGCTATATTCTTTGTCCTCAGCCATCATTGACTCCTTGTTCTATTGGCATAGGTGTAAAATCTGCCTCCAGGTCGATATCTTTCCTGCGGCGGAATTGGGTCACATAGGTCGGCGAATTGAGTGCCACTCCTCCTGCACCACTGGAGCAATGGACCCACAGTTGCTTGCCATCGGCGCCCCGGCCAGCGTAGAGCAGTACATGGTTGACAGGCACTGTTCCAGGTGCTGCCATAAAGCCAATATCGCCAGGCAGCAGTTCCGCTTCCGTAATTGCATATGTGGTATCCCATTGACTCCAGGAACCGTCCAGCAGACTGACACCCAAAGCCGTCTTGTAAACCCAATCTGTGAATCCGGAGCAGTCAAGCCCGTAGGGACGGATGGTACCGGTACTGCTGGAACCCGCCGAGGTCACCAGCCTGGGCGTGTTCCACGCCTCGTTCCAGCCTGGAGCGCTTTTGCCGCCCCAGAAGTAAGGCACCCTTCCCACCAAAGACAGGGCCGCCCGCATCAGTTCCTTCCGAGTACCGCTGCAGGTGAGGCTGTTCAGGTAGGCGTTCAGCTCAGCATCCGTGATTGGCGGCACTGTGCCGCTGGTCAGGGACCCGTACATGGTCATCTTCAAGGCGTTGGACATATTGGTGATGGCCTCTCCATATGTCAGATTGAACTGGTCATATTTCGCGGAGGCGTCTATGCCAAATGCGCTCAGAATCACCGACTGGTCAAAGGGGTGGATGGTACAGACCATATACTGTACTGTAACAATCTCCGGCTCTCCCGGTTCTTCGCCTTCTTCCGCTTCGGGCACCACCGTTTTTGTGGTTTCTTTCACCTCATAAGTGACCGCAAACATTTGTCCGGCAACGGCATCCAGCTTAGCCTTCATATCCGCCTTGCTGGTCCCGCGCTGCTGCATGGAGGCTGAGTAAGCCGCCAGGGTGTAACAGGTATCATAGCCGGCGGAGATCAGCCCGTTGTTGATCAGCGCCTCCATTGACAGGTCATGGTCATATCCACCCTCAGAGATGATCTGTTCTACCCGGGACAGAGCCATATCATAGCCGTTTTGAATGCAGTCGGACACTACGCCGGATACATCATCAAAGCTGGCTGTAATGCTTGTGGGAGCGTTGATGTCAAGGGTAGACGGGTCTGTGTGAAAGAGGTTGTTGACAACTATAGAGGGCAGCGATACAATCCCCACAATGATAAAAAGCAGGAACAGGCAAATGGAAACCAGCACCTTAAACAAGGTGTGCCTCAGGGACCAGGCCGCCGACAGGACCGCACCCCATGGGCCGCCTGCAGCTGTGCCCGCCGCGATTTCGGCGGCAGCTTTCCCGCCTGTGACACCAGCCTTGGTCACCGCAGCAGCGGCATTGGCAGTTGCCTCCCCAGCGGCAGCGGAGCCTGCGGATTTTGCCGAAGCTGCGCCAGCTTTTTTGGCGGCTTCCGCCGCCTTCTGTGCGCCTTTCAGATAATCGTCCTGACCATCGCCAAAGCGCTGCTGTTCGTCAGACATGGAACCACCTCCTATGGAATATGGGATGGCCCGCACACCAGTCAGGCTGCGCGGGCCATCGGTCAGGTTTTGCGTTTTGGCGGCTTATGGTCGTTGACCGGCCGCCGCTTGGGAGTAGGTGCGAACTGTGTGGGTGTGGAGGCATAGCGGACGGACTCCACATTGACAGTCCGCAGGATGTCACCGTCATAGACAGGCTTGCCGTCCTGATAAACGGGTTTGCGCTCCACGGAGGCAACGCCGGGAATCGCATACCACTGGCCGCCGCCGCTATCCTCATAGACATGGTAGTCGCCCCGGGGCGGCTGATATCTGGTGCGGTCGTAGAAGGCCGTTCCGGAACCGTCCGCATGACGGACTTCCAGCACACCGTCAGAGGCTCGGGAGCTATCCACGGTGGTAATTTCCTGCGTAAAGCCGGGCATAAACTGTCCAAAGAGCGCCTGGTTATAGGCCGCAGCACTGCCAGGACCAGCCGGAGGCGCTGCGGACGCCCCGGGGATTCCAGCGCCAAACGGAGTGTGCCCAAGTGTATCAGTCCCGCCGCCAGCTTCAGGCTGCGGCGAAGGGCCTGCCCCAACGCCAGGCGGGGGCGAAACACCGTTCCCAGCGCCAAGCGGGGACGAACTGTCTGTCCCAGTACCAGGCTGCGGCGGAATGCCCGTTCCATCATCCACTTGCGGGACAGGACCTGCCCCAGATTCAAACTTCGGCGGTGCGGCATGGGGCGTCATCGCGTACCAGCTCAGACCATCGGAACCCTGGATCGTCTCATGCGGCGCATCCGGCTCCTGATAGAAGGCACTGCTGTACCATAGGGCGTTGCTGCCGTCTGGGTAACTGGCCTCTATGGTACCCTCGTCTACGGTGCGCAGCACCGTGTCTTGCGGGGCGCTGGGGAACGCTTCAGATACCTGACCTGTTTCAGATGAATCACCAGTAAAGTTAGGAGCAGCATAAAATGCGTCTCTCCCCTCGCCGGAGGCCACCTGATACCACTGGCTTCCATCTGCGGCCTGAACCTGCTTGTGCGGGCTGTCCGGTCTCTCGTACTGAGCGGCACTGAACAGTTCAACATTGGCCTGTTTTCCATCTGGACCCACAGCCTTGGTGCTGATATGTCCGCCGGTGATCTGGGTATCACAATACTTCATACCGCCTGCTGCGCCTTTGGACATCTGCGGCATATAGTTGGGCAGGCTGCGGTCTGCGATATCTCCGGCGATGGTGCCGGAGACCTTGGGCGGACGGCTGGCCACTGAGGATACAGACTCCGCCGTAAGGGTCGCGCCATTGCGTGCAGCCATACCGCCAAAGGTACGGCCTACAAAGCCAACACTGCCGCCTGCACCCATACGGGAGCCGCCATCTACCACTGCGTCCCGGACAAAGCTGTTGGGCTTATACCGGCTGGCAAAGCCAGAGAATATACCGCCTGCTGCACCACCCGCCGCTGTGCTGGCAGCGTTGCCTGCAGCAGCGCCCGCTTTTCCTGCTCCGCCGAACATAGACGCTGCACTCCCGCCGCCTTTGGAAAAACCGGTGATGACACGGGCTGCCATCAGCATTTCCATGCCCATGCTGCTACCGGTTTGAGCGACGGAAAGTCCCAGTGCTGCCAGGTGGCTGTCACACTTTTGAGCAACTTTCAGTAATGCCAATGCACAGAACAGCCACAGAAAGATACTGCCCCTGCCAGTAGTCAGCGCCCCTCCATTAGCAATGAATTGTCCCACAGAGGAGTTGAAGGCACGCAGGAACCAAACATTAAGTACCAGCAGGAGCAGCTGGGAGCCCACCATGCGGCACCACGACTGGAATACGCGGGAAGTTGCCTTGGAGGCACCCATTGAGTAGGCCAATGGCGAAGTGTAACAAAGAACCCCTACTAGGACATAGCGCTCTACTGTCTCCAGCAGGAGTTTGAAATAGTTCCATGCCAATGCTATCATCATGATGATAAGCAGCAGCAGTCCAACGACCGACACCATCGACACGAAGGTGACCAGCCCATTGCTCAGTGCTTGCTCAATTCCTGCGAAGGTAAAATCGCCGGGATCC
>CAJTSQ010000064.1 GCA_910578735.1 uncultured Oscillospiraceae bacterium
AGCACCATCGGCACCAGGCACACCAGGGGGAAGACCCACACCCGGCCGTCGAACAGGTCCAGCAGGGCCCATTTGTCCCGTATCTCCCAGCCGGCCAGGGCGGGGAAGGCGGACATGAACAGCTGGAGCCCCCAGCAGACCACCGCGTAGAAGGCCATATTGCCCTGAACGGCCCAGAAGAAATCCCTTCGCCGGGCTCCCATAGACAGCCCCAGATTCAGGTTGTTGGTACACATGGCGAAGGCGTACAGGAACAGACACAGCAGGATCATGGTGGGGAACATGGCGTAGTAGGTCTCAAAGAGGTTGCCCGCATTGGGATCATCGGGCACGCCGGTGACGTAACAGCCCGCAATCACGATGGCGGCAAAGCCAAAGATCGCCCCCAGGTTGACCCAGGAATAGCTGAGGAGAAACCGGAAGGATTTCACCATTTCGCTCCCCCCTTACTGGGCGTCCCCGTGGCCGCACAGGGACACGAAGACGTTTTGCAGGTTCATGGGAGCGATGTCCACATCGGCCTCCCGGGCCGCCTCCAGCTTGACCATGTCCCCCCGGACGGCCACCGTCTTGTGCCGGCCCATCTGGTGGGTGGACAGGATTTGCAGCCCCCGGCACGCCTGGTCCACCACCTCGTCCCGGCCGGAGACGTAATGGAACTGGCTGATGAGCTCCTCGGTGTCTGTGTTTTCGAGGATGCGGCCCTCATCCAGGATGATAACCCGCTCAAAGACAGAGGCGGCCTCCTCAATGATGTGGGTGGAGACCAGGAAGGTGCGGTTGGTCTGGGAAAAATCCTCCAGCAGCAGCTGGTAGAACCGCTCCCGCATCACCACGTCCAGCCCGGCGGCGGGCTCGTCCAGGATGGTGATGGGGGCCCGGCTGGCCAGGGCGATCAGGATGGTCACCATGGACATCTGGCCCTTGGACAGCTGGGAGATCTTCTTCTTGGTCTCCAGCTTGAACTCGTCCAGCAGGCGCAGGGCGTAGTCGAAGTCCCAGTTGGGGTAGTAGATGGCGGCGGACTTGAGATAGTGCTTGATCTTCAGGTTGTTAGGCCCGGAAAACAGGGTGGCCTGAAGCTCCCGGGAGAAGCAGATGTCGTTGAGGGCCCTCTGATTCTCCCACACCGGCTGGCCGTTGTAGGTGACAGAGCCGCTGTTTTTGGTGTTCTGGGCGGTGAGAATGCCCAGCAGGGTGGTCTTGCCCGCCCCGTTCCGGCCGATAAGACCGTAGATTTTCCCCGGTTCGATGGTGAGGTCCAGGTTGTGGAGGATCTCCTTGTCCTTGTAGGATTTGCACAGGCCCTCGGCCTTTAAAATTCCAGCGTTCATGTTTCGTTCTCCTCTCCAATAGCCTGTTGAATCATAGCTGTAATTTCCTCCCCGGTGAGGGCCAGGGAGGTCCCCTCCTTCACCAGCGGCTTTACATAGCCGTCGTAAAAGGAGGCCTTTCGTTTCTGCTTCACGGTGTCTCCCGCTCCTTTCGATACGAACATGCCGATGCCCCGGCGCTTGTACAAAATTCCGTCTGCCACCAGCAGGTTAATGCCCTTGGCCGCCGTGGCCGGGTTGATGTTATACCCCCGGGCCAGCTCGTTGGTGGAGGGCACCTGCTCCTCCTCCCGGTAGACCCCCCGGAGGATGTCGTCCTCCAGCATCCGGGCAATCTGCAAGTAAATCAGGGACTGGTCGTTTAAGGTTCCCCGCATTTCATCACCTCCGCGGTTTTATAGGTCCGCTTGTCTGTTTGTTAATTACTTGTGTAACTAACTATAACACCGATGGAGTTGGCTGTCAAGAGGGTTTTACACTTTTTCTCCCCCATATCAAGGGGCAGAGAGGGCGCTGTGTCCGGAAAACCCTTCTCCGTTCACAAAATCCTCCATTTTCTCCCGGAAAATTCAAAAAGATATTTGTTTTTCTTCATGTTTTTTTCACAATTACGCGTTATGATAATTTCAGTCAAAGGACATACCTACTTTATCCCGTTTCAAAAGGAGCGTTTTAATTATGGATGAGTTCAACTTCTACAACAGTGAAAACGACGGCTACCGGGGCGGCTTTGGCCGGTACGAGGACCCGGAGCCCACCATGCCTGGCACCCCATTCGGCACCGGAGGCCCCCAGGCCCCCAGGAAAAAGCGGGGGGGGCGAGTCGGCCGGGTGATTGCCCTGGTGCTGGCCTGCACGATTGCCGGAGGCGGCGCGGGCGTGGGAGGTGCCTACCTCTACTATAAAATGGCGCTCCCCCAGAACACCACCGTCATCCAGGAGGAGGACCGGCCCCAGGTGCGGACGGTGGTCAACACCAACAACGGCCAGCCCATGACGCCAGAGCAGCTCTATGCCGCCAACCTGGCCTCCTGCGTGGGCATCACGGTGAACACCACCCAGAACATCTGGGGTCAGACCACCACCTCTGCCGCCTCGGGCTCCGGCTTTGTCCTCAGCCAGGACGGCTATGTGGCCACCAACTACCACGTCATCGAGAACGCCGTGAAGAACTCCGGTGTTACCATCCAGGTATCCTTTGCTGACGGCAGGAAGTATGACGCCAGGCTGGTGGGCGGCGAGAAGGACAACGACGTGGCCGTTTTGAAGATCGAGGCCACCGGCCTCACCCCTGTCACCCTGGGGGACAGCTCCAAGCTGGTGGTGGGTGAGAGCGTCTACGCCATCGGCAATCCCCTGGGCGAGCTGACCTACTCCTTCACCGACGGCATTGTCTCCGCCCTGGACCGGCTCATCACCACCACCGACACTGACGGGAACGGCCGCCAGACCAGCACCACCCTCAACGTCCTCCAGACAAACTGCGCCATCAACCCGGGCAACTCCGGCGGGCCTCTCTTTGACAGCTATGGCAATGTCATCGGCATCACCACCGCCAAATACACCCAATCATCTTCCGGCGTCGCCGCCGAGGGCCTGGGCTTCGCCCTGCCCATCAACGATGTGAAGGAGATCCTGGCCGACCTCATCGAGCACGGCTATGTCACCGGCAAGCCCTATATGGGGGTCACAGTGGACAACGTCTCCCAAGAGGCCCAGCGCTACGGCATCTCCGCCGGCGCGGTGATCCTCTCGGTGGCGGACGGCTCCTGTGCGCAGAAGGCGGGGCTCCAGGTCAACGATATCATCATCGCCATTGATGATACCGCCATCGACTCCTCCACCGCCCTCACCGCCGCCCTGTCCACCGGCTACAAGGCGGGCGACACCGCCGCTCTCACCGTCATCCGCAACCAGCAGGAGCTGAAGCTGACCATCACCTTCGACGAGAAGAACGCCGAAACGGAGGCCAACAACCAGCAGCAGAGCGGCCAGCAGCAACAGCAGCCCTCGTATGACTACGGCAACGGCTATCAGTGGCCCTTCGGAAACATATTCCCTTGGTAATCACCCGTTTTTCTTCTCCCCCGCGGTCCATTCCGGACTGCGGGGGGTTCTTTTGATAAAACCATAGACAATCCCGAAAAAATAGGTATAATATAGCTTGATAGATTATACAGAAGAGGGATATAACTATGGAGATTAACGGACAAACTGTCAGCGGAACCGGCCGCTATGACCAGATGAACCTGTCCCCGGAGCTGATGCGGGCTATCGAGAAGAAGGGCTATGTGGAGGCCACCCCCATACAGACCGGGGCCATCCCCTGGTTTATGGACTGGAAGGACGTCATTGCCAAGGCCCCCACAGGGACGGGCAAGACCTTTGCCTTCGGCATCCCCATGGTGGAGCACACCGACCCCGCCGTCGCCGCCGTCACCGGCCTGGTGCTGGCCCCCACCCGGGAGCTGGCCATCCAGATTCAGGACGAGCTGCGGGACCTGTGCGCCTTTAAGGAGGGGGTGCGGGTGGTATGCCTCTACGGCGGCCAGCCCATCAGCGGGCAGATTAACCAATTAAAGAAGAAACCCCAGATTGTGGTGGCCACGCCGGGCCGGCTGATGGACCACATGAAGCGGCGCACCGTCCGGCTGGACCAGGTGGAGACGGTGGTGCTGGACGAGGCCGACCGGATGCTGGACATGGGCTTCGTCCGGGACGTGACCCACATCCTGGACCAGATGCCCAACCGGAAAAACCTGGGCATGTTCTCGGCCACCATCTCCCGGGAGGTGCTGGATATCTCCTGGGTCTACCAGCGGGAGCCGGTGGAGATCACCGTCCAGGCCGACCAGGAGAACCGGCCCGACATCGCCCAGTACCGCCTGGAGGCCGACCGGGGGGAGAAGGCGGACATCATGGCCCGGCTGCTGGAGATGGGGGACTACGAGCGGGTGATCGCCTTCTGCAATACCAAGAACATGACCGACCGGCTGGCCGGACTTTTGGAGATGCGGGGCATCTCCTGCGAGGCTATCCACGGGGATATCACCCAGTCCCTCCGGGAGCGGACCCTGCAAAAGTTCCGGGATGGCAAGATACGGGTGCTGGCTGCCACCGACGTGGCTGCCCGGGGGCTGGACATTGACGATGTGGACGCGGTGTTCAACTACGACGTTCCTGACGAGAACGAGTACTACATCCACCGCATCGGCCGCACCGGCCGGGCCCGCCGGCATGGGGTGGCCTTCTCTCTGGTGTCCTCCGTCTCGGAAGGCCTGCGGCTGGACGACATTATAAAGTCCACCGGCAGTCAGATCCGGACGGTCTACTTCAACGAAAAGGGCGACCTGGTGGCCGCTGCGGAGAATAAATGAGTAAAAAGTCCTCGCATTTCTGGCTGGATTTTTTCGCCTGCTTCCTGATCCCCGCCTACACACTCCTCTTTGCCGGGAGCGTGCAGTGGTTCGGCACCAACTTTTCTGTCATCGCCGTCACCGGGCCGGACCACTACAGGGGGTTCGTCTACTGGGGAATTCTGGCGGGCGGCTACTTCTTTGTGATGCTCAACCGGCTGGCCTTCCGCCTCCCCCGCCGGGGGGGAGCGGGCGGGGACCCGCCTGCTCACTGTGTGCGCCGTGCTGTCCCTGGCCTACGCCGTGGCCATCCCCTATCTGCCGGAGTACTTTCCCAAGTACGCCGCCCTCCACGTGTTTTTAGCTGCCCTGGCCTGTGTGCTGCTGATGCTGGCCCTGCTGGCGACTCTGCTGGCCCTGCGGCAGACTGGCCCGGATCGCTGGGCACGTCCGCTGAGGGCCTGGGGCTTGATTGTGCTGGTCTGCGCCGTGCTGTTTCTCATCCCCGGGATGGTGACCAGCGCGCTGGAGGTGTTTTTTACCATCTCCGCCGCCCTGCTGGCCCGGGGGATCTGGCTGCTGTTGAATACTGACAAACATTTATAGCCCGACTGGGCTTCAGACTGCCAAAACGCGCCGAAGGACCCTCCTCCGGCGCGTTTTCCTGTCTCGGAAGCCACGACCTGCCTGTTTTTTAAAAGCTGCAAAAACTGTCACTTCAAAAAATACACAAGATAACAGAATTTTAAAAATGACCCAGGGGACAGAGGAATTTCCGTCCCCTGAAATTTTAATCAATTCTTCATTCTTTTCCTATGGTATTTTCAATCCATAAGGCGTATGATATAGTTCAGAAACAGACCCTGACATACTTTTTAAAGGAGCGATTGACTTATGGGAAACAAAAGACTGTATCGGACCGAGAGCCCCTATAAGATGGTAGCCGGTGTGTGCGGCGGCATTGCGGAGTACTTCGACATCGATCCCACCCTGGTGCGGGTCATCTGGGTCATCGCCGCTTTCTGCGGCAGCCTGGGCTTCTGGGCCTACCTGATCTGCGCCCTCATCATGCCCAAAAAGAGCGATATCTACCCGGGATATTGATATTTCATCAGGAGGACTCCCTATGATAACTGTCCGCCCCTCTGTCCCGGAGGACGTCCCTGCCCTGCGGGGGCTGTGGAAGCTGGCCTTTGGAGACAGCGACGCCTATTTGGACAACTACTTCCAGACCGCCTACTGGCCAGACCACATGCTGGTGCTGGAGGAGGACGGGGCGGTCCGATCCATGGCCGCCTGGTTCGACACCAATTTTTGCGTTCCTGGCCGGGGGATGTACTGGACGGCCTACCTCTACGCCGTGGCCACTCACCCGGCGTGCCGGGGGAGGGGCTTCTCCGGCCAGCTGCTGGCCTGGGCGGACCGCTTCCTCCGCGAGTTGGGCCTGTCGGCGGTGAGCACCGTTCCGGCGGAGCCCTCCCTCCACAACTTCTTTGGGGCCAACGGATTTCGGGAGTGCTTTATCCACGACCGGCTGGTGGGCTGGCGGGAGGATTTCCCCGGCACGCCACCCCCGCCGCCCTCCTCGCTGACGCTGGAGCCCCTGGAGCCCGGACAGTACGGCGGACGGCGGGAGCCCCTTCTGCAGGACATCCCCCACATCATTTATCCGGACTACGCCCTGGCTTATCAGGCCGGCTGCTGCCAGCTGTCCGGTGGAGGGCTGTATCAGGTGCCCACCGAACAGGGAAGCGTGCTGCTCTGCCTGGAGCGGGCGGACAATGGATCGGCGGTCATCAAAGAGCTGCTGGGCCCGAAGGAGGCCAGGGAGATTTTCCTGAAAGAGATGCCCGCCCTGCTCCACGCAGATGTCTGGGAGGTCCGGGCCCCGTACAGGGGCGGGCCCCTGCCGGGGCACAGGTTTGGTATGCTCAAGTGGCTGGACCCGGCGCTGGAGCGGGCCTGGGACTGGGAGGCCACGGGCTACCTGGGCCTGGCGTTTGACTGAATTCCTGCATGTTGTGTACAGACGGCTGTTTCCACCAGGGGAACAGCCGTTTCGGGCTGCGGCAAAAGATTACCACAGCTTTTTCGTTGTGGTAACCTCCACAAAAGATGTGATTTACACCCGGCCGGTTTATGGTATGATAGACATATCAGGGCACACAGAGCCCTTCCCGCCCAAAGGGATGAAGGATTTCCGTCAAAACGCGAATATCTGCATACACTACATACATTTTAGGAGGAAATGCCGCTATGAACAAGTACATCGAGAGAGTCCTGAACGACACCAAGGCCAAGAACGCCAACGAGCCCGAGTTCCTGCAGACTGTGGAGGAGGTCCTCACCTCTCTGGAGCCTGTTATCAACGCCCACCCCGAGTATGAGAAGGCCGCCCTGCTGGAGCGGATGGTGGAGCCCGAGCGGGCCATTGAGTTCCGGGTCACCTGGGAGGACGACAACCATGAGTGGCACGTCAACCGCGGCTACCGCGTGCAGTACAACGCGGCCCTTGGCCCCTATAAGGGCGGCATCCGGTTTGATCCCTCTGTCAACCTGTCCATTATCAAGTTCCTGGGCTTTGAGCAGACCTTTAAGGACGCCATGACCGGCCTGCCCATCGGCGGCGCCAAGGGCGGTTCCGACTTTGACCCCCGCGGCCGCAGCGACGCTGAGGTGATGCGCTTCTGCCAGGCCTTCATCACCGAGCTGTACCGCCACATCGGCCAGGACATCGACTGCCCCGCCGGCGACCTGGGCTGCGGCGGCCGTGAGATCGGCTACATGTACGGCCAGTACCGCCGCATCGTGG
>CAJTSQ010000065.1 GCA_910578735.1 uncultured Oscillospiraceae bacterium
ATTCCCCGTCTCGGCGATGTACTTGTAGACGGTGGGGAAGAGCCACAGAGCGTCGTCCGCCCGGTAGGCGGGGTGGCCGGTCTCCCGGACATAGGAGGCGTCCTCCGGGGTGTCCTCGCGGCCGGGGCTGTGGGTGAACTTCACCAGGGGCAGTCCGCCGCCGTGGTCCACCTGGGCGGAGAGCATGAACCGCAGCTTTTCCCCCGCCGCCTCCGGCTCCAGGTGGATGATGCCCTGAATGTCCTGCACCGTGTCCCGGTAGCCGTAGCCGTTGCGCAGGCCGCAGTAGAAGAAGGAGGCGGCCCGTGACCAGGTGAAGGTGATAAAGCTGTTATAGGCGTTCCATGTGTTGATCATGGCGTCAAATTCGGGACAGGGCGTCTTGACCTGGAAGCGGGACAGCTTTCCATGCCAATAGGCCTTCAGCGCCTCCAGCTCCCGGGCGCACACCGCCGCCGGGTCCTGATAGGCGTCCAGCAGGGCGGCGCTGTTCCGGTTGGATTTCTCCCCCAGGAGGAAGGCGACGGTCCGGCTCTCCCCCGGCTCCAGGGTCACAACGGCGGACAGAGCCCCGCAGCTGTTGCCGTTGTAGTTGAGTTCTCCGCCCAGGTCGCCCCGCTCCACGCCCACAGGATTGCCATAGCCCCGGTAGGGACCTAAAAACTCTGCCTTGTCGCCGCAGAAGGAGGCCGCCGCCGCCCCGGCCAAGCCGAAGAACCGTTCGATCACCCGCTTGTCGTCCACCTCGCTGTCCTGGGCGTCCAGGTTGCCGTGAATCTGCTGGCGGATGCGGTCCCGGTCGAACAGGGTCCGTGTGATAAACTGGGAGTACTGCAGATTCACCTGGTCCTGCTCGTAGTTGCCGTTGCTGGTGAACTCGGCGTAGCCCGTCAGGGTCAGCTCCCGCCGCCGGTCGGAGCGGTTGGTCACAGACAGCAGCCACACCTCGTGGGAGGCGTCCAGGGGGACATAGTACAGCGCCTCGCTGTGGATGCCGCTGTAATCGGCCAGCATTTTGGTGTAGCCGGTCCCGTGGCGGCACTCACTCCGGTAAATCTCCAAATCCTTGCCCACCGGCTGCCAGGAGGCGGACCAGAAGTCTCCGTCCTCGTTGTCCCGCAGGTAGAGATACCGCCCCGGCTGGTCAAACTGGTTGAACACATAGCGCAAAATTCTCCCGTTAGCCCCGGAGCGGACAAAGCTGTAGCCCCCGGCGTTGTTGGAGATCAGCGCCCCGTACTCCGGGGAGCCCAGATAGTTGGCCCAGGGAGCGGGGGTGTCGGGCCGGGTGATGACATACTCCCTGGCCTGTTCGTCAAAATATCCATACCTCATGGTGATAACGCCTCCTTATGTCAATTCGATTCTGATGGTATTCCCGCGCTCCGGCAGGGCGCTGATGGTTTCCCGGCTGAGCACCGTTCTGGCGGCGCGATATTCCCCAAAATCCTTGCCCGCCTGGTTGACGATCACCGCGCGGAACTGCTTCCCGGCAAAGGAGAAGTCGATGGCCGCCTCGCCGTTTCCGTCAAACTGCTCCCGCACCAGCTTTGGCTCGATGACCAGGTCTCCGCCCTCCCCCCGGACGCCAAACGCCTGGGTGATGACTGTCAGCATATACCAGCTGGCCGCGCCGGTGAGGTAGTGGTACATCCCCCGGCCCTCCCCGTTGAAATACTCCGGGATACCGGGATAAATCTTGCTGGTCTGAAAGTCCATGGCGGTGTCCGCCAGAGTCTGAAGGGCCTTGTACCCCTCCCGGACAAAGCCCCGGCGGTAGAGGGCGTTGGCGTACATCACCGTCATGTGGGAGAAAACCGCCCCGTTCTCCTTCTCCCCGTAGGCAAAGCCGAACATGCGGCCCATATCCATTTTCAGCTCGTGGAAGTCCGTGTTCAGCCGGTAGCCGCCGATCTCTTTCTGATAGAGATACCGGTCCGCACTCCGGGTGATGGCCTTCGTCTGTTCCTCTGTGGCCGTTCCGCTCATAATGGCGAACACCTGCCCGGTGAGCATCATCCGGACGCTGCCGTCAGGCTGAATCCCCTCCACCGGGCGGCTGTGGTTGTCATAGTAGCTGTTGAACCAGCCCTCGCCCGGGCCGGCACCGATCCACTCCTGGCTCCGCAGATGCTTTGTCAGCCAATCCGCCTTCCCCTCCAGGTCCATGGCCAGGGCGGACAGGGGGACACGGACCCGCTTCCCGCTGACTGTGTGGCGGCACCGGGCGGCGTATCGGGACAGCACCTCCCGCTTCTGCGCCACGCTGCCATAACAGGCGGCGGGCAGACTCAGCAGAAGGGTGATCTCCTCCATCAGCTCCACCGTTCCGCCGGGGTCGTCCCGCTCCAGCCGGCGGATCAGCTCCGCCAGCTCCCGCAGGTTGCCGGCGTAGGCACAGGTGAAGGCCACGCTCTCCCCCCGCTCCTCCGCCATATCCAGGGCGTCGTTCCAGTCCGCCCCCCGGAGGCGGTAGATGTTGTGCTCCCCCACGTCATAGAAGGCGGCGAGCTGCTGAATCAGCAGATGCTCCAGAATACTGCCCCGGTAGACCTCGCCCCCGGCCGCGCGCTGGAGGGAACCCTCCTCCCCGCTCCACTTGGGGTCGGACTCCTCCCCCCGCATCACCTGCCGGTCCTTGAAATAGGGGACCTCCCGGTTCAAAATACCAATATCTCCGGTCTGGTCAATGTACAGCTTTGTGGTAATCTGGGGCCAGAGGGCGTGGTCCATCCATACCCGGACGATGCCATTGCGGTCGGCGATAAAGTTTCCGTCCCCGGCGCCGATGATGGTGGCGTTGGTGCCGTCCACCCGGACGCCGCCGAAGTTTTTCTCAATCATGGCCCCCACGTTTCGGGGATCCATCAGCAGCAGGGACAGGCAGTCCTGCCACAGGTCCCGCCAGCCCCGGCCCCCCCGGCCATAGTCGTGGTGGGGCAGGAAGGAACAGCCATAGAGCCTGCGCAGGAAGGGCTGAAAGCTGACCCACCGCATCCAGCGGTCAAAATCGGGATTTCCTGTATGATAGCGGACATTCACCTGCTCCTGCCAGTAGGCCTCCGCCGCCGCCAAAGCTTCCTTCACCTTGGCTGTGGTATCGCAGGCCCGGAACGTCTCCAGAACGGCCTCCTCGCTGGTCTCCGCCCCCAGAAGGAGGATGTACTCTGCCCGCTGTCCGGGCTCCAGGGTGACGGCGGGGAACCGGAACGCACCCATGGCCTCCCGCCCGGCGGCTTCACAGCCGGCGCTCCGGCCCGGACGGCCCTCGTAGACTGCACGGGGGTGGGTATAGGCGCCGCCCTCCCCGATCCACTCCTCCACCGTGGGGTAAAACGCCTCCGGCGCGCCGCCGCTTCCGGTACAGCCCAGCACATAGTAGACCGTCTCATTGCGACGGTGGCCCCGCTCGTCAAAGGACATGGTGGGCTTCACTAGCACGCCATGCTCTGTTGTTTTAATCCGGTGGAGCATGGAGGTCACGTTCCGGTGGTCCCGGAGGTTGGCGGCGCTGCGGCCGTAGATGGGGATGGCCCCGTAGACAGACAGCTCCCGGCTGTATGTCCCCCCGTTTTCAATGGACACCAGGAGAATTTCCACATTCCTGTCTTTGGGGACAAAGGAGGTGACCGCCGCGGTCAAATTGAATGTCCGGGAGGTCCGCTCCAGGGTGTGGCGCATAAGGCCCGCCGTCACCTGGCTGTCGTCCTGAGTCGGGGAGAATTTGACCAGCTCCTGCTCCGCCGACACTCCGGCGACCGACCAGACCCCGGAGCCGTCCACCTTGCACCAGATATTTCGGGTGGCCCGGCTGGCGTGCAGATCCTCTATGCTCACCGGCTCCAGGAGAAATGTCTCCTGGTCCAGCTTGGCGTCGCCGCCCAGATTGGGCGAAAGGGCGCTCTTGAGTCCTGTCTCGCTGGCCAGAGGGAAATAGAGACCGCTCACATTCTCAGGTCTGCGCAGTGTAAAGGTCCCGTTTTCGTCTAAAAATTTTATCTGTTCCACCATATTCACCTCCAAAAATTACGGTTTCTTCTGATAGACCCGCACATACTCCACCTCAAACGCGGCGTGTGTGAAATCGGTTGTCTCGTCCGGGTACCCCACCCAGCTCCCACCCACAGCCAGGTTCAGAATGAGATACATATCGTGGTGGAAGGGGGCGGAGGGCCACTGGGCGGCCTGGTGGAACAGCCTGCCGTCCACATACCAGCGGATCACCTCCGGCTCCCACACCAGGGCAAAGTTGTGAAACTCCTCCGAAAAATCTCCCTGGGGCAGGGTTACGGTCCCCTGGTTCTGCTCGTGGGGCAGGCCGTAGTGGAGGGTGCCGTGGTTCGTCCCGGTCCGGTCCCCTTTGACCTCCATAATGTCAATCTCCCCGCACACCGGCCACTGGCCATATTTGTCCTCGTCGGTGGTCATCAGCCAGAAGGCGGGCAGAAAGCCCTTCCCCTTGGGCACCTTCAGCCTGGCCTCGAACAGGCCATAGGTAAAGTCATGCCTGTACTGGGTGGAAACGCGTCCGGAGGTGTAGGTGATCTTTCCGTCTTTAAGGACCGTCCTGACCGGGCAGATCAGCAGTTTTCCGTTGCTGACGCTGATGTTCTCCGGAGAGTCCACATACTCTTGCAGCTCCTCGTTGACCCAGCCCGGCTCGTGCAGCTCCACATTCCAGCGGCTCCGGTCCAGCGCCGGGCCGTCGAAGCTGTCCTCAAAGACCAGGCCGTATCCTTCATAGGAGAGTATATCGTTCATTTCATTCAGCCTCCTTGCAGTGCTTGAAAGATTCTGTTCAGATAGAAGGAGTTCACCCAGGCCCCCGCCGCGAAGCCAAACAGCAGCCAAAAGGCGAACACCACCCCCAGCGACGGGGGGATCAGCAGGCAGAGCAGAAGGGGCAGCAGATTGACCGCGGTCAGCAAAAATGTAACGGGCAGGTTGGCCAGCGAAAGCCGGACAGCGTTGCTCAGATGCCTGGCAAAGGTATTCTCAAAGCGGGCCAGCAGGGGGAACAGCCAGGCCAGCAGGGCTGACAAAAGAGTGGTGATGATTGCCAGCAGAACAAACAGCGTCGGCGACATGAGCAGCGTCTCGGCATAGAGCGCCGTGCGCAGGACTGCCAGCAGGGTCACATCCACAAACAGCAGGATGGCGGCCGGAAAGGACGGCAGAAAGTTTTCCCTCAGCGCCCGGAGAAAGTCCTTGACTGGAGCGCAGTCCTGCCCGCGCATCATTTTCAGCGTGACTGCGTACAGGGAGGTGACTGCCGCTCCGGAAAAGACAACGGTTGCGCAGGAGAGAACAAATATGATATTCAGAAACAGCAGGTCACATATTTTTGTTAAAAAGCGAATCAGCATACTGTCTGGCTGAAGCATTTCTGTATCCTCCCTTCTGTCTTTGGTTATTTTATCTTAAATCCGGCCGTCCTATATATCAGTGTAATATCAAAAATATTAAAATCATTTCAATTTCAGTTTACACCAGCGTACTGACTCTGATTATCTCCGTGGCCATTGGGGCGGCAACTTGGTTTTTGATATCATGCTATCTTATAAGAAAAACACCAGGAATAAATCCTGGTGTTCCTAAAAAGTTCAGTAAATTATATTACCTTAGCCTCCATGCAGTCTGCCTTCTTCCCTGCTTGCGATGGCTGACTCCTCATCTATTCCGAGTGTAGATGGGTCGGGGTTTCGTTTGATTACTTCTTCTCTGGATAGCTCTGGATAGAACTTGCAGTAGGCATCTATCATTGCATTGTATGAACCGTAACCATCGTAGTAATCAAATCCACCGCCTGATGGTTGACTTGGTTGCTGGGTTTGCGTGCTGCCTGATGGCTTTTGTGACTGTTCCCCTGATGGTTTGCTCTGTTGACCTTGATTTTGGTTGCTGCTCCCCTGTTGTGCAGGTTGTTGCTGTTTTGGCTGCTGAGTTTGCTGAGGTTCTTCTGTTACTTTCTGGAAGTATTCAATCAGTTCATCACCTGACAGTTCTACTTTCCCTTGGTTGTTCTTATCTCCAATTAAACCGATGTCTCCATCTGAATCTCTGTCACTTACAAACCGCTGATCGCCTACGTTGATTACTCCGGAAGCGTCTAAACTCTGCTTGCCGGTGTCGGGAATGGTGTATTCTATCGAAGCATCCGGGGATTCGTTCATGCTTTTTAGCATTTCATCACTGGTCATGGTTGCGCATCCCGCTAACTAGGATGTCATGACCACTAAAGTCATGAAGGGAATGACCACTCTTTTTATTTTCATAAATCGGCCTGCCATATTCAAAACCTCCCTTTCTTGGTTCAATTCTACCAGAGTTTACAAGAGGAATCAAGGTGTTTTTTTCCTCTCCAAAAAAATCTATTAAAATTTTCCATGCAAAATCGCTGCAAATAATGGAAAAAAGAACACGGAATAATATAAAAATAAGGACGGCCCTATCTGTGTTAGATAGAGCCGTTTTGCTGTTTTCTTCATCCTGCGAGATCATCCAGATAAAGAACGAATCCGAACCCGTCCCCGATTGGGAACAAGTTCGGATTTCGTTGCATTGGTGGACGATACAGGACTTGAAAAGGACTTGTTATTATTCGTTATGTACCGCAATCCCCTGTAACCGTTGAAAACACTGCATTTTCTACGCTCTGTGTTTCATGCTGTGGTGGCGTTGGTCATTGTTTTACACCTGAATAACGACCAAACAATGACCAAATTTCACGCCCGCTTCCGCCCGAATTTCACCGGCAGAGCTTCGGACAGAGCGTCACAGGCGCGGGCCTGGGCTGTCTCGAAGGTGTGGGCATATATGTTTAGTGTGGTGGAGGTCTGGCTATGGCCCAGGGCGGCAGAGACAGCCCGCACGTCTTCTCCATTATAGATCAGCAGCGAAGCGTTCAGGTGGCGGAACTGATGGACACCATAGAAGGGTAAACCCTTTTCTCTACAAAATCCTTGGAGCCATTGATAGGGCTGCTGGAGGCCAATAGGGGAGCCGTCC
>CAJTSQ010000066.1 GCA_910578735.1 uncultured Oscillospiraceae bacterium
CCTCCCGCCCTCGCCGGACGGGTGCTTTTTCTGTTCGCTCTGGAAAGTTGATGTCTGATTATAGCACAAACAGGGGAAAAATAAAAGGCCAGATCGTGTTAAGACCCAAACCGCCTGCTCTGTAAACAATTTTTGAACTTCACAAAAACCGCTTGACAATTTTTCCGGCCGGAGTAAAATGATTAACGCATTAATCATTAACCGGTTAATGATTTTTTTGAAAGGAGGTTTTTCTCGTGGAAGATCTGTTTCACGAGATGGATTTACTATCCCGCCAGTTCAACCAGGCCCATCGGGCCGCTGTTCAGGCGGAGCTGAATGCCGCCGGGCTGGGCGAGGTGGGACACCCTATGCTGGTGTCCATCCTCCAGTCCGCCGGGGAGGACCCAGACGGCCAATGCCAGGCCCAGCGGGAGCTGGCCAGCCTGCTCCATGTCTCCCCCGCCGCCGTGGCCAACTCGCTGAAATGCCTGGAGCGGGACGGCTATATCCGCCGGGAGCCCTGGCAGAGGGATGCCCGGCGCAACCGGGTATTCCTTACGGAGAAGGGGGCCGCTGCTGTGGAGGGCTGCCGGGATGTGTTTCGCCGGGTATCCGCACGCATGATGGCCGGATTTTCTCTGGAGGAGTGCAGCCAGCTGATGGGCTTTCAGCGCCGGATGCTGGACAATCTGACCCACTCGGATTCCCACGAAAAGGAGTGATTTTACTTTGCTTTCCCTGTTCCTGACCCATTTGGAGGGTTACAAAAAAGACGCTATAAAATCCCCTGTCCTCATTATCCTGGAGGTCATCTGCGAGCTGCTCCTTCCCCTGGTCATGGCGGAGATTGTGGACGTGGCCATCCCCTCGGGGGACACCGGCTATATCTTCACCCTGGGGGCCGCTATGCTGGTCCTCGCCGCCGTCTCTATGGCCTGCGGCGTGCTGGCCGCCAAATACGCCGCCTTCGCCAGCCAGGGCTTTGGCGGCAACCTGCGCCAGTGCCTGTTCAACAAGGTGCAGGACTTCTCCTTTGCCGACATTGACCGCTTCTCCTCCGCCTCCCTCATCACCCGGATGACCAACGACGTGAACGCCATGACCATGATGCTGGCCATGGGCCTGCGGATGCTGGTCCGGGCTCCGGTGATGCTCATTGCCGCCCTGGGGGTCAGCCTGTACCTCAACGCCCGGCTGGCCGTGATTCTTCTGGTCGTCATCCCCCTGATGGTGCTGGCTATCGCCGTACTCATGAAGGTGTGCACCAAGCTCTTCGACGCCATGCAGAAGAAGATCGACGGACTGAACAACGTGCTCCAGGAGAATCTGGTGGCCATCCGGGTGGTAAAAGCCTTTGTCCGGGAGGACCACGAGCGGAAGAAGTTCAACCGCGCCAGCGACGAGCTGATGACCGCCGGGCTCACCGTGGGTATGCGGATTATCGCCATTATGCCCATCATGATGCTGTGCCTGAACGGAGCCACCCTGGCCGTCCTCTACTTCGGCGGACGGATGGTTATGGGGGCCGACTTCCTGCTGGGCGACCTGAACGCCTTCCTCAGCTACATCATGCAGGTGCTGATGAGCGTGATGATGGTGGCTATGTCCCTCCTCCAACTGTCCCGAGCCCAGGCCTGTGCCCGGCGTATTAACGAGGTGCTGGAGGCCGTTCCCTCCGTTCAAAACAAAGAGGAAACTTCCCTCCTTCCCGCCCCCAGGGGCATGGTGGAGTTTAAGGATGTCTCCTTTAAGTACGCCGCCTCCGGCACAGGGGACGACGTGCTGTCCCACATCAGCTTTACCGTGGATCCGGGCCAGTTTGTGGCCATTGTGGGGGGCACCGGCACAGGAAAATCCTCGCTGGTCAACCTGATCCCCCGGTTTTACGACGTCACCGGCGGCTCTGTGCTGGTGGACGGGGTGGACGTGCGGGACTACCCCCTGGAGGAGCTGCGGGGCCGTATCGGCATGGTACTCCAGACCAACATCCTCTTTACCGGCACCATTCGGGAAAACCTGCTGTGGGGCAAGCCGGACGCCACCGAGGAGGAGATTATCCAGGCCGCCAAGGACGCCCAGGCCTACGACTTCATCATGGGTCTGCCCGACGGCTTCGACACCCGGCTGACCCAGGGGGGCACCAATGTCTCCGGCGGACAGAAGCAGCGGCTGTGCATCGCCCGGGCCATGCTCCGCAAGCCGGCCATCCTCATTCTGGACGACTCCACCTCCGCCGTGGACTCGGCCACTGAGGCGGCCATCCGGGAATCCTTCCACAAGAATCTCAAGGACACTACCGTTATTATCATCGCTCAGCGCATCTCCTCCGTGCAGTACGCTGACGAAATTCTCATTCTGGACGACGACCACATCGCCGGCCAGGGTACCCATGAGGAACTGATGAAAACCAACAAAATCTATCAGGAGATCTACCAATCTCAGCAAGAGGGGGTGGGCGGATAATGCCAGGACCTCATCAAGCCCCAAAGGGGGGCTATGTCAAGCCTAAAAATCTGAAACGGACCATGGGCCGCCTGGTGGGCTACCTCACCAAAAGCAAGCTGCCTCTGCTGTTCGTGCTGTTCTGCCTTCTGGTCTCGGTGGGGACCAATCTGGGCGGGTCGTATCTGATGCGGCCCATCATCAATAACTTTATCTGGTCGGGCTGCACCGACTTCGCCGGACTGGGCCTGGCCATCCTCCGGCTGGCGGGGGTCTACCTTCTGGGCTGTCTGGCCACCTACGGCCAGTCCGCCGCCATGGTCCGGCTGGCGGAGAAGGGGGTCAACCGGCTGCGCAAGGACCTGTTCGACGCCCTGCAAAAGCTCCCCCTCTCCTACTTCGACCAGCACCCCCACGGCGAACTCATGAGCCGGTTCACCAACGACGCGGACAATGTGCAGATGGCCCTTCAGCAGAGCATGGTATCCCTGTTCTCCAGCTGTCTGATGTTTGCGGGGCTGGTGGTGCTGATGCTGGTTATCAACTGGAAGCTGTTCCTTGCCACCGCCCTGGTGCTGGCCCTTACCATGTTCTTCTTCAAGCAGCTGGGGGGCCGCAGCCGGAAGTTTTATCAGAAGCAGCAGGCCGCCCTGGGGGCGGTCAACGGGGAAATCCAGGAGACCATTGAGGGGCTGAAGGTGGTAAAGGCCTTCACCCATGAGGCGCAGGCCAAGGCCAAGTTCAAGGAGCTGAACGATGCCTACCGCAATGCCGCCCAGCGGGCCAACTTCTACTCCACCATGATTATGCCGGTGGCGGGCAACCTGATGAACATCAGCTACGCCCTCACCGCCGCCTTTGGCGGACTGCTCTCTGTCCTCCAGGGCTTCGACCTGGGCGGGCTGGCCATCTACCTCAACTACTCCCGGCAGGTGGGCCAGCCCCTGAACCAGATTTCCCAGCAGATGACCACCCTGCTGTCCGCCATGGCCGGCGCGGAGCGCATCTTTGAGGTGATGGATACCGCCGCTGAAATCAACGAGGGCTCAGTCACCCTGGTGGCGGCGGAAAAGGACGCCAACGGCACCCTCTCCCTGTTCGCCGGCGAGGGCCGGCCCCGGACCTGGGCCTGGAAGGTCCCCCGGGGCAACGGCATGGAGCTGGTTCCGGTGTTTGTGGGCGAGGACGAGGCCCTCACCGAGATTACCGACCCGGAGGCCGTTCCGGACCCGGCCATGCTGGCCGACCACGGCTGGGCCTGGAAGTATCCCGGCCCTGACGGAACGGTGGGCCTCCATCTCATCCGGGGCACCGTGCGCAACGTCCCCGGGGAGGACTTTTACCTGACAGAGCTGCGGGGGGCGGTGCGGTTCAGCCATGTGGACTTCTCCTATGTCCCCGGCAAGCGGATTTTGAAGGATGTGTCGGTCTACGCCGACCCGGGCCAGAAAATCGCCTTTGTGGGCTCCACCGGCGCGGGCAAGACCACCATTACCAACCTGATTAACCGCTTCTATGAGATTGAGGGCGGCATGATTACCTACGACGGCATCCGGGTGAAGGCCATCCGCAAGGAGGACCTGCGCCGGTCCCTGGGGGCGGTTCTTCAGGACACCCACCTGTTTACGGGGACCATCATGGACAACATCCGGTATGGCCGTCTGGACGCCACCGATGAGGAGTGCGTCGCTGCCGCCAAGAGCGCCAACGCCCACTCCTTCATCCGCCGCCTGCCCGAGGGCTACCAGACTATGGTTACCGGCGACGGGGCCAACCTGTCCCAGGGCCAGCGGCAGCTGCTGGCCATCGCAAGGGCCGCCGTAGCCGACCCGCCGGTGATGATTCTGGATGAGGCCACCTCCTCCATCGACACCCGCACCGAGGCCCTGATCCAGCAGGGCATGGATACCCTGATGGAGGGCCGGACGGTGTTCGTCATCGCCCACCGCCTGTCCACCGTGCGCAACTCCAACTGCATTGTGGTCATTGAGCACGGGGAGATTGAGGAAAAGGGCAGCCATGAGCGCCTTCTGGAGGAAAAAGGCCGGTACTACCGGCTGTACACCGGACAGTTCCAGCTGTCCTGACAGAAAGGCGCCCCGCCAGCGGCGGGGCGCCTTGTTCACGCCTCAGATCAACGCTACTTTTTTCCGCTTCCGCCTGCGCCCCGTATGCAGGCCGAGGGCGAAGCCAGCCATCAGCAGTCCGTGAGTCCCCGCCGCCGCCAGAGGATGGAGGGTATTGAACACATAGGCGGACTGAGGACCGTCAAAGAGGGGGAAAAACCAGGCCAGCCGCGCCATCAGCTGGGGACATAGTGTAATCAGCAGAATATCCGGCCCTCCCTGGTCCGCCCACCAGCACAGGGCAGCAGGCAGGAATGTCCACAGAATCAAAACCGGCGCGTGCTGTCTCCAGCCCCGGGGGCGGTAATCTATCAGAAGCCAATATCCCCCTATGATCCACAGGAAGGGGAGCGCGATGCTCACCCCATAGACCAGCCATTCCCACTCATAATTTCTGCCAAACAGAGACAGCACTCCATAACAGATCAGGCAGGAGAAACACTGGAGCGCCAGCAGCCAGAGGGAACTAAAACCGAACCTCTTCCAGCTGTCCAGATGTTTTTCTACAAAACCTCGTATCACAATTCCATCCCCCTCTCCCGGGGCACCGCCCGGCGGTACAGCCAGCCCATCACATTGCCCGCCAGCGCGGGAACGGCCACCATAAAGCAGTGGGACAGGGCGGTGTAGTTATACAACAGGCAGACCATAGGCAGATAGCACACAAAGCAGGCCACCGGATACAGGGGGCACACCCCCTGCCGCTTGCCCAGGGACACCCCGGCGAAGAAGCCCCCCACCGGCATCAGCACAAAGGGCAGAATCAGCGCGGACAGGACCGGGATATCAATCCAGCCGCCGTTTATTTGATACTCCACCCAGCGCAGCACCAGGGGCAAAATGTCGCACAGCAGCAGGACAAAGGGCAGATAGGGCAGGGTCTCCCGCCACTTCAAGGGGGACGGCCCGGCATCCAGCCCCAGCAGGGTGCGCAGCTGCACGATCTCCATGTACCAGCCAATCCACCGCCCCAGCCAAATCAGGACGTAGAGCAGGGCCAGCATCCCCTCCAGCAGCAGCAATCCCTCCCAGTACCAGCCGTAGTACTGAACAGCCAAGAGCAGGAACAGCACAGAGGTCACCACAAAGTGGGCCCCGGAGCACAGCAGCAGCTGTCTGCCGTCATCAGCAAAAGGCAAGGTGGCGATCCCTGCCGCTCCACCCAGGCCGGCGCAAAGCAAACACACCATAGGGGTCGCCAGCCGGGTATCCATAAAATAGGGATCGAGAATCACTGCGGCCAGCAGGCCCGCAGCGCCCCCAATCAAAATCCGGACCAGCCAGGTCCATTTACCGCTCCTCATTTCCATTTCTCCTTCCCATCTTCAGTACTTCCTTGATTTTCTTCACGTACCGCCGGGACACATAGGTCCGCACCGCCCCGTCCAGGGTCATACAGATGGTGCCGGACAGGGACAGGTCCACCGCCGTCACCCGGTCCAGGTTGATGATCTCACTGTTGGAGATGCGGACAAACCTGGCCGGGTCCAGACGCGCCTCCAGCTCGTAGAGCCGCAGGCGGACAGTGAAGGTCTCTGACTCTGTCTGGGCAGACACCCCCTTGCCGTCGGCGTAAAACCGGAGGAAGTCCCCCTGAGGCAAGAGCAGCTTCTCCTCCTCCCGGCTCACAGGGATGGGACCCAGGGCCAGTTTGGACAGGCTCTCCGCCAGTCGGCGCAGCTCCTCGCTCTCCTCCCCGGCCAGGATTACAATTTTGGGCTCCTGCCGGCCTGGCTCGGTCCTGATCTCCACTTCCATGGGCCTCCCCCCCTCTCGTCCCCAGTATAGCCCTTCTCCCCCGCTCTGTCTACCACTTTGGGACAGTCGGTCATTTTTCCGGGATAGTCGGTCGTTTTACCGTTGACAGATGGACCAAGTTAGGCTAAAATAGCATAGGCGCTTGGGCAATTTCATAGGCCCGCGTAGCTCAGTCGGATAGAGCGACCGCCTCCTAAGTAGAGGATGGAGCGCTTCCCCAAAACCGTATATTTAACGCATACAAGTGAATATGCCCCGATAGCTCAGTTGGATAGAGCGACTGCCTCCTAAGTGTGCGTAGTTCGTCCGCCAATGACACCAAAAATTCCATATGCGTCCGTAGCTCAGCAGGATAGAGCGTCCGCCTCCTAAGCGGAAGGCCAGCGGTTCGAATCCGCTCGGGCGTACCATTTTTGCCGCAAACATCGCTGTTTGCGGCGTTTTTCTGCATTAAAAGTTCAATAAGCGATTTACGAAATTCGCAAAGCGTCTTAGAGAACCACAGAGTTGGCACTGGTAATTAAATACGAAGTGATTTGGGGATTTTTGTTAATTTGGCACCATCTGGCTCATATCTCTGAATCGGCCTTTCCAACATTCTGGCCGCTTAGGACACTGGCCAACATCTCACGCAGTTCAGGCGACTTCTGGAGCTGATCCACAAGA
>CAJTSQ010000067.1 GCA_910578735.1 uncultured Oscillospiraceae bacterium
CAGCTCGTCGGGCTCATAACCCGGAGGTCGCAGGTTCAAGTCCTGCCGCCGCAACCATACCGAGTGTTCTTACAGCATTTGAAAGATGCTGTAAGAACACTCGCTTTTTCATGTCAAAAGCGAGTTGCAACGGGGCGACGGTCCATCTCACTATATTTTCATCCTGCCCGGCTGTCCGGCTGATAGCTGACATACACGCCCTTACGGGTGTTCATGGTGATGTCCGGCATGGGGATCGTCAGCTCATCAGGAATGGCAATCACTCCGACGCAGTTGTAGTGGATGGTGAGCCTCTGCACCCATACGCCGTCAATCTTCTCAGCCTGATGAACCTCGATGCGCTGCACCAGCTCGTCCAGCATCCGGGGCGTGAGCTTCCGGGCTCTTGTGTACCGGCGGACAGCAGCGATAAATATATCCGCTGTCGCAGCCTTGCTTGTGGTGCGGTCAATGTCCTCCTGCAAGGCTTTGATCTTGGCGCGGAGCTCCTTCTGCTCCCCCTCGTACTTTGCCGACATTCGGGCAAACCGTTCGTCTGTCAGCTTACCAGCTACATTGTCCTCAGAGAGCTTTTGTCAAGGGTAAATTTCACTCAAACAATATAATGTGAGCCGATTGAAACCACTCAAATAAAAATTGGCAACAGAAATTGTGAGGGTATGCCAGATTGTCTCATTGATAGAGAAAGTAAGCTCTTTCGTTTTATAGGCAGATTATTCCTCCCCCAACAACTGTATCGCCATTATATAGTACAACTGCCTGCCCTGCGGTGACAGCCCGCTGAGAGTTGTCAAACAAAATTCGGATTTTCCCGTTTTCATCAGGATATGCCGTAGCCGGTTGCTCGGTTTGCCGGTAACGAATTTTTGCATAGACCCGCATCGGCTTAGACAGACGGTCAATCGAAATCCAATTCATATCATTCGCCCATAACTCCCGGTCGAACAATGCCTGCTCCGGGCCAACTGTTACGGTGTTCGCCGTCATATCCTTGCGGCAGACATAGACCGGCTCATTCAAGGCAAGGCCCAGCCCTTTCCTCTGGCCTATCGTATATCGAACAGCGCCCCGGTGCTGTCCGATCACTTGGCCGGACAGATCAAGAATATCGCCGGGCGGATAGGATTTTCCTGCGTACCGCTCCAGAAAGGCGGCATAATCCCCATCTGGGACAAAGCAGATGTCCTGACTGTCCGGCTTTTCGGCATTGCAGAAGCCTTGGACCTCCGCAATACTCCGAACCTCCGATTTGCTTAATTCGCCCAGCGGGAAACGGACGTGGGCCAGCCGCTCCTGGGTCAGCGAGTAAAGCACATAACTCTGATCCTTGCCCCTGTCCAAGGCCTTTTTCAGAACATACCGGCCGTCCTGCATCTCAATTCTGGCATAGTGCCCAGTGACAATGGCCTCGCACCCCAATTCCTTGGCCCGCTGAAAGAGCCGGTCAAATTTCAGACAGCGGTTGCAGTCGATACAGGGATTGGGGGTCGCTCCGCTTTCATATGCGGCAATAAACCGGTCAATCACCTGGCGTTTGAAATCGTTGGAAAAGGTGAACACATAATAAGGGATGCCCAAGCGTCTGGCCACGCTTCGGGCATCCTCCACATCATTCAGGGAACAGCAGGTTCTTGCTCTGTTGATGCCAACATCCTCGTTTTGAAACAGCTTCATGGTAACGCCAATACAGTCGTAACCCGCCTGTTTGGACAGAAAAGCGGCGACGGATGAATCCACGCCGCCGCTCATGGCAATCAATACTTTTCTACCCATGACAGCCCTCGCAGGAATCGCAGTCCGGGAAATCCTTCGGGTCGTAGGCAATGCCATGCCGATCGTAGTAGTCTCTCACCGCCGCGCGGATAGCCTCCTCCGCCAGAACAGAGCAGTGTAGCTTGTGGGCAGGCAGACCGTCCAGAGCCTCGGTGACGGCCTTATTGGTAAGCTTCAGCACTTCCGAGAGCGGTTTTCCCTTGATTAACTCGGTTGCCATAGAGCTGGATGCGATGGCGGAGCCGCAGCCGAAAGTCTCAAACTTCACGTCCGACACAATGCCGTCCTCAATTTTGAGGTAGATTTTCATAATATCCCCACAGACGGCGTTGCCCACCTCGCCCACGCCGTCCGCATCCTCAATTACCCCCACATTCCGGGGATTGCGGAAATGATCCATCACCTTTTCGCTATAAAGCGCCATGTCCAAGCCTCCTCACAAAACAAATTCTTTCTTCCCGCTGACCTTATCCTTCCACAGCGGGGACATATTGCGGAGATAGCCAACAATTTCCAGGACAGCTCTCAGAATTTCCTCCACATCAGCCTCGGTATTCTCCCCGCAAAGAGACAGCCGCAGGGAGCCGTGGGCCACCTCATGGGGCCGTCCGATGGCCAGCAGGACATGGCTGGGGTCCAGGGAGCCGGAGGTGCAGGCGGACCCGGAGGAAGCGCAGATGCCCCGGTCATCCAGCAGCAGGAGCAGGCTCTCCCCCTCGATGCCCTCAAAGCAGAAGTTCACGTTGCCGGGGAGACGGTTTACCGGGTCCCCGTTGAGGGCGGCATGGGGAATCCAGGACAGCCCCGCGATGAGCCTGTCCCGCAGGGCGGATACCTTCGCGGCATTCTCCTCCATGTGGGCGCAGGCTTCCTCCAGCGCCGCCGCCATACCCACAATGGCCGGGACGTTCTCCGTCCCCGCCCGTTTCCCCCGCTCCTGGGCCCCACCCTCAATGAGGTTGGTTAGGGAAATGCCCCGCCGTGCATACAGTACGCCAATTCCCTTGGGGCCGTGGAACTTGTGGGCGGAGAGGGACAGCATATCAATATTCTGCGCTTTCACATCAATGGGAAGATGCCCCGCCGCTTGGACTGCGTCCGTATGGAAAAGGACGCCTCGCTCCCGGCATACCGGACCGATTTCAGAAATGGGAAGGACAGAGCCAATCTCGTTGTTGGCGTACATGATGGTCACCAGGGCCGTGTCCTCCCTGATGGCCTCCGACACCTGTTGGGCGGTAACGGTTCCCAGCTCTCCCACGGGAAGCAGTTCTACCTCGAAACCCTCGCCCTCTAGCTTTTTCAGGGTGTGCAGGACGGCGTGGTGTTCAAAGGCGGTGGAGATGATGTGCCGTTTCCCCTTCTGCGCCCCCAGCAGGGCGGCGGAGCGGATGGCCTGGTTGTCCGCCTCGCTGCCCCCGGAGGTAAAGGTGATCTCCTTGGGGGAGGCCCCGATGCAGGCGGCGATCCGTTCCCGGGCGTCCTCTAAAATCTCCTTGGCCCGCTGGCCCAGCCCATACAGGCTGGAGGGATTTCCCCAGGTCTCCTCCATACAGTTCAGCATGGCGCTGATGGCGGCCTTGCTCATTTGGGTGGTGGCCGCGTTGTCCGCATAAATCATAGTAAAATCCTTTCTGAACGCCGGACACGCCGGTGTCTCCACCGGCGTGTCTCCGCGATGCTTTAGTCCGCGAAAAACGGTGTGGACAGGTAGCGGTCGCCGGTGTCCGGGAGCAGGGCGACGATGGTCTTGCCCGCATTCTCGGGCCGCTTTGCCAGTTCGATTGCCGCGTGTAGCGCGGCCCCGGAGGAGATGCCTACCAGCACGCCCTCCTTGCGGCCCACCAGCCGTCCGGCGGCAAAGGCGTCCTCGTTGGATACGGGGATGATCTCGTCATAGACAGCGGTATCCAGCACGTCCGGGACAAAGCCCGCGCCGATGCCCTGGATCTTATGGGCCCCGGAGCGGCCCTCGCTGAGAACGGGAGAATCCTCGGGCTCCACCGCCACCACCTTCACCGCCGGGTTCTGCTCCTTGAGGTACTGTCCCACGCCGGTGACGGTGCCGCCGGTGCCCACGCCGGCCACAAAGATATCCACCTGTCCGTCAGTGTCCGCCCAGATTTCCGGGCCAGTAGTAGAGCGGTGGGCGGCGGGGTTGGCAGGGTTGACAAACTGACCAGGGATAAAGCTGTGGGGAATCTCCCGGGCCAGCTCCTCCGCCTTGACGATAGCCCCCTTCATGCCTTTGGCCCCCTCGGTCAGCACCAGCTCCGCGCCGTAGGCCTTCATCAGCTGGCGGCGCTCCACGCTCATGGTCTCGGGCATGGTGATGATGATACGGTAGCCACGGGCGGCGGCTACGGAGGCCAGCCCGATGCCGGTGTTGCCGGAGGTGGGCTCAATGATGACGGAGCCCTCCTTCAGCAGGCCTTTCTCCTCGGCGTCGTCGACCATGGCCTTGGCGATGCGGTCCTTTACCGATCCAGCGGGATTGAAGTATTCCAGCTTGGCAAGGATACGGGCCTTCAGCCCCGATTCTTTTTCGATGTGGGTCAGCTCCAATAAGGGCGTTTTGCCGATCAGCTGGTCGGCGGATGTGAAAATGTTGGACATAATGAATCCCTCCTGTTATCTTTGCGCTACGGCGGCGAAGCCCTTCTCCAGATCGGCGATGATGTCATCAATATGCTCGGTACCAATGGAAAGCCGGATGGTGTTGGGCTTAATGCCTTGGTCCAGCAGCTCCTCCGGCGAGAGCTGGGAGTGCGTTGTGGTAGCCGGGTGGATAACCAGAGATTTCACATCGGCGACATTGGCCAGCAGAGAGAAAATCTCCAGGCTGTCGATGAATTTGTGGGCTTCCTCCTGCCCGCCCTTGATCTCAAAGGTGAAGATGGACGCGCCACCGTCGGGGAAATACTTCTCATATAGGGCATGATCGGGATGATCGGGCAAAGACGGGTGATTGACCTTCTCCACTTGGGGGTGGCTGGATAGGAACTCCACCACCTTTTTGGTGTTTTCCGCATGGCGCTCCAGCCGCAGGGAGAGGGTCTCCACCCCCTGGAGGAGCAGAAAAGCATTGAAGGGGGAAATGGTGGCCCCGGTGTCCCGCAGGAGGATGGCCCGGATATAGGTGACAAAGGCGGCGGGGCCAACGGCGTCCGAGAAGCTGACCCCGTGGTAGCTGGGGTTAGGGTCGGCAATGGGAGCGTATTTGCCGGAGGCTTTCCAGTCAAATTTGCCGCTGTCCACAATGATGCCGCCCAAAGTGGTGCCGTGTCCGCCGATAAACTTGGTGGCGGAGTGGACCACGATATCCGCCCCGTGTTCGATGGGCCGGATGAGGTAGGGTGTGCCGAAGGTGTTGTCGATGACCAGGGGCAGGCCGTGGGCGTGGGCAATGGCCGCAATGGCGTCAATGTCAGGGATGTCGCTGTTAGGATTGCCCAGGGTTTCCAGATAGACGGCCTTGGTGTTGGGCCGGATAGCGGCGGTGACGGCCTCCAGGTCGTGGGCGTCCACAAAGGTGGTCTCCACCCCGAACTGGGGCAGGGTGTGGGCCAGCAGGTTGTAACTGCCGCCGTAGATGGTCTTTTGGGCCACGATGTGATCCCCCGCCTGGGCCAACGCCTGGATGGTATAGGTGATCGCCGCGGCGCCGGAGGCCAGCGCCAGCGCCGCCACGCCGCCCTCCAGAGCCGCAAGACGCTTCTCCAGCACGTCCTGGGTGGAGTTGGTCAGCCGACCGTAGATGTTCCCTGCGTCCGCCAAACCAAACCGGGCGGCGGCGTGGGCGGAATTGCGGAAGACATAGCTGGTGGTCTGGTAGATGGGCACCGCCCTGGCGTCGGTGGCGGGGTCGGGCTGCTCCTGCCCCACATGGAGCTGCAATGTCTCAAACTTATAACTCATGGGAATGATCCCCCTCTCTCTAAATTGACGCCATTATATTCCGATAAACCTACTTTGTCAATAGGTATATTGACGCCACTTGAAATCCTATTAACCTTGTGGTATGATAGGGAAAAATGGAGGGGATTTTTATGATGATTTCCACAAAGGGCAGATATGCTCTTCGTTTTTTGGTAGACCTCGCGGAGCATCAGGGTGATGGATTTGTGCCGCTGAAGGATATATCCACCCGCCAGGAGATTTCGGAGAAGTATCTGGAGATCGTGGTAAAGGAACTGGTAAAGGGCGGTCTGCTTGCCGCAATGCGGGGAAAGGGCGGAGGATATCGGCTGAACCGCGCCCCGGAGGAGTACAGTGTAAAGGCTGTCCTTGAACTGATGGAGGGGCCGCTGGCCCCCGTCGCCTGTCTGGAACCGGGACAGGATGCCTGTCCCCGGAGCAACGGCTGCCGGACGCTCCCGCTGTGGCAGGGGCTGGATAAGGTTATCTCTGATTATCTGGCGCAGTTTACTTTGGCAGATTTATGTGCAAAAACCGAAATATCATCTTGAATTGCCCCCGCCTCATTCAAAATACTGATTTTCATACCAGTGACAAAAGTTGGTAGCGGTAGTAGCGGCAAGCAATGCCCCGGTATATACCGGCGCTCGCTTGTTGGTGGCCTCCGCCCCCAAGCCCCCGTAAGGACCGGCGAAGTTGCGCCGATCCTTTTAAGCCGCCTTCGGCGTCTGCTGTTACCCGCAGGGAGAGAAAAAATCATCACCGCGCCTCCTGCTGGCGGTCACGATTTTTCTCTTTCTCCGTCACGCCCAAAATCCGCTCCACGTTGTTTTTAGCTGTGAGCAGTTCCATCATTTCTGCCCGTGCTTGTTTATATTCTGAATACTGTTTTTGTTTCTCCGCCTTTAACTTGGCATACTCCTGTTTCAGCGATTGCATGGAAGGCAGCTTCTTCAAACCGAGGGAAT
>CAJTSQ010000068.1 GCA_910578735.1 uncultured Oscillospiraceae bacterium
TGGCCTCCGCCCTGGGCCTGGTGGCAGCACAGCACCGTTTCTCTACCTACTACATCAACTGCCATCAGCTTATTGAACAGCTTAAGAAGGCCCACTTTGAGAACCGTCTGCCGGACAAGCTCAAGGTTCTCGCCAAGTACAGGATGCTCATCATCGACGAGATCGGCTACCTCCCCATGGACATCCAGGGCGCAAACCTGTTCTTCCAGCTGATTGCCAGACGGTATGAAAAAACGTCTACCGTCTTTACCTCCAACAAAACCTTCTCCCAGTGGAACGAGGTCTTTGCCGACGTCACCATCGCCTCCGCCATCCTGGATCGTGTACTGCATCACTGCACCGTTATCAACATCAAGGGTGAGTCTTACCGCCTGAAGGAGCGCAAGGAATTTATGCGTCAGAAACAGCAAATTGTAAATACCCTATTTGAGCAAGGAAACCCATAGTTTTGTTACCCCCCCCCCGCCGAAAAACTACAAAATTTCTTCGGCGTTTTCTTACAATTTCAAATTGGCGTTGACAAGGAGATCACGCCCTGGTAGGCGCCGTCGTTCTCCACCATCTGCCGGCGCAGGTCGTCCACGTTGTCATAGCCGAAGTGGCCGAAGTTGTTCCAGGTGGGGGTTTGGGTCAGGTCCTTCACATAGGTGTCGGCAGTGCGGCCGGAGGGATTGACCGCGCCGGAGAGAATTTGACCCAGAGGGGCCATGCCGGTATTGCCGGTGCCGGGGGCCAGGATGACCGCGCCGATCTGGGGATAGTCGTCCACCCAGCCCAGCTCCATGGCGTTGTTGGCGTTGATGACCACCACCACGTTGTCAAACTCGGCGCACACCTTCTCCACCATATTCTCCTCGGTGACGGACAGCTCCAGGTAGTGCTCACCCTGCTCAAAGTCGTCATAGCTGCCGTTGTTGGTATAGGTGCCCTTGAAGTAGTCGTAGTTGCCGGGGGCGTAGGACACCTGCTCCTCAATGTTATAGGTGCCGTGAATCAGGGCGTACATATCGGTGGGCAGGTCGGCGTTTTCGCCGCCGGAGCGGGAGATAACGATCACGGCGGTGTCGGAGAAGTCCTTGGCCTGGCTCATTACGGCGTCGGTGTAGGCGTCGGCGGTGGGCTCGGGCAGGGTCCAGTCCTGGGCGTGCATGTCGATGACAGGCCGGTCAGCCCGGTAATCGGTATAAAGCTTGGTCAGCTCCTCGTTGGTGGCATAGCCCGCGTCCTTCAGGGACTGGAGGATGCCCACGGCGCTGGAGCCGTCGGAAGATCCGGAGCCGGTGCCGCCGAAGATGGGGTTGGTGGAGCCCCAGCCAAAGACGTTCAGGCTGTTGACGCCGGAGGACAGGGGGAGCAGCCCGTTGTTCTTCACCAGCACCAGGCCCTCCTCGCCCACCTTGCGGATGGCCTCTTTACTGCCGGCCACCGTCTCAGCGGACAGGTTCACCTTGGCGGCGTTGAGGGCGCCGGACACGTTGGTATACATGGGGCCAAAGCAGATCAGGTTGACGCAGACGGCTACTACAGCGATCATGGCCAGCACGGCGTTCCACCGAATCAGGCCCCGCAGGCCCTTTTTGGCCTTCCCGGCGGCAACCAGGGCCACGACCATAATCACCAGGGCCGCAAGAATGGCATAGATATAGCCGCTGCACATCTTTAAATAAGATATAAAATCAGCGGTGCTGACGCCCATCGGGCTGTAGATGGGTGTCAGCAGGTTCGCAAGCAGATTTGACATATTTACCTCTCCTTTTCCGTTTTGCCGGGACATGCCGCCGCCCCGGACCTTGACAGGACGCATCATAGCACGTTTTATTCTCTACAACACACAGCTCGCACAAACTGCTTGTTTTTTTGCGCAAACTGCTTTGGATTATATGAGTTCTGCACAAAAAAGGCACCGATTGTTTGACGTTTCAAACAATCGGCGCTTTAATGGGGATGACGATATTCAGTTCGAACCAGCTGTCTCTGGTATGGATCGTCATTGTTCCCCCATACTTTTCGGCGGCACGGCGGATGGACTTGACTCCGAAGCCGTGATAAGCGCCGTCCCCCTTGGTGGAGACGGGCAGGCCGTCCTGAAATTCCGGCGCGTCCTCACAGTAGTTGCCGCACTGAATCACCAGAAAATCCCGTTTGGCATATACCGCCAGATGGATCAGCCGCTTCTTTTTGTCCTGGATGGTCAGCTCGCACTCGATGGCGTTGTCCAGCAGGTTGCCGAAGATGGAGCAGATGTCCATCACATCCATAAAGTCCAGCCTGGAGCCGTCAGCCACACAGGTCAGCTCAATTCCGTGGCGGACACAGTACAGGCTCTTTCCCGTAAGGACGGTGTCCAGCACCGAGTTGCCCGTCTTGTTCTGGGCCTCGTAGGTGCGGATCTCCTCCTCCATGCCGTCCAGGAAATCCAGCCGCCGCTGGGCGTCCGGCTCGGCCCGGAGGACGGCGATCTGGTGCTTTAAGTCGTGGTACTTCCGGTTGACCACGTCGATACTCTCCCGGGACTGCTTGTATTGGATATACTGGTTTTGCAGGATGTTCTGCATGGCGTCCAGCTCCCGCTGGGCGTGGAGCTCACAGCGCTGAACGTGGTAGGCGTACAGCATGGCCACCCCCGCCAGGTCCATCAGGGTGCGGATGTTGTAGATGCCCTCGATGGCGGAGCTGGTAAAGGGGATATTGGAGTAAACAAAGGACAGATTGCTCATCAAAAAGCAGGCGGCGCTGATGAGCACCGGGGGCCACAGGTCTTTAGGCTGAAACACCAGGGCGGTGTCCGGGTCTTTCCGTCGGGCCTGGAGCCAATACATCAGCCCAAACACTCCGGCGTACACCGCGGCCAGAAAAACGAGGGACAGCCCCATGGTATGCCCTGCCCCCGCCTCCAGTCCCAGAAGATGGCGGGTATAGGACCACAGCTGCCACTCCAGGGACGCGGCAAACTCCGCCGTCAGAAAGGCGCAGGCGGTGAAGTAGACCGCGCCCGGCAGCGGAATACTGCAGCAGGCGGCGATGAGGAAAAACATCAGCCCCACCGCCCCGGCCATGCAGGGCAGCCACAGGGCGATGTGCAGCTCGTCGGTAACCTGAAGGAACACACACTGGAGCACCAGTCCCAGGCCCAGCAGACTCCACAGCCGGAGGCCTGAAAAGCGCCGGGGCCGGTTGAGAATAAAGACCAGACAGGCGCACCACTCGGCGGCGGCGGTAAAAAGCCGGGGGATATCAGAGAGATAGACCTGATTCATCCGCTGATTCCTCCCACATAGTCGGCCAGAGCGTCCAGAAAGGGCCCCCGGCGGCCCCGGCTGATGAGCAGCTTATCCCCCTGAACCACAGCACAGCCGTCCCGCACCCCGCTGACGTGGGCCAGGTTGACCAGATAACCCTTGTTGCACCGGGCAAACCCCTTGTCTCCCAAGGCCTCCTCCATCTGCTGAAGGGTAGCTGAGGATGCGTGGACTCCCTCCCGGGTGTGGAACATCAGATGGTGTCCCAGCCGCTCGATGTAGTAGATGCTCCCCACCTCCAGCTTCAGCGCTCCTCCTTTCACCGCAACCGTTAGATATTCGTTCTCCCGCTTTTTCACATAACGCAGCGCCCGGGTAAGGCGTTGCGCGAAAGAAAAATAGTTCAGGGGCTTGAGGATATAGTCCAGAGCGTTTACTGAGTAGCCCTGAATGGCGTATTGGGCCAGATTGGTGACAAAGACAATCACCACCTCCGGGTCCACCCTGCGGATGTGGCCCGCCGCCGTCATGCCGTCAAGAAAGGGCATGTCCACATCCAGCAGAAGCAGGTCAAATTCCGGCTGATAGCGTTCCACCAGATCCTCTCCGTTGTCATAATGGGTAACCTGAAACACCCGGCCAGTCTCCCCGCTGTAATCAGTAAGAAACTGTTCCAGCTGCCGGAAGCACTGGAGGTCATCCTCTGCGATCAAAACACGGATCATGTGTCCGCCCCCCTTCCTGAAGGTTTTAAAAACAGGAACTTACAGCAAAACATTTAAAGAATTATATCATTTTTATCCTCCTTATTTCAATACCGTTTTGCAAAACTTGCGCGTTTTCTCCCTGGCCAAGTCCGCCGCTCCCGCCGCTCTGGCGGGGACCTGGATGAACAAGGACGGCATAGGGCTGAAATTCACCAAGGACGGGACAGTAAAGCTGTCCGGCCTGGGGCTGTCCCTGGGCGGGGACACGTTCAGCTATGAGACAGACGGCGAGGGGACATTGACCCCGACCGCCTCCGTGGCGGGCGTGAGCGCAGATATCGACGCCCCCTATACCATCTTCGGAAAAACGCTGTATATCGAATTGAGCGGGTTGGAATTAACGCTGACAAAAAAGTAGTAAACAAAAGCGGCGGGTGGCGAAAACGCTGCCCGCTGCTATCGTTTGGATTATCTATTACTATGCCAACAAGCACCCTAAAACGGCCCCCCCGCACCTGTGCCCCAGCCAACGGCTGAAATAGAGGCTATCCGCGCTAATGCAGATACTCCCCCATGCGACCCGGATTTTGACTAATATGCTCATCAGCTACGAATATAGTGCGTATCGGCTGAGAGTACCGCTGAGGGTCCAGCGGACCCCCGGCCCCTCTCATCCGTTGCATTGGCTTATTTTGGGGCCGTCGGGGACTGGTAAGAGGGTATTCTCGGCCAGGATGAGTTGGCGGCTATGGTGAAGAGATGGCTAAAATCACCTGTACCGTCACCATAAACGGCGTGAAATGCTGGATAAGAGCCAACACCGAGCAAGAATACGCTGACAAGCTGCTGAACCCTCAGAACGCCCCCATCGCCGCCTCGGAGCCAGTCAAGTACCTTTTCGCTGACTACGCTCTGACCTGGTTTGAAACCTACTACAAACCCAACATTGAGACGTTGACGGCCACCACATACAGGCGACAACTGACCTGTCACCTGCTCCCCGCCTTTGAGGGGCTGGCCGTAGAGGACATCACCACCGACGACGTACAACGGCTGTTCAACGGCATGACCGGGGCCAAGACCTCCAAGGACAAGACCAAAATGGTCTTAAATCAAATCCTGGATGACCGCTGTCGAGGTTGGCCTAATCACAAATATTATCAAAGGCCGTGAAACCATCAGCAAAACCGCTGCAGTTGTTGATCGGGCCTACTCCGCATAAGCCCCGGCAGTTGCAGGAAATTTGCAAAGGCGGAAACCAGGAAACCCTTGCGGCACAAGGGTTTAAATCCCCTAGAGCCCCTCAAAAATTGCAAAATCTTTTGCTGTCAGGCTGATGGCCGAGTGCATGGATGACAACGACGGTGATATTCGGACTGGAGGTGAATGACAAATGGCAAAGCGCAGACCATCCGGCGACGGCATGGTACGCAAGCGTGACGACGGTCGCTGGGAGGGTCGAATCGTGGTGGGCCACAAGGAAAACGGCGACTCCATCTTCCGCTATGTCTACGCTCCCACTCAAAAAGAGTTGTTCGCAAAGCTCCGTCAGAACATCGACGCCTACCAGGGCGTAGACCTGACCGAAGACAGTTCCATGACGCTGGGCGAGTGGTTGGATCGCTGGCTGGACAAGTACATGGCAGGGACTGTGCGCCCCAGTACCCTCCAGACCTATCGTCGCTACGCCGACCTCTACATCAAACCCACCCTGGGCGACAGGCCGCTCGCCCAACTCGCGCCGGCTGAGATACAAAAACTGTACACTCACCTGAAGAAACGGGGCCGCATCCGCAAGCACAAAAAATACGGATACCAGCTGTCCGACAGCATGGTACACTGTATCCACACTCTGCTCCACGGAGCGATGGGCGCGGCGGAGCAATTCCGGCTAATCCCCAGAAATCCAGTTGCGGAGGTCACTGTACCCAAACGAAAGCTGCCACCCAAGCAAATCCTCAACGATGAACAGCTCGATACGTTCATGGCCGCGATTCAAGTGGACGATATTTGGCACGACTTTTTCTACACCGAACTGACCACCGGCCTGCGGCTGGGTGAGATATGCGGCCTGCGCTGGGAGGACTTCGACGCGGAGCATGGAGTGCTGAACATCCAACGCACCGTTCATGTGGAGAAGGGTGGCGTACTTACTACCGGGGACACCAAAACCTACGCTGGTACTCGTAAAATCGTCCTGCCAGCCAGTACGGTACAGTGTCTGCGAGAGAGGAAAGAAGCGGCACTCACCGATTGGATATTCCCCAATCCGCTGAAGCCAGAGCTGCCCGTCAATCCCCGCGCCGCCTACAGCCGATTGAAGGTACTGCTGAAAGACACCGGCCTGCCCAGCATCCGATTTCACGATCTCAGGCACACATTCTCGACCCACGCGCTGTCCAGCGGCGTGGACGCCAAGACGCTCTCCGGCATCCTGGGTCACAGCCGGGCATCGTTCACCCTGGACACCTACACCCACGTCACCGGCGATATGCAGAAGCGTGCCTCGGAGGTGGTAGTCGATTTCCTGACAGAACTGCTTGGAGAGGAGTTGAAACCGTGGCAAAACGCAGAAAACGGGGCAGCGGCAGTGTCCGCCTGAGAAAGGATGGCCGCTGGGAGGGCCGGGCCGTTACTGGCTACGATGATAAGGGCCT
>CAJTSQ010000069.1 GCA_910578735.1 uncultured Oscillospiraceae bacterium
TGTCAAGGCTTTTTTTCTTTCTTTTGGAATTTATTGGTTAACTTAATGGCATTGCTCACCGTGAGACGTATTTTCAGCGGAGAACACAGCGGTATAAATCACGGTGTCCTGGCTGGTCTTGGTCACTTCGCCGCTGTATTCCACGGTGACAGTGTACCCGGTGACGCTGCGCCCGCTGGCGGTGCCGGTGTAGCTGGCGATGGCATTGTAAAACTCCCCAGCCTCCTGCCAGTCCACGTTGGCCAGCGTCAACGTCCGTCCGCTGTCCGTGATGGTCTTGGGGATCAGCGAGGCGTCAGCGTCAGACAGGTTAGGATAGGTGCGGCTTGCTGATACCGTCCAACTGCTGGTCTTATAGCCAGCGGCCTCCACAGTGATCTTGGTATAGTCGGGCTTCAAAATGCCGGTGTAGCCGTCCTCAGTGGCAATCTCGCGCTCCGGCTCCAGCATTTTGATAATCTCGGCCATATCTTTGGTGCCGCTGTCCAGCGTGACAACCTCGATGTAGTCCTTGGAGTCCGTCTCGCTCAGGTCGTTTTTGAGAACGTCCAGCAGCGTGTAGTGACGGCCCTCCCGGTCAAAGTCCTCAGTTGGGATGGCGGCGGGGTCGTCGTGGGTGGACAGGTAGTACACCTTTTCCAGCCGGATCACGCCGTTTTCCTCGCTCGTCCGTATCTCCGCCGGGTAGAGGACGGCGGGCGTGTCCTCTGCGTCCGCCGCCAGCGCCGTACCGGGGAGGGCGGCGAGGGCCAGCAGGAGCGTCAGGGCCAGTGTAAATAATCTGCGGTGTTTCTTCATGGAAAAACCTCCTGTTTCTTAAAGTGGGTGTTCGCGTACATGGGCGGCAAACCGTTTTTCCTGGGCTTCAAAATAGTCGCCGTCGATCTCATAGCCGGTGAAGTCCAGCCCTGCGTCATAGGCGGCGATCCGGCTGCTCCCGCTGCCTAAATGGGTATCTAAAATCCTGTCGCCCGGTTTGGCGAAAAGCTGGAATATCCAGGCATAGAGGCCCACGGGCTTTTGCGTGGGATGGATGCGCCCCGGCTGGAATGGGGACAGCGCGAGGCGCTTGCAGGTCAGGTCAAAATTTGTCCACGCCAATTCAAACGAGGCAAAGGAGACTTCCGAGGAATACTTCTTGTCCCAGCACAGCCAGCAGTGACTGTCCGCGGCGGGGAGCATACTGATAAAATGGTTTGCGCCCCAAATGACCTGATGCCTGGACACGCGCCGCAGCTCCCGGAAATACTCCGGGGGAGGCGGCTTGGCGTCCCAAAATACCTGCTTGTACTTGCGGGGCTGGCCCTTGCGCCGCCCCATATCGCCCCGGATATTGAGGCCGTATGGGGGATCGACCACAGCGAGGTCAAAGGTGTTTTCCGGCAGCTCCCACAGCACGTCCATGCAGTCCATGTGATAGGCGATGTTGATGCCGCATTGTCCCTCCTTTCCTGATAAAAATACGTCTCATGGTGAGACGCATTGTGGGCGGGCCTGGGCGCACACGCGCCCGCCGCCCCTGCCATCGTCAACCGCCGTGCTTTCCGGGAAACGCGCCCGTCTCCCCATAGTAGCAAAAACCGGCTTCAGCCGGTTTTTGGGGTATGCCCCCCCTTTCGCCACAAACGCACCGGCGGGCTTTGGCTGTCAAGGCCCGCGCCGACCGCGAAGCGGGCGGCGCGGCTTGTCTTGGCCTTGACGGACAAAGAACGACGGTGTAAAATCCGCGCACAGAGGGGCATACCCCGCATTGTGCCACTGGATCACCGTCTGCCGTATTGTCTGGCATTATTCCCCCGGTTGGCGGTATGCTCCTGCTGGCGGGGCTGGATGCTCCGTTCCACCGTGTCGCCCATGCTCCGGGCTGTCTGCCGCAGAAAGTCCAGGGATTTACCGCGCTCATCCGGGGCGTAGTAGTTGTAAAACTGCTGTACGCCCGCCGCGTCGGGCACGGGGCAGTCCACACCGAAACGGCGGCAGACCATAAATCCAATACTCTCGGCGTTCATCTGGAACGTGCTGCGGTCATAGTCCCGGTTCATGCCTCGGTCATGGAGGCGGGCAAAGCTGATCTCGGTGGCGAGGGCGGCGAATACCTGCCCGGTGCTGTACTCGGTATTGATCTCCAGAATACATTCCCGCTCATTGTAGCGCACGGGCACATCCAGCCCCGTGTTCTCAATAAAGCCCACGGGTGCGGCCTCCAGCAGTGCGGCAAAGGCCGCGTTCATCCGGTCGCTGCCCTCGACCAGCGGTTCGGCCTCTCTCATCGGCCTGCCGGTGGTCTGGCTCACATCGTAGTAGCTGCCCATAAGGTAGCCCCGGAAATTCTGATTGCGGGGCGGGACGAAAACCGAGGCCCCCTTGCTCATTTCCTCGTCCATCACATACCGGCCCTGCTTGTGCCAGAAGTCGGTGGTGCCGATTTTGGTGGGGTCTACCATCTGAGACAGGGCCAGGGCGATGTTCCCGGCGCTCAGGCCGATGTTGTCCGCCTGCAACACCAGAAAGCGGGCGTACAAGTCGGGGTTTGTGGTAATCGCCATCAGCGCCCCGTCCCGCATTTGGGACAACTGCTCCCGTGCGGCCTTGTTGTTTTGGGTGCGCTGCTGCTTGCTCTCAGCGGTGGATTTGAGGATTTCACTTAAACTTGCCATAGGTTCACCTTACCTTTCCTTTCGATTTCTCCGGCCCGGAGCGAGACATCGCTGCCAGCCTCTGCAATTGCTCCAGCTTTTTCTTGGTGGGGGAGTCCTGTTCAGCAGCCGCCGCAGTCGTCGGAGACACTTTCAAGCCACTCCCGCGCTCTGGCGAGGATTTCTTTTGTGGAGCGCGGGATTTCGCTTTTTTTGGCGCATCCTCCTCCTGCTCCCTTTGGGGGATGGGATAGCCCATCTGTTCCATGACGGCGTTCAACTGGGCGGCGTAGTTCTGATTGGAAACGACATTAAGGATTCCGCTGTCGTTTCCTTTTTTCTGCGCGATAAAATAGAGGACGCCAAACTCCTTGGCCAGCTTTTGGAATTTTGACTTGTCCTCGGCCTTGATGGGAATGACCACGGCGGGGGCCGGGTCACGGGCCAGCCGCTTGGCCGATGTCTCGCCCACAACCTTCATGTCCTGCTTGGCAATCGCCAGCAGCAGGGCGGCGACATTTTTTAAGCCCTCAAGGGTCAGCTTCGCCGCCGCCTCGGTCGCCTGCAAACTTTCCCGGACAACAACATCGGCGGCCTCAGCACTTACATCCATTTGCTTTTCTTCTCCTTTCTTACTTGCTCGTCCGTTCGATCCCGGACGGCCTCATGGCTGCGCTGTTCCTGCTGCCGCATGAGCTGCTCCTGATCCCTGATTTTCGGAATATCTTCCGTAATTTGTCGGCAGATCGTCAGCTCGCGGCGGGTAGAGCGCAGCTTCCGGTTGACGGTTTCCAATTCGGCCTCCACGTCCAGCCCTTCCCGTCGCCGTCCATATAACTCCTTCCGATAATCCGCCAGCAGGTCGATCTGCCCCTGCAGGGCGTCGCCCAACATGGAAAGTTGGCTGTCCGTCTCAATGCGGTATTGCAGTAGAAAACGGAATTGTTTTTGATACCGTTGGAGCTTTGTCACTTCCCTGCGGATAGCAAGAGAGGGCACAGACCGCCGGGGCCTGCGGTAGCCGCCCAGCAGATATAGGTAGCGCATATAGAGCGCACGAAAGCCGCGCAGTTTCCGGCGCGGCTGGTAGGGGATGGCGTTCCCCCGGACGGTATAGCGTTTCCGCGTCTGCGGAATGGGACGCACCATTGGCAGGGGCGGCGTCGGCTCCGTTGGCATTTCATAGGGGATGCCTTTTTGAGCGGCGGTCAGCCGTTCCCGGATGTCGGCCTCGGTGTAGCCCGCGCCCATGCTGTTCAGGCGGAAAACATATTCGCTGCCCGGTGGACTGACGGCGGTATGCTTGACGTTTGTGCCATACTTGATTGTATAGCCCTGCCGCCGCAGGGCGGCGAGGAAGGAATTAAAGGTATAGCTCTCCGCGATGGCAGCGTCAATGTCCTGCCGCACAAGGCCCATCACGGTGCTGCGCCCTTGCTTTTCCGCCGCCCATTCGGTATAATGTTTCCCGTGGCCCATAGGCTCAATGACGGACAGGCCGCGCTCCCGGCTCACTTCGTTAGAGGTGCCGCGCAAATCCCCAAAATAGCTCTGGAAATCGCTGCGATACTTCTTCCCGTCCATAAAGGAAACGGAATTAAAAACGATGTGGCAGTGCAGGTGCGCCCGGTCAACATGGGTCGCCACAACAACCTCGTATTTGTCCCCCAGCAGACGCTGGGCAAACTCCACCCCGGCGGCGTGGGCCTCGTCCGGCGTTACCTCGCCGGGGGCATAGGAATGGATGATGTGGTAGCCCAGGACGCCGCCTGTTTTGTCCCAGCGCCGCTTGGTGGCCCGCATATCCGACAGGGCGGTTTCCACTTCGCAGTTGATTCCTGTGACAAGTCGATGGGTTTTGGCTGGGTTCTCCACATAGGCCAGCGCAGTAGCGAGGCCGGTCTTTTCCTCGTTCAGCACATAGTCGAGACAGTGATCCATACGCCCATGCAGGGTAATGATTTTGTCGTAGGCCACTTACAGCGTCTCCTTTACCATGCGCCACGCCTGCCGGACTAAAGCGGCGGCTTCTGCGATCTCCGCTTTCCCGATGCCCTTGGTGGCGTTGGCCCAATATGCGATCTGATTCACATTATTGCCGATAGCCGACAACTCCCGGAGCAGGGCGGCGTAGGTGTCGGGTGGGCGGGGGCGCAGTTGTACGCCAGCGGTGAGTGCGCGGATAAATGGGTCTATGCCCAGCCCCGCAAGCTCTGCCTGCTTCTTCAGGTGCCGGTACTCCTGCTCGTTCATCCACACACTTACATGGCGGTTCCGTTTTCTCATGGCATCTTCCTTTCGTCGGGCAGTAAAAAATGTGTCTCACGGTGAGACGCATTTTACAGCCTCCTATTTCAGCTTCGGACGGCTGGGAGTATGATTCGTTCTGTCCGGCTGTCTGGCCTGTGTGCCCTGCTTCGCCTTGATTTGCTCCAGCCGTACTTTGACAGATTGTCGGGCCTGCGGGGGTTTATCTTGTGTGGCTCGCTGGGGCGAGTTCTGTTTGAGCTGCACCTGCTGGGGCATTTGCTTCATTTCCCCGCTGTTCACCTGTTGCCGTAGGGCGGCAACCTGTTCCTCCAATTTTACCTTAAACTGTGCCTGCCGTCCCTCACCCATACCGGGGATTAGGGCCTCCGCTTTCTGCTTCAGCTCGGTGATGTTACAATGATTGCGGAAATAAGGCAGCAGATTACTGTGCAGATCCTCGATGCTCGTCTGCACGAACGGCAAAAATGATGTGCGGTAAAACTCCTGGTACTGTACGTCTACCTTTGAAAAATCAAACTCCTGCATGATGCGTTGCGGGTCAGTGCGGTAGTAGGTTAGCCGCTGTTCCATCTGTTCCAGCAGCCCGCCCCGGCCCGATCCGATTTCCAGCGGGAGCCAATAGCGGTCACTGGTATCGCCCCACATATAGTCGATTTTGACTTTGACCATGTGTGGTGTACTCTGCGTCTCATGACGGCGCGTGTCCATCTGGCGGATATACTCGTTTGCTTCTGATAGGGTCATGCGCTTTCCACCGGGAAAATCCCGATCTCTGCTCTCCGTGACAGTAACAACAGGTTCAGCGGCAGGGTGGAGATTGGCAGCCGGGGCCTCCGGCCCCTCAATAAACGGCGGCTTCATCAACTCGTCCGCCGCACTGGAAACGCTCTGTGCGAACGTTTTCCATTTATCGGCCACAGCCCGCACAGTACAGAGTCCGCGCTTGAAAAAGCCGGTCACAATGTTGGCGCTCTCGGATAACAGGTCTTTCATATCTCTTTTGAGATTGCCGGTGATTTCTCCCATTCGGTTATTGCTTTCCATATTCGCCTCCTTGTTGGTGCCGGATAATGCGTCTCACGGTGAGACGCATTTCCATAAATTGTGCGCTGAAAAATACGTCTCACCGTGAGACGTATTTTCGTAGGCGGGGGTTTTAAGGGGGCTGTGCCCCCTAACAAGGGTCATTTGGTGTGCTACCAAATGACATACTTGCTCGGACAGCACCGCCTTTCGGCGGCGCTGTCCGCTGTGGGTGCTACCTTACAGCCGGTTTCTTCTTACGGGGCGTCCTCTTTCTGACGGCAGAGGCGATGCGCTCTTTCTGGAGAACACAGTCCAGCTCCAGCTCATTTCCGGGTTTATAGTGGATGCGTTCAATACGCCCGTGGTCGTTAATCAGACTGTGAAAGTGCCCAGAATATGCTGCATAGGGCAGTTCAAGCTCTGTGCCGTCCGCAAAGGTCAGTTCTACCATTTCAGCGTGGACGGCGTTCCGCTTCACACGCTCTACCTGCTCTCCATATCGCAGGGGCTTAACTTGGCCCAGCACAGATGCGCCCTCCCGTCCAGGTTCAACGATGACACGGTACGCCTTGATATGCTCCGCGTCA
>CAJTSQ010000070.1 GCA_910578735.1 uncultured Oscillospiraceae bacterium
GGAAGAACCGGCGGGACAGCGCTTCCCGGCTGCCTTCTTCCCGGATGAACTGGATGGTGCCTTCTCCCAGGCGGCGGCAGGCCTCCACCGTTTCCTGTTCCAGATCCGCCTGGAGGCCTGCTACATACTGGTCGGAGTCCGCCTTCCGGGTCACGGATTTGAATTGCAGTCGCATGGGGGATATTTTCAGCCAGCTGGCGAAGGTGGAGATGATCCCCCACTGCTCCTCGTCGGAACGGAGCAGGAAGTTGATGGGCTCAATCTCCAAGATCTTGATAAACCGGCCATCAGTGGTTTCGACGATGCCGTTTTTGAGCTCTTTGATCGGAATGAAGTCCTGAACGAACTCCAGCTTTTCTTTTGGCGGGGGGCTTGCCCGTCCTCTTTTTCGGGGGGCTGCCTTTGTGCGTGTTCGTGTCATAGTGGTATCCAATCCTCCTATAGTGAAGCTGCCGCCGGCGCACCAGAAACATGACCATGTGGGAGACGTACTGGAGCAGCGAGTCGCCGCCCAGGCCCATCAGGGCAAAGACGCCCAGCGGCAGCAGGGTTATGGTCATGACCACCACCTTGGCCGTCACTGGCAGGTGGAGCCACATCAGCTCCGGGTATCCCACCAGGGCCAGCAGGATGCTGGCCTCTACCGTGTTGCGGGTCTCCAGCATCCCGCCCATCAGCTTGCCGGAGTCAGTGTAGTTGGGCGGTATCGTGTAGATATTGCTGTATTCTCTGTCGTCAGCCATCGTTGACTCCTTGTTCTATGGGAGCAGGCGTGAAGTCTGCCTCCAGGTCGATATCCTTCCTGCGGCGGAACTGGGTCACATAGGTCGGCGAGTTGAGCGCCACACCGCCCGCACTGCTGGAGCAGTGGACCCACATCTGCTTGCCATCGGCGCTGCGGCCAGCGTAGAGCAATACATGATTGACAGGCACTGTTCCCGGCGCTGCCATAAAGCCAATGTCGCCGGGCAGCAGTTCCGCTTCGGTAATGGCGTAGGTAGTATCCCACTGGCTCCAGGAGCCATCTAGCAGGCTGACGCCCAGAGCCGTTTTATAGACCCAGTCCGTGAATCCGGAGCAGTCAAGCCCGTAGGGCCGTATGGTGCCGGTGCTGCTGGAACCCGCTGAGGTCACCAGCCGGGGCGTGTTCCACGCCTCGTTCCAGCCTGGTGCGCTCTTGCCGCCCCAGAAATACGGGACACGGCCCACCAGGGACAGGGCCGCCCGCATCAATTCCTTCCGGGTGCCGCTGCATGTGAGACTGTTCAGGTAGGCATTCAGCTCAGCATCGGTGATCGGCGGCACTGTGCCGCTGGTCAGGGACCCGTACATGGTCATCTTCAAGGCGTTGGACATGTTGGTGATGGCCTCGCCATATGTCAGATTGAACTGGTCATACTGGGTGGAGGTGTCGATGCCAAACGCGGTCAAGATCACAGATTGGTCAAATGGGTGGATGGTGCAGACCACATACTGGACCGTAACCGTCTCGGGTGCTCCCAGTTCCTCACCTTCTTGGACTTCCGGCACCACCGTTTTTGTGGTTTCTTTCACTTCATAGGTAACTGCGAACATTTGCCCGGCAACAGCATCCAGCTTGGCCTTCATGTCCGCCTTGGTGGTACCGCGTTGCTGCATGGAGGCTGAGTAGGCCGCCAGGGTATAGCAGGTATCGTAGTCGGCAGAGATCAGCCCGTTGTTGATCAGCGCCTCCATGGACAGCTCACGGTCGTACCCACCCTGGGCGATGATCTGTTCCACTTGTGCCAGAGCCATATCATAGCCGTTCTGAATGCAGTCGGAAACCACGCCGGATACATCGTCAAAACTGGCAGTTATGCTTGTGGGGGCATTGATGTCAACGGTAGAGGGGTCAGTGTGAAAGAGATTGTTGACAACTATGGAGGGCAGCGATACAATGCCCACAATGATAAAGAGCAGGAACAGACAGATAAAGATCAGCACCTTAAACAAGGTGTGCCGCAAGGACCAGGCCGCCGACAAAATTGCACCCCAGGGGCCGCCTGCGGCTGTACCCGCCGCAATCTCGGCGGCTGCCTTCCCGCCTGTGACTCCTGCTTTGGTTACCGCAGCAGCGGCATTGGCGGTCGCCTCCCCGGCGGTAGCGGATCCTGCGGATTTTGCCGAGGCCGCACCCGCTTTTTTGGCGGCCTCCGCCGCCTTCTGTGCGCCTTTTAGATAATCGTCTTGGCCATCGCCAAAGCGCTGCTGTTCATCAGACATGGAACCACCTCCTATGGAATATGGGACGGCCCGCACACCGGTCAGATTGTGCGGGCCATCGGTCAGGTTTTGCGTTTTGGCGGTTTATGGTCGCTGACCGGCCGCAGCTTGGGGGTAGGCGCAAACTGTGTGGGCGTGGAAGCGTAGCGTACGGACTCCACATTGACAGTCCGCAGAATATCTCCGTCATAGACAGGCTTGCCGTCCTGATAGACGGGTTTGCGCTCCACAGACGCAACGCCAGGGATCGCATACCACTGCCCGCCGCCGCTGTCCTCATAGACATGGTAGTCGCCCCTGGGCGGCTGGTATCTGGTGCGGTCATAGAACGCGGTCCCAGACCCATCCGCATGGCGCACCTCCAGCACACCGTCACAGGTGCGGGAACTGTCCACGGTTGTGACCTCCTGGGTAAAGCCGGGCATAAACTGCCCAAAGAGCGCTTGGTTATATGCGGCAGCACTGCCGGGACCAGCCGGCACATCCGCAGAGAATCCGTAAGTGCCTGTGCCGGATGGAGCGTGTCCCAATGTGCCAGCACCGCCGCCTGCTTCAGGCTGCGGTACTGGGGCTGCTCCAACGCCAAGCGGAGCAGAAGTGTTCACCCCGGCACCAGACGGGGGCGGCACACCTTCCCCGCCGTCAAGCGAGGACGCTGCACCCGGCCCAACGCCAGGCTGAGGCGCAGCACCCGCTCCGGCATCAAATTGCGGTGCGGGACCAGTACCAGAGTCAAACTGTGGCGGTGCAGCATGGGGCGTCATGGCGTACCAGCTCAGGCCGTCGGAACCTTGGATAACCTCATGGGGCGCATCCGGCTCCTGATAGAAGGCGCTGCTGTACCACAAGGCATTGCTGCCGTCTGGGTAGCTGGCTTCCATGGTGCCTTCGTCCACCGTGCGCAGTACCGTATCCTGGGGGGCGCTGGGGAATGCTTCAGATACCTGGGGCGCTTCGGAGGAGTCGCCGGTGAAGTTGGGGGCGGCGTAAAATGCGTCCCGTCCCTCGCCGGAAGCCACTTGATACCACTGGCTCCCGTCCGCAGCCTGGATCTGCTTATGCGGGCTGTCCGGCCTATCATACTGAGCGGCACTGAACAGCTCCACATTGGCCTGTTTCCCGTCCGGCCCCACAGCCTTGGTGCTGATATGGCCGCCGGTGATCTGCGTATCGGTATACTTCATATTGCCTGCCGCCCCGCTGGCCATCTGCGGCATATAGTTGGGCAGGCTGCGATCCGCGATGTCGCCGGCGATGGTACCGGAGACCTTGGGTGGGCGGCTGGCCACTGAGGATACAGACTCTGCGGTGAGGGTCGCGCCATTGCGTGCGGCCATACCGCCAAAGGCGCGGCCCACAAAGCCCACGCTGCCGCCTGTTCCCATGCGGGAGCCTCCATCAACCACTGCGTCACGGACAAAGCTGTTGGGCTTATACCGGCTGGCAAATCCTGAGAGGATGCCGCCTGTTGCGCCGCCTGCCGCTGTGCTGGCAGCGCCGCCCGCAGCGGCGCCGGTTTTCCCCGCACCGCCGAACATGGACGCCGCACTCCCGCCGCCCTTGGAAAAACCGGTGAGGACCCGGGCTGCCATCATCATCTCAATGCCCATGCTGCTGCCGGTCTGTGCAACGGAAAGGCCCAGTGCGGCCAGGTAGCTGTCACATTTTTGGGCAATCTTCAGCAGCGCCAGCGCACAGAACAGCCAAAGGAAGATACTGCCCTGCCCACTGGTCAGCGCACCGCCGTTGGCGATAAACTGACCCACGGAGGAGTCGAAGGCCCGCAGGAACCAGACGTTAAGAACCAGTAGCAACAACTGGGAGCCCACCATCCGGCACCAGGACTGGAAGACCCGCGAGGTCGCCTTGGACGCGCCCATAGCGTAGGCCAGCGGCGATGTATAGCAGAGGACGCCCACCAGCACATACCGCTCCACCGTTTCCAGCAGGAGCTTGAAGTAGTTCCAGGCCAGGGCGATCATCAGGATAATCAGCAGAATAAGGCCCACAACGGTGGCTACCGATACGATGGTGGTCAGTCCATTGCTCAGTACCTGCTGGATACCGGCAAACGTAAAATTGCTCGGTGCCATGGACGTATCCATCAGAGCAGTGTAGGGTGCGCGGGCAATATTCAGCAGCAGGCTGAAAATGGGCTTGGCGTAAGTGATCAGGATGGCGAAGATCCCGCCCCGGGCCAGAAGATGCAGGGGATTCTCCGCCTCGGTGAGCGGCCCGCCAAAAGCCCGGAACAACTGCCAAGCTACGACCAGGAACAGCAGTGCCCAAGCCATGTACTGGACCACTGTGTAGGCGCTGACGGCAAAGGGGAAATACTCCTCCATCGCCGTCATATCTGTGCCCAGCGCCTCCAGGAAAAGGCCGGAGATGGCGTCCATGATCTGGGTCATGATGCTGGCCACCCAATTTGCTGCGCCTTCAAAAATCCAATCTAACATTGAATATCACCTCATGGTCTGAGGGCGGCAGCTTTACAGCCGCCGCCCCCGAGCGTGCGTGTTTTGGAACATCAATAGCCCGTTCTGGGCAGGGTGGGCGTGGGGCCGCCCCGGTAGACGATGGTTACCCACCGGTCATTGGCCATGATCCACTGGCCCTGCCATGTACCGCCCACATCGGTCTTGTTGGCAAACCGGTACTCGTGGGTGACGCTGGAGAGCACATTGCAATAGATATACGGGGTCTGCATCTGCTTGAAGCCCGCAGGTACCCGGCCGAAAAGGAACATCACCTCAGTGACATACTCGTTGCTGGCCAGCCCCAGTGCGGCAGGCGAGGCATCCAGGGTATAGCTGCGCTGGGTGTCCAGGTTGTCTGCCAGTGTGCGATATTCCCCGTTGACGTTGGTGCGGAAAACGGCCTTATAGGTGAGCTTGGCCGACCAGGTGCCGGTGATGATCTTGTCCAGCCGAACCGCATCTGTGGGCAGTGTGTCGCGCCAGAAGAAGTTATCCAGGGGCACCGTGGAGTTGTTGCCAATCTCCTTGAACGTGTACCGGATGGACTGGCCGGGAACCACTTGGGTATAGCCGCTCTTCCTCACGGACACATGGGTGTAGACGCTCTTGTTCAAGACCTCTATCTGCACGATTTGGCCTTCATGCTCCAGGTAGACGGTAACAGTCTCGCTGGCAGGGCTGTAATAGGCGGGGCTGGTCACCTCTTTCAGGGTATAGCGGCCCAAGGGAAGCTGTTTGGATACCGCCAACCCCCGGCGGTCGCTCTTGATGGTGTCCACCAGCCGATTTGCTTTATCGTAGATCTCGAAAACAGCACCCTCCAGAGGAGTGCCGGCGGGGAAGCCGTTGATGGCGTTGTCATCTGCGGATTTCTTCCAGACCTGGATCTGGCCGGTGATGGCGGTGTTCTTCCAAGTGATGGTGGTACATCCGCCATATTCCACATAGACGGTTTTGGGCTGAGTATCCAGAATATAGCCCTCCGCACACTCGATTTCCCGGATGGTATACCTGCCGTCCGCCAGCTCCTTGTCGATATAGACATACCCCTCATTATCGCTCTCGTAAGTGCCCACGGGGTTGCCTTTTGCATCGGAGAGAAGGAACTTAACTCCATAAATCCCCTTACCAGTCACACTGTCGATCTTGTGGATCAGGGCACTGCCGCTCTGCCGGTTGGTAATCTCCAGGGTGGCGGTGCCGCCGTCCTTCACCTCGATTTGGTAGGGCGTATCATCTAATTTATAGCCCTTGGCGGCTTTGAGTTCCACCACCTGATACCATCCCTTCTCGGCCTGGGGCAGACTGATGACGCCCCTGGCATCAGTGGTGTAGGTACCAATGATCTCCCCGTTCAGCTTACGGACTTCAAACTCAACGCCCTTGATACGCGCTCCAGTCTCCTCGTCCTTCTTGATGATGGTGAGGCCCCCGACCTTGGTGTTATATACCGTAATGGTCTGCGTATCGGTGGCGTTAACGCGCACGGTCTGCGTCTTAGTACCCTCGTCCATCACATAACCGGACAGGGGCTTGGTTTCTGTGATTACC
>CAJTSQ010000071.1 GCA_910578735.1 uncultured Oscillospiraceae bacterium
CATCAGAGGTTCCCCAGTAACCGTTCTGGGCGATAGCCCGGATATGCGCCGCCGCCTCGCTGTCATAGTACCCGGCATCCTCCACGTTCTCCATGTCATAGCGGAAACCCGCCTGGGGGCTGACGGCGAAATCGGCGCAGTAAACATAGTGTTCGTTACCGTCCTTGTCCACCAGGACAAATTGATGGGCCTGCCACCGGTCGCTGGTGGAAGTGGTGCCGTCCTCATTGGTCTTGACCGCATCCACCCGGATAGCGCTCTCCAGGCCGTACTTGCCCAGCCACTGGAAGTCGTAGCCCGCCGGGTCAAATTCTACGCCGTCTTTATCCGCCCGGTGGTAGAGATCGGTTTTCTGGTCCGTTTTGCCTACGTCAGGCTCCTTCACGTCCGCCTGAACGCCACCGGTCTCAAGGATGCCGTCATTTTTCCCGGCGGTGACGCTGCCCATTTCAGCTGTAACAGTACGGTCGCTGGCGGCGATCCGCTTCGTCTCTGTGGTGGTGGTCCTGGTTGTGGTGGTGACAGTTCCGCCAACGATCTCCGTGAAGGTCACGGTGGAAACAGTCACATCCGTGACCTCGGTGAGGGTGCTGGTGGTCTTTGTGCCGCGCAGGGTCTCCACCGCAGTACGGACATTCCCCTCGCTGTCGGTGGTGGTTGTCGTGACCTCATAGCCGGTCAGGGTGCCGGAGGCATCGTACAGTTCTGTTACCGTGACAGCGATGGTCTCTCCGGTCTCCGCATCGGTGGTCTCGCTCTCAATGGGCCGGTCGGGGAGAACGATCTCGGAAACCGCCGCCTCGGTGCTGCCGGTCCTCGTCTCAATGGTCTGGTATCCGGTGAGGGTGCCAGCGTCATCGTAGACCGGCTGGACCTCCACTTTGGTGGTTACGCCGTCCGCGTCCGTGACCGGCTCCTGGGGTTCCGGCATCACGGGAGGCTCGGTGCTGAAGATGTTATCCGGGAGGACGGTGGCGGCGGAGGTCTCCACGGTGGATGTGGAGGTGTAGCCGATCACAGCTCCACTCTCATCCAGAACGTCTGCCACCGTCACCGTCTTATGGCCGATGGTCTCTCCGGTCTCCGGGTCAGTGATGTCACAGTCCCCGGCATCAGGGCGGACAAGCTGTCCCGCCAGAGCTTCCCGGTCCACCGCCGCCGTTCCGGTGACGGTGCTGCCAGGGGTCAGCTCAATCGTGATGTCGCTCCCGCCAGAAAAAACGGGGTCAACCGCTTCGCTGGTGGAGGACGTGGAGCTGTCCACCGTTTCAAACTCGCCGGTGGTCCCGGTGGTGACAGTTTCGCCGGTTACCGTTTCGGTCACAGGCTCCTTTTCCTCCACCACGGGGGCGGCGGTCTGCGTGTCCGTGGTGATGGTGGTTTCAGCGCCCGTCTCGCTGCCGCTCTCCTGGACCACGCGGCCCTCATCGTCCCGAACGGTGGTTTCGGTCGTGACCGCCGCGCCCTCCACCACGGGGTCCTCACCCTCCGGGCTGGACCAGGTGATCTCCGTAGTGATGGTGGTGGTCTTGCCGTCCTCGCTGACGGCGGTTTCCGTAGTCCCGGCGGCGAACGCGGGGACACTGAGCTGGCTCAGGGTCATCGCTGTGACCAGCAGCAGGGACAGCTTCTTTTTCAGCTGAAATGTTTTCATGGAAAAATCCTCCTTAAAATTTGATGTTTGATAGGGTTTGGAAATGGGCGTGGCTCCACAGGGGGGCCACGGATGCGCGGGAGCATGATGGTTCCCTCCTATGTGTTGGAAATGAAAAAGGGGAGCGATTTTCGCTCCCCCTGGTTACAAAAAAGGACGGCCCGTTACAGGCCGTCCTCAATGTTTTCCGGCAGTTCCTTTGCCGCCTCTTTCAATTTTGCTATTTGCTTGGAATCAACGAAGTGGGTGGCGTACCACCGTTCAATGTCCGGCTCACCACTCTTGCTGAACCGAAGCGGGATTACTGGCTTGTGGCCCTGCCCGCCCTTCTTTTTCACGCCCCACTGCTTGTAGTAGTTGAAGGACGGCTTCAAATCCATTTTCCGGGCATATACCCTTATCTGGTGCATGATGAAGGAGAGCTTGCGGAGGTTCATGGTACAGACGCGCTCCAGGTAGGACACACGCCCAAAACGCCACGCCTCATAATTCTCTTTGGACAACGCGCCCAGGTCCATCAGCACATCTACCGGAGCGGCGTAACCGCGCCGTTTGCACTGGTGGTACATAGCGGAGTGGACCTTTACCGCCAGATCGTGGTCGTTTTTATTCATGGCAATTCCTCCGTCTTTTGGATGCTCCCCATTATAATGGATACTGCTGGGGAAGTAAAGGCCCATGGTTATTGCAGCTTCGCCAGCGAGGTAACGATGGAGCTGGCAGCGTCCCAGAGTTTTTCGTGGCTCTGTCGCAAATCCTCCAAATCAGCATCATAGAAGCGGCCCGTCTCATGGACGCGGCGAGTGAGCTGATTGAGGTTGTTGCTGGACCGGCGCAGCAGGGAGACCATCTCCCGAAGCTCCGGCAGTTCCAGATTGACCACATAGCCGTCAATCGCCATCTTACGGAGGTAGGCGCTCAGATTGGTGGTGCCGATCTGCTCCATCTTTTTCTGAATTAGCGCCTTTTCCTCCGGCGACACCCAAAATAAAAGCGGCACGTCCCGTTTTCGCTTTGCCATAGTTAGCGGTCCTGCCCCTTGGCCTTGGTTTTACCGGGCGGCTTGGGCGCGGCGGGCGCGTCCGATTTCTCTTGCAGCCGATTCTTCACGGAGGGGCGCTTGACTTTAACGGACTGTCCACGCTCCTTGTCCATCTGCCCCATCTCATGCCGCGCTGTCGTGATGAAATCGTCCAACTTGGCGAGGTGGCTGTTCACGATGTAGGAAGTGCGCTTCTCCGGGGGGATGGACATGGGGACCATCTTGGCCCACGATGTGTTATCACTGGAAAAGCGGTCATCCCATCCCTTCTGCTGGACGGTGTTCGCCAGTACATAGGAAACGCGCTCCGGGCCAAACCGCTCCAGCACCTGCTTGACGGCATCGGGGGCAACGTGCATCCCGTCCCAGCCGGAATCCACGGCCTGTTCGATTTCCCGCTGGCAGAGCTTATTGACCCGGAGAGAGGCCCTGTACTCCGGCACTTCCCCGGCCTCTTTCGCTTGGTCGAACGTCCCCCGGTAAACGGGGCGTGAGATGGCCGCTTCATCCCGGACTTCATGCACAAACAGGTCAATGAGGCCGGGGTGGGCGCGGTAAAGCTCCAGTTCCTTTGTCCGGTCCCGCCCAAAGGTATCTGCATCCACCACCAGCGGGAACGCCTGCGCCCATGCCTTGTTGTCCTGGTCAATGCGCCCATCGCTGTCCTTGGCCTGGACGGTGGCAGCGAGGACGTACATGGTGCGCTCAAGGCCAAACTGCGCGATCACTTCCCTCGCCCCGCCATCGTTCAGGCGGTTGTCGTGGTAGTGATCGGCTATGGCCTGCTCAATGGCCTCCTTGCAGTCTCGCAGAGCGTTGAAAGAGGCGAAATACTGTTTCAGCTCGTCATGCTCCTGGGCATATTGGCCGGAGTGCTGGTAAATCAGGTTTTTCTTCATGTTGAGATTCCTCCATTCCATTTCGATAAAATCTGTGCTATAATGGGAAAAACCGGAAGCGAGGGACAACGGCATGGCATACAGTGAACAGCAGTGGGCGGAGGCAAAGCAGAAATGCCATCTGAACAATGAAGACATTGCCCTCGCCAAACGGCTGGGGCTGAATCCCCGAAGCCTTATCAAAAATATTCCGAGTAAAAGTGAGCCGTGGAAAGCGCCGGTCAAGGACTGGCTGCATGAGATCGACGCGAAGCGTCAGAAGAAATCGGCGCAAAAACAGCGGAGAAAAGAGAAGTCAGGCGGGAGTAACCCCGCCTGACCGTTACCGCTCCTGCCGGGAACGTTTCGGCTTATCCTTGTCAGCGGACCGCTCTCTGGACGGTCTGGGCCGGTTCAGGCTGTCCAACACGGAGTGACGCTCGCTTTTGGCGATGTCCTCCATCGGACGCGGACCGCCGCTGATGTTGAGCTGCATATCCAGCGCAGCGAGGCGGGCGGACTTCTCTTTCAGCTCGTCCTCCCGTGGGAAGGACTTACCCACCTCGGCTTTGGTTGCTTCCCTCTGCTCATAGAGATTTTGCAACTGGGCCTGAACCATCTTCAAACGCTCCGGCATCTTATCAAGCGCGTGGTCCATGCGGACCAGAGCGCCCACAGGGTCGGTCCCTACCGGTGTCCGGTGGGTCATTTCCCCTTTTAGTACCAGTTCACGTTGAAAACCGCTGACCTCCGTTGATAAGGTGAATCCTCTGTAACTGCCGATCTCTGTCAGCTCACCGCTGGTGATCTCCTTCAGCGCGGACAGGACGGCCTTTCCGGCCTCCTGCTTGTCAGTGAAGGTGATGCCCTGCACCACCATTCCGGCGAAGCCCTGTGTAACCTCAGCGGCGGGAGCAGGAGTATCTGCTGTGTCCGGCTTTGCCTCCTGAGCCAGAACAGGCTTTTCCTTGACCACCATAGGGTGAGGATGCTCCGCCAGAGTTTTCATGTCAGCCTCCAGCCCCTTGATAAAGCCCTGATATTGGACGATCTGCTCCGGGAAATATTTCAGCAGCTGGTCCTCCATCTGAAACTGCTTGCTCTGATGGGCGGACTTCATGATCTTGAGCCTGGAAACGTCCACGTCCAGCTCCATGCGCTCCTTGATGCGCGGGTCCCCGGCGCACAGGGCCTTGATCTCCGCATAGGAAAGGGCGGATTCGTCCACATCCTCGCAGGTTCTGGCTGGTGACTTGCTTGTCATGATTTGTGAGATAAATTGCTGCTTTTTCTCGATTGTCTGCCACAAATAGGCGTCAAAAGTTCCTTCTGTGACGTAACGAAACACATGAACTTTTTCGTTGCCGTTGCCCTGACGCTCGATGCGGCCCTTGCGCTGAATCAGGTCGCGGGGCCTCCACGGGCAGTCCAGATCATGGAGTGCGATCAATTTGTCCTGGACATTGGTGCCAGCTCCAAGCTTTTGCGTACTGCCCAGCAGGACGCGCACCTGGCCGGAGCGCACCTTTGCGAAAAGCTCCTTTTTCTGAACATTGGTTTTTGCATCGTGGATGAACGCCACCTGATCCGGTGCCATCCCTCCGGCGATGAGTTTCTGCCGGATGTCCTCATAGATGGTAAAGGGCTTTTCCTGCTCCAGAGGAATCGCGTTTTCCAGCATATGCAGCGTGGGATTATCCAGCTTATCTCCCATGCCCCTCTTCTTGGAGGGAGCGGCCTTCGGCGTGCTGACATCGCAGAAAACGAGCTGTGTCAATTTCTGACTGTCTCCCTCGCGCCAATACCGTAGAATGTTTTCCACGCAAAGGTTGACCTTTGTTCCCGGCTCGTCCGGGAGGGTGGGGTCAATCACGCGCTGGTCCAGCCCCAGCTTTCGCCCGTCACTGGTTATGACAAGCATATTGTCCTCTTTGGAATCCACACTTCCAGAGTGGACCCTGCTGGCGCGTTCGGACAGGTCCTTCACCATTGCCTGCTGGATCACGGTGGGCTTTGCGGCAACATTGTGGTACTCCACCTCCGGCGTGGGAAGGTCCAGCTGGTCAGCGGTCTTGATGTCCGCCACCTCTTTGAAGATGTTCATCAATTCCGGGAGGTTGAAGAACTTGGCGAAGCGGGTCCGGGCGCGGTAGCCGGTGCCCTCCGGGGCCAGCTCTAAAGCGGTAGTGGTTTCCCCGAAGCGGGAGGCCCAGCTGTCAAAGTGGGTCATGCCCATTTCCTGCAAACGGTCATATTGGAGGTATCGTTGGACGGTATACATCTCTGTCATGGAGTTGCTGATTGGCGTACCTGTAGCGAAGATAACGCCACGATTTTTTGTGATTTCGTCCAGATACCGGCACTTTGCGAACATATCGGAGGACTTCTGCGCATCGGTGGTGGCGAGGCCCGCCACGTTGCGCATTTTTGTATAAAGGAATAAATTTTTGTAATTATCCGACTCGTCCACAAACATTCTGTCCACACCTAACTGCTCAAAGGTGACAACATCATCTTTGCGGTGGTTGGCCTGTAATTTCTCCAGCCGCGCCTCCAGCTGCCGCTTGGTCCGCTCCAGCTGCTTCACTGTAAACCGCTCCCCG
>CAJTSQ010000072.1 GCA_910578735.1 uncultured Oscillospiraceae bacterium
CCAGCCCCTGCGCCCCAGGGACTTGGCGGGTTTTTTGGTAGACATTTGGTAGACGAGGGGGAACAGGCGCAAAAAACCGCCGCTGACACTTTCAGCGGCGGTCACTGCGCGGCAAGCATTACAACATGGTCTTTGCTTTCGCCAGTTCCTGGGCGATATTCAAAACATGGTCGCCGATTCGCTCAAAATCAGTGAGCAGCTCTGAATACAAAATGCAGGCCTCGTCGGAGCAGATGCCATCCCGCATGCGGATCAGCTGGTCCCGGCGGAAATCGGCGGTCATGTCATCGATCTTCTGCTCCATCTGCGCGACCTGAGCCAGCCACTCCGGGCTTCCGGCCTCGCTGGAGAACAGGGCGGATACAGCCCGGACGGAGATGTCCCGCATTTGGCGGACCTCCTCACAGGCGAGGGCCGAGAATGTGATATCCTTCCAGACCAGCATTTTCGTATAGCCGGCCAGGTTGTCGGCGTGGTCGCCGATCCGCTCGATATTGCCGGAGATGGCAAAGAGGCTGCTGACCACCTTGGACCCGCGTTCATTTGTCTCAATAGTGATAAGGCGGGAGATGTATCGGGAGATTTCTTTGTTCAAAAAGTCGATGTACTGCTCGCGCTGCTCCACTCGCTCCAAGGGGACGACGTCCTTCTCCAGCACGGCATTAAAGCTGGCGTCCACATTCTGCCGGGCCATCTCCAGCATGCGGTGCAGCTCATTGCGCAACTGGTCCACCACGATGACGGACACACCCAGGCCGCCGTCTTTGCCGCCGGCGGTGACGGGGGTCAGGTAGGCCAGGCGCATTCCGTTCTCGCCGTCCTTCTCGTCCTTGGGGTGGTCGGGCAGGATGCGGGTGGCCAGGGCGGCCAGGGAGTTGCCGAAGGGGATCAGCAGAACGGTAGTGGCCAGGTTAAAGATCACGTGCATTACGGCGATTTGGGCCATGGGACCCGGTACCATAGATTCGATCAGGCCGGTCAGAGGGAATATCATGACGATGATAGTGAAAAAGACCGTGCCGATAATGTTGAACAGGAGATGGACGCAGGTGGCCCGTTTGGCGTCTCGGCTGACGCCGAAGGAGGCCATCACGGCGGTGATGCAGGTTCCAATATTTTGTCCAAACAGAATGTAGACAGCTCCGGAGAACTCCACCACGCCGGCGGCGGCCAGGGTTTGGAGGATGCCGACGGAGGCGGCGGAGGACTGGATCAGGGCGGTAAACACAGCGCCGAAGGCGATGCCCAGGATAGGATTGGAGAGGGTTGCCATAAGGGAGACGAACGCGGGGACCTCACGCAGGGGTTCCATAGCGGCGCTCATCATATCCATGCCGATGAACAGGATGCCCAGGCCGGCCAAAAGCTGGCCGATGTGCTGCGTCTTGGGTTTTTTCAAAAACACCATCATGGCCACGCCGACAAAGGCCACGACGGGGGCCAGCGCGCCCACGTCCAGGGCGATGAGCAGGCCGGTGGTGGTTTTGCCCACGTTGGCGCCCATAATGAGCCAGACCGCCTGGTTCAGGTTCATGATACCGGCGTTGACAAAGCCGACCACCATGACGGTGGTGGCAGATGAGGACTGAACGGCGGTGGTAATCAGGGCGCCCAGGAGGATGCCCATAAAGCGGTTTGCTGTGAGCCGTTCCAGGATCGTTTTCATCCGGTTGCCAGCTGCGGCCTCCAGGCCGGAGCTCATCATCTGCATTCCGTGCAGAAAAAGGGCCAGGCCACCGAAAATGCCTAACATTTCCAATAAATCCATGTTCTATCCCTTCTGCAGCTGTCCACTTCTGCAATTTTAGACTGACGTCCCGAAATTATCCATTTTTATTATAATGGTATGGGCATGGCTGTGTCAACCGCTTCCTGCATAATTTCTTGCATTTTGTCGCCTCTCCCAGAACAGCAAAAAAGGGCGCAGTGATACCTCATTTCCAATAAATGTATGGAAACGTACCACATCGGGGGGATTTCCCGTATATATGGAATCCATTTTAAGGAGGAATCATCATGACAAGCAATCACACAGAGCATTACAGCCTGTCCCAGTGGGAGGCGGAGGACAAGGTCCTGCGAACCGACTTCAACGAGGACAACGTCAAAATCGACAGGGCCCTGGGGGAGCTGGCCGCTGCATCGGCTGCCCACGGGGCCTTGCTGCCCAGGCTGGGCAACTGCGCCGTCTGTGCAGGGTCCTACACCGGGACCGGCGACTACCAGTCTGCACCGCTGTACTTTCCCGGAAAACCCGTGTTTCTGATGGTGCGGGGTAATGCCGCCTATGGAATGCTCGCCATTGGCGGGGCCAGCACAGCTTTCAGCATAGAGGCAGATATGCCCTCATCCTTTCAGATGACCTGGGGCGACCGGTCTGTCTCCTGGGTCGGAAGTGGCAATTTCGGAAAATCACTGAATGACAAAGGACGTACCTACCACTACATGGCCCTGCTGGCTATGGACGAATAAAAAGAGCGCCCCGGGCTTTCGCCCGGGGATCGCTCTCAGCTTGAATTTGAATACGATTTAGGGGGTAATGTCAGGTGCGCCGGTGTCCTCAACGGTGATGACGAAGTTCATGTTATGCACAACCCCGTCCTTATCCGTCACTTTCAGGAGAATCCGTGCGGTCTGTGTGCCTGTGGTGCCGTCCATATTGGTAACATCAAGGGCGGTACCCATGGCCGTAACCACGTCGTTCGCAAGGGTATTACCGCCGTTCACCCACTTGCTGGCGGTGGTCTTAGTATCGTCCCAAGTGTAGTCCTTACTGCCGTAGGTGATCTGGGTCGCGCCGTCCTCGTAGAGGGCAACCAGGAAGCCAACGAAGTCACTGGTGGCCTGGCTGGCAGTGCCGACAGCATGGCTATCCGCTCCATTGGACAGATAGGCATAGCCATCACTGCTGTAAGCGGTCATGGTGTTGCCGCGGAAGGAGATCATGGCATAGGTGCCGTTCTTCTCGTCGATCTTCGCCTGGATATTCTGCATCCACGCGGCGGCGGCCAGGAGCTTCTCAGTCACCTTGTTGAGGGTCACGGGTACAGTGACGTCCTTGCGGCCATCGGTGTACTCAATGGTGGCCGCTCCGGCCTTGGCATCATACTTCACGGAAGCGATGTTGGACTCCTTGCGGGTGCTGCGGACCAGATCAGCGATAGCCTCGGGAGTGGGGCTCTCGGTGGCGGTGATGTTCACGCTGCCGTCGTCGTTGAGCCACACCAGAGCGTCGATCTTGTCGGAGCCGTTGTCGTCCACGGTATCCAGCCTGTCAGTGCCGTTGAAGACAATGTACTTGGCGGAGCCGTTGTCGTTCAGCACGGCGGAGACATAACCGGTGAAGGTCTTGGAGTTGGCCAGCCAGTCAATGGCGCTCTGGAGGTCGGAGAACTCGTCCCAAACGCGCTTGTCCTTCTGGCCCTTCACGGTCCGGTCGTTCTGAACCACGATGACCTTGCCGTCCTTGCCCAGGGTGATGCCGGCGTCGTATTTACCACTGGTGGTCTTAGTATCGTTGAACAGGGTGCGGCCAGTCCGATAGAAATCGCCGGTCTTGGGCTTGTCGCCAGTGGTGCCCGCAGCGTACTTCACAGAATAGGTCTTGAAGTCGCTGGCATTGGCGCCGTAGCCATCCTCGATGTCATTGGTGTAGTCAGCCGCGCTGTAGCGGTCATCGGTGGCAACGTCGTTGGGCTCAATGACAGGGATATCGGTGATGTAGCCGTCCTTGTCGTAGGTCACCTTCACCAGGCAGTCCTTGCCGGGATTATCCACGCCGGTGATGTCGTTAACCTCGTCCTTCATGTTGCCGTACTTGTCCTTGACGGTCACAGTGGTGATCACGCCGTCAACAACAGCGTCCATCTCCCAGAAGGTGCAGTCGGCCTCGGCGTCATAGCGCTCGTTCTTGGCCTTATCCAGGATGTAGATGTAGCTGTCAGAGCTGCTGTTGTCCTCACCGACGACAACGGCGCCGATGATGTACAGGTCCTCGTCAAACACGGCGATGATGCCGGAATCTCCTGCCAGGGTGTTGTCGGTCTTGTTGTAAACCTTCAGGTCCACGTCCTGCACGCCGGTGTAGGTGCCGGTGACCTTGGTCAGACCGAGGTCATCGCCGCTGTGGGCTTCATCCTTGGAGACCTCGTTGATCTCCATGGTGAGGTACACGGAGTCGTCGTTGCCGTAGGCCCGCTTGTTCTTGGGATCACCCGCGCCGACCTTGCTGGCAACGTCAGCATCCACACGGACACTGCCGCTGTTGATCTTGAGCTCCTTGGTGGCATCGGCTTCCTGCTCAGCCCAGAAGTTGGTGATGGTCTCAATCGCAGTTTTGCCATCATTCAGAGTATAGGTTATAACGGGCTTCAGGGTGTAGACAGTATTGCCGTTTTTGGTGGTGGTGGTGTAGGTGAACCAGCGGTTATACTGGTTGTCACCATCTTCCAGCTTGGGGTAGTTGTCGTGGTCAATTTCAGCAACTGTACCGACGTTATTCTTCCAAGTCAGATTCTTGTTGGTGTCGGTGACGTTGATCTGAATCTCTTCCATGGTGCCGTCCAGGAACACGGCGGCGCCGGGGAAGGTCTTGATGCCCATGTGGCTGCCAGTGCCGTCGTAGGCGGCCAGGAACAGGTAGTTCTTGGTGCCCTCGAACTCACGCACGCCGGCCAGATAGCCGTACTTGTCGAAGTACAGGATGTAGCTGTGGTCCTTCAGGGAGCCACTGGTGTATGCGCCCAGCTCGTTCTTGTAGATGCCGCGCTTGGCATAGTCATACTGGGTGCCGCCAGTGACGACATAGCTCTCCTCGCTGTACTTGCTGATCTTCACGTCGCTCTGGGTCTCGGGGGCAGCGACGTCAACGATCTCCATCTTGTTGCCGGTGGAGCCGATCTCAGCCCAGTTGACCAGGATATAATCGCCGCTCTTGTACTCCTCAATGCCGGGAACCTCCTCGACCTCGATGGTCTTGGTGGTGGTTTTGGGGGCATAGACCTCCACGCTCAGGGTACCCTTCTTGTCGTTGTAGTCGGCGGTAGCCTTGGCCAGGAAGGTGTTGATGGAGACAATGGTGATCTCCTTGTTGGTGTTGTCCACATAGACCTGAGTCAGCACGCCCTTACCGGTGGTTTCATAGGTCCGGTCGTTGGTGCGGATCATGTTGCTGTCCTTGATGGTGTCGTTCACCGCGCCGTCCACGTAGTAAGTGACGTCGTACTCCTTAATGGTGGCGGCACTCAGCAGGCTGTACAGGTCCTTGCCGGAGATACCCGTGGTGTACTCCTCACGGAGCAGCTCGTTCTTGGCATAAGTGCCGATGGCCTTGCCGTTGTACTCCCAGTGGCGGGCGGGACGGTCATAGTCGTCGGCGGCAGTGTCAACCAGGCGCAGGTCGCCGTTGTAGAGCTGCTCGCCCAGCTGGACATAGTACCGGCTCTCGTCCTTGCCCAGGGTGGTGGTCAGCCCGGCGATGGCGTTGTACTTGCTCTCGGTGCCGGTGCGGGGGTCATACTGGGGGCGGTAGCCCACCTTGACGCCGTTGACCTCAAAGCCAGGATCGCCAGCGAAGTCCACGATGTTGGACCGCAGGGTGTTCAGGGCCAGCTGGGCCACCTGGTTACGGGTCAGGGGGTCCGTGGAGTTGGCGTTGATGTTCTTGAACAGCTCGATCTTGGAGGCCTGCTTCACGGTGGACAGGATGAAGTCGCCCTCATAGTCCTCGCTGTACTTGAAGTAGCCCAGGGCGCGCATCATCATGGAGGCGGCCTGCACCGCG
>CAJTSQ010000073.1 GCA_910578735.1 uncultured Oscillospiraceae bacterium
GAAATTCGTTGTAATCCTTCCCATGTTCCGCAGGTGGCGGATTGCGGTAAATCAGCTTCACCCGCTGGGACAGTTCCGGGTTGTCCTGGATGGCGTTTTCCAGCCGCTCCATGCCCATAATCCCCGCCTTATCGTTATCCAAGCATAGGCTGACCTGGGTAACGTGGGGATGATCGTGGAGGAATTGAATCATGGCGCGAGGCGCGGTCCCGCCCAAGGATAGGTAATGGCTGTCCCGCCACTCACCCCCGGACAGCTTCACCAGCGTAGCCAGGGAGAGGGCGTCAATGGGGCTTTCCGCCACAGCCAGCCGGGAACACTTTGGGTCAGCGGCCAGCAGAGAGAAATTGTACCGCTTGTCGCTGCCCTCCGCATCTATCCGAAAGTTGTCCCGCGTTCCCCGCAGGCAGGCGAACCGGGCGCGGCCCGTAGGGTCCCTGCCGACAAAGACGCAGTTCTGATACTTCTGGCTCTCATAAAGCGTACCGGCCTGGATACACGTTTGCAGCAGCTCCGGGTGGATGCCCCGGCCTTGCAGATAGGCCAGCATCATGGAGGGGAACCGGCTGGCCTTTGGCAGTTCAAAGGGCTTCGGAGGTTTCGGCTTGGGCTGTTCCTGGGGCGGCGGGGCGCGGTAGCCGCACAGAGCCTCCACCGCCCCTACAAAGTCCATCCCCCGGACCTTGATGAGATAGTCCAGCGCCGTCCGGCCCCCGATGCCCCGGCTGTTCCAGCACCATTTCCCATGGGAGATTTTCAAGCTGTCATGGGTCCGGGTACAGTATTCGTGAGGGCCGCAGCGTTTCAGCTCATGGGGTTCGTAGGTTTGCAAATAGGATAATAAATCCCATTCCTTTGCTTTTGCGATCTGTTCTTTGGTTACTCCTGGCATTCATTCACCCTTTCTTGCAAAAAAAAATAGAGGGACGACACTTGGGTCGTCCCTCACGTTAAAAGCTGGTATTCAATTTTGTCATACCCGGCGATTACCGGAACACTCAATCCTCCGGCTGGTCCAGGCCAAGCCGCTGGGCGATTTCTTCCGGCTTTAATCCGGCTTTGCTGGCGCTCTTAATCAAATCCTGGATTTTCTGCTTTTTGGTCTTACGGGGCTTGCGCGGCGGTTTGGGAGCGAGAATGTCCTTTTTCTTCTGCTCTAAAGCCGCGATCCGCTCCTTAACAGCCGTCTCCTTCTTATCGAAGTCCTCATTGGCGGCGTCTCTTTTAGCGGCAAGAGATTCCAGCTCTTGATTCAGCTTTTCAATCTTGCTGTCAACGGCCTCGGCCATCTGCTGGGGGGTGCGGCGGGTGCGCTTCGTGTTTTGCTCATCCATGATAACTGCTCCTTTTTGATGTAATATTTTCCGCTGAATCTAATCAGGAAAATTATATCCCAAAAACATCAATTCCAAATAACTTTTTTATCATAACACAGGATAAGCATTTTGAAAATAGGCTTTCAAGTAAAAATAGGCGGCGAGAGCGCAAAATACACGCTCCCGCCGCCCTCGCAGTCACAGCGATTCAAATTTCTTCAGCAGGTCGTTGATGCCCTGCCAGACCTCCGTATAGCCCTGACGCAAATCTTCCACGTCCTGGGCGTAGAGATTTCGGGTGCTGTTGCAGCGGCGGGCGATCTGGTTCACATTGCTGGAAATGGAGCGCAGGAGCTTCACCATCTCCACTACGCTGGACATATCCAACTGGACCACATATCCGTCCACCACCATTTTCCGCAGATACGCCCGCAGATTCATGGTCCCCAGCAGGGCCATTTTCCGGTCAATCACCTCCTTTTCCTCCGGGGACACCTTGGTGTAAAGGCCGATGGTCCGGCCCTCGTTTTTTCTCACAGCGCCGCCTCCCTCCGCTGGCCTCTTTCCGCGCCAGCAGCCACCGGCGCGGGTGGAACGTAGGAGCGCAGCGCCGCCCGGATGGACGGTTTATCACCGCCCACAACGGAAAGCGCAGGCGGCACCGGCGCGGGGGCGCTGTCACCATCTAAATCCGGTTCATCATCGCCGTCCTGAGATTGTTCCTCCGACTTGTGGTCAGCTTTCTCCAATTCCCGGTTAAGCTGGATCAGACGAGCCGATTTCTGCTGTAATTCATCCTCCTTGGGGAAGGGCCGCTCCGATTCCTCCTGGGCGTTAGCCAGCTCCTTTTCCAACGTCACCAGACGGGCCTCATGCGCTTTGATTTTTTCGGCCATACCTTCCAGGACGTTGTTGATACGGGTGACATTGCCCACCGGGTCATCGGCCAGCTCCGCAGTATAGGTCAAATGCTGTTTCATGGTGATTTTGAACTTGGACCCATCACAATGAAGCTGCATAGGAAAGCCCCGGTATTCGCCCAAATCCAGCGGCTTTTCCGGGTCGCTCATGAGCATACACGCTTTGATAATGGCCTCGCCCGCGCCCTTCCGCTCCGTGAAGGTCTGTCCCATGACGGTCATGGTAAACGCATCGTCCTTGACCGGATTGGCCTGCACAATGGGTAAATCTTTCCCCAGCGCCTCAATAAACAGCTTTGTCTCCGCAATTTTATTCGGATAATATTTCAGCGCCTTATCCTGCATTTCATACTGCTGGGATGTATGGTTGGCTTTGAGCATTTTCAGCTTTGCCACCTGCACATCCAGCTCCATTTTCTCCCGGATACGGTCATCCCCGGTAGCCAGGGCCTTGACCTCGGCGTAGGAGAGGGCGGTAGCGTCCACGTCCTCAATGGACCGGGCAGGGGATTTCCCGGTCATGACCTGCCCGATAAATTTCTGCTTACTTTCCACCAGACCCCAGTTGTATGCGTCAAAGGTTCCTTTGGTAACGTACTTGAACATTTTAACCGTCTTATTCATGTTGCCCTGGCGCAGAGAACGGCCCGCCCGCTGCTCCAAATCAGCCGGACGCCATGGGCAGTCAAGGTCATGGGAGGCCACGATCCGGTCCTGGACGTTAGTGCCAGCGCCCATCTTCTGCGTACTGCCGATGAGGACGCGCACCTGCCCCCGGCGCACCTTGGCGAACAGCTCCGCCTTTTGCGCTTCGGTGTTGGCATCGTGGATAAAGGCGATTTCCTCCTGGGGGATGCCCTGGGCGATCAGCTTCGCTTTTATATCGTCATAGACGTTAAATTTGCCGTCCCCCTTGGGCGTGGACAGGTCGCAGAACACTAATTGGGTCCCCCGAATGTCCATGCTGTTCCGCCACTCGGTGAGAACATTCTTGACGCAGGCGTTGACCTTGCTGTCTGGGTCATCCGGCAAGAGGGGGTTCTGTAAACGCTGATCCAGAGCCAGCTTGCGCCCGTCAGACGTGATCCGCAGCATATTGTCCACGGACGGGTCCACCAGCCTGTTACGCACAGCGTCCGCCCGGTCAGCCAGCTCCGCCACCATCTCCTGCTGAAACTTGCTGGGTTCGGTGGTGACAGTGATGGGGACAGCCTCCGGGGTTGGCAGTTTCAACATATCCGCCGTCTGAATATCAGCAGCCTCCTTCCAAATGCTGATAAGCTCCGGGAGATTGTAGAATTTGGCGAACCGGGTCTTGGACCGGAATCCGGTTCCCTCCGGTTTCAGCTCCATAGCCGTCACCTTCTCACCAAAGTCCGCCGCCCAGGAATCAAAGTGACGGTGGCCGTTCCGTTCCAGCGTGTCAAATTGGAGGTAGCGCATCATGGTATACAACTCTACCATACTGTTGGAGATCGGGGTCCCCGTGGCGAAAGTAATACCACGCCCGCCGGTGATCTCGTCCATGTAACGGCATTTGCCGTACATATCGCTGGATTTCTGCGCGTCCGTCTGAGCGATGCCCGCCACACGGCTCATTTTTGTGTGTAAAAAGAGGTTCTTAAAGCTGTGCGCCTCGTCTACAAACAGCCGGTCAACGCCTAATTCCTCAAACGTGACCACGCTGTCCTTTTTCTCTTTTGCCGCCAGCTTTTCCAGCTTGGCCTCCAATTTTTTCTTGGTTTTCTCCATCTGCTTGACGGTAAAGTTGTCTCCATCCTCCTCCTTTGCTTCACGGATGGCAGTAACAATTTCGTCAATCTGGTCCTCAATCACGGCTTTCTGCCGTTCCGGGGAGAGGGGAATCTTTTCAAACTGACTGTGTCCGATGATAACCGCGTCATAGTCTCCGGTGGCTATACGGGCGCAGAACTTCTTGCGGCGGGCGGGTTCAAAGTCCTTCTTGGTAGCTACCAGAACCTTCGCTCCTGGATAAAGACGTAAAAAATCGCCGCCCCACTGTTCCGTCAGGTGGTTGGGGACGACGAACAGGGATTTCTGGCACAGGCCCAGGCGCTTGCTCTCCATAGCGGCGGCAACCATTTCAAAGGTCTTGCCCGCGCCGACACAGTGGGCCAGCAGCGTATTCTTGCCATAGAGGATATGGGCCACGGCGTTTTGCTGGTGGGGCCGCAGGGAGATTTCCGGGTTCATGCCCGCAAAGCGGATATGGGAACCGTCATACTCGCGGGGCCGGATGGCGTTGAATATGGAATTGTACTTCCTGCACAGAGCCTCCCGGCGCTCCGGGTCTTTGAAAATCCACTCCTTAAACGCTTCACAGATTGCCTCCTGCTTCTGCTGGGCAATCGCGGTCTGCTTCTCGTTGAGGACGCGGACCTCCTTTCCGTCCTCCCATTTTTTATCAAATATCCGCACATCCCGCTGGTTCAGCGCGGCCTCGAAGATTTCATAGGCGTTGATGCGCTTGGTGCCGTAGGTGGTATATGCGCGGACGTTATCCGCGCTGTCCTCGCTCTTACCCTGCACCCGCCATTCACCGGACGTATCGGAGTAATCAAGACGAATTTTCTTCTCCCGCAGGCGCTCCGGCGTTTGCAGCAGCTCAAACATAAACTGTTGGTAATACTCCGGGGCAACCCAGGACGCGCCCACCCGGACACTGATCTCCGAAGCGGTCAGGTCCTTGGGTTGTATCTGTTCCAGCTTCTCCGCGTTGACGGCGAACTCCGGATACTGTTCGGCGGCGGCGCGGGCCTGGGCCAGCTTCACCCGGACATTGCCGGAGAGGTATTCATCCGCCGTCTGCCAGCCCCTTGCCCAATTTTCGCCGCCCTCTGCCAAGTCGAAGGGGCCGGTGTCGGGGTCCTTGAAAATGATGCCCTTCAAATCCTCCACGATCTGCGGAATCTTATCGGGTCCACCCATCAGACCTGCCATATACTCCAGGTCCACGCGGGCCTTCTCGCCAATGGACACCGCCAGGGCCTCCACCGCCGTGTCCACGCTGGTGACGGCCTGCCGGTTCTGGATGGTGCGCTTGGTGAACATATCCGCCTTGCGCTCCAAATTTCCTTCATCGTCCAGCACTTCCAGGGAACACAGAAGCGGGTAGGAGGAATCCTGTTCAAAGGCCCTCCTGTTGCCCAGGCTGCTCAACAGGCCGTGTTTTTTCGTGAAAGCGTCATAAAGGCGGTTGAGCTTGGCCTGCTCCGCCTTGATTTCATCGTCCCCGGCGTTTCCTAACTGCAAATCAATGAGCTTCCGGGCGCAGTCCCGAATGGCGATC
>CAJTSQ010000074.1 GCA_910578735.1 uncultured Oscillospiraceae bacterium
CCGGGGACCTGCTGGCCGGGGAGGTGCGGGACGTGGGCATTACCTCCGCCCTGCTGGACCTGGGCCAGAGCACCATCGTGGCGGTGGGGACCAAGCCGGACGATTCCCCCTGGCGCATCGGCGTCCGGGACCCGGAGAGAGAGGGCTACTTCGCCGTGGTGGAGCTGGAGGACTGCGCCATGGGTACCTCCGGGGGCTATCAGCGGTATTTTGAACAGGACGGGGTGACCTACTGGCACATCCTGGACCCGGACACCGCCGCCCCCGCCCGGTCCGGGCTCAGCTCGGTGACGGTGGTCTCCCCCTCCGCCCTCACCTGTGACGGGCTGTCCACCGCCCTGTTCGTCATGGGCCTGGAGGACGGAGCCCAATTCTGGCGGGACCACCCCGAGCTGGACTTTGAGGCGGTTTTTGTAACGGAGACGGGGGAAATCTACCGCACCGCCGGGCTGGAGGGCCGCTTTTCTCTGGCGGAGGGATACACAGACCGGGAGGTGGTGGTGCTGGAATGAAGGCCAAAGCGGTTTTATTCCTGCTCCTGGCGGCGGTGGCCACCTCGGCGGCCTGGCTCCTGCTCCGGGACGGAGATACAGACGCGCCCACAGCCCGCATCCTCCGGGACGGCGTCCTGCTGGAGGAGATCGACCTGGATCAAGTGGACGAACCCCGATCCCTCGTTCTGGAGGACGAGAGCGGGAGCAACACCGTTACGGTGGAAAAAGGGCGCATCTGTATCTTGGAGGCCGACTGCCCCGACCAGATCTGCGTAAATCAGGGGTGGATATCCGACAGCACTGTACCCATCGTCTGTCTGCCCCACAAGCTGATGATTGAAATTGTGGGAGACGGAGGTGATCTGGATGGCGGGGCCGGTTAAGGGGGCGGGACGGATCGCCCGACTGGCCCTGCTCACCGCCATTGCTCTGACCATCTTCCTGGCAGAGGCGCAGATACCGGCGCTCACCGCCGTTCCCGGGGTCAAGCTGGGGCTGGCTAATATCGTCACGGTGTATGTTATCTTCGCCATGGGGCCGTGGGACGCCCTGCTGGTGCTGTCCGCCCGGGTGTTTCTGGGGGCGGTGTTCTCCGGACAGCCGATGACCCTCATCTACAGCGCCGCCGGAGGATTTCTCAGCTGGTGTGTGCTGTGCCTGCTGAGGAAGCTGCTCACCGAAAAGCAAATTTGGCTGGCCAGCCCGGTAGCCGCCATTTTCCACAACATCGGCCAGCTGCTGGCCGCCGCCGCCGTCCTGCGTTCCTGGGCGGTGCTGGCCTGGCTGCCCTACCTGGTGATCGCCGCCGTTCTGGCCGGACTGTTCACCGGCGTGGCCGCCCAGGTACTGCTCCGCCGGCTGGAACGGGTACAAAAATAATGAATAATTCCCCTCCCGATTGCCACACTAAGGCAAAAGGAGGGGGTTTTTATGCCCAGACAGGAGGCCAACGCGCCCCATCCCAGAAGGGAACCCCGGATCCCCGGTGCGCTGTCCCTGGCCCGGCTGGAGGAGGTTTTTTCTGACTGTGTGGACTTCTCTAAGCGGGAGGTCTATCTCCATGGGGACAGCCACCGCAAGGCCACGGTGTGCTACATCGACGGACAGGCCCGGTCGGAGCGGCTCAACGACTATGTGCTCCGCCCCCTGGCCCAGGACCCCATGCTGGCCTCCGTCCCCGAGGGGGAGCTGTTCGCCCTGCTGGAGCGGGGCGCGCTCTACGCCCAGGCGGCCAAGCGGGAGACTGAGGTGGACCCGGTGGCCTTCGCCCTCATCAACGGCTCCTGCGCCCTCTTTCTGGAGGGGCGGGACGACTGCCTGGTCTTTCCCGTAGCCACCGAGGAAAAGCGCTCCGTGGGCGAGCCGGAGAACGAGCCCGCCCTGAAGGGGGCCCGGGACTCCTTTGTGGAGAGCCTGCGCACCAACACCTCCCTGGTCCGCCGGCGGATGCGGGCCCCGGAGCTGAAAATCCGGGAGCATATTGTGGGCCGGCAGTCCCTCACCCCGGTGGATGTGCTCTGGATCGACGGCATCGCCGACCCGGACACCGTGGCCCTGCTGTCGGAGCGGCTGGACGCCATCGACATTGACGGCGTGGAAGCGGCGGGCAATCTGGAGGAGTATCTGGTGGATGCGGGAAAATCCCCCTTCCCCCTCATGCCCTTTACCCAGCGGCCCGACCGGTTCTGCCAGGGCCTGCTGGAGGGCCGGGTGGGCCTGCTGGCTGACGGTATCCCCCTGGGCTGGCTTCTCCCCGGCGTCATCGACCAATTTTTCAAAACAGGACAGGACCGGGCCTACCACTGGCTGGTGGCCTCTGCCCTCAGCGCCATCCGCTGGCTGTGCGCCCTTATCACCCTGCTGGTGCCCGGGCTGTATATCGCCCTGGTGACCTTTCACCCCGAGGCCATTCCCCCCAAGCTGGCCCTGTCTATTGTGGCCGCCAAGCAGGAGGTGCCCTTCTCCACCATCTTCGAGGTGCTTATTATGCTGCTGGCCTTTGAGGTGATTCAGGAGGCCGGCCTCCGGCTCCCCGGCCCCATTGGGGCCACCGTCTCCATCCTGGGGGGACTGGTGGTGGGCAACGCGGCGGTGGAGGCCCACATCGTCTCCCCCGCCGTTCTCATCGCGGTGGCCATCGCCGGGGTGGCGGGGTACACCATGCCCAGTCAGGATTTTGGCAACGCCCTGCGGTTGTGGCGGTTTCTGCTGGCCATTCTGGCCAGCCTGGGCGGACTCACCGGGCTGGCTCTGGGGTGCGCCGGGCTCATCTACCACCTGGCGGGGCTGGAGTCCTTCGGCGTGCCCTATCTGGCACCCTTTACCACCGGAACAAGGGTGCCCCGGGGCCACCCCAGCCTCTTTCGTCTGCCCCTGCCCAGGATGAAGTGGCGGGACGGCCCTATCCAGACCCAAAACAGGAGGAACCAGAAATGAAATACGCCCGTGTAGGGGGCGGCCTCTGTGCCGCCCCGCCCTTGCCGGCCATATTAGCGCTGTGCCTCCTCCTCACCGGCTGCTCCGGCCTGCCCACCGCCCGGGAGATGGGGGACATGGCCCTGCTGCGCACCCTGGGGGTGGACCCCTCCCCCGCCGGGGTGTCGGTCACCGGCTCCACCGGCCCCCGGGCGAAGGGCCTCCAGGGCGACAGGGAGCCCGCCCTCACCCTCTCAGCCGACCGGGAATCCCTCAGCGGGGCCTGTCTGGCCATGCAGGGCCAGAGCGACAGCTTTGTCTTTTTCGGCTATGTGGACCAGCTCCTGGTCGGCGAGGAGCTGGCAAAGGAGGGGGTCCGGCCGGTGCTGGACTACTTCTCCCGGGATGCCGAGCTGGGCCTGGGGGCCCAACTGTGGCTGGTTCAGGGGGCCTCCGCCCGGGATGCCCTGTCCGCCGGCGGGGACGAGGGGGTGGACGCCCGGCTGGAGACCATTCAAAATGACAGCAAAATGGGCATTGCCAACCTCACCCGAACCGCCGGAGCGGTGTACACCGATTTGCTGGAGCTGGGCTCCGCCTATGTCCCCGCCCTCTCCCCCGCCGGGGAGGGAGGGGCCGTCTTGGCGGAACAGGGCTATGGCGTGTTAAAGGGGGACGTCCTGGCGGGCTTTCTGGAGGGGGAGGCGGCCAAGGGGGTGGAGCTGCTGGCCGGCGGCTCCTCGGCGGACGTGCTGGATGTGGAGCTGGCTGAGGGTCCGGTGTCGGTGAAGGTAACCTCCGCCTGTACGAAAAGCCGCCTGGAATTTCAGGGGGAGGTCCCCTCCGCCCTGAAGCTGACCTGTAAGGTGGAGGTCCGTCTGTTAGAGTACCGGACCCGGCCGGACGGTCAGGGGGTGGAATCTCTCCGGACGGAGGTGGCGCGCCGGGAGCGGGTCCGGCTGGAGGCCGCCCTGGACCGGCTGCAGGCCTGGGGTACGGACTGCGCAGGCCTGGGGGCAAAAGCGGGGATGTTCCACCCCGCCCGGTGGCAGGCGGTCCAGGCGGACTGGCCGGAGTATTTTTCCAAGGTGCCGGTGGAGATTCAGGTTGAGGTAAAGATCCGGTAGGGGCGGACATGGTCCGCCCGCGAAAGCTGCCTGCTGTTGAACGGACGCACAATGTGCGCCCCTGCACAGGATAAACGGGACATGGAGGAAACATGAAAGACGATAAGATTTCCCGCACCCAGCTGATGGCTCTGCTGTGGGCGGGGGTAATGGCCCCGGCGGCGGAGCTGCTGCCTGGACTGCTCTTGCCCGGAGCGGGAAAAGGCGCCTGGCTGGCGGTGGTGCTGGCCGCCCCCCTGGTGCTGGCGGCGGGGTGGCTGCTGGGCTCCTTAGCGGGCCGGGACGGCCTGGCCCGAAGCGTCACCGGCCTGCTGGGCCGCTGGCTGGGGGGCGGAGTGGTTCTACTCTATATAGTATGGGGGCTGTTTCTGCTCTCCCTCCGCCTGCGCCTGTGCGCCCAGCGGCTGCTGGCCTCCGGGGAGCGGGACGGGGCCCTGTGGTTCTTCCTGCTGTCGGTGGCGGCCGTTCTGCTGTGGATGGGCCGGGGGAAGCTGGCCGCCTTCGCCCGGGCGGGGCAGCTGTTCCTCACCGCCTTGCTTCTCACTGCCGGGGTGGTGCTGGGGCTGTCCCTGTTCCAGGCCCGGCCGGAGCGGCTGCTCCCCCTGTGGTGGAGCGAGGCCGGGCCGGTGCTTCGGGCCGCCCTGTCCACCGCCGGGGTAATGGGCTGGGGACTGTTCCTCCCCTTTTTAATGGGGGACGTCCGGGACCAGGGGGAGAACAAAAACTGGCACTGGATCTTCTGGGGTCTGGGCGGCGCACTGCTGCTGTCCGCCGCCCAGGCGGTAATTCTGGGGAACCTGGGGGCGGCGCTGGCCGCCCGGCTGGACAATCCCTTCTTTGCGCTGGCTAAGAGCGTAGGGGTGGAGGGGGCCTTCCAGCGAGTGGAGGGGGTGGTCACCGCCCTGTGGACCTTTGCCGACCTGACCATGGGCGGGGTGCTGGTCTTTGCCATTCGAGCCATAGCGGCGGAGCTCCTTCCGAAAAGAGCTCTGCCCTGGATGCCCTGGCTGGCGGTGCTGCTTGCGGCGGCGGGGGCCCTCGTCATCTTCCCTGCCTTGGGCACGGCGGAGGAATGGAACCGCCGGATCGTCCCGCCAGTCAACCTGGCCCTGGGGTTTCTGCTGCCCGCCCTGCTCTGGGCGGGAGAAGGGCTCTTTCGAAGAAAGAGGTAAAACTGCATATCTTGTAGAAAAAAGCCGAGCGAATCAAAGATATTGTGGTTTAAAAAATCCTTGAAAAAAACCTTAAAAAAACTGAAAAAAATGCTTGACAAAAGAGGAAGGGAGTGGTAATCTATGCAAGTCGCCCGGCAAGAGCGGCGCACACCACAATGCAGACGAGTGAGAGAACGAAAAAAGTTCAAAAAAACTTGAAAAAAGTTCTTGACAAAGGCTGACAGATGTGGTAGGATAAAAAACCGTTGCAACAGCAACAGCCGCCTTGAGAGCTGCGAATGAGAGAGCGAAAAAAGTTTAAAAAACTTGAAAAAAGTTCTTGACAAAAGC
>CAJTSQ010000075.1 GCA_910578735.1 uncultured Oscillospiraceae bacterium
AGTCATTGTCTACGCCGGTGATTTTGATGACTGCACCGGCAAGCCCTTTGGTTGGGTCGTCCGCATCCACTTTGCGGATACTGCCCTCGCCTGTGATGACCGGCGTATCAGTGAAGATAACCGTTACAGTCTTATCGCTGCCGCTGGGCAAAACCACATACTGTGGCCCAGCATTGTCGATCTCATAGTCGGCCGGCGGTTCCAATTCTGTCACGGCATAGGTGCCAGCTTCCAAATTGGACAAAGTATAGGTGCCGTCCTGGCCTGTCACAATCTCTTTAGAGTAGGCGCCATTTTCAGATGCTACCAGGAATCGGGCGCCAGGCAGTCCCTTGTTGGGATTAGTAGAATCAACCTTTCTGACTGTGAGACCATATCTTTCCCGGATGACACTCAATTCGCCCACCATAACGGCCTGAACATCATTGGAGGGGTGATAACTGGAGCCAGGGCCGGTATAGGCGTACTCATAGACTTCACACTCGCCCCACACGCCTTCAGCGCCCAAATCCAGGATGTACTTGACCCGGTCACGGAAGGATATGCCGTCTATCAGGTCATCAATGCTGGAATAGTTTGTGTGTTCCAGGTTGTTGTAGACACACATCAGTTCCTCCGCACAGGCGGTCACAGGGTCCGACAGCAGACCAGCCTTGTACCGCCAGACAATGGCCTGTGTCCAGGCGTTCATTGTCCAGGTGTAGTTGCTGTTCCAAACGGCGTTTTCACCCAAGGCAATCGCCCGGTCAGTAAAGACACCAGTGGAATGTGCGTAGAAGTAGGCCATCATCGTCTTGACGGTGGGATCGGAGATGGGCTTGGGATTACCCCATGTATGGCCTTTCAGTGACCAGCCCATGCCCTTTCCTTTCTCCGCACAGAAGCCCATTGTACTCTTTCCGTTGAGGCCGAAGTGCATCTGGTGCATATAGCACTCGCCCAGGGCCGGGGAATCATACTTGACTCCATTGTAGGCGCAGTCGTCCATCTTGATCGTATCCGGAGTAGCGGCCATAGCCGTCGTGGGCAGAAGCCCAAGCAGACAGACCAGCACCAGCAGGGCCGCGATCAGGCGGTTATGCGGTTTATGGATATTTTTCATATTTTGTCATTCTCCTTCTCGGCATAGAAAAAGACCTCTCAGCTTTGCTGAAAGGTCTTTGTTTGCCGGTTATTCAGTTATTCGTACGGGTTGTGGGTACCCGGCATTCCGATGAACATAAAGCAGAACGTAGCTCCCCTATCATTTTCGGTAACACCGACACCCAAACTGCCGCCGCCCGCATCGATCATGGTCTCAAAGTGTCCAGGCGAACTGATCCAGTTATCGACGGCACGTTGGGCGATATCCGCTGGCCCCGCACCGGTAAATGCCGTCAGATTGCAACCAAAACCGTGCGGGTAGCCGAATGCGATGGCAGCTTCACATTCCTCCTTTGTGTCGTGCCAGGAATACTGCTTATTAGACATGGTTTGGGCCGCATTCATCAGGGCGTCATCGACAGGCAGTTCCGGCACACCATTGGCTACGCGGGTCTGGTTAATCAGCCGGATCATCTCCAGCCGAATCTCCATATTGATATTCAAATTGGCGCTGCTCCCAGGGTTCCCGCTGGCAGGGTCTGCGGGTTCCACCGTGATGGGCACGTTTCCCGTCTGGCCGTCCGGGGCGGTCACCGTGATAATCGTCGTGCCAGGGGTTTTTGTGTTGACCGTCCAATAGTTAAGGACTTTCGCCACACTGGCTACAGCGGGATTGCTGGAGGTCACAGTATAGTCCGAACGGCTGGGAGAAATAATCAGGGAACTGGTTACACCCTCCTTCAGTGTGCTCCCCTTGATGCTGCCTACCCGGATAGAAGCACTGTCCTGTGCAGGAGCTTCGCCGGTATAGGGGGCATCGCTGTCGATCTGGACAGCTTGACCGTCCCAGTAGACATTGAAGCCAACCATTTGTCCGATGTCCCGGAGTTTGACATAGTTGCTGCCGCCAATGTTGTACGCATTCATCTGGACCGGGACACCGTCCACATAGGCTATCTGGGGAGCGTATTCCGCCATGACTCCGGTGGCATAGGCTACGCCGCCTCCGAACAGCATCACGCCGGTGAGCAGTCCTGCCACAAAGCTTAATGTATGCTTTTTCATGTTTGATTCCTCCTGTTCTTTGTATTCACCATAATTATACAAATAAGCAGGGGAATTTACAACGCAGCTACCTCACTTCCCGGGCCTGAACGCACCAGCGCATGTTCCGGACATCCTGGACGCAGGTGACAAGGGTGATCAGGTTGTCATTCGTGCGCTCCAGCCGGGAGAAGTCTGTCTCCTCGATCTGGCCGACAAAAAAGACCTCATACGTTCTGGTACCCAACTGGGTAGTGTATGTAATTTGGTCTCCAGCCTTCAGAGTGTGAATTTTACCAAAGTGGTTTGTCACGCCTCTGTTGTGGCCGGCGATTCCCACGTTGCCATCCCAGCAGGAAGTGGATTTGAAATGCCCCGCTCCTTTCGCCAGGCTCTCCAGGCTTTCCGTCTCATAGACTTTGACATTTACCCCGATGCTGGGAATCTTCAGCTGCCCGATGCTGCCGTCCGAGTAATAGAGATCGTCCGGCAGTGTAAAGGGAATGGAGGAGGTGGAGACGGTAACATCGCTCGTTGGCGGTATTACAGACTCAGCGGGCGGATAATAGGCGGTACTGCCTCCGATGGGAACCGCAGCAGCATTACTCGTCTGAGATTGTGCCTGCGGAAGCAGCACAGTCCCGCTCCCAGTCTGATAGGACTCAGGACTGCCGAAGGGCGGCGGAACGACAGCCGAATTCTTGCTGCGGTCGATATTGCTCTGTTCTGTCACGCCGCCGCCCACCACTGTGACCTGATCCACCGAAGTGGGGGACGCAAACAGGGGATCCTCCGGGCCGTCGATGTTATACTCGGCCGCCATGGCCGTCGTGGCCATCGTCATGGTGAGCATCAGCGCCACCCCGGCGATTATCAGCAGTCTCTTCATAGCTCATGCGCTCCTTTCGTTTCATCACAAAATAGGTTCCGCCCACACCGGCAGCCAGGGCGGCCAGGCCGAGAGCTGTCATAACCGGCCATCCGGCTCCAGTCTGCGGCGGCTCCTCCTCTGTCACAGGTTCCGGGTCAGCAGGGGCGATAGGGGTGCCGGTGTAGATGACGGTATAGCGGATAACCGTCACGCCGGTGCGATACACCTCTCCGGTGTAATTGGCAGTGGTGGTGTAGCCGGTGACATAGCTGACCGACTTACTTCCTCCGTAGGTGCAGATGGCCGTAAATCGGTCCCCGATCTCATAGTCATCCGCGTTATAGGTGTTGTCCGTTTGCCACAGGACATCCTGGAGCTTCAGTGTCTGGCCACCCTCTGTGATGGTCTTGGGCAGGTGGTTGGTGTCTGCGCTGGCCAGATTGGGATAGCTGCGGGTGGCCGTGACAGGCTTGGTGGAGCTTCCATAACCGGAAGGCTCGGTTTTGATGCTGTCCAGCACCAAATGGAGCGTACCAGAGAATCCGTCCTCTGTGGTCGTCTCCTTATCCTGGGGCAGCAGCTCCAGGATAATCTCCATGTCTTTCTTGGCACTGTCCACAGATTCCGTCTGGGTAATGGTTTGGGTTTCGGAACCGATAACCACCTCCCGCAGAATGTCAGTGCATTCATACCTGGAACCGTCACGCTCAAAGGCCTCCATGGGAAGCATAGCAGGATCCGTATTGGGCGAGAGATCATAGACCTTGCGGATTTCTCTGGAGTCCTGATCGATGATGATGTCCACCGGCAGCAATGCCTCCGAATCTGACAGATTGGCGGACGCCGCCTGTGCAGGCAGCGCCAGCATGGTCAGCAGCAGAAGTGATACCGACAGGGAAATGAACCGTTTTCTCACTGGACTATTCCTCCTTTTTTCGTGTTTGGTTCATCCGCATTTGCTTAGGGCGTGTACTGTCCGCCCTGGATCAGCGGCTGCAGGTATGCCACAGCAAAGCCCAGGGTGTTGAGCACAATCCAGGTGACGATGATTCGCTTGAGCCAGCTGGTGGCCTCGGACACGGCCCGCTCATTGCGGGAGATCATGCGCACCAGCAGGGCAACGGACGCTGCGGTTACGGCCACAATGGTGCTGATCCCCACCAATTCACCGTATACATCGGCCATGATGGTGGAAAAGCGCGACCAGATCGTGTCAGCCGCAGCTGCCGGTTGTGCGAACAGCACCATCATGTAACAGGTGCTTGCCGCAGCTTGAAACCAGCGTTGAAGCCGTTGGGGCTGATGCCTCTGCGGCTTCTTACTACTTTGTGCCATATTGGATCCTCCTTTCTCAAAAATGGGCAGAAAAATGCCCCTGGTGCGAACTGCTGCCATTCGCTCCAGGGGCGGCTTACTGCCATCGCCCAGTTTTGGACGATAACAGAATACCATATTTTCATCGCCATGTCATCGGCGCTGGCACTGCCAATTTTTCGCCAATTCTCTGCCATAGACCCTGCCATCAATCTCCCTCCAGCAAAGTCAGCAGCTCAAGCCAGGCATCCAGGCACCCCGCAGGCGCTGTCCATAGCCGAATTGAGAGGATGTTGACAGCTTGCTGGCGCAGACGGTAGTAGTGGCGGTCGGAAATGCTCAGCCGATACAAAATCTCCGTGTGAGTCAGCTTTTCAGGCGTGAGGAAGGTCTGAAAGATGATATTATACATCATCTCTCCGTTTCCTGGCTTGTGACGCAGCACAGTCAGCGCTTCATTGATTCGGTCCAGCAGCAGCCTGGATTTCTGAATGCCGAGCAGCCTGTGCTCCAGCTTTGCATTACCCATGGCAAGCTGGGTGTCCACTGCACTGAGCAGTGTGTCCAGGTCCCGCAAAGGCCGGTCCAGTTCTTCCGCTACCTGCTGTGGAAAGCATTCCAACGCCCATACAATGTCCCGATAGTGTTTGAGCATCATCTGAGTGTTGTGGTACATATTGCGGCGCAGCGCTTGTTCCGCCTGACGGGCTCTGTCGTTTACAATGCTGGGGTCTTCCACGATCCCCCGGCGCTCCAGCAGCGCAATCAGCTGTTCCGTTTGGGGAGAAAATTCATTTTGCGGCAATTCACCACAAAGGGTCGCCTTCAAATCTGCCATAGTCAATACCTCCAAAATCGAATGGCGGGCCGGTTTTTTGATCGGCTCTGGGCAAATGTCCAGATTCGACCGGGGAATACCCCTCTTTACCTTGGCAGTCCTCTATGAAACTCTTATAATACCTACACGGAGAAAAATACGCGCGCGTTATATAGCAATCTGAAACTGCAACACGGCGCTGCTCTGCCGGGACAGCAGGCTGAGGCTGTTCCAGCATTGATG
>CAJTSQ010000076.1 GCA_910578735.1 uncultured Oscillospiraceae bacterium
GTCCGACCAGCTGGAAAACGCTGTGGGGCTGCTCAAGGAGGAGCTGCGGCGGTGCGGGTCCCTTATTATGGCCTGCGCCCAGGCCCACAAAGTAGAGGCTGGCGGGGCGCTGGCAGTGGACCGCTACGCGTTTTCTGCCGCTGTGACGGAAAAAATCAGAAATCACCCCAATATTACCGTCATTGAGGGGGAGGTCACCCAAATCCCGGAGGGACAGGTCATTGTGGCTACCGGCCCCTTGACCTCCGATGCGCTCTCCCAGACCATCGCGGAGCTGTTCCCCGCGCACAAGTATCTGAACTTCTACGATGCCGCCGCCCCTCTGGTGACCTTCGAGAGCGTGGATATGGACAGTGCCTGGTTTGCCTCCCGCTACGACCGGGGGACTCCGGATTATGTCAACTGTCCCATGTCCCAGGAGGAATACACCGCTTTTTGGCGGGAGCTCTCCCAGGCGGAGGAAGCGCCCGTCCACGGCTTTGAGGACGCGGGGGTGTTTGAGGGCTGTATGCCCGTGGAGGTGATGGCCCGCCGGGGCCGGGACACCCTGTGCTACGGCCCCCTGAAGCCGGTGGGGCTCAAGGATCCCAAGACGGGAAAGGAGCCCTTTGCCGTGGTCCAGCTCCGGAAGGACAACGCACAGGGGTCCATCTACAACATGGTGGGTTTTCAGACCCACCTGAAATGGCCGGAGCAGAAGCGGGTTTTTTCCATGATTCCCGCCCTGAAAAACGCGGAATATGTCCGCTACGGCGTGATGCACCGGAACACCTTTTTGGACTCCCCCCGGCTGCTGGACCGGTACTACCGGGTGCGGGGGAATGAGCGGCTGATGTTTGCCGGGCAGATTACCGGAGTGGAGGGCTATGTGGAGTCCACCGCCTCCGGGTGCCTGGCCGCGATGGAGCTGGCCCGGCGGCTGGAGGGCGGATCGCCTGTTAATTTTCCCCAGGAGACCGCCATAGGCGCGTTGGCTCTTTACATCAGTGACCAAAGTGTGGTAAACTTTCAACCGATGAACATCAACTTTGGCCTGATTCCCCCGTTGGGCTACCGGGTCAAGGGCAAGCGGAACAAGAACGCCGCCATCTCCCAGCGGGCGCTGGAGGCGCTGGAGACCCTGGACTTATCGTAGGAGTTTTTTCATTAACGTATCCGCCGACTATTTACTGGGGCTCACCGACGAGCCGCGACCCTTACAGAAAGAAGGTACGCAATGAGAATCATCGTAGATGCCATGGGTGGGGACAACGCGCCCCAGGCCCCGGTGATGGGGGCCATCCAGGCCAACAAAGAGTATGGAGTGGAGATCATTCTAGTGGGACGGGGGGAGGAGATTCTCAAGACCCTGGCGGACAACGGCATCAGCGACCTGCCCTCCGGAGTGGCGGTGACCCACGCCAGCGAGGTGGTGGAGATGTGTGACGACCCCGCCACCGCCTTTCGGAAAAAGAAGGATTCCTCCCTCACCGTGGGGCTGACCCTGTTGAAGGAGGGGGCGGGGGACGCCTTTGTCTCCGCCGGTTCCACCGGGGCGCTGCTGTCCGGGGCCACCTTGGTGACCAAGCGGATTAAGGGCATCCGCCGGGCGGCTCTGGCCCCCGTGGTGCCCACGGGAAACGGCGGAGCGGTGCTCATCGACTGCGGGGCCAACGCTGAGTGCCCCCCGGAGTACCTTCTGCAATTCGCCTACATGGGCTCCTACTACGCCGAGAAGGTGCTGGACCGCCCCAACCCCAAGGTGGGCCTGCTCAATATCGGCGCCGAGCCCTCCAAGGGCACTGCCCTCCAGACCACCGTCCACCCTATGCTGACGGCGGCGGCGGAACAGGGCCGGATCAACTTCATCGGCAACGTGGAGGCCCGGGAGGCCGTGGAGGGCGCGGTGGACGTGATTGTGGCCGACGGCTACTCGGGGAACATTTTCCTGAAAACCATGGAGGGCACCGGCCTGTTCCTGGCCCGGGAGATCAAAAAGATGTTCAAAAAGAGCCTGATTACCAAGCTGTCTGCCCTGCTGGTGTCCGGCGGGCTGAAGGACTTTAAAAAGCTGATGGACTCCAGCGAGGTGGGGGGCACCGCTCTGGTGGGTATCTCCAAGCCCGTAATCAAGGCCCACGGCTCCTCCGATGCCTACGCCATCCAGAACGCTGTCCGCCAGGCAAAGGACTTTGCCGCCTCCGGCCTCATTGAGGATATTGTGAAGAACATCGACCTGATGCGCCTGGATGCCCCGGCGGCCTCTGTGGAGAAGAAGTAAACAATAAATACCGCCTCCCCACTTTGGGGAGGCGGTATTTTGCAACCTTTTGACGGTTGTTCCCATTCCCCGCCGGGTATTGTGATTCCGGCGGATTTTGCTTTAGCAATATGATACCCAGGGTTACACTGCAATCGTCAACAGGGCTTATTTAATCACCAGAATCGTGGATGTCTCGTTGATATGGCCCAAAAACGCCTCGCCGTTGGTGGAGAATCCGATACTGGGATACCGGCCAAACAGTGCACAATAGGAATCTACCTGGTTTTTGCTCAGAATCTCCAGTGTGCGATACAGGCAGTTGAAGTTAATCACACCGGCGGGCTGGTAGGGAATCGCCTTATCCAGCGCTTTCTGAGTGTCCTCCACAATGTTGCCGATCTCCAGAACGTTGATCTCCGTTCCCTCTGGCAGTCCGCAGTGAAGAGTAATGCCGCCGTCCTGAATTTGGTTGAAGGTGCGGACAAAAATTTCGTCCCCCGCCACAACACCCAGCGGATTGCACACAAAATAGTTCTGGATCTCATCCTGTCCGACGCCCAGCACCTCTGCATACGCCTCGCCGCAGGGGCGGTGGTCAAATTCGTAGAGGATGCGGTTGCGCAAGTCGGACTTTGTCACCGTCAGCTTGCGCTCTGAGAAAATGTGGGCGCTCTGGGTCTTCAGCACATCGTAGCCATTGGCCGTCTCCAAAATGGCCAGTACCGCCGCGCCGGTGTAGCTCCGTCCGTTGGCATAGACCAACGACTGTCCGTTGTCCGCAGCAGAGGAGGAGCCGCCTACAAAGAGGAGGTCGGTGGCTGTACCCAGGCGATCCATGAAGACCTCCTCCGCCTTTGCGCTGGACTCGAAAAGGACGATGCCAACATACCGTTCAAAATTCGCGAGAATTTTATCTACGCTGCCAAAATGGCTGTGCATCCCGTTCAGAACATCCCGCAGATCCGGTTCTGCACCAATATTCTCCACGACCTGCACGCACACGTCCTCAATGCTCTCGGCGTCCATCGCCATGATGCTGACGGAGCCGCTTGTATAATCGGCGTTACAGTATTCACTGTGGGAGGAGGAGCCAATAATCTCGCTGTCCGGGAATGCCTCTTGCAGGGCTGCTTCCGGGTTGTCATAGGTGCTGGAAGCGAAGAACAGCAACAGCTTCGGCTGAAAATCCGCCAAAGCTTCCCGCACTTGCCGGGCCATATCCCGGCTGTCGGCTCCCTTGATAGAAAGTGTTTTAATTGCCAATGTTTATCCCGCCTTTCAATTAATTTTAGATGTACATTAAACGATGACGCCAAATTCCTTGGCAATTTCCCTGACTTTTTGCATAGTAGACGGATCGTCTGGAGATATAGCCGTAAACTTATCCACAGCGATCCCTTTCAGATACATCTTCGTCCGTATAGAGTTCTCAATGACAACATTTCCTTTGGCCTTTTGTGTGATGACGGTTTGGATCATTCTCTGAACCTGTCCTGCCAATCAAATTCACCCTCTCTCGAAAAATTTTGGCCCTTGCTTGCACAAAAGCTCTTGTCTTTTTTTACCACATGTTACCTACAAATGTCAATATCTTTCTCAGCTTGCGGCATCCGTTGGAGCGCCCTCCTGTTGTCCGTCACCCTGCCCCTCGGCTAAACTTCCGTTTTGCGTCCTCCATGGCCCGCGCTATTTCCCCCGGGCCGAAAAAATGTCTCGCTGAACTTATTGTTCAGCGAGACAGATCTGTATTGTTTAGTCGGTCACTCCCACTCGACAAATCCTATTATTTTTGGCCGCTAATTTTCTTAGTATCAAAATAGTATCGCAAAAGGCGGGAAGATACAACTACATTTCACATCTTTTCCCAGGGTATTCAGCAATAGAAAACATCCCGATAAACTGGAGGCCGCTTATTGCAAAGCATATATCAAATCTTGTACTTCGTTAAAAAATCTTGACAAATGGAAGCCGTCCGCAACAGCATGATGGATATTCATTGTAAGCGGCATTACCAATCTGTCATTGTCCAACTCGTACTTCCCCCAAGTTATCACAGGTGCAAGGAATTTACCTTCATCAAAAACGTGAACGTCAAAATGTTTGTATCTAACCCAGGGCAAACAGGAAACATCAAAGAAATTCAGCGGTTGATTGTCTAAAACAGCACGTTCGTTTTTGTATCGTTCTCTATCGGCTATCACTCTATCATAAAACTCAAAAAGGTCATCCGAATATTCTGTCACCATCTTGGTAAAGTTTTCATCTTCACTGTGAAAGTCTACATACGATGGAGAAATATAGTCCCACCGAATCAAATGTCCATCCTCGTCCCAGCTATATTTAAATTCATCGTGAGAATTGACCACTTTTGATACAACCCACAGCATCAAAGGATAAAAGTCAATATTCTTTTCCTTTGAGAATGTTTTCAGGTTCGTCACATCAATATCCACTGTCAGACTCATAACAATTCTCATTTTATCAATATAGAATTGAAACAGTTTCCCTCTATTCCATTTGCTCAAATCAATCGTTGTAAAATCCATAACAGTTCTCCAACTTTCAAA
>CAJTSQ010000077.1 GCA_910578735.1 uncultured Oscillospiraceae bacterium
GGCGGATTGCCTTGCCGGTGGGACGGATGTGGAGGCGGAGTATGAGGTTCGGGAACTGGAGGAGTGCATCCGGCGCTTTGTTCGGGGCCTCCCGGAGCGGGACGGGAATGTGGTCGTGCGCCGGTACTTTTTCACCGAGCCGGTGGCCGCCATCGCTGAACAATACGGGCTGACGGAAAACAATGTCTCGGTGATCCTCAGCCGGGCCAGGAAGAAACTCAGGCTCAAACTTGCGAAAGAGGGGTATTTATGAGAACCATAGACCTATATCATGCGTTCCATGCAGTCGATGACGATATTCTGGAACGCAGCGAGGCCGCTATCGGTCGGCGGAAAAAGAATGGCTGGCTGAAATGGGGAACAATCGCCGCTTGCCTGTGCCTATGTGTAGTTGGGGCAATCTCCATCTTTTATCCCAAGGGTGGCAGTCAGGATTCGGTGGTGCAGGCCATCGCCGCACTCGAATTTAATGGATGCTATTATGAGGTCTGTAATATAGAATCGGTGCTTGAATCTTGTGGCTTGCCCAACAAGATTACTGCTGAAATGGCAGGGGAGCATCTTGCTTATCTGGAACACAATGACGGCGCTGGATATGAGGAAACTGCAAAACAGACAGATATTGAGTTGTACCAGTATGCCCCTTCTCCATGCAGAGGCGTTTATGTGGTTCGGGATGGAGAAAACTATATGGCTGCACTGTTTTGTAATTTCCGTCTGTTCGATAGTAATACAAATGTGGAATTATCAGAGCTGTATCGTGTCTATGGGGTCGATGGAGCCGAAGATATTTCCGTTATCGCCCATATAGAATCCAAGCCGGGAACAGAAGCTGTCGTCAACGGCACTGTAACAGACGCAGAAGCTATTGCAGAGTTCTATGAACACACAACATCTTTAGCAAGTTTCGGGAATGATGACTTCCAAGCTATCATGTTTGGCAATATTCCCAAAGAAGATAAGCCCGCTGCACATACCGCATTTGCAGATGATGCGATAACTTTGAGGATTGAAACCAAAACTGGCTTGCGTTTCAATCTGCGGGTCTATCCCAGCTATGGATGGATCTATGGTCCTGGCACACTGTCTTATTATCAAATGGATGAAGGTATCTTTAATTGGTCTGAAAAATATTCATTTGAAGGATATTCAAATTAACAGAATTTCTATCCTCCACCCGGCAGGCGATAGCCCGCCGGGTGGCCGCACTACCCTTTGCATCTAATATCAGAAACCGTTCTTTTCCTACAACGCCTTTTATAATCACAGCCATCATTCCCACAGGACTTAATTTTTTCTATTGCAGGTCGATATAAAAATTAGGAATATTTTCCTTGGAAATGTGGGAAAAGGGGTTGACAAATGCTATGATTAGTGCCACCATTTTGCAGGCAGGCAGGCAGGCATAGCTATAGTTATGTAGCTATGCGGCTTTTTGTTGCCCTTATGGTGGGCATAACCGTAATATAGAAGGCGTTTTTTGCCGCATGGGTAACCATGCGGCAGGAAGCGCCTTTTTGTTTTTTACCTTACACGTTCCACAAACAAGATAGGAGGTTGCTTTTATGACAATCACACAGATGGTACAGAATCAGCAGCAGCGGCGCATCGGTGAGCTGGCCCAGAGGCAGCAGGGCAAACCCCACGTCAATCCCTACGGCACACCCGGCATGAGCCTGAACGACGCCGGCGATTTCCGGAAAATGGTCCCGGTGGACGAGGGCGTGGTGCAGCAGGTCAAGCAGATCGCGTTTGACCACATGAAAAACGGCTACGGGGTCAGCGACGGCGAGGACATCAGCAAGGTCATCCGGGACTACACCATGTCCCTTGCGCCGGAGCAGCGGCTCAGTGCGTCGTGGACGCTGAATGAAATCTTCCACAGCGAGGCTACCCGGCTGGGCGAGTACGTCCACCAGCAGGACCCCAGCTGGGACTGGGGCAAGCCCTTTGACACCAGCATCTTGGACGGCTACCGGCAGGGCGTGGATATGCAGGCGTAGTGCCCTGTTACTGTAAAACCGAGGGATTGAAAGGAGTTTGAAGACTGTCATGATTTCCAATATTATTTGTTCCCAGTACAACATCCAGAACCAGACGCGGCCCGCAGTCAGCGGCGGTCAGCCTTTGCTGACGCAGCCCAGCCTGTCCTCTCCCGCGCCGGACACGGACCGGTTTTCCTTAGCGCACTTTGCCGGGCCGAAGCTGGGGGACTCCTATACAAAGTCCGACGTCTTGAACCAGCTTTGGAGGGAGGCCCATACCATCGACCTGAACGGCCCCAATGACACGGGCGGCTTGTGCTTCGATCCTACGGAAGAAGATTTGGCGCGGCTGGCACAGCAGGCGGAAGCCCGCGGCCTGGATGGACAGATGGATTTCTCCAAAATTTCCTCTGACTTCTCCAAGACCTTTTCCACCGTCCACGCGGGAAATCTGGGGGACGCCATCGACTACCTTGCCTCCCGCGCCGTGGCGCTGGAGGGGCAGCTCCAGCGAAATTTCACCGGCGAGGCCCTGGAGCAGAAGCGTCGGGAGCTGGCGGAAGTGGTCCAGCAGGGGAAAACCGAGCTGATCGACAGCTACACAAGCCGTCTGCAAACCGCCCTGGGCCTGTCGGACGCCGACACCCAGGAGGTGCGCTCCGCCTTGGAGTCGCTGTTTTCCCAGCGAGTGCAGGACTTCCAGTCGGTGCAGTCCCAAATGCCGGATACGCTGACCGGGACCCAGGACGAATGGCTCTTGAATCAGGATCAGTACATGGCCTCCCGGCTGCGGGAAGCGGCCGCTCCCATCTCGGACAGCGCCTCCGGCGGCAAGCTCACATTAGGCGACCTGCGGGCGGCGGGGGAAATCGCCGGCGCTTACCAGGAGATGTATCAGCGCGTAAGCGAGGGTTCCGGAGGCGATGAGGCGTTCCTGGCTTTGGATTTGAGTATGATTGATATGAAGACGGAGACGCTGATTCAAAAGGGCGTGGTCAGTGAGACGATGGCGGGAATGCTGCAAGGGTCTCTGGAGCAGCGCCATCAGGCGGTGATGGATCTGGCGGACCAGCGCCTTGCCGACCGCCGGGAACACGCTCTCTCCGGTCAGGGACCGATGCCCAATCTGGACCGCGGGCTGTTCCAGTCCATCTATGATTCCGTGCTTGGCAGCTTCCGTCAAAATGGCGGTGACGCTTTGGCGGCCATCCGGGACGGCGTGGCCTTCGGCAAGACGGCCACCGCACAGGCCGGGAGGAATCACACCAAGGTGTCCCGCTGGGGCGTCTCCAAGGCGGATTACTGGGAGCGGTTTTATACGTCCTGCGAGGTCTCCGATTGGCATGGCGGTAAACGGACCCAGAAGTCCGAATATGAGAAATACGCGGACAGCTGGCAGCACTTCGTTACCACGCTCTCTGGCCTGGACGGGCGCTTCTTAGCTCCGTCCGGGGAAAATATTCCTTCTTATAACCAGCACGGCTTCTTAAATGTGATGGGATAACCAGATCACCACCGGAGCGCCCCAGGCGGGCTTCCGCTGTGACCCCAGCGCCGCGGCGCGCTCCGCTGGCAAGAGTGTGGCCCCTGGTACGGACATCAGCGGCATCGGGACTCTGAAAAGCATTGATGAAGCCGCCCGGCAAGGCTACCGGGAGGACTTCTCCATCCTGGACGCGGCGGAGAGCCTGTGGAAGCAGGAGAATTTTAACTTCAACATCTTTGACTCCGCCAGCATCCAGCGGATGCAGGATCGTGTGCGGCAGGGCAGCTATACCATGAAGCCCACCGACGCGGAGCTGTCCGCCTACATAGACAACCTGCGGCAGAACGGTCTGGATGGCGCTGTGGACTGGAGCGGCTTGACCCGTGAGCTGGAGGCGTTCCAGACCACCACCCCGGAGGAGCTGGAGGACGGGCTGGACTATTTGGCCTCCCGCTATGCGGCGGTGCTGGATAAGCTGGAGCGCAATTACAGCGGCGAGGAATTGACCGCCCAGCGTGCCAAGCTGGAGGAGGTCTATCAGGCCGGGAAGTCCGGGATGATCGAGGGCTACACCCAGCTTTTGCAGGATTACCGGGCAGAGATTGACGGCGCATCCTCCTGCGGACGGAACGAGGTGACGCTGGGCCTTAACCTTGCCATGGCGGACATGAAGGCGGAGACGATGATCTCCAAGGGGCTGGTGAGCGATAGCATGGCCGCCCTGCTCCGGGGCAGCCGCGCCCAGGGACATGAGAACGCCCTTGCCGCTCTGAATCGTGCCCTTGCCCAGCGGGAGAGTCACCGGGTCACCGGCGAACCCAAAGGAACCTATGCCCCGGTGGACAGCACAGTGTTCCGGGGGATTTACGATGCCGTCATGAGCGCCTACTGTCAAAACGGCGGAGACGCCGCCAAGGCCATCCAGGCCGGGGCCTCCGCCGGGGAGAAGCTGACCGCCCAGGCTGCCGCCAGGGCACCAGAGGCCGCCCGCTGGGGCGTCAGCATGAAACACTATTTGCAGGAGTTCTACAAGGCCCCGGAGGAGCGGAAACCCTCGCGTTTGGACACTCAAATCCATAACCTGCTGATTCAGGCGGGCCAAACCCCGAGGTCCCAGTGTTCTACCTATCAGAAGTATGTAAACAGTTGGCAGGACTTCCTTACCTCCATTGGCGGCGGGGTGAATATCCGGGCGTGATAAATCGCCCAAATAAATATTGTCTTTATTTAGGCTCTGCTCCGCAACCTCGGCAAGACAAACAGCAGAAGCATAAGGCAAAAC
>CAJTSQ010000078.1 GCA_910578735.1 uncultured Oscillospiraceae bacterium
CCGATAGCGCAAGCGTGGCGGACTTTTCCGAGGAAGCGGAAGCCTATTGGGGGCTGGTGCTTTGCCGGTATGGTATTGAATACGTAGATGACCCGGCTACGGGGAAGAAGGTTCCCACTTGCCATCGCTCTTCCTTCGACAGCATCTTGGCGGATGCCGACTTTGATCAAGCCTGCGAGAACGCTGACCCCATCGCCCGACGGCTCTACCGGGACGAGGCCAAGACCATTGAGAATATCCGCAAAGGTATACTGGAAGTCTCCGGCAAAGAGGAACCCTACGACATCTTCATCTGCTACAAAGAGACAGACGAGAGCGGAAGTCGTACCATCGACAGTGTTATCGCCCAAGATGTGTATGATGCCCTGACCGAAAAAGGCTACCGGGCGTTCTTCTCTCGTATCTCCCTGGAGGATAAACCGGGAACGGAGTACGAGCCGTACATCTTCGCCGCGCTGAACTCCGCCAAGATTATGCTGGTGTTTGGCACGGACTTCGAGTATTTCAACACCGTGTGGGTAAAAAACGAGTGGTCCCGGTTTTTGAAACTGATGGCCCAGGACAAGAACAAGCATCTGATTCCTTGTTATAAAAATATAGAAGTCCACCGTTTGCGAAAGCTGCCCTCCCCGGCGAACCACTCCGTAGACCGTTAAAATGTTTGCCTCCCCCGGCAGGGGGATGGATGCAAAGTGGTAATGCTCACTGTGCCTCCAGGGCGTGGTGCTGATAAAAAAGGCGTTGGTCTCCGCCACAATGCTTTGACAGGTCATACTGTCGTTGGTGGAAATAATCTGCCGGGGCACATCCTCAAATAAGCCCCGGACGCTCCGGGACTCCTCGTCATAGAGCAAGCCCAGATTCTCCTGGTTTTCTATAATCACATAGGGATACTCCCCTATCCGGTCCAGATTCCGGTCCTTTAAAAGCGGGTGCCCCTCCCGCACCACTGCGTGCAGGCGGCTCTCCCCCAGCGGGATGCACTCCACATTCTTCATCCGGGCCATCTGCGGCAGACGCGTTCTCTGGGCTTTCATTGTGAATATAATGCCCAGGTCCGCTCCATTGGCCACATCGGACAGCACCTCCTTCAATGTGCATTTCCGCAGCCGGAGGCTCAGGGGGGCAGGCGGCAGCTTTCCCTGCCCGCTCAGCTCCAGCAAAGGCGCATAGGCAAAGAAAGACCGCATGGAAGATACTTGAAACCGGAGTGGCTGCCTCTGACCCCGCACAGCGTATAGACTCTCCAGAAACGCTTTCTTCTCCACCAGTTCCTGGGCATGCGCCAGAAACTCCCGTCCGGCGTCGGTCAAAGACACTCCCTTGTGAGACCGCCGGAAAATTTGGATACCCAGCTCGTCCTCCAGCTGGCGCAGGACACTGCTGACATTGCTCTGGTGGGTATACAGGCGCTCTGCCGCTTTATTAATTGAGGCACAGCGGGCCACCTCAACCACATAGGTGAGCTGCTGAAAGGTCATAGGCTCCTCCTCTAAGTTTACTTCTGGAGATCCTGAGGCTTATGCGAAAATTATATGACGCATTGCGGAAAATCGCAATAATCTTTTTAAGGGAAAGCCTGATATAATGGAGGCGAGGTGATTTCTATGGAAATACAAGCTGTAATTCTACATGAACAAGATAACGTAGCCGTACTGCCCCAACCCGCCCAGGCCGGGGATAGCATCGGGACCTCCGGCGGCACGGTCTCTATCCGGGAGCGGATTCCCACCGGACACAAGGCTGCGATTCGGCCCATTGCGCTGGGAGAAAGCATCCTCAAGTACGGCGTCGTCATCGGCCAAGCGGAGCGGGACATCGCACCGGGAGAGTGGGTGCACACCCACAATGTCAAAGACATCACAGAGCAGCTTTGCAACGCGTACGCCGCCAACTACAGGGCGAAAGCTAAGGAGGAACGAGAGCATGGATACGTTTCTGGGGTATAAGCGGGCAAACGGAGGATTTGGTATCCGCAATCAGGTGCTGGTGCTGTCCCTGGTTCAATGCGCCAACGGCGCGGCCCGCCAGATTTCCGCCCGCTGCGGCGTCCCGTCCATCACCATCGACACCGGCTGCGGCGAGTACCGCCAGCAGGAGGACCGCACAAACCTGGGGCTTATCCGGGCAGGGCAGCACCCCAATGTCTACGGCGTCCTGCTGGTGAGCCTGGGCTGCCAGTGGACGGACCCAGCCTATATCCAGAGGGAAATTGAAAAGAGCGGCACCAAGGTCTTCCACCTGTGCATCCAGGACGAGGGCGGGCTGAAGCGTACCGTGGAGAAGGGAACCGCGCTGGTAGGGCAGATGCTGCGGGAAGGCGCGGAAATGGAGCGAACCCCCTGCCCCGTCTCCGGTCTGGTGCTCTCCGTCTACTGCGGCGGTTCGGACTGGAGCAGTTCTCTGGCGGCCAACGTGGTCACAGGGGAGACCATGGACCTGTTTGGAGACGCGGGCGCGGCCTTTGTCAGCGCCGGCGTCCGGGGAATGCCTGGCAACGAACAGCACCTTATTGACCTGGCGGTCAACTACCAAGTGGGCGAGGCAATTTTGGACATTGTAGACGAATACAGGCAGGATGTTTTCCGCATGACCGGACAGTCCATTGCCGACGTCAATCCCACTCCGGGCAACAAGGCCCACGGAATCACAACCCTTTGCGAAAAGGCCATTGGAAACCTGAAGCTATCCGGCAGCCGGACAAAGGTTCAGGGCGTCCTCCAAGTGGGCGAGGACATTCCAGGCCCCGGCCAGTGGTTCCTGGATAACCGCCAGGGGGGGAACGACGTTTACGCCTGTACAGCCCTGGCCATGTCCGGCGCACACCTCTGCCTGTTTACCACCGGGCGGGGTACTCCCCTGGGCAACGCAGCTTCCGTCACTGTAAAAATCACAGGAAACCCAGATACCTATGCCCGCCTGGGGGCGGAAATGATAGACTTTGATGCCTCCAGCGTCATTGTCCAAAACCAGGACTTTCGACTTTTGGCAAAGGATCTCTACCGGCTTGTGCTGGAAATCGCAGGGGGCATCCCCTCCAAGTCGGAGCGGATGGAGGACTTCAGCTGGGTGACGCCGCCAAGCGGAAAGATTTAAGGAGGAACGGAATGCGTACAAACCAGGAAATGCTCCAGGCCCTGGAAGGGCTGCTGGCAATCTCCAGCGTGGCCGGGGAGGACGTGACGCCGGAGGCCCCTTATGGGACAGGCGTTGCAAAGGCTCTTGCGTACACCCTGCGCCTTTGCGGGGAACTGGGCATGCGGACCGTGAACCGCGATGGGCAGACCGCATGGGCGGAGATTGGAGAGGGAGATGAGCTGGTTGCCGTCATTCCCCACGTAGACGTTGTACCCGCCGGGGACGGGTGGACCATGGAACCCTTTGCCTGTACGAAACGGGATGGCCGTCTCTATGGCCGGGGCTCCGCCGACAACAAGGGGCCCGCCATTGCCTGTGTCTTTGCCGCCGCCGATCTGCTGGCGGAGCAGCTTCCCCTGTCCCGCCGGATTCGCCTGATTTTCGGTCAATGCGAAGAAACCGGCCAGTGGAGTGACATGGCCTATTACCGCCGCCACGAGGAGCAGCCCTGTGCCGGCTTCACTCCTGACGCTGAGTTTCCGGCTCTTTGCGGTGAGAAGGGAATGCTTTGGCTGGAGCTGTCCATGCCCCTGGAGCACAGCGGGCTCTCTCTTTTAGAGGGCGGCAGTGCCTGTAACATGGTGGCCTCCTGGTGCCGCGCCCGGTTTCGGGACGGATCTGGCGGGGATCGCCTTGTGGAAACCCAAGGTCTCGCCGCCCACGCTACAGTGCCGGAACAAGGAGACAGTGCCATCCGCAAAATGGTGGAGGAGCTGTCCCGGGCAGGGCTTCAAAATCCCCTAATCTCCTTTTATAATAAGTACATCAGGGAGAGCTGCCACGGAGAAAAACTGGGCTGCTGCTTCCAGGACGATGCCAGTGGAACTACTACTCTTTGTTCCGGCATGGTACGGACAGACGGCGGCGTAATCCGCATGACACTGGATATCCGCTATCCTGTTACCGCCGACGGCGGCCTGATTCTGGAAACGGTAACGGCCGCAGCCCAGGCTGAGGGACTGACCCTTGACGTTTTAAAACACGATAAGCCCTTGTACCGGGCGCCGTCGGACCCAGTTCTCCAGCAGCTCCTGGCGGCCTATCGGAAGGAGACCGGTGATTTTTCCGATCCCCTGGTCATCGGCGGCGGGACCTATGCCCGCGCGCTGGACAACATCGTAGGCTTCGGCGCTGCCTTTCCCGGGCGGCGGCACACGGAGCATCAAAAGGACGAATATATCCTGGAAGAGGACTTTTACAAGCTGCGCAGCATCTACCGCACCGCCCTAAAAAAACTGCTTGTCATGGACCTTTCTATATAATAAAAGGAAGCGGCTTCTTTCATTTCAAGCCGTCTAAAATCCCCCGGCCGCGCATCACCCATGAGACCATCGCCAACCACCTGGAAACCCATCGAGAGGTGGTCACCCGGATGCTCCGCTACCTTCGGAATAAGGGCCTGGTAAAGCTCTCCCGGAGGTGCGGCGGAGCTTACCGATTTCAAAAAGCTGGCGTCTCTGGGAAACATATAATAAAAAGAACAGCGCGTCTCACTTTTCATGAGGCACGCTGTTTTTCACTCTTGATCCATGCCGCAGGCCATGGCCTCCTTCACCAGGCGGCGGTCATTGGTCACCGCGTCGT
>CAJTSQ010000079.1 GCA_910578735.1 uncultured Oscillospiraceae bacterium
TATACCTGGAAGGAGGTGACAACGATATGAACAACTACCAACGGGCCCACAGTCCCTTTGAGGACTCCGCCACTCAGCGATTGCGGCGCATGGGCCTGACCACCGAGGACGGCTCCCCAGAACGGGACGCTATGGCCGTATTTAGCAGCATATTCGCCGGCCAGTTTTTTGATGATCTGTGCGACTATTATCAGGACTACGAGAACGTCCAGGAGACCATAGCCCAGATTTTCCACACGGCGGAGCAGGCCGATCCCAGGCAGAAATTCCTGCTGATCTGCCTGCAATACGACAGCATTTACCGCTCCCTGCCCGACCCGGTGTGGTGGATCAGCGGCAGCCCGGATTTTGCGGAGCTGTTTGCCGAGGACTTTCTGACTCACTTGAAACGTCTGGCAGAAAATACATAACGGAGGATGAGAACATGGATCGTATTAAAATTTATAAGCCCCCGGATAGTCCTGCCCAGGCGGCGGAGTTCATTGAGGGGCTGGAGCCCAAGCTGCGGGACAAACTGGTCCGGCAGATTTTTTATCTCTCCCAGACGCCCCTCCCGGAACTGAAAGAGCCCCACTACAAGCACTTCTCCATTGAAAAGTATCAAAGCCTCTATGAGCTCCGGGAGAAGGGCCGGGTGGTGGTGCGGGTCATCTTCACCCCCTGTCCCAACGGGGACTATCTGCTCCTGCACGCCTTTGTGAAGCGCCAAAAGCGTGACACCGAAAAAGCGCTGGAGCACTCACTCAGACTGCTGGCGTCACTCTGGGATCACCCGGAGTACGCAGTAGAATATAAAATCAGGGAGGAATCCAAATGAAACCCATTGTACCCATTACCCTGGCGGCCACACTGGCGTTGTCCAGTGCGGTATTTTTCTGGAGAAGGAGGGGCCGGAGATGAAAAGACTGCTCACCTGTTTGCTGCTGGCGGCGGCTCTGGTAACCAACGCCTGCGCCCTGGAGGTACCCACTGACACCACCGTCCAGAACCTCAACGGGAGCCAGCAGCTCATCAAGACCTACACCCTGCCCCCTGGCGCAGACCCCCAGCAGCTTATTGAGGAGCCCTTTGACCAGAAGGGCTGGCACTACACCTTCGCAGACATCGTAAAGGAGGAGAATCAGGTGTCGGACCGCAAGTACCACACCGAGACGGTCACGCTGGAGACCGACACCAAGGATCTGGGCAAGATTCTGGAACAGCTGGCTACTACGCTGGACTACGATGACGGCACCTACTCCGGCGTCCTGACCCTGGATCACACCGCCATTCGCACCGAGGCCTCCGGCTATACCAGCCAGGCCAAGAACATCACCGCAACCAAGACCATCGGGCCGCTGGATCGCAACGACATGTCCTATGTCCCGGCTACCACCGTCAAGGACGGGGTGACGCTGAACCTGTCCAACGTGGACTGGCAGATCATTGGCACTGATCTGGTGGGGGACGCCCTGGCCCCCGCCTCTTATCAGGCCGTGGCCACCTACTCCGGTAAGAGCTACCGCAAGGTCGCCACTGGGTACATCACCTCCGCCGACTATGTGGGGGAGGTCACCCGGAACGATGTGGAGAGCGTCACCTATAAGGTGACCTACCTGGGGACAGAAACCGAGACGCCTGGTATCATTGTTGACCGGGCCTCCGGTCTGACGGCCGGCCTGCCCGGGAAGGTCCTGCCCTATGCTCTGGGGATTCTGGGTGCGGGAACCATCGCCACTCTGGCTGTACTGCTGTTCCGCTCCCGCCGGGCGCTGCGGCAGCTCCAGGAGGAACCGGAGGACGAATCTGAAGAGGAGGAGACGAAATGAAACCCTGGAAAATTCTGAGCAAAGCGATCCTGCCCATTCTGGCCCTGCTGGTCCTGGCACCCTCTGCCCAAGCGGCGGCGGACTACTCCTTTGAGACCACCGCCCCCCAGGACTACTACAAGAGCACCAGCTATGAGGACATCTACGGCAGCCAGTACAACTACGGCGGCAGGAATGTGGTGGACTACCAGGTCCCCGAGCTGGAGTACGGCCTTCAGAGCACCACCATGACCGGCGTGATGGAGCGCACCATCCTCCCCGGCCTCCAACAGACGGTGGCGACGGGCGGAGGCGGCTACGGCGTCGGTGGCGGCGGCCCCATCACCGAGCTGGTGGAGGCCGGTAAGCCGGGCTCCGCTGTCACTCCCACACCCACTGTCCCCACCATACCCACCTACCAGCCGCCCGCCTACACCAGCGCGGAGGGCATGGCCTACAAGGACGGCCATATCGGCACCATCAAGATTCCCTCGCTGAAAATCGACATGAAGCTGTGGGAGGGCGAGACCAACGCCAGCATGAGGAAGGGCCTGGGGCATTACAGCTCCACCTCCGCCTGGGATGGCAACGTGGGAGCGTGCGGCCACAACCGGGGGACCAAGTACGCCATTGGCGCAATCAAAAATCTGAAGCAGGGCGACACCATCACCTACACCACCATGTACGGCACCCGGACCTATGCGGTCACGCTGGTCAAGACCATCTCCAACACCGACTGGAGCTACCTCCAGGCTGCCTCCGACAACCGGCTCACCCTCACCACCTGCCTGGCCGACCACCCCGAGAGCCGTGTGGTGGTCCAGGCGGTAGAGATTCGTTCATAAAAGGTTTACAAATAACCTTTTGCGGCGAAACTCCGTGAAAAGCGGAGGTGAAACGGCCGAAATTCAACAAATACGGCAAGGTTCAAAATATCGGCAAAGGGATTTAAAATAATCCTTTGACAGAGTCCAGATTCCGTACTATGCTCAAATCAGAAGGAAGAAACAAGTTGATTTTGGGTGCTGAAAGGAGTGCAAAATATGAAACGGATCTTGACCTTGCTGCTGTGTGCCGCACTGACACTGTCACTGGCTGTCCCCGCCCTGGCTGTTCAGTCCGAGCAGGAAACGGCGGCGGCCTGGCTGAAAGAAAACGGTATCCTGACCGGTGACCAGAACGGCAATCTGAATCTCGGTTCCGGCCTGACCCGGGCGGAGCTGGCTGTAATCCTGACCCGGCTCTCCGATGATACCGGGGATATGGGCAGGAATGCCGCCTATTACCGCACTATCTGTCCCTTCACCGATGTTCCTGAGTGGGCTGCCCTATGCCGGTTACTGTGCCGAGAAAAAGCTGATGGCCGGCTATGGCAACAAACAATTTGGCCCCAGTGACCCGGTGACCCCAGCTGCGGCCTGCACCGTCATGCTCCGGTATCTGGACTGCCCGGCCAGCCAGTGGAGCTACGCCACCGCTTGTGATAAGGCGGTCGAACTGGGACTGCTCCCAGTTGAAGCGACCACCGGCCCCACCATCACCCGGGGAAACATTGCAGTTCTGATCTATCGGGCGCTGAATGGTATGGCAGGAAACTCTCACACAGCTTCGCAGGGCATTGGGGACGGCTATCTCACTAATGGCAAGCCTATTACCGAGGAAAATGTGCTGGAGCTACTTCGCCAAATTGAAAAGGACTGGCCAACCGGTACTGTCTGGGGGACAAACAAAACCCCAGGCACTCACAAGAACGAAATACCCAGCACAGCCAGTGGACAGATCATGCGCAACTATCACGTCAGTAATACTTACGCTTGTGGAGCATATGCCAGCATGGTAAGTTCTCTCATCTTCGGAGACACTGCTAACCTTGGTCGTAGGCTGGATGATCTCTCTCAAATTAGGCCTGGAGATATTCTGGTCTATGTACGCAATAGCAGCGGTAAGGTCTGGCATATTGTAGTCTGTGTCTGACGAAATTTATTTGGAGCAAGCACGTCTTGAAACGGCCCAGGGGAATAAAACGTTTTCCATGACCGGGCTGGAGGACGCCATAGCACATCCCGCCCCATCTCTGGACGACAGCTACATCATGTTCGATGACCGCCGCCGTGTCAAGCTGGCGGTGGACAAGCTGTTCAGGTGCGGCAGGCTGACGGTAAAGCAGAAAGAACGCTTTGTCAGGCACTTCTTCGTCGGGGTGTCTCTGCGGAAGATCGCCAGTGACGAGGGGGTGCATTTCACATCAGTGGACGAGAGCATCCGCCGAGCGGTGGACAAGCTCCGTACATACTTCAACGAGATCAAATAACTTCATGGGAGGGCTGTCAGCGTTGACGGCCCTCCTGTTTTACCCTCTGAAAAAATATTTTGAGATTTTTTTATTTTCTACCCCTACACCCCCCTCTTTTAAGTGCATTAGGTGAAAGGCGATGGAAAGCCCTTCACCTGTTCCTCGTTTGTGCGGCGAATGGGTTTGACCTTTGACAACTTCATACCCATTCATCAAGCACATTCCTATTGCCGTGAGCCATTTTTGCCGCTGCGCCAGGATGTGCCGGACAGGACAGCGGGATGCCACACTATCATTTCGTCCACGGTCTGTTATCCGGCACGGAGCGAGTACCAGCGGCCATGAAATACCGGGCGGCTCCCGGTACGGCCACGACCGGCAATAGGGCCAACGATACTCCTGTTCAGTCACAGTCCGAGCGTGAAAGTGTTTCCAGCACTATGCCGTCGCAGGCAAT
>CAJTSQ010000080.1 GCA_910578735.1 uncultured Oscillospiraceae bacterium
TACATTTATTGGAAATGAGGAATCACTGCGCCCAAAAACAGGCGCAAAAAAGCCCCGGCCTGGGCCGGGGTCAGCATCATTTTGATTCGTCCGTGAGGCTCACTCCATGCTTCACGGCGTGTTCTTTGATCCGGGTGTAGGTCTCCTCGCTCAGGTCGTGCTCAATCTTACAGGCATCAGCGGAAGCCACGCTTTCGCTCACCCCCAGCCGGATCAGGAACCGGGTCAGCACCTTGTGCCGGTCGTAAATCCGCTGGGCGATCTCCTCCCCGGGCGGCAGGAGCGTGATGAACCCGTCGTTGTCCATCTCAATGTAACCGTTCTCTCGGAACCGCTTCATGGCCACGCTGACGCTGGGCTTGGTCAGCTCCAGCTGGTGGACGATGTCAATGGAGCGCACCGTCCCCTGCCGCTCCCGCAGAATCAGGATGGCCTCTAAATAATCTTCCGCCGATTCGTGGATATTCATAAGTTTCACTCCCCCTGCCTGTCAGTTTATCACAAATACAGCCGATTGACAAGAGTAGATTATTATGGTAATAGTAAAATGGGAGAAGTTTGGAAAGAATATTCAAAAAGGAGCAGGAAAAACAAATGAAGCTTTTGGAATTGTTGGGAGTATTTGGCGGCCTGGCGCTGTTTCTCCACGGGATGCAGATGATGAGCTCCGGCCTGGAGGCGGTGGCCGGCGGACGGATGAAGAGCATCCTGGAGCGGCTCACCGCCAACCGCTTCCTGGGGGTACTTACCGGCGCGCTGATTACCGCCGCCGTCCAGTCCTCCTCGGCCACCACTGTGATGGTGGTGGGCTTTGTCAACGCCGGAATGATGACCCTGAACCAGGCGGTGTGGCTTATCATGGGGGCCAACGTCGGCACCACGATCACCGGCCTGATGATCGCCCTGGACGTGGGCGCCCTGGCCCCGGTGGTGGCCTTCGCCGGCGTGTTCCTGATGGTCTTTGTAAACCAGGCCAGGCTGCGGCATATCGGCCAGATTCTGGCGGGCCTGGGCATCCTCTTTATCGGCATGGACACCATGAGCGCCGCTATGGCCCCCCTCCGGGAGTTCCCCGCCTTCCTCCGGCTGATGTCCACCCTGTCCAACCCTCTGCTGGGCATCCTGTTCGGCGCAGCGTTCACCGCCCTGATTCAGTCCTCCTCCGCCTCGGTGGGTATCCTTCAGTCCCTGGCCGCCAGCGGCGTGATTCAGTTCTCAGGCGCGGTCTTCGTCCTGTTCGGGCAGAATATCGGCACCTGCATCACCGCCGTGCTGGCCGCCCTGGGCACCAGCCGGAGCGCCAAACGCGCCACCTGTATCCACCTGCTGTTCAATGTGATCGGCACCGTCATCTTCACCGCCCTGGTGTTGATCTTCCCCATCACCGGGCTCATCGAGTCGCTGGTACCCGGTCCCAAGGCGGAGATCGCTGTGATGCATACCCTGTTCAACCTGGCTACCACCGCGCTGCTCCTCCCCCTGGGCAACTACCTGGCCAAGCTGGCTGTCCTCATCCTGCCCGACCAGGAGGAACAGCGGACAGGGGAGGAGATGCGCCTGGTCTACCTGACCCCCGTCACCGCAGGCGGCAAGGACGGCGGCCTGGGCGTGTCCGCCATTGTGGTGGACCAGCTGCGCAACGAGCTGCGCCGGATGCTGGAGATGGCCCGGCAGAATGTGGACGCCAGCTTCAAAGCGGTGCTTACCCGGGACACCGCCCACCTGGAGCGGGTGGAGCGGCGGGAGGCGTATGTGGACTTCTTAAACCGGGAGATATCCCGGTATGTCTCCCATCTCATTACCATTGAGACCAATGAGCTGGGCTCCAAAAAGGTCAGCGGCTTTTTCACCATCTCAGGCAATATCGAGCGAATCAGCGACCACGCCGACAACCTGGCGGGATACACCCGCCTGCTGACGGAACGGGAGATTGCATTCTCCCCCGCCGCCCAAGAGGAGGTGGGGAAGATGCAGGACATCTCCCTCCGGGCGGTGTCCGCCCTGCTGTCCGGCGAGGCGGGGCATGTCCATTGGCTGTCCCAGGTGGCCCAGCTGGAACAGCGGATCGACGATATGACCGCCGAGTTCCGCCAGGCCCAGCTGGTGCGCATGCGGGAGGGCGTCTGCTCCGACGAGGCCTGCATCCTCTACTCCGAGCTGCTCACCGACTTTGAGCGGATCGGCGACCATGTACTCAACATCGCCCAGGAACTCACCAAGGCCCAGACGACCCTGTAGAGCGTACGAACAGAAGGGCGGGGCCCGCACCCTATGGGGTGCGGGCCCGAATTGTTCAGCTTGTCAATATGCCACACCCCACAGGATGGAGTGCTTGGCAGGTTTTCCGCAACAGACGCACACATCGGCCACATGCTCCTGCTCCAGGGGCATACACCGGGAGGTGACCCCGGCTTTCTCCTTCATGGCCAGCTCGCAGTCCAGCCCGCCGCACCACATGGTTTTGGCAAAGCCGCCCTCGGCCTCCATAAACGCCTTGACCTCCTCCAGGGTGAGGCACACCCGGGTGTGGTCCTCCAGATTCTTCTTCGCCCGGTTGTACAGGCCAACATGGACCTCGTCCAAAAGCCGCTTCACCGTGTCCTCCAGCTCGGTCAAGGGGACGAAGACCTTTTCCCCGGAATCCCGGCGGCAGATGCAGCACTGGTCCTTTTCCATATCCTTGGGTCCGATCTCCACCCGGAGGGGGACCCCCTTCATCTCGTACTCGGCAGCCTTCCAGCCCATGGACTGGTCGGAGCTATCCATCCTGGCCCGGATGCCGGCGGCGCACAGCCGTTCCAGCAGGGCGGAGGCGGCGTCCAAGACGCCCTCCTTGTGCTGGGCCACGGGGATGACCATGGCCTGAATGGGGGCGATGCGGGGGGGCAGCACCAGGCCGTTGTTGTCGCCGTGGGTCATGATGATGCCGCCGATGGTGCGGGTGGACAGACCCCAGCTGGTCTGGTGGGGGTGGTGGAGCTGGTTGTCGCTGCCGGTGAAGGTGATGTCAAAGGCCTTGGCAAAACCATCGCCGAAGTAGTGGCTGGTGCCGCTCTGGAGGGCCTTCCGGTCGTGCATCATGCATTCCACGGTGTAGGTCTCCTCGGCGCCGTTGAATTTCTCCTTGTCGGTCTTCCGGCCCTTGACCACCGGCATGGCCAGCACATTCTCTAAAAAGTCGGCGTAGACATTGAGCATCCGTTCGGTCTCCTCACGGGCCTCCGCCTCGGTGGCGTGCATGGTGTGGCCCTCCTGCCACAGGAACTCCCGGTGACGCAGGAAGGGCCGGGAGGTCTTTTCCCAGCGCAGAACAGAGCACCACTGGTTGTACAGCTTGGGCAGGTCCCTATGGGAGTGGATCACGTTCTTATAGTGCTCACAGAACAGGGTCTCGGAGGTAGGACGGATGCAGTAGCGCTCCTCCAGCTTCTCGCTGCCGCCCATGGTCACCCAGGCGCACTCAGGGGCAAAGCCCTCCACATGGTCCTTCTCCTTCTGGAGCAAGCTTTCGGGGATGAGGACGGGCAGGTACACGTTCTCGTGGCCCAGCTCTTTAAAGCGCCTGTCCAGCTCGTGCTGGATGTTCTCCCAGATGGCGTAGCCGTAGGGGCGGTAGATGAACATGCCCTTGATAGAGGAGTAGTCGATGAGCTCCGCCTTTTTGCACACATCGGTGTACCATTGGGCGAAGTCTACCTCCATATTGGTGATCTGTTCCACCTGTTTTTTGTTTTCCTTGGCCATATCGTCTCAGTCCTTCATATTAAAATGGATTGGAAATACTCGTGTTCCCTATTGTATGGTTCTTAGAGGGAAAAGTCAAGTTTTTCCGTGGAATTTACCACTCTTGCCTGTTGACATAAAATGTGCTATATTGGTGTCACGACACGATGCTACAAGGGGGGATTTGATGGACGCCCAACAGCGCAGACAGATTATCGCCAGACGGCTGCACGGGAGCGAAAAACCGGTCAGCGCCGCCGTCCTCGCCCGGGAACTGTCGGTGAGCCGGCAGATTATTGTGGGTGATGTGGCCCTGCTTCGGGCGGGAGGGCTGGATATCACCGCGACCCCAAGGGGCTATATCCTGCCCCGCCTTCCCGCCGGAGTGACCTGTACCTTTGCCTGCCGCCACCGAGGGGATCAGATGGAGGAGGAGCTGAATGCCATGGTGGACCAGGGGTGTACTGTGCTGGACGTAATTGTGGAGCACCCCATCTATGGTCAGCTCACTGGTTCCCTGCGGCTGTCCAGCCGGTACGACGTGGGCCAGTTCGTGGCTCGCTGTAAAGAGGAAGCCGCAGCCCCCCTGTCCCAGCTTACCGAGGGTGTGCATCTTCATACCGTCCTCTGCCCTGGCCAGGCCGCTGCTGACCGGGTCCGTACAGAGCTGGAACGATTGGGGTTTTTGTATCAGTAACCGCTCCTTCCAGGGCCATCCCGCCGGATGGCCCTTTTTTGCGCCTGTCCCCCCCCCGTCTACCAAATGTCTACCAAAAAACCCGCCAAGTCCCTGGGGTGCAGGGGCTGGCG
>CAJTSQ010000081.1 GCA_910578735.1 uncultured Oscillospiraceae bacterium
CAAACACATAATGGCTGCTGGGGTAGTCATCCGACATGCCGATCCGGAGCAAGGTATCAAACGGCATATCTGAAAAACTGACCTCCTGCTCTGCCCGGCGGAGCACCTGGCGCAGATAGTCGCAGCGCTCACCACGAATCACTTTCTTGCAGAACACCTCAAACTGATAACGGATGCTGGTCTTCTGGGACGGTGAAAGTTCCAAGTCTTCACCCCCCTCCATACCCGCGGAGGCGGTTACTTGTCCCCTTTCACTCCTTTCCCCGATGGTCAAGGGTGGATTTGCCCAGATTAACCAGAGTGCATCCGAAGTAAAATGATAAATTTGGCTAGGCTCGTGCTTCGTAAGAAGCGCACGAGTATTAAGCCGCCGCCAATGTAACATACAGGTTCCCCCCGAGTGCATCTGATTTTGGGAATCAGATGCACTCGGGGGCCCGCGGCAGTGGAGCAGGGTGTGGGCGTAATAAAAAGAGCAGCAGACTTTGTGATCAGACACAAAATCTGCTGCCCGGATAGATACATTGAGCGGCGCAATGGGATCCTGCGAGGCGGGGGGAGGATCATCGCTTCTCGTTATCGTCTCCCGGTTCCTGCCTATGCGGAATGATGCTGCGGAATCCCGCGGCTTATAAAAGGCCGTGTGTTGCCAAGCCAGATAAAAACTGGCCAGCTCAATGTCACGGATCTTGTAGTCCATAACATTGCTCCTGTCCGTAATAGAACGGACGGCACACAGGCGGCGATCATCATCCCAATTCCGATGCTCTGTGGCAGCATATGCTGCCGCCTTTGCCAGATGGAACTATTCAGTTGGTATTTTGAACGTGCAAAAAAGTACGAACAATGTCGAAAATAAGCGCGGCCCCTATTCCGCTATCAGAATAGAGGCCACACCATGAATCGTTCTCTTGTATGCAATTCCTGTTTCATACATCGGAGCCTCCCATCTGTTTGATCTATGGGGAATTAAGGAATAAACTGCCACAAAAACAGTCTATCAGTCGGATGTATGAACCAAATCAAAACGAGGTAAGAATTGTGTATTATTTTGGAAAAATCAGAGAAATGCCGCCTAGCTTTCATATGCCGGAACACTTCCCTTATCTCAGGTATTGACCGGTCACGCTATTGGGGCTGTCGGCAATCTCCTCCAGCGTCCCGGCCGCGACCACACATCCGCCCGCCTCACCGCCGCCGGGACCCATATCGATGATGTAATCGGCGTTGCGGATCACGTCCAGGTCATGCTCGATCACCACCACCGTGGCCCCATGCTCCACCAGGGTCTGGAACACTCCCAACAGGGTCCGCACATCCAGGGGGTGCAGTCCAATCGTAGGCTCGTCAAAGACAAAGACGGAGTCCGACTGGGTTTTGCCCATCTCGCTGGCCAGCTTCAGGCGCTGGGCCTCGCCGCCGGACAGGCTGGGTGTCTCCTCCCCCAGCGTCAGATACCCCAGGCCCAACTCCTTCAGCACCTCCAGCCGCTGGCGAACTAATTTCAAATCTTTGCAGGTCTCCAGGGCCGCGTTGACGTTCATCGCCATCAGCTCCGGCAGAGAGCAGTCTCCGCGCTTCACCTGATATGCCTCCCGTCCATACCGGGAACCGCGGCAATCCGGGCACGGAATGGTCACATCAGGCAAAAACTGCACATCCAGGTCAATCGTCCCCGTGCCATCGCACACCGGACAACGCAGCTTTCCGGTGTTATAGGAGAAATCCCCGGCCTTGAACCCCAGCTTCTTTGCGTCCGGGGTCCTGGCGAAAATTTTCCGCAGCTCGTCATGGACATTGGCGTAAGTGGCCACTGTGGAGCGGACATTGACGCCGATGGGGGTGGCGTCAATGAGCTTTACCTGACGGATACCCTCCGCCTCCAGCTTCAGGACGTGCTCCGGCAGCGTGGTCCCACCGGATAACGTTGCCAGCCCCAGAACCAGGCTCTCCAGAATCAGCGTTGTCTTGCCGGAGCCGGACACGCCTGTCACCACTGTCAGCCGTCCCTTGGGGATATCCACCGTCAAGGGCTTCACCGTGTGGATGGCAGCAGTGGAGAGGTGTATCCTGCCCAGCGCGAACAGCTCCCCGGCGCTGACTCGGTCCCTGACATGGATATCCGCCGTCCCGGCCAGGAACGGGCCGATCTGGGACGCCCTGTTTTGGGCAATTTCCGGGATCGTCCCCTGGGCCACTACCCGCCCGCCGTTGGCCCCTGCCTGGGGGCCCATCTCAATCAGCCAATCCGCCTGGGACAAGATCTGAGTGTCGTGGTCCACCAGAATTACCGAGTTTCCATCTGCCACCAGATCGCGCATCACGCCGGTCAGTCCCACGATGTTGGAGGGATGCAGGCCGATGGAAGGCTCGTCCAGCACATAGAGCACCCCGGTGGTACGGTTGCGCACCGCCCGAGCCAGTTGCATCCGCTGCCGCTCCCCGGTGGAGAGGGTGGAGGCGGCGCGGTCCAAAGACAGATAGCCCAGTCCCAGGTCCATCAGCCGTTTGGCCACAGCCTGGAAGGATTGGCAGATGCTCTCCGCCATGGGGCGCATCTCCTCCGGCAGGGAGGCGGGCACCCCGGCCACCCACTCCATCAGCATGGAGAGGGGCATCTGACAGGCCTGGTCCAAGGAGATGCCCCGGAGCCTCGGCGCCCTCGCGGCCGCCGACAGCCGGGTGCCGCCGCAGTCGGAGCAGACGCCCTGCTTCAAAAACTTCTCCACCCGCTTCATACCCTTCTCGTCCTTCACCTTGGACAGGGCGTTTTCCACCGTATAGGTGGCATTGAAGTAGGTGAAATCCATATCCCCCGCCGCGCCGCTGGTCTTGTTCTGATAGATGATGTTTTTCTTGACGGCGGGGCCGTGGAAGACGATCTCCCGCTCCTCCGCCGTCAGCTCCCGGAAGGGCACGTCAGTCCGCACCCCCATCTCCCGGGCGATGTCCTTCATCAGCGACCACATCAAGGTCTGCCATGGGGCCACCGCTCCTTGGTCGATGGACAGGGACTCGTCAGGCACCAAAGTGGATTCGTCCACGGTACGCACGATTCCGGTGCCGCCGCAGGTGGGGCAGGCCCCCTGGCTGTTGAAAGCCAGCTCCTCCGCCCCCGGGGCCCGGACCGATTCACCGCACTCTGGGCAGAAGATGGGCTGTTCCGCCGCCACGGCCAGGGTGGGCGGAACGTAGTGCCCGTTGGGACAGCGGTGGCTGGCCAGCCGGGAGAACATCAGCCGTAGGCTGTTCAAAAGCTCCGTTCCCGTGCCGAAGGTGGAGCGGATTCCGGGGACGCCGGGCCGCTGGTGGAGGGCCAGGGCGGCGGGGACATAGAGTACCTCGTCCACCTGGGCCCTGGCGGCCTGGGTCATCCGCCTTCTCGTGTAGGTGGACAGGGCCTCCAGATAGCGCCGGGAGCCCTCGGCGTACAGGACGCCCAGCGCCAGGGAGGATTTCCCGGAGCCGGACACGCCGGCAATGGCGACAATCTGATTGAGGGGAACATCCACGTCGATATTTTTCAGATTGTGGACCCGCGCCCCGCGTACTTTTATCGTTTCTGGCATTGCTGTTTCCTCCTGGGATTCATGCTGGGTTTATCCTACCCCACAATCTTAAAAAAAGCAACTAAAGACCCAATCATAATTCCCTTATCAAACACTCACTCCCTCATATATCTACAGGCAAAGAGCCGGCAACCCGCCTGTACTGGCCGTCGGCTTTTCTGCAAGCAAACAGGGTATATTCGATTTTGGTTTAATTTGATATGGCTGCAATCAGGTTTGAAATACGCTCTGTACAGTCCGCCTCCCGCATTTCCCGCTTTCGCCAGTGATCGGATAGGGGAAAATACACCTTATCTGAAACAGAACCGCCCATATCCCATCTTCCATTTGCATTTTTGTTTTTATCCAGCCAATCAAGTACAAATCGCAGCTTAAATTTTGCCTGGGGGAATGCTGACAGGAGTTCAATGGCGGCAAGGTAATGGCTGGCCTGTTTACTCTCGAACACCGGAGGCAGCAACTTCAGCTTGCTGTCGAATGTGTAATAGATTCCAGATTCATGCTCAATCACATGATCCAAGAAAGCGCTTTCTGTTTTCGGAGCCAGATATTCACTCATAAGCGATATGACATAAAATTGGACAAAGTCTATTAACCTGCCTCCGCGAGGTTTCTTCCCAAAAATATCTTGATATGCCAACACATATTTATCATGTTTATATTCTCCGGTTTCAAACGCAGCTGTAAGTATCGTGCTCCACTGTCTGGCAACTTCATTAGCTGCCAAATTATTGTGTGTGAACCGGCAAATCCATGCGGCAAGCATAAGGGCTGTGAAAACGTCCCAGTCATTCCCCTTCTCGGTTCGGTCTGGAATTGCCTTGTATCCAGTCAAGCAGTCGTCCATGTAGGCTACCGCCCTGCTGATACATTCATCCTCTATGGAATACCCCAGCCGCTCCAGTCTCCGCAGTGCCTGCTCTGTCGTGAGCGGTGCTCCATAGAATTTGG
>CAJTSQ010000082.1 GCA_910578735.1 uncultured Oscillospiraceae bacterium
GAATCTTGCGGCGGTCCAGAACGATGCCGGAGTCCGCCATCAGCGCCTCGAGCTTTTCCGGGCCGTATCCGGCGACAATCACAGGATCGAAGCCGTCGAAGGCCCGCCGGAATGCCTCCCGCTTCTTTAGGATCGTGAGCCAGGACAGCCCCGCCTGGAAGCCCTCCAGAATCAGCATCTCGAAGAGCTTCCGATCATCGTGCTCCGGCCTCCCCCACTCCTGATCGTGGTAGGCGGTGTAGAGTTCAGAGGCCGGATCGGCCCAGCGGCATCGCTTTAATTCCACCATTCATCCCCCGCTTTCTGTGACTATTATACGGGACACCCAATAGCGATGCAAGGGCAAAAAAACTTGTTGCATTCGCTTCGTTTCCAATGGATTTATCGTTGGGTATCGTGAATAGCTTCCACATGATTTTTGGAATATACTTGCTTTACAAAAGGAGAAAGGAGGGCCGGATATGGCTGAAAAGACCCGAAATTTATGCGCGCAAATACCGGCTGAACTTCACAGCAAAGTTCGGGAGCGTCAGGAGGCGTCCGGTCAGACCCTGGGCCAGTACATGACCTGGCTCATCACAAAATTTTACGAAGAGGAGGGGAAGCCCACCATGAAAGGAAATCAGAGAACGGTTGCGTTCCAGGTGCCCGCAGAGCTGTTCGAGCGGTTCAAGGAGTACCTCAAACGCAACGGAATCAAGCAGAACTCCTTCTTCCTGAACTGCATTCAAAAGGCGCTGGAGGCGGAAGCTTCAACGGATGCAGCTGCCGGAGAGGAGGACAGCACATGCTGATATGGACCAAAGACGAGCGCAGGAACAACCGCCAGGAACTCGTCTCCACCAGCTATGTGGCCAGCGTCCCCTACCTGGGGCGGGTCTGCATCCATCCTCATATCCACTCCCACGGCGAATGGTTCCTGACCTGCCAGGCCCTGCGCATTGATAAGCACCCGCTGGGCAGCGTATCTCCGAAGGAGGCGGAGCGGCTTGCGGAGGCGGAGCTGGTCAGGCATTTGGAAGGACACATTGCCTGGTGCCGGAGCGCCTTGACTGAACTGCTCGGCGAATCCGACATGTCCGCAACGTAAATCCAGGATATGAAATCAGATACACAGAAGGCGGCAAACAGCCGCCTTCATTTTTGGGAGGCGAACAATATAATGTATATCTATCCTGATAACCTGAAGGCAAAGGCCAAGCTGTGGCTGTGGGAGCTGCGGGACGTGGGCGTCATCGGCGCCGGGCTTCTGCTCTCCGTCCTGGCCCTGAGCCACGGCTCCGGGATGCTCCTGCTGGTGCTCACCGTCCTCTACGCCTTCCTCTCCATCCGCATGGAGGGGGCCAGCATCCTGGACTTCCTGCGCTGCGCCGTCTGTTTCTTGTTCCTGCACCAGCAATATTATGAATGGGAGGAGTCCTGATCTTGAATAGAAAACAGAAAAAGGAGCTGCGGCGGCATCTGTCCACCCGGCAGCTCATGGGCATTGACCAGCTCACCGAACACGGCCTGAAGACGGCCAAGGGTGAGCTGGTCTTTTTTCTTCTCAGCCCGGATAACCTCTCCGTCCTCTCCAGCGACGGCGTCCGAAACCGGGTGCGGGCCCTGACGGAGCTCCTCCAGGGCCTGGACGCGGCAGAGCTTCTGGCCCTGGCCCTGCGGAGCTACCCCGCCACCACCGAGGAACTGGCCCTCCACGTCTATATCCGCCAGGCCACCGCCGGAGAGGAGGAAGCCATCATCCACAACGCCCAAAACAAAAACCGGATGGACTGGGGGAACACCAACAATATGCGCCGGAGCATCACGGCAGAGGCCAACCTCTGGAACCGAAGCTGTGGAATGCTGAAAACGAGAGCGACGATGATGCCCCGGCGGCTTTTCGCCAGCGCACCCGGCTCAGTCAGCACATCTCCTTCCTGAAGGACTTCTTCCGTTCCTACAAGGACTTCACCGACCGGCACATCGACACCATTGAGCTGATGCTGGAGCGGCTGTACAAGACCTGGGGCCTGAACGATCACACGGACTTCAAGTCCATGCGGCCCGAGGATTTCCCCATCCTCTCGGACCTCTATGAGGTCATGGAGGACGCCTATCAGCACTATGAGCGTGAGAAAGACCCGCTGTACCCCAAGGAACTGCTCCAGGAGGTCCTGCTGGGCCTCCACTCCATGTGCAAGGGAGCGGAAAGCAAATTCTTCAACGGGCACACCAACGTCACCTCCCACCGCTTTCTGGTCTTCGGCGTGAAGGACCTCATCAACGGCAGCCTCGGCGTGCGGAACGCCATGCTGTTCAATCTCCTTTCCTACCTCAGCGACAAGCTGCTGACGGAGGGCCACACCGTCGCCGGATTGGACGAGCTGTACATCTGGCTCTCCAACCCCACCGCCGTGGAGTACATCCGCAACACCCTAAAGCGGGTCCGGAAGAAGGAATCCGCCCTGCTCATGGCCTCCCAGAACCTGGAGAACTTTATATACCGTGCGGGCTTTTTGCAATTTGCAAAAACGGATTGTATGGGATGGGTTTCTGTGATAGAATCAAAGTGAAATCATGGGTTCAAGGGAGTTTGCGGGCGTCATATGAATGAATACATGGTCCAGGCCATTGGCTTTTTGGGTGTTGCGCTTTTCATTATTTCCTATCAGATACGGTCTAACCGCGCGTTGTTTTTGTGCCAGCTGGTGGGGTGTATCGTTTTCTGTGTCCAGTTTTTTCTCATGGGCGCCTATACCGGCGCAATCAGCCTCATCGTCAATATTGCGAGAAATCTGCTGCTGATAAAGTCAAACGATTGGAAGTGGGCGAAAAGCCAAGTGACTTTAGCGGCAATCATTTTGCTGCTGCTGGTTATGACAATATGCACCTGGGCAGGGTGGATTAGCATCTTGCCCTTTGTATCTGTAGCGGTTACCAGTATAGGATACTGGACACAAAACGCCCAAAAGATCCGACTGTCACAATTGTTTGGTTCCCCGTGTACGCTTCTTTACGATATATTGGTACACACCTGGGGAGGCGCTGTCTGCGAGGCAATTACGATCCTCTCCATCATCATTTCCATTGTTCGGTTTGGGTGGAGAAATTTGGGGGAAGAATCTGGGGTGGCCTGAAGACGAGTGATCGGTCTGCCCTCATACGTATCCATTTCAGAAAAGCGGAAGATTTGCCGCCCACCAAAGCCGAGACGGCATTCAGAGTGCTGCTCTAATGGAGCTGGAGCTCCAAAACATCCTCAATCGGGACACACTCTCCTCCCGTCAGGATCAACACCCCCGCGACATCATCAATTTTCCTGAGCTGGCCGGTGACGCTGACATATGCGCCGCCGGCCTTCTTTTTGTCCGGTTGGAAATAAGTCAGGGTCACCAGAGAGCGGCTGTTAATACAGTCCGTCAACTTCCGCAGCTTGGCGTCCAAAAGAGTCTTTTCATCCTCTGTCAGTTCCACCTTGCTGTCGGTGAGCCGGGCGGTTTCCTCCACAGCATCCTCGTAGCCGGTTAGGGCGCGAAAGGCAGAAAACTGCGCCGCCCGGCTGGACATGGGCATCCGGGGATGCCGCTCCGAGGTGGGATGCGGCAGGTCGATGATATCGTCGTAGGGTCCGATCACGCCTTGTGTCCCCCAATCGTTCGGTTTCGGTCCTTGGCCGTAGCTCCTTCCTGAAAGTTCATGCCCTTCAAGATGGCGTTTTTCCCGAACCGCTTCTTGATGTCCAGCACCGCCCTCTGCACTTTCTTCTCCCGCTCCAGGTCGGCAGCTTCCTTCGCCTGCTGTTCCTGTACGGCGGCGTAGTTGGTGAAGAGGTCCAGCTGCTCAAACGCCTTCTTTTGCGGGGCCTCGCCCTCCGGCAGCACGCGATTGGCGCTGATGGTCAGCCGCCGGGCCAGCAGATTCCGGTCAATGATGCGGTCGAACAGCTCCAGGGCGGCGGCGATGATCCGCTTTGTGGAGGCGGTGTATTCCTCCAGATTGGCGGTGCCGTGGGCGTGCTTGGGGATGGAGCGGCCATAGCGGTCTGCCTTAACCTCGCCCCGGTACTGCTTCCGGCGATCCGGGTCCGTCAGATTTTCGATGTCATAGCCCACCGTCAGCGTCAGCTGATCCGTCACCAGGCCCTTGTCCACCAGCTCCAGCGCCAGCTGGTCCGCCATTTCCCGAACCACCACACGGGTCTTCTCGTAGGGATACGGGCTTTGCAGGACCTGCCCGCCGCCGATGCTCTTGGTCTCCGGCTTGTACGCTTTGACATCTTTAATGGTGCAGGGCTCCCAGCCCCAGGCATGATCGATCAGGAGTTCCGCATTCACGCCGAACAGTTTGTAGAGCAGCTCCTCGTTATAGTAATCCGTGGGCTTGCCAATGGAGCACCGGGCGATGTCTCCCATCGTGTAGAGGCCCTCG
>CAJTSQ010000083.1 GCA_910578735.1 uncultured Oscillospiraceae bacterium
ATGGGTACTGATTCAAAATATCTGATCAATATTCCATCAACATCCTCTCCAGGCCAGCGGGGCGGCGGCGGCTCCGCTGGCCTTTTGATCGGGATGAAAACATTTCATGACCTATCTGCGACATTTCATAACATCGGGGGTTGTATCCCTGTTTCTCTTTTGTTATTCTAATATTTATTCTATTCTCCCCGTTTCTGGCGGGGAGGATAGAATAAGAGTGTCAAAATCGTGGTGGTAAACATGATAAAAATTGCGATCTGCGATGATGAACCCATAATGGCCCAGGAGCTTGCGGGCCATCTCGCGGACTATATGAAAGAAAATCGAATCACCGCTTACTCAGTCAGCAGTTTTCCCAATGGCCGTGCCCTGCTGGATGCGGTTGAGCGCTTTGACGTGATTTTTCTGGACATCCAGATGGAACAGCCGGACGGCATGGAGACGGCCAAACTGCTGCGCCGGCGGGGAGATCACAGCCTGCTGGTCTTTGTAACGGTGCTGAAGGAGCTTGTTTTCGACGCTTTTCAGGTGGAGGCATACGACTATCTGCTCAAGCCTCTGGACAGCGCCCGCTTCCATCAGACGATGGATCGGGTGCTCCGTTCCCTGGAACAGAGGACAACTGAGGATATTGTGATCCAGCGGGGAACCGGCTGCGAGGTGGTTCCCCTGTCGGACATTGTATACTGTGAGGTATTGGGCCGGAAAATCTACCTTCACAAACGTGACGGGACAGTGAGCGATTACTATGACAAGCTGGAGGACCTGGAGCGGCGGGTGGACGGGCGCTTTTTCAAGTGCCATCGGAGCTATCTGGTCAATCTGGACTATGTGCGCGGGTGCCAGGACGGGCAGGTCCTGCTATTCCAGGGGGAGCGTATCCCCGCCTCCCGGCTGCGGGAGCGGGAGCTGACCCGGGCTCTTTTGTGCCATATGAAAGAGAGGAGGCGCTGATATGGACTGGTTCGCTCTGCTTCTGGACAGCCTCTGCCTCATTGTGGGACATGGGGTGATGCACATGGTCTTTATCGGCCGCCTGACCGGGAAACAGCAGAAGCCGTGGTACTTTGTGGCTTACCTTTTCCTCCTCGGCGCTGTCCAGCTTGTCTCAATCCGGCTTTCCCTCAACGGGACGCTCTCCGTTGCTGTTGGTGTGCTGGCACTCAATGCAATCAGCCGCTTTGGGATGGGAAACGGGCGGTCCGTGTCCTGGCTGGCCGCCGTGCTGTCCTACTACGTTTCACAGCTCTCCTTCGGGATCATCAACTCGGTGGAGGCGGCGCTCTTTCCCCGCTTTATCGGAAGTCCGCTGCTCTATCTGCTGCTTTTGGCGGCGCAGATTCTCTTTCTTATGCTGTGCGCCGGCTGCTATTGCGCCGTGCTGAAGCTCCTGGCCTGGACGGAAGACAGCCAGACGCCCTATATCGGACTTCTGCTGTTTCCCGGACTGTTTTTCTTTGCCGCGGAGCTGTATATTCTCGAAACCGCCTACAGCTTTTTTGCCCCCATGGTTTCTCTGGAGGAGGTGGGAAAGCACAGTACGCTGCTGCTCCTGCAGGTTATGGGGCTGGCGGCGCTGCTGTGCACCCTGTACGCCTACCGCCAGCTCTGCCAGGGGTTTCGGGCCCAGGCGGAGCTGCAATCGCTGACCCAGGCGGCCCATGAGCAAAAGGTTTATATTGCGGAGGCCCAGGCGCGTTACGGGCAGACGAAATCCTTCCGCCACGACATCAAAAACCATCTGTCTGTGTTGGACGGCTTGCTTAAGAGCGGGAAACTGGAGGAGGGCAGAGAGTACCTGAAAAAGCTGGAGGCCGTATCGGAATCCCTGTCCTTCCCGTACCAGACCGGCAACCCGGTGGTGGATATTCTATTGGGGGAGAAGCTGGGGCTGGCGAAGGAGATTGGGGCGGAGGTGTCCCTGGTCCTGCCCAAGCCATGCGGGATTGACGATTTTGACCTGTGTGTGCTCTTCGCTAACGCCCTGGACAACGCCATCGCCGCCTGCCGCGCAAACGATGGGGCCAAGGCCATCCGCATCAGCGGGAAGCAGCAGGGCGATTTCTACATGCTGACCTTTGAGAACACCTGCTCAGATGGCCCCCTGCCCCCGGCGGGGACCGGGCTGTCCAACATCAAAGCGGTGGTGGAAAAGTACCACGGGGCGCTGCTGACGGAGAAAAACGGACGGCAGTATTATCTGAGTGTGCTGCTGAATATTTCGGACTTACAAGCACGTTATTGTGGACACCATTGAATGTCATCTGCCCTCAAACTCGGCCATTTCGGACGGACGGCAGCTTGCCGGTGCGGGGCAGCCGTAGTATAATAGTTGTCATGATAGTAAGGGAGGTGGAATATTCCATGCTGCGTATTGCCATCTGCGACGATGACAGCGCCACCGTCCAATCCAACCGGAGCATTGCGGAGGACTGCCTGAAGCAATGCGGGAGCGCCGGCGAGATCGCCGCCTACACCCACAGCGACAATCTCCTCTACGACATCACCGAGGATGGATTTTTCTTTGACCTGATCCTGCTGGACATTGAAATGCCCGGCAGCACCGGGATGGAGCTGGCCGGGCAAATCAGGCCCTTTTTGCCCAACGTGAAGATCATCTTCATTACCTCCCATGTGGAGTACGCCATCGACGCCTTTGAGCTGTCCATCTTCCGGTATGTCCCCAAGAACGACATCGCCCGGCGGCTCCCAGGGGCGGTCTGTGATGCCATCCGGCTCATCGAGCTGGAGGAGGGGCAGTTCTACACCATCCAGACCAGCAGCCGCCTGGAGAAAATTCCATATAAGGAGATCCTTTTCCTTTCGCGGGACGGAAAAAACACCAGCATCACCACCGCCAGCGGGGCGGCCAGGGTGCGCAAGAGCTTACAGCAGGTCTATGAGGAGCTGGCCGCGGAGGAGTTCATCTTCATCGACCGGGGCTGCATCGTCAACATGATCCACGTCATGCAGGTCAAGGAGGGCGCGGTCATCCTGAAAAACGGCGCCGCGCTGCCCATCAGCCGCTCCCACCTGCAGGAGGTAAAGGCGCGGATCAACGCCTACTGGGGGGCGCACATATAACGGATGTGTTTCTGTTGGGCTCCGGCATATTGAACGGGGTGGTTCGTGTTCTTGTTCTTGTGGGATTGTTCTTCGCCGCCCCTGTCCAAGGGAACAAAGAATTGAAAGCTGCTGTAACATTTCGCGGACATTTATCTGTTATACTGCCCTTATCATCAAAGGAGGATGGGTCATGAGACGGATACTGCTTGTGGAAGACGACGCCCTTTTAAATAAAACCCTGGCCTACAACCTGATTTCCGATGGCTGGGAGGTCACCCCCGCCCTGAACGCCAGGACCGCCGCAGCTCTGCTGGCCGGGACAGAATACGACCTGGTGCTGCTGGACATCAATCTGCCGGACGGGAACGGCTATGACCTGTGCAGACTTGTCAAGCCGGGGCACCCCGACACGGTGGTGATCTTCCTCACCGCCAACGATCAGGAGAGCGACCAGCTCCGGGGCTATGAGGCGGGGGCGGTGGACTACATCACCAAGCCCTTTTCCATCGAAGCCTTGCAGCGGAAGATCCGCGCCATGTTCGCCATGCTGGAGCACCACAAACCGGCAAAGGATCTCTACGATGACGGCAGGCTGTTTCTGGACTTTTCGGAGCAGTCCGCCTCCCTGAACGGGAAGCCGATCGCCCTCTCTCCCATGGAGTATAAAATGCTGTTCCTGTTCTGCAAAAATCCCCGCCAGGTCCTCACCCGGCAGAGGCTCCTGGAGCGGCTGTGGGATGTGGACGAAAAATTTGTGGACGAGCACACCCTGACCACCTCCATCAGCCGCATCCGGGGCAAGATCGAGGCGGAGGGCGATACCTATATCAAGACCATCTACGGCATCGGCTATCAGTGGACAGGGGGTGAGCGGAAATGAGGCGTATGCCCGTCAAAACCATGTTTCTGCTGGTGGAGGCCGGCGCGGCCATTTCCATGCTGGCTCTTTCCTTCCTCCTCTCCGCCATGACGGGCCAGGGGTGGGTGCTGCTGGCCGGTGCGCTGTTGACGGCCTGCGCTCTTTTTTGGATGTTCCTCCTGACGCTGTTTTTCGCCAAGCGGCTGTCCCAATTTACCAGCGACCTGTGCCAGACCATGGACAGTATGATCAGCGGCGGCCAAGAGCCGGCCAGAGCCGAAGACCGTGAGACCATCTTCGCCCGCATCAGCTACCGCCTCTCCCGGCTATATAACATCCTCCAGGAAAACCGGCGCAAGGTGGACGAGGAGCGGCGGGAGCTGCAAACGCTGGTATCGGACATTTCCCATCAGGTGAAGACGCCGGTGGCGAATCTGAAAATGGTG
>CAJTSQ010000084.1 GCA_910578735.1 uncultured Oscillospiraceae bacterium
CGGGCAGAGACAGCGGCTGAGCTTCGCCCGGGCCCTCTACAAGGACGCGCCCCTTCTGATCCTGGACGAGCCCACCGCCGCCCTGGACCCCCTGGCGGAGGCGGACCTCTACCACAAGTACGCCCGGGAAATGGCGGACAAGACCGGTGTTTTCATCTCCCACCGCCTGGGGTCCACCCAGTTCTGCGACCGGGTGGTCTACCTGGACAGCGGCCGCATCACGGAGACGGGCACCCATCAGGAGCTCCTGGCGCGGGGCGGGGCCTACGCGAAGCTCTTCGAGGTGCAGAGCTCCTGGTACAAGGATGAAAAGAAGGAGGACGGGAAACATGAAGAAACCTGATCGGAAGGAATTTTTCCGGGATTTTCAGGCGTCCTTGCAGGTGGTTTCGGCCCAGATGCCGGGGCTTCTGCCGGTGACAATTTTGAAAGCGCTGCTGAACGCGGCCTATCCCTTTGTGGGCATCATCCTGGGGGCGCAGATATTGGACCGGCTTCTGGCGGGCGGCAAGGGGGTCATGACCCTGGTCTGGTGGATGGTAGGGCTCAACCTGGCCCTGAGCCTGGCCATGCGGCTGATAGAGCCCTATCAGGAGAACCTGATGCGCAAGTCCGACAACATGACGGACATCGCCATCGTGAAAAAGTGCCTGACCATGGACTACCAGCAGCTGGAGACCCAGGAGATCATGGACAGAAAGATCCGGGCCGTGGAGGGGAGCCGGATCAGCGGCGGGGGCGGCGGCACCCTGGGGTTCCTCTACGACCTGGCCGACGCCCTGGGCCATGGGGCCACCATCCTCTACGCCCTGCTGACCGTCAGCCGCCTCTTCGTCCGGGGGACCCTCGCGCCGGACGCGCCCGTGTGGGTGCGGGCGCTGAACTCCCCCTGGGCGGCATTGGGCCTGCTGGCGGCGGCGCTGGGCGTGACGGCGGCCTGTATCCCCCTGACCCGCTGGGCCAACCGGGAGGAGGCGAAGGTCTACGAGGGCAGCATCGACGGCAACCGCCGTTTCGGAGCGTTCTTCGGCCTGTTGGACTACCCGGTGGGCAAGGACCTGCGGACCTACGACATGAGCGGCATGGTCCTGGACAAGTTCCTGCGCAACGAGCGGGCCAAAAACAGCCTGTTCCGGAAAAGGTACATGCGCCTCCAGGGCATCCGGTCCATGATTTCCATCGTGAACCTGGCGACGGTCCTGCTGGCCTACGCCTTCGTGGGGCTCAAGGCCATGGCGGGGCTCATCACCGTGGGCGCGGTGTCCATGCAGGTGGGGGCCATCACTGCCTTCGCCGGGGCGGTGAGTCAGGGCATCGAGATGCTGGGGAAGCTGGACCTCCACCGCAAGTACATGAAGGAGTTCGCGGCCTTCCTGGACACCCCCTCGGAGAAGTACGACGGCACCCTCCCAGTGGAGAAGCGGGATGATGGAGACTATGACCTGGAGTTTCGGGATGTGAGCTTCCGCTACCCCAACCAGGACCAGTGGAGCCTGCGGCATGTGACCTGCCGCCTGCCCAAGGGGCAGAAACTGGCCGTCGTGGGCCCCAACGGCGCGGGAAAGACCACGTTTATCAAGCTCCTCTGCCGCCTCTACGACCCCACGGAAGGAGAGATCCTCCTCAACGGCATCGATATCCGAAAATACGACTACGGGGAGTACCTGTCCCTGCTGTCGGTGGTGTTCCAGGACTTCAAGCTCTTCTCCATGAAGCTGGGGGAGAACGTGGCCGCTAACGGGGACTACGACCCCCAGCGGGTCTGGGACTGCCTGGAGAAGGCGGGCCTGCGCGATCGCGTGGAACGGATGGAGAAGGGCCTTGACACCGGCCTCTTCCAGCAGAAGGAGGACGGCGTCGAGCTCTCCGGCGGCGAGGGGCAGAAGCTGGCCATCGCCCGGGCGCTGTACAAGGACGCGCCGGTGGTGATCCTCGACGAGCCCACCGCCGCCCTGGACCCGGTCAGCGAGTATGAGATCTACAGCCGCTTCGGCCGCCTGGTGGAGGGCAAGACCAGCGTCTATATCTCTCACCGCATGAGCTCCTGCCGGTTCTGCGACGTGGTGTTCGTCTTTGACGGCGGGACCATCGTCCAGCAGGGTTCCCATGAGGCGCTGCTGGACCAGGAGGAGGGGCTCTATGCCCAGCTCTGGCGGGCGCAGGCGCAGTACTATTGAGCCGGTTTTGGCGGCGGCTCCCGCGGCCCACAAAAATTGTTTAAAAATTTTTCATTTTCCTCTTGCATTTCCTTTTCGGACGTGCTATAATCTCACCGTTGTCTGAAAAGGACACGCGCCGTTAGCTCAGCTGGATAGAGCGTCTGGCTACGGACCAGAAGGCCGGGGGTTCGAATCCCTCACGGCGTGCCAGGAAAAGGCTTGAAACTTATCGTTTCAAGCCTTTTTCGCAATTTTCGGAGAAATTGGGAGTCCCGCTAAAATAGAGACCGCACACAAAAATGCACAACTCCGGGAGCGCCGCACTCAAAAGCATTGATGCACCACGAAAAAAAGGTATGCCATTGAGCTTTATTCTTGACCAAATTTTGACATTCTTCCTATATGATGAAAAAGATTGGAGGTGTTCGCATGGCATACAGAATTTTGATCGTGGATGATGAACCAATCTTGACTGAGCTGCTTTCCTCCCATTTGCAGGATCACGGATATACGGTTTCCGTAGCCAACAGCAGCGATGAAGCCCTGGCGAAGCTGAATACAAAACCAAGCCTTATCCTTCTGGACATCAATATGCCGGGGATGGATGGGCTGGAGCTGTGCAAGGTCATTCGGAATCATATTGTCTGCCCTATCCTGTTCCTGACGGCGCGGATCACAGAGCAGGATAAGGTCAACGGCCTGCGGGCCGGAGGGGACGACTATATCACCAAGCCTTTCGGCTTGCAGGAATTGCTTGCCCGTATTGAGGCCCATCTGCGCCGGGACGAGCGGAATAACCGCCCGCCAGAGGTCGTGACCTCCCAGGGGCTGATTATCAATCTCTCTGGCAGAAAAGTATTTTGGAACGAGCAGGAGCTTTCCTTTTCCAGGAGAGAATTTGACATCATCGAATTTCTGTCCTCTAATCCCAATCAGGTTTTTGACAAGGAGCGCATTTATGAGGCGGTATGGGGCTGTGACGCCGAGGGCGACAGCAACGTGATTAAAGAGCATATCCGCAAAATCCGCGCAAAGCTCATGCAGGCCAGCGGAAGTGAGTACATCGAAACAGTTTGGGGGATGGGCTACCGATGGAAAAAATAAAAAGGCAGTCATTGAAACGCTCTTTTATGAAGGCTGTGGCGGTCACAATGCTGATTGTGTTCCTGTGCAGCGGCCTTGCGATTTTCGGCTGTTATCGTTTCCAAAACCATATTCTCCCCGATTCCAACGAGGTCTGGCTGACGCAGCAGACAACCGCCCCGGATGGTACGGTCACAGAGGCAAAGATGAGGTATGTCCTTGACGGCTCACCAGAGCCATTCGGCCAACTGGTAGCGGACAGCCAGGAACACAACGAGAATCAGGGACAGACGAGCTACAGGATAGAGCGTATTGAATCCAGCTACTCCATGCTTCCCCCGAAAGCGAGAACGGCCTACCGTACTTCACAGGTTTGTATGGTGTTGCTGCCGTTTCTGTTTGCTGTGATTGGAATTGCTTTGTGCGCGTGGTGGTTTTATCACAAGGTGCTGGAGCCGCCGATCACTGTCCTGATGGACGCCACCGCCCATATTCAAAACCGGGATTTGAACTTTCAGATTACCTTTGATGAGCGGGATGAATTGGGCCAGCTCTGTACTGCCTTTGAAAAAATGCGGCAGACCCTATATGAGAACAACCGTCAGATGTGGAGTATGCTGGAGGAACGCCGGGCGTTGCAGGCATCCGTGGCCCACGATCTGCGTAACCCCATCGCCATTATGACCGGCTATGTGGAATATTTGCAGGAGAACAGCCGGGGCGGGACCTTGACGGAGGAAAAACTGGAAAAGGCGCTCTCCAATCTTGGTATCACCGCGGAGCGCATGGGCCGCTATACCGATACCATGCGCGACCTGGGCGCTATCGAAGAAACAGAAGTCCACCGCAGAGAGGTGGAGCTTCCTGATTTTTTACAGCACATGGCGGATTCTTTATCCATCCTGTTTCAAAATACCCAGGTGCGTTTTTCCTGTGACCTCCATGTGCCGAAGGGGAGGGC
>CAJTSQ010000085.1 GCA_910578735.1 uncultured Oscillospiraceae bacterium
GTCATGGCACTTACGGAGGACGATTTGGACAAGGCTGAAAAGCTCCTGTTGGAGCTGCCCAGGCTGTCAGGTGATCCAACAATCATCTGGATGGAATTACACCTGCGCCGCGGTGAGCGGGATCAGGCGGTCGCAACGCTTCAAAAGCGGCTGCTGCATCTAACCCAGCAAATGCAGACCTGCATGGTCTGCCTCTTGGACGAGAAACTGGGGTTCCCGCTTGAGACATCCATGGAGATCAACAGGGTGATCCAGCAGTTTGAGTCCCTGTTCTTTCACCGCACCCAACTGAGCGGCATCATGCAGGTTGAATTATTCCGCCGTTATGGGCAGACACGGCAGATGATCGAAAGTCTCTGCGACTATCTGGATGGACTCAACGAGTCTTCACCGCCGCCCAACGAGATACTATTTCCATCAACATCCGCACAAACCGCGCATCAGGAAACCAATAGGCAACTGCGTCAAATTATTTATCTGGCAATACAACAAGCGCGTCAGAACAACGAACACCTCAGCGATCCAAGGTTATGTGCGGCAATGGAGAAACTGAAAGACAATTTTTAAGGATAAAATCAAAAAACTCTTGACCTTCCACAAACCGGAAGGTGTACGATTCACATATGGAGGTAACCTATTATGAATAAGAAACGCTTTTGGCCTTTCCTTCTTCTCATTCCCTTGGCCATCGCTGTCATCGCAGGCTGGTTCCTGCTTCCAGATACGCTGGTCATGCAGGTCAGTACGAGCGGACAGCCAAGCAAATCTATGCCCAAAGTCCTTGGGCTGCTCATTCCCATGGCCGCCGGTATGATAGGCGCTGCATATGCCTCCAGTGAGAGGGAGGAAAGAAGGCCGCGAGGCTTTATCATCCTTGCCTTAGCCGTTGTTATTTTGGCCGTCACCTTTGTTTTCAATCTCTGAGCGTAAAAATCATCGGCCCTGCACAATAGATGGATTGCACCTGATTTCGCACGGCGTGAAAAAGACAAATTTATATCTTATTTTGATGTGGTTCATATCTCTGGCATATAGACTACCTCATATGCGCTTTTCCGCAAATTCCCTATCATCCTACTTAACTAGTTGAAAGGAGACTATCCATGCTTCGCATTGACCACTATTCCAAAACTTACCCCGGCGGCAAGAGAGCCGTAGATGACCTGACCCTCCATGTCCGGCCCGGTGAGATCTACGGCTTCATTGGCCACAACGGAGCTGGTAAGACCACTACCCTGCGGGCGGTGGCGGGGGTGATGGACTTCACCGAAGGGACCATTACCATCGACGGCCATGATATCAAGAAAGATCCGGTAGGGGCCAAGCGCGTCACCGCCTTTTTGCCGGACAACCCGGACCTCTATGAATTTATGAAGGGCATTGACTACCTCAACTTCATCGCCGACCTGTACGACATCCCGGCAGGCCAGCGGACCGCCGACATCGGCAAGTACGCCGGGGCCTTTGAGCTGACAGGGAATCTAGGCTCTCCCATCGGCAGCTACTCCCACGGAATGCGGCAGAAGCTGGCCCTGATCTCCGCCTTCATCCGCCGGCCCAGGCTGCTGATTCTGGACGAACCCTTTGTGGGACTGGACCCCGCCGCCGCCCATCTGATGAAAGGCTATCTGGCGGAGCTGTGCCAGGGAGGCTCGGCGGTGTTTTTCTCCACCCATGTGCTGGAGGTGGCGGAGAAGCTGTGCCACAAAATTGCCATCATCAAACACGGGCGGCTGGTAAGATCCGGCCCTACGGCGGAGCTGGTGGGCGATTCCTCCCTGGAGGACGTGTTCCTGGAGCTGGAGGGAGAAAAATGAAGAAGTTTCTCACTTTGCTGAAGGTGAGTATCCAGTCTATGCTGCTCTCCTCTACCAATTCCCGGGGCCGCAGCCGGAAAAAGGCGGCCACCGGCCTGGGCGCTGTCATTGTCATTGCCGGCCTTGGCCTCTACCTCTCCGGTTTTTACAGCTACATGCTGATGCAGGCGCTGGCCCCCTCGCACATGGAGATATTGGTGTTCATCTTTATGGGCATGGCCGCCCTGGTGGGCGGGCTGCTGTTCACCACCTTCGCCGTCAAGGGCGTGGTGTTTGGCGGGAAGGACAACGACCTGCTGCTGAGTATGCCGGTGTCCTCCACCCTGCTGATGGCCAGCCGGGTGACGGCCATCTACCTGGAAAACCTGCTGTTCTCCGCCTTTGTGCTGCTCCCCGCCGGGGTGGTCTGCACAATGCTGACCCAGAGCGGCGTGGGGCACAGCCTTCTCTTTTGGGTGCGGCTGGCCGTCGCGGCCCTGACCCTGCCCCTGCTGGATACGGCGCTGTCGGTCCTGCTGGGGGCGCTGGTGGCCTTTCTGTCCGCCAGGGTATCCAAGGGTGCGCTGGGACAGAACATCGTAACGGGCCTGTTTCTGGTTGTGGTGTTCTATTTTTCCTTTAACCTTAACAGAATGATTAGCGGCCTTGCCGCCAATGCCGCTGGTATAAAGGACTCCCTTAACTGGGCCGCGCCCCTGCTGTGGATGGGCGAGGGCATCCTGGGGGACTGGGGCCTGCTGCTGGCCTTTGCCGCCTGCTGTGTCATTCCCTTTGCCCTGGTGGTATTCGGCCTGGGCCGGGTCTACCGGCAGGCAGTCACAGCCTTCGCCGCCCGATCTGCCCAGAGCAACTATAAGCTCTCCGCCCAATCCGCCTCCAGTCAAAAGAAGGCCCTTTTGCGGAAGGAGGCCCAGCGGTTCTTTGGCACGCCCATGTACTTCTGGAATGCCGGCCTGGGCCTGATTATGCTGCTGGCCGCTGGAGCGGCATCCCTGATGATGCGGGAGAAGTTGCTTGCCGTTGTTGGTATGGACGGTTTTCCCCTGCTTCCTATGGCGGCGGCTGTGATCTGCTTCTGCCTGTGTACCTGCCCGATTGCGGCCCCCTCTGTCAGCCTGGAGGGGAAGTACCTCTGGATCCTGCGGGAAGCTCCCATGCCGGGCAGTACGCTGCTATGGGTCAAGGTAGGGTTCCAGCTGCTGCTCACCCTCCCCTGTACCGTAATTGCCGGGGCGTGCATCTCCATTGCGCTTGGATTCCATCTGTGGCAGGGGGCAGCGCTTCTGATCTCGGCCCTGCTCTTTGCGGTGGGCCACGCTATGTTTGGGATGCTGATGGGACTGGCGTTCCCCAAGCTGGACGCAGTCAATGAAACCGTGATCATCAAGCAGTCCCTGGCCACCACCTTGGCTATGTTTGCCCCCATGGCGGCGCTGGCTGCGGCGGGCGGGCTGTACTGGCTGGGCAGTCAGATGTCGGGCTGGGCTGCGTTGGCCCTCCCGATCCTGCTGTTCACCCTACTGACGGCGGTATGTGCCGCCATCCTCTCCAAGCGCGGCCCGCTCATGCTCCAGGCGCTGTAAAAGCAAGCCCCGGCGTTCAAAGAATGGAACGCCGGGGCTTTTATCATGCAATTCGCTTCTACTCGACCGCCTCAATGGAGTCTACAATACTGAGCTTCGCAATCTTCCGAAGGGGGATAGCCGTGGCCAGCAGGCAGGCCGCAATGGATAATACAACCGCCTCCGCCATAGGAATCAGCGGCGGGAAAACCAGCGACAGTTCATCCGTCGCCGCGGCTTCCACCAGTATCGCGCATCCATAGCCCGCAACGCAGCCAATCACGGCCGCAATCATGCCATAATAAGCGCCTTCCCACAAAAAGGTCCGGTACAAGCTCCGGGCGCTCATGCCCACAGCCCGCTGGGTGCCGATCTCCGCAATGCGGGTATGGATATTGGTATAGACCGTGTTGATGATGTTCAAAACCCCAATCAGGCCGATAAACAAAATCAGCCCCCAGGCCAGCATATTGATTTGGGCCGTGCTCTCCGCCAGCTGCCGGTCTGTCTGCTCATAGGAAACCGTCGAGGTGCCCGGCACCCGCTGGCAGAATCGCTCCAGCGCCGCGTCAAAGTCCTCCCGGTCCGCGTCTGCATCCAGCGCCGGCCTCAGCTCCGCATAGGCATCTGTGCCGGTCAGCTGCGGATAGATCCGGTCGCTGGCCAATACCTGGACGCCGTTGACAAAGCCGCTGTTCCCCACACTGAAATAGCCGTCATACCCGCTCAGGGAAAGCAGCACAGGCAGTTCCTTGCCCGCGACCGTGATAACGCTGCCCTCCTCGAAGAGAAAGCTGT
>CAJTSQ010000086.1:0-3744 GCA_910578735.1 uncultured Oscillospiraceae bacterium
AGGGCACCAAGGCGCCCCAGGCGGCGGGGAAGATCCACTCCGACTTTGAGCGGGGCTTCATCCGGGCGGAGGTCATCGCCTACGAGAACCTGATGGCTGTGGGCTCCATGGCGGCGGCACGGGAGAAGGGCATGATCCGCTCCGAGGGCAAGGAGTACGTGGTGAAGGACGGGGATATTATTCTGTTCCGGTTTAATGTGTAATGAGGCGCTTTGACATCCTGGACGCCTGGCGCACCCTGGCCATCGTGCTGATGGCCGCCTACCACTTTCTATACGATCTGTATATTTTGGGTATATATCCGCTGATCGGCTGTTTTCCACACCCCTGAACATCTTGGAGCGGTTCATCTGCTGCTCCTTCATCCTGCTGGCGGGGGCGTCCGCCCGGTTCTCACGGAACAACCTGCGCCGGGGGCTCATCGTCCTGGCGGCGGGGCTGGCGGTGGAGATCGGGGCCGCCGTGGCGGGGCAGACCATCCGGTGGGGCGTACTGATGCTGCTGGGAGCGTCCATGGTGCTGTGGCACCTTCTGGGGAAATACCTGCAAAAGCTCCCCAGGGCGGCGCTTGGCTGGGGCAGTCTCGCCCTGTTTTTCCTGTCACGGGCCTGGACAGCGTCGGCAGCGGTAGCGGCGGGCTGGCTGTATCCGCTGGGCTTTACGGCCCCGGGATTTTACAGCGCGGACTACTTCCCGCTGCTGCCCTGGTTCTTTCTGTTCCTGTTGGGGACGGTGCTGGGCGGGTGGTGTTTGGAAAACAGGGACAGCCCCCTGCTCACAAAGCCCCTGCCAAAGGCCCTCACCTGGCCGGGGCGGCACAGCCTTATTCTTTACGTCCTGCACCAGCCGGTGCTGTACGGAATCAGCTATCTGCTCTGGGGGACCTGACAGTCCGCCGCGCTCTTTCCTGCGGCGCCTGGATATCATTTCCGCATTAAAAATTCGGAAACAGCACATTTGATTCAATCCGTTTTGCTCGCCGCAGCAAGCGGCGGCAACCGCAAAACATGGCAGATATTACTTCCGGCCTTTCCGTTCGGAAGTAATATCTTGACCGCCCGGCAGCGGAAATCTTTGAGAGGGAGGGATGACTGGCCATGCGCGATATGCACAACAGCACCCTGATTTATTTGGAGAACGACCGGGGGGAGTACCTGATGCTCCACCGGGTAAAGAAGAAAAACGACATCAACCACGACAAGTGGATCGGCGTGGGCGGCGGCTTTGAGCACGGCGAGAGCCCCGAGGAGTGCGCTGTCCGGGAGACCTGGGAGGAGACCGGCCTGACCCTGACGGACTACCGCTACCGGGCCATCGTCACCTTCGACTGCGAGGGCCAGGAGACCCTGTACATGCACCTGTTCACCGCCACCGGCTGGACCGGGGAGCTGGGGGAGTGCAGCGAGGGGAACCTGGAGTGGGTGCCCAAGGAGAAGGTCTGCGATCTGCCCATCTGGGAGGGGGATGAGATCTTCTTCCGGCTCCTGGAGGCGGAGCGGCCCTTCTTCTCCCTGAAGCTGAGCTATGACGCCAGGGACGTGCTGCTCCGGGCCGTTCTGGACGGGGAGGAGCTGGCCCTGGGCGGGCGGAGAGGGTGCCCATGAGGGAGAGGCTGCTGGTATCCGCCTGCCTGCTGGGGGAGAACTGCAAGTACAGCGGCGGGAACAACTACAGACCCGCGGTGGCGGCCCTGGGGGATCGCTTCGAGCTGGTCCCCGTCTGCCCTGAGCAGCTGGGTGGCCTGCCCACGCCCCGGGTTCCCTCCGAGCGGGTGGGGGACCGGGTGCTGACCCGGGAGGGCGCGGACGTGACGGACGCCTTCCGGCGCGGGGCGGAGAGGGCTCTGGAGATCGCCAAGTCCCGGGGCATCCGCCGGGCGGTGCTGCAAGAGCGCAGCCCCTCCTGCGGCAGCGGCAGCGTCTACGACGGGACCTTTACCGGCAGGCTCATCCCTGGCCGGGGGGTGGCGGCGGCGCTGCTGGAGGAAAACGGCGTCAGGACATACAGTGAGAGCGGGATAGCCGCTCTATCGGACGGGGAGGAGAACGTAAAATGATGAGCACCGGATTTTTCTTCGGCGGAGGATTCAAGATCTTGTTCATGCTGATGTTCCTGCTGGTGTTCGGGATGATCCTTTTCACCATCATCCAGGGCATCGGCCAGTGGAACAGGAACAACCATTCCCCCCGGCTGACGGTCCGGGCCACGGTGGTATCCAAGCGGGGGGACGTGAGCCATCACCACCACAGCGGCGGCCCTAACGGCGGCGTTGGCCACACCACCACATCCACCACCTACTATGTCACCTTCCAGGTGGAGAGCGGGGACCGGATGGAGCTTCACGTCAGCGGCAGCGAGTACGGGATGCTGGTGGAGGGGGACGTGGGCGATCTCACCTTCCAGGGCACCCGGTACCTGGGCTTTGAGCGGTCCTAGGCGTCCGCCTGGTGACGAATGGAATTGTTTGATTAAGGAGCCTGGATAAGATATGAGCCCGGAAATTCTCTTTTTCTTCGACAAGCACCTGCCTGCCCTGCCGCTCTACGAGGCCTTCGAGGCCAAGGTCCTGGAGGCGGTGCCCGGCACGGACGTGAAGGTTCAGAAGACTCAGATCACCTTCTCCAACCGCCATGGCTTCGCCTTTGTCTCCTTCCTGCCCGCCCGGCGGGCCAAGGACCGGCCGGAGCACTATATCACCGTCACCCTGGGTCTGAACCGCCGTCTGGACTCCCTCCGGGTGGACAAGGCGTCGGAACCCTACCCCGGCCGCTGGACCCACCACCTGCTGATCGCCTCGCGGGAGGAGATTGATGAGGAGCTGACAGCCTGGGTCCGGGAGGCCGCCGCCTTTGCCGCGGGAAAACGGTAGGGGCATCCATACTTTTCTTTGAAAAGAAAAGTATCAAAAGAAACTTTTGGGCAAAACTCCGTTTTGCCCTGTTTCCTCCGGGGCGTGAGATAAGAAAGACCGTCTCAGAGCCTGTTTAATATCTCAACGTGTATGGATTGGCGAGCGGATTTTTTGCTCTGCAAGACAAAAATCCGCCGGCATCCTGACGGATGGCAAGGATTTTTAACGCAGTCAGGGCGGAAAATACGCCGCCAAGACATGCGCGGGGAGATTTTAAACAGGCTCTCAGACGGGAGATATGGGCAAAGCACGGCCCGATGGATAAAATTTCTGCTTCTTGTTACAAAATTGTAAATCTTTTTCCCTCCGGATGTGGTACACTGATATGAATCATGCTTAACGGACACGTCCTCCCGCCGGGAGGACGGAGGAGGATGCGATGGAAGGGAAGCGAGTTGCTCAGCCCACTGGGGTGGAGACAGCGAGAAAAAAGGCGGGCGGCGGCAGGGCTTTGTGGATTGCCCTGGGTCTTGCTGCGGCCCTGGCAGTGGGCGGCACGACCGCCTTCGGCTTCTATGCCAATGGATACGAGGGGGTGTTCCCCGGCGTCACCATGGCCGGCGAGGAGCTGGGCGGCCTGTCCCGGGAGGAGCTGAGCGGGAACCTGCCCACCCAGGAACTGCTCCAGGGCGAGATCTCCCTCGCCGCCAACGGCGCCGATCTGGGGACCTATACCCAGGAGCAGCTGGGTGCCTACATAGACCGGGAGGCGCTGACGGACGAGATCTGGAGCGTGGGCCGGGAGGAGGGCTCCCTGGGCTGGCTGAAAAACGGTCTGACCATGCTGAAGGGCCGTCTGGGCGCGGGGACGGAGCTGGAGCCCCGCATCAGCG
>CAJTSQ010000086.1:3754-3968 GCA_910578735.1 uncultured Oscillospiraceae bacterium
CCGCCCTCCGGCGGGTTTCGGCCGAGGCGGCGGCGCTCTTCGACCGGGAGCCGGTGAACGGCAGCTATTCCCTCAGCCGGGAGGGCCTGTTCGCCACCAAGCCCGCTGACGGGCAGCGGATCGTTCAGGAGGAGCTGGTGGAGGTCCTCTCGGAGCTGGAGGGAGCCTCCGGCGAGGTGGAGGCCCCCTGGGAGGTGGTCCCCGCCCAGGCCCT
>CAJTSQ010000087.1 GCA_910578735.1 uncultured Oscillospiraceae bacterium
GGCGTGGACCCTGGCGGATGTCCAGGGGACCCTCTCTATGCTGTTTGACCGGCAGTACATCCTGACAGAGACTGTGACCACGGAGACCCGATATGGGGCAGGAGGGCGACCATATCCCTGGACAGTTTGCAGCGTGAGGCTGGAGAATTTCGACCTGTCCCACCTTCCGGCGTATCTTCTGGATGAGGACGGCATGAGCCTCTACGCCAGCTATATGGCAACCCTGGGGAACAGGCCGGACCTGTTCCCCGTCAGCCAATATCCCAACGCCTCCCAGCAGCAGAATTATCTGGATTATGACGTGCCCCCGGAGGCCCTGGCGGACGCGCAGTTTGCGGCCATGCTGGAGGAGGCGGAGAAGTATCTCGGCTTTCCCTATGTGTTCGGGGGCAGCAGTCCCAGTACATCGTTTGACTGCTCCGGCTTCGTCAGCTGGGTCATCAACCACTCCGGCTGGGATGTAGGGCGGCTGGGAGCCAAAGCTCTGTGTAATCTCTGCACTCCGGTTTCATCCGCCAACGCGAAACCCGGCGATCTGGTATTCTTCATCAACACCTACAACGCACCGGACCCCAACGCCCCAACGCACTGCGGCATCTATGTGGGCAACAATATGATGCTGCATTGTGGAAATCCCATTTCCTACGCAGACTTGAACAGCTCCTATTGGCAGGACCACTTTTTTTGCTACGGCAGACTGCCCACCCCATAATCGAAAGGAGAGAGAGTGCAAAATGAATCCGAAAATCAAGAAAATTGACACGGAGTATGAGAAGAACGCGGCGAAGATCACAGAGCTGCAAGAGCGGCAGCGGGAGTTGGAGAAACAGCGGCTGGAGCTGGAGAATCTGGACATCATCGGCCTTGTGCGGAGCATGGGCCTGACCCCCGACCAGCTGGCGGCGCTCATCCAGTCCAGCAAGCCCGCCGCCACCGGCGCGGAGAGAAGGGGGGACGGCAATCATGCGGAAAACTAAATTTCACATCCTCGCCATCCTGCTGGCAACGATGCTGATGCTGACGGCCTTTGCCGCCCCCGCCCTGGCGGGGGACACGGCCTTTGGCACCGGCATCCAGATCACCCCACCCACCGGCTGGACGAACCGGGATGCGAATGTCACCATCACCATCACCGACACCACCGGGAACGGTTTTGTCCGGGCCATGGTAAAGGGCGAGGGGGACTGGCGGGATATTACCTCTGAACTGGAACAGCAGGGCCGGGAGTATACTGCCGTCCTGACAGTCTCCGACAACTGCACCGTCACCGCCAGCGTCACCGGCTGGGACGGGCAAACCTATGAGAAATCCTGTTCTATCAACTGTTTTGACAGAGAGGCCCCTGTGCTGCGTACCAGCTTCACCGCCGGACACCTCCATGTGGAAGCCTCCGATACAGCCTCCGGCGTGGCGGCGGTCTATGTGGACGGGCACAGATATACCGCTCTGAAAAATGGGGCGGTGGATATTCCGCTGGCAGAGCTGGGCGCTGCCGTCACCGTTCAGGCGGAGGATAACGCTGGGAACCTGTCGGAAGCCGTGACCACAGTGAAACCAAGCGATAAGACCGAACCCTCGAAGCCGGTCACGACCGCCCCTGCCACCGTTTCCAGACCTGTAACCACCGCTCCCTCGGCTGTCACGGATACCACCGCCGCTACGCCCCCCAAGGAGGACAACAGCGCCGCGCCCCAGGAACCGGATGAGGATTCCAGCTCCAGTGCGGCTTTGACCCCGGACGGAAATATGTCCCTCCAGGATGACATCAGCGGCGCGGCATCAGATGAGAAGCAGTTTGTTACCGTCACCACGAAAAACGGCAACTACTTTTATCTGATTATTGACCGCGCCGCTGATGGAGAAAACACGGTCCACTTTCTCAATCAGGTGGACGAGGCCGATCTGCTTGCGCTTATGGAGGAGGGGACCGCCGCCCCCGCCGCCTGCTCCTGTTCTGACAAATGTGCGGCTGGAGCGGTCAACACCTCCTGCGCGGTGTGCGCGGTGGATATGACCCAGTGCGCGGGAAAGGAACCACCCCCAGAACCAGAGCCGGAACCAGATGCGGACCCAGGCTCAGACCAGGAACCAGAACCGGAGCCAGAACCGAAAAAAAGCAATAAGAACGGCATCCTTGTTGTGGTCCTGGTGGTGGCTCTGGCAGGCGGCGGCGCGGCGTATTTCTTGAAATTCAAGAAGAAAAAGCCCGACACCAAGGGCAGTTCCGACCTTGATGACTACGATTACGGCGATGAGGACGAGCCGGAAGATGAGGACAACCCGGATGCGGAGGACGAGGACATATGAAATACTTCACAGACCGCCCCATGGAGCGGGTAATGATGGAGCTCCCTCATACTCAGCGGGACCGCTCCCCTCCCCAGCTGCCGGTGGGCCACCCCTGCTGCGGATGTAAACGGTATGGAGAGGGCTGTGTCCTGCCCTGCTACCGGGGTGTGACCAGTCAACCCTGACCCTCGTCTGTCTCTACTATACCATAGGAAATTACGATATTTTCTTCAGCAGCAGGTGGGAACACGACCCCGCTCATTTGATACTGGTAGGGACCCATTTCCCCATACTCATCCTCTGGAGGATAGGCATAGACACGGCATCCGGTATATTCGGGATTCCCGGACAAATCATCGCAGACGGCCTCAATCAGCCGGTCCGTGGCCTCATAAATATCCTCGCCGTACTCTACGCCGATTAACTCATGCTGGTCGTAGTTTTCGTCATCCTCGCTGGGCATACGAAAAATTTTGTATTTGTTCATGGCAGATACCTCGTAATATGTTTGTCCCCAACATTGTAGCTTGTCCCCTGGGATAAAGCAACCTCTATTTTTGAGCGGCCCCAATCCTGGGGCCGCTCCATCTTTTGGAAAGGAGTGATACCTGTGTATACATTAGTGGTAACGGAAAAGCCGTCTGTTGCTATGAGCATTGCCGCCGCTCTGGATGTGAAGTCCCGGAAGGACGGGTACATGGAGGGCGGGAGCTGGCTGATCTCCTGGTGCGTGGGCCATCTGGCAGAGCTGGCAGACGCGGAGACCTACGACCCCAAGTACGCCAAGTGGCGGCGGGAGGATTTGCCGATTCTGCCGGAAAACTGGCGGTTCACCATCGGCAAGGACAAGCGGGGCCAGTTTGATACCCTGCGGACCCTGCTGCGCCGGGAGGATGTGTCCGAGGTGGTAAACGCCTGCGACGCTGGCCGGGAGGGGGAGTTGATCTTCCGCACTGCCTACCATTTGGCGGGCTGTGACAAGCCCATAAAACGGCTGTGGATTTCCAGCATGGAGGACAGCGCCATCCGGGAGGGCTTTGAAAACCTCCGTCCCGGCAGGGACTATGACGGCCTGCACCAAGCGGCCCTGTGCCGGTCCAAGGCGGATTGGCTGGTGGGCATCAACGCCACCCGCCTGTTCTCCGTTCTCTATGGCCGGACGCTGAACATTGGCCGCGTGGTCTCGCCCACGCTGGCGCTCATCGTCCAGCGGGAGGCGGAGATCGCCGCCTTTACCCCGGAACCGTTCTACGCCGTGGAGCTGGACAGCGGCGGCATGACCCTGGCCGGGGAGCGGATCAACGTTAAGAAAGAGGCCAGCGACATTGCTGCCAGCTGCAAGGGCGGCACCATCACCGTTCAGAAAGTGGAACATCGGGAGAAGTCCGAAAAGCCCCCGGCCCTCTACGACCTCACCACCCTCCAGCGGGAGGCCAACCGCGCCCTGGGCTACACCGCCCAACAGACCCTGGACTACCTCCAGGCCCTCTATGAAAAGAAGCTGTGTACCTACCCCCGGACGGACAGCCGGTTTCTGACGGACGATATGGAGAATACCGTCCCCGCCCTGGTCTCCGCCGCTGCTGCCGTCTGCGGTCTGGACACGCCGGGAACCATGCTGATCGCCCAAGTCTGCAACAGTAAGAAAGTGACCGACC
>CAJTSQ010000088.1 GCA_910578735.1 uncultured Oscillospiraceae bacterium
GGAAGTGCTGATCATTACCTCACCCCACCAGGTGATGTACGCCGATTACTTCCACATCTCACCGGGCCGGGGTGCTACCGGAGATATGGCCGCTTTCGGAGCATCCGAGACAAAGCTGCGCGTGGAATACGACGCTCAGCTGCGGGACGAGATCATCCGCTGCGGGGAGTCCGCTGGGCTCCAGGTCGGGACGTTGGGTCAGCGGGACCCGTACCTGGACCATGGTACGTTTGTGCCTCTGTACTTTTTGCGAGAGGCCGGAGTGGACTGTCCCATCCTCCGCATCGGCTTGTCCGGGTTTTCTCCCCTGGACCACTACCGGCTGGGGCAGTGCATCGCTCAGGCCGTGGAGAACTTGGGACGTAGGGCTGTGTTCATTGCCAGCGGCGACCTGTCCCACAAGCTGAAGGACGACGGACCCTACGGCTTCGCCCCAGAGGGACCGGAGTTCGACCGGCAGATCACCGGAGCTATGGCAGAGGGAGACTTCCTGCGCTTTTTGACCATGGACCCGGCCCTCTGCGACCGGGCGGCGGAGTGCGGCCTGCGCTCCTTCCAGATCATGACTGGGGCGCTGGACGGCATGGCGGTGGAGACGAAGCTCCTCAGCTATGAGGGCGTCACCGGAGTTGGGTACGGGGTGGCGGCCTTCACCGTTACCGGCCCGGACGGGGACCGCCGGTTCGGGGAGCAATGCGTAGAACTGGAGCGCACCCGGCTGGCGGAGAAAAAGGCCTCGGAGGATTCCTGGGTACGCTTGGCCCGGCTGTCCTTGGAGACCTTTGTGAAAACTGGGGAGCGGCTGGAGCGGTTGCCGGACGATCTGCCCGCTGAAATGACGGAGCAGGCCGCTGGGGCCTTTGTCTCCCTCCACGCCCACGGCCAGCTCCGGGGCTGCATCGGCACCACCGGGCCCACCACGGAGAGTGTGGCTTGGGAGATCGTACAGAACGCAGTTTCCGCCTGCTCCCGTGACCCCCGCTTTCCGCCGGTGACAGTTTCGGAACTGGACATCCTGGAGTACAGCGTGGATGTGCTGGGCCAGCCGGAGCCTATCTCTTCTCCGGCGGAGCTGGACGTGAAAAAGTACGGTGTGATCGTCTCCTGCGGCGGTCGCCGGGGACTGCTGCTGCCTGACCTGGAGGGTGTGGACACGGTAGAGCAGCAAATCGACATCGCCCGACAGAAGGGCGGTATCAGTAGCAGGGAAAAATACACTCTGGGGCGGTTTGAGGTGGTGCGGCATTTATGATCTGTGAGCTGTGCTTTCACCGTTGCGACCTGTCCGAGGGACAGACCGGCTTTTGCCGGGCGAGGGCTTGCCAGGATGGCAAGATCGTCCCGCTGAACTACGGGAAGATCACCAGCATCGCCCTGGACCCCATTGAGAAAAAGCCACTGCGGCGATTCCACCCCGGCAGCAAGATCTTGTCCGTGGGCAGTTTCGGGTGCAATCTGCGCTGTCCCTTCTGCCAGAATTACGAGATTTCCATGTCCGGAGAGAAGGAACTTGAGACGGCGGAACTCTCCCCGGAGGCCCTGGCGGATAAGGCGCTGGAGCTGCGGCTCTATGGCAACATCGGAGTGGCTTACACTTACAACGAGCCGCTGGTGGGCTATGAGTACGTCCGGGACTGCGCCTCCTTGGTCCATGAGCGGGGGATGGTCAATGTACTGGTCACCAACGGCACCATCGAGGAGGCACCCTGGAGGACGTTGGTCCCGCTGATCGACGCTGTTAACATTGACTTGAAGGGCTTTACCCCAGAGTGGTACCAGAGGCTGGGCGGCAATCTGGAGGCGGTGAAGAGCTCCATCTCCCTGGCAGCGGAGCGGTGTCATGTGGAGGTGACCACGCTGCTGGTCCCTGGCGAGAACGACAGCGCGGAGGAGGTCACAGCTTTAGCCCAATGGCTGGCCTCGGTGGACCGGGATATCCCGCTGCACCTGTCCCGGTTTTTCCCCCGCTACCGGATGATGGACAAGCTTTCTACGCCGGTGGAGCGGGTGTACCGGCTGGCGGATGTGGCGAGGGAGTACCTGTCCTTTGTCTATACGGGGAATTGTTGAGGAGAACTGGGACGCTTTTATTGCCGAAGACATCTGGGGATGGTATAATAAGGCGAATTGTGTAAAACCATGGGAGGGTATATGTATGAGCAACGACAAAATTACCGAGGTGGGCGTCAATATACAGGAGAAGGCCACGGTCATCTGGAATATTGCCAACGCCTTGTTTGGCTACTTTAAGCCCCACGAGTACGGCCTTGTGATCCTCCCTATGACGGTGGTGAAGCGATTCCACGACTGTCTGCTTCCTACCCATGCCGCTGTGCGGGAACAGTACGAGAAGGTAAAGAAGTTAGCCGTCATCGATGGTTTTCTGACCCGCGCCTCTGGCTATCAGTTTTACAACACCAGCAAGTACACCTTCGATCTGCTGCTTTCCGACCCGGACAATATTGAGGCGAATTTCCGGGACTACTTGGCGGGCTTTTCGCCAAATGTTCAGGATGTCCTTGCCAAATTTGATTTCGACAATATCATCAAGCGCATGGTGGAATGCAATTCTTTGTATTTGGTGATCAAGGAATTTGCCTCACCCAAAGGCTACCTTGGCCCGGATAAGATCGGCGCTGTGGACTGCGGTTACATTTTTGAGGACTTGGTGCGCCGTTTCTCTGAGTCCTACGATGAAGAGGCCGGGGCGCACTTTACCAGCAGGGATATTATCTATCTGATGACGGATATTCTTCTGTCCGACGCAGACCTGACCCACGCAGGTAATGTCACCGTCTACGACATGGCGATGGGTACTTCTCAGATGCTTTCCTGTATGGAGGAACGCATCCACGACTTGAACGAGGAGATCGAAGTGACCTGCTTTGGGCAGGAGTTGAACCCAGCCACCTACGCTATCGCCAAGGCCGACATGATGATTCGAGGCGGCGATCCCAACAATATGCGGTTCGGTGACACCCTCTCCGACGACCAGTTCAAAGGCTTCACCTTCCAATATTGCATCTCTAATCCGCCCTTCGGCATCGACTGGAAGCGAGAGCAGAAGGCGGTGGAGGCGGAGGCTGCTTTGGGCGAATTGGGGCGCTTCGCTCCCGGTCTGCCCAAAATCAGCGACGGACAGCAGCTCTTTCTCCTAAACGGCCTGTCCAAGCTGGCCCCCAACGGGAAAATGGCCATCATCCAGAACGGCTCCCCGCTGTTCTCCGGGGACGCCGGCAGCGGCCCGTCCAATATTCGGCAGTATATCTTGGAGAACGACTGGCTGGATGCTATTATCCAGCTCTCCACCGACCAGTTCATGAATACGGGCATCAGTACCTACATATGGGTGCTGTCCAAGGACAAGCCCGACTACCGTACCGGGAAGGTGCAGCTGATCGACGCCTCCCACTGCTACGAATCCCGTAGGAAGAACATCGGCACCAAGCGCAACGACATCACCGACCTGTGCCGGAGCCTGATCGTGCGGGCCTACGGCGAGTACCGGGACGGTGCTGTGTACGGCGATAAGGGCGGCGTGTACTGCGAGAGCAAGGTGTTCGGCTCGGAGGAGTTTGGCTACAACAAGCTCGTGGTGGAGCGGCCCCTGCGATATAACTTTTCTACTGCGGAGGAGCGTATCCAAAGATTGAAAGAACCTGATGTATTGGATGACCTGCGTGGGGGTGAAGAGTATGATCCTCCGTATCTCCGGTGGCAAACGGCCCTTCGCGATATAGACCA
>CAJTSQ010000089.1 GCA_910578735.1 uncultured Oscillospiraceae bacterium
GCCATGAACTGGCCCATCGGCTGCGGCAAGGAGTTTATGGGGGTGTACGACCGGCAGAACCGGAAGGTGATTCACTTTACCTCCAACACCAACGCCCGGGCGGCCACCGCCACCCAGATCGAGCCGGACGACCCCGCCCTGGCCGAACTCATCGGCGCGGGGAAGCGGGACCAGCTGGTGGACGAGATCGAGCTGCTGGACGGGGCCTCCTGCGATTTCGACCTGGACCGGGTGCGCCACGGCAAGCTGTCACCGGTGTTCTTCGGCTCCGCCCTCACCAACTTCGGCGTGGAGCCCTTTCTGGAGGAGTTTCTGCGCATGACCACCGCCCCGCTGCCCCGGATGGCGGGGGAGGAGGTAATCGACTCCTTTGACAGCGACTTCTCCGCCTTTGTTTTCAAAATTCAGGCCAACATGAACAAGGCCCACCGGGACCGCATCGCCTTTATGCGAGTGGTGTCCGGCAAGTTTGAGGCGGACAAGGAGGTCTACCACCTCCAGGGGAATAAAAAGATTCGCCTGTCCCGGCCCCAGCAGCTGATGGCGGCGGAGCGGGAGATCATCGAGGAGGCCTACGCCGGCGACATCATCGGCGTGTTCGACCCCGGCATCTTCTCCATTGGCGACACCCTGTGCGCCCCGGGGAAGAAATTCGCCTTCGACCCCATCCCCACCTTTGCCCCGGAACACTTCCAGCGCATCCGCTCCATCGACACCATGAAGCGAAAGCAGTTCTTGAAGGGCGTGGAGCAGATTGCCCAGGAGGGCGCCATTCAGATTTTCAAAACCCCCTACTCCGGCATGGAGGAGGTCATCGTGGGCGTGGTGGGCACGCTGCAATTCGACGTGCTGGAGTACCGCCTGCGGTCGGAGTACAACGTGGAGCTGTACAAGGAGGGCCTGCCCTTTGAGTACCTGCGGTGGATCGTCAAGGAGGAGGAGGCCCCGCCCCTGAAGGAGGAGGACCTGCTGCTCCCCAACGACGCCAAGCTGGTGGAGGACTACAAGGGGAACCAGCTGCTGCTCTTTGCCTCCCAGTGGTCCATCCAGTGGGTCACCGAGCGGAACAAGGGGCTGAAGCTGGCCGAGTTCGGCGGAGCAAAATTTTGATGCGTGAAGGGAGTAGGGGCGCACGGTGTGCGCCCCTACATAAAAATCCGCGAAATTGAGCAAAAATGCGGAGCGGCCGTGTCTGTAATAGACATGACCGCTCCGCTGTTCTGATGTTTTCTTACTTCGCCAGTCCCCGGTAGAGGAAGCTCACGATCTGGCCGCGGGTGCAGATGTCGTCCGGGGAGAAGGTGGTGGCGGAGGTTCCCGATGTTATTTCCTGCTCCACGGCCCAGGCCACGGCCTGGGCATAGTCCGCCCCGGCGGGGACGTCCGCAAAGCTGGCAGCCTTGGCGCTGGGACTGCCGGCCGCTTTCCACATATACATTACCGCCATGCTCCGGGTGCACAGGGTGTTCCCGCCGAAGGTAGTGCCGGAGACCATTCCCTTTTCATAAGCCCAGATGGCGGCGTCTGCGTAGAAATCGCTGCTCTTTACATCGGTGAAGGGATTGCTCCCGGTGGGCTTGGGGGAGCCGTTGGCCCGCCACAGGAAGGACAAAATCTGGGCTGTGTAACAGTCCGCAGCGGGGGAAAATGTCGTTTCAGAAGTCCCCTCGGTGATTCCCTTTTCTACCGCCCACTTTACCGGCTCGGCGAAGAAATCGCCCGTTTTTACATCGGTGAAGCCGCCCACGGTGGGGACGGTGGGCTGGGTGGCGTTACCCTCCACAAGAATGACGCATCTCCAGTCTTTCCATTCAATTCTTACAAGGGTATTGGGGCCAAACGCTTCCAGCAGATAGTCGGCAGACACCTGGCCTCTTGTTATCTCTGGAACCATACCTCCCCCGGCATCAACCCATGCCTCTCCATCCGAGGAAAAGTAAAGGTTGAGGTCGTTAGCATACGGCCCACTCCAATCAATCTCCTCACCAGTTTCCTCAGAATAGATAGGGCCAAAACGCACAGGTTCGGCAACATTGGCCGGTAGAATCTCCCCCGACGAAACATCCATCAGTCGGCTATCATACACGCCGTCCCCATCTGGATCCGACCACACACTAAAACCGAGATGCATGAACGGCTCTCCACTGGTAATTACCGCTGTATCACCCTTTGACAGTACGTACACATTTTCCACTGTCCACTGGCGGCTGTCTGTTCTGGTCATGTCCCCGGAATTTGGGTCTCTGTCCCAATCGCGGACGGTAAATGTTCTTTCGTCCAACAACACCTCAGCATCGGTTTTGCCGGGCACCTCCAGTTTCCAATCTGACGCTACTGCAAATGCCGGGACAGTCAGGCCCAGGCACATTACCAGGGCCAGTGCAAGGGATAGGAATTTTTTGCTCATAATGTTCTCTCCTTTGTTTTTATAAGGGTTTCCCCTGTCTTAATGGTACTTGCCTTTGGGGGTGGGGTTTCCCAGCCCCCGTAGGCGTTCCCATCAAGACAACAAAAGCGGCGCAGGGATATAAAGCCCTACACCGCCGAAGCTACGCACACAAGCCATTGATTTCCCCATTGATTATCGCCGGGAAAACCGTTATAATGAGCTTTGGGCGCAGATAATTTCTGCTGTGTGGGACTTGCCTTAACGCGGCCTCCTGCATAGGGGTGTGGGGAGGTGCGAACTCTCCACGCCCTGCCTTTATGCTTCTGCTGTCTCGTAAGCATATTTTACACTATTTCGACCGTATGCGCCAATGTCATTAAATTAAGGATTTCCCGCACCTGAAAAAAACGCCCACCCCCTTTTGCTTCTTAAAAAGGGGGTGGGCGTTTTTTCATCACCTATATGTTGTCAAGACAGCAAAAGCCGCCTGGATTTATTTTCCCATAGCGCGATACAGAAACGTAACAATTTGCCCACGGGTACAGGTTGCGGTGGGGGAGAAATTACCGCCGCCTGTTCCGCTGGTGATTTCGTTCTCTACCGCCCAAGCCACAGCTTGCGCATAGTCTGCATTGGCAGGAACGTCATCAAAATCGGCTTTGCCAGCAGGCGCAAGGCTTCCCGCCGCTTTCCACATATATTCCACAGTCATGGCTCGGGTACAATCGGCGTTTGCGCCAAAGGTGGAACCGGACACAAGCCCCTTTTCAGCGGCCCACAGAGCCGCCTTATAGAAGTAATCGGCGGGTTTAATATCTGTAAACGGATTCGCTGCTGTCGGCTCCGGCGCGCCGTTAGCGCGCCACAAGAAAGTCAAAATCTGCGCCTTGCTGCAAGTCGCGCCGGGGGAGAATGTGGTCTTACTGGTGCCGCTGGTGATGTCTTTTTCAACCGCCCATCGTACTGCGTCCGCAAAGTAGTCGCTTGCCTTTACATCAATAAAACTACCTGTAGCGGGAGAAGATTGAGAGGTTCCAGGAAGTGCCACCGTTAAACTGAGTTTTATAGGAGTAGTTTGAGAGTAAGTAACTTCACCTTCCCCTTCTCCGGCCTCTTTTTTATCACCAGTACCGCCGTTTCCAAGTTCGCCGTTGAAATTACTGCCCCAAACCCAGAGGGAACTATCCCGTTTCACAGCTAAAACTTGGCTGTTGCTGCTGAAAGCGGCTACATTGTCTAACACTTGTGTTGTAATGAT
>CAJTSQ010000090.1 GCA_910578735.1 uncultured Oscillospiraceae bacterium
TGGATGGCGGTGAAGTCCCAGATAAACCGCCCTCGCTCCGGGTTCTCCCGTTCAAACTTGGTTACATGGTCGCGCAATCCCTTTTGCCGGTTCCACCATGCGGGGCAGGGGATTTCTTCATCTTCCAGCCTGCGGCGGATGCGGTTGGGGCCGCTGCCGTTCTTCGCCCACTCAAAAATCCTGCGGACGATCCATGCGGTATCCTCGTCAATGAGCAGATGATTTTTGTCCTCCGGGTCTTTGCGGTAGCCGAACGGGGCCAGACAGCCGGTAAACTTGCCAGACTTGGCTTTTGTCAGGTAGGACGAATGGACTTTCTTGCTCACATCCCGGCTATACATCTCGTTCAGGAGCGAGCGAAACGGGGTTATCTCGTTCTCAACCTCGCTGTCCACGGCATCGTTCAGAGCGATATACCGCACCTTCTGCCGGGGGAAGAAATCTTCCAGCAGTTGACCCACCTGCAAATAGTTCCGGCCCAGCCGGGAGAGGTCTTTCGTCAAGACCACATCAAACATTTTCCGCTCAATCGCCGCCAGCATCCGCTGGAAGTCGGGGCGTTCCATGTTCAGGCCGGTGTACCCATCGTCCTGGAAAATCCCCGCCACCCGCCAGCCCTGTTCCTCACAGTAACGGCACAGCAGTTCCCGCTGGTTCTGGATGCTTGCGCTTGGGCCGCTTAAATCATCGTCCTTGGACAAGCGGCAATAGATAGCTGCTCTCACCTCCTGGGGATAGGGTTCAGCATACACAGTGTCAGTCCTCATTTTTGACCTCCATCCCGCTGTGTATGCCGCGTTTTGGAGTAATTTCATTATACCCTGCCGCACGTCCGGCGTCAAGGGAAAGTTGTGATTTCACAATCTCATTTTTCTGTATGATTAAGTCAATAAAGGCTTGCCTGTCGGTCTGCCTCCCGGCGAATACGGTGCTGACAGTGATAACAGGCTCCTTTGCTTTTGCCATAGGCGGCTCCTTTCAGTCCATCAGATTTTTCAGACGTGCCAGTTTGTCCTGCGCCGTGGCCTTGCGGAAATTTTCTCCCGAAAAGCGGATTGGGGCGCACATCTCCAAAAGCCGGTCATAGATACGGGCGTGGGCGGTATCTTGGGGGTGCTGCAAGTCCTGGAGGGACAGGTTGGTGGTGACGATCAGCGGCCTGCGGCTGCGGAAGCGGCTGTCAATCACGTTGTAGACCTGTTCCAAACCGTACTCCGTCCCGCGCTCCATGCCAAAATCGTCAAGGATAAGCAGCGGGGCGCGGCACAGGCGGCTTATGTACTCGTTCCGCCCCTCAAAGCTGGCGGTCAGGTCATTCAGTATCAGGGCAAAGTTCGTCATGCGGACGGCCACTTCCTGCTCCATCAAAGCGTTGGCGATGCAGCCGGCAAAATAACTCTTGCCGGTTCCGACACCGCCCCAGAGAAGATAGCCGATGTTTTCCTCCTGCATGGTGTCCCAATGCTCGACATAGAAACGGGCGTGTTTCATCTGCGGGCATTTGCCGTTGTCATTGGCAAACGTCCACTCCCGCATAGCGGGGTCAGTAAAGCCCCGGCGTTTCAAATCGGCCACGGCCTGGCGGTGACGGCGGGCCTCCTGTTCCGCTGCCTCCCGGTCAAGCCGCTCCTGCTCACAGTGGCAGGGATGGGGGAGCAAGCGCCCCTCCAGCGGCGGCGCGTCCATGCGAAACTGTTTCGGGGTACGGCACTTGCCGCAGTACAAAAGCCCGTCCTCGCCGGTGTAGTCCCCCGGCTCCAGCCGGGTCACGGTCATGCGCTTGATGATGCTGTCAAAATCATTCATAGGCTCTCGCCCTCCTTGCACGAATAGTCGGATATACCGCCCTTACCCTTGCGCCTGTCCTCCTTGGCCCAGCGGCGGATGGTGGCGGCGTGGCTCTTGTAGGTCTTGCCGGTGGAGGCCATGTATTCAGACAATCTTTCGATGTACTCCTGCCAAACGGTGGGGAAGTCGGCTTGCAGTTCGGATAACTCCGCCTCGGTCAGAAAGACGTTACCATAGCGGCCAAAAATGCGGGCGCTCCCACTCACTCCACTCAAGTTATTCTTTAAGTTACTATTACTTATTTTATTAGGGGTCAGTTTTCCGGCCATCTGACGGCCAATTTTCCGACTATCAGAGGGCCGATTTTCCGGCTGTCTGGTGGCCGGTTTTCTGTCCATCAGATGGTCAATATCCTGGCTGTCTGGCTGTTTCACATAGATGCGATTGGGCATCCCGTTCCCACAGCGCCGCCGCTCTATCAGCCCTGCCGCCTCCAACTCGGTCAGCGCCGTCTTGACGGTGGTGGGGCCTTTGTCCACCAGGTCAGCCAGCTTGTTGAGAGGAAAGACTACGAAAATATTTCCGCTCTCGTCCGTCCAGCCGTTGGCGCGGGAGAGGTTTGACCTGTCCAGCAGGACGGCATACAGCACTTTGGCGGTCTGCGTCAGGTCAGCCCCCAGCAGGAAACGGGGGTAGGGTAGATATGGCAGTAGTTTTGTGTCGGTTTTCATGTAGTCGGACATAGGGGAACGCTCCTTTGTGTCTGGTGGCGATTGTAACGCCTTTAGAAAGCCGTTTTAGGGGTTGGGAATGAAAAGTATCGCACCCCCTATCGACCACGCTCGGAAAGCCTTGAAAAGTCAGGGCTGTTTTGGGCCTAAAGCGTTACATACCAGCCCTATGGCGGCGCACTCGGTCACGGGTCTTTCGTCGCCGCTCCTGTTCGGCGCAATCAGGGCAGTATTTGGCCCGGTTCGACTTGGGGATGTACCAGCCGCCACACAGGACACATTTCTTCATGTTCTCCCGGTGGAGCAGGGCAGCGCACAGACTTTCATCCAACGGCAGGACAGCGGCCCGAAACCAGCGACAGATCAGCGAGTAGGAAATACTCTGCGGGCAGACACATTCCTCCCCGTCGTCCAGTAGGAGGCAGTTGCCGTCCTGGTAGTTGCAACAGCTATGCACCAGCCGCCGGACGGTCCGATATTGCTGATAGGTCATCGCTCCTGTTCCTCCCTGCGCTGGGGCTGGCCCTCTCTGGCAAGGCGCTCGGCGGTCTTTTTCAATGTTTCAACCGCCTTAATGTCCTCACGCATATCCCGCATTTTCAAATAATCAGCGTCCTTTTCTGCGGTCAGCTTTGTGGCCTCCGCCCTCCACGCCTTGGGGGTGATGGCCTCGCCGGAAGATTTCAGCGTGTCCAGATAGCGGACGGCGGCATCGAACAGGGCAAGGTCGGCACTGTGACGCTGCTCGAATTGCTCCCGCTTGGCTGTGGCAACCTTGTCCAGCTTTTGGCGAACGGGCTTGTACTTTTGGTACTGCTCCCACATTTCCAGCCGTTCGGTCAAAACGGAAATGCGCCGCTCCTTGCTCACAATTTTGCCGCGCAAGTCGTAGTAATCGCTGTTCATGGCGGCAACCTTGTCAAATAATTCCTGCATGGATTTGATGCCGTTTTCCATCAGAAAATTGAAAAGTTTTGCGTCCGCTTTGAGTGCTTTGACCTTGCCATAACGGGAAGTCGGGGCGGTGTCCTGCTTTGCCTGAAAAAGAAAATCTATGATGCTTTCCCGGCCTTGGGGCTGGGTGGATTGCTCCTTGCTCCAATTGTAAAGGCGGGTGATGCGGGCCTT
>CAJTSQ010000091.1 GCA_910578735.1 uncultured Oscillospiraceae bacterium
ACTGCGGCTTTTTTGAGAGCATCCCCCTATGGGCGGTGACGCTGATCGGCGGGCTGTTCATTTGGGTGCTGTCCTTTGTCATGATTTTGAGCGTCTACGGGCGCTTTTTCAAGATGTATATGTACGCTGCGCTGGCCCCCATCCCCCTGTCCAGCTTTGCCGGGGAACCCAGCCAGAACGTGGGCAAGAGCTTTTTGAAAAGCTACGCCGCCGTGTGTCTGGAGGGGGCCGTCATCGTGCTGGCCTGCATCATCTTCTCCGTGTTCGCCAGCTCTCCGCCCGCCGTTGACCCGGACGCGGCGGCGGCTTCTATGGTGTGGAGCTATATCGGGGAATTGGTGTTTCATATGCTTATTTTGGTGGGCAGCGTCAAAATGTCCGACCATGTTGTGCGTGAAATGATGGGCTTATAAGGGAGGACAGACAATGAAGCGATTTTATGTTTTCAAAGACGGAACGCAGGTAGGCAGCACCGCTACAAAGGAGCAGGCAATCCGCATGATCCGTCAGCACCAGGAGCTTGAAACCCATCCGCTTTTGAAAGCGGAATTTAGCATCATCGCCGGGGAGGAAGAATTTATCCCCTACCCCTCCCGACAAAAGCCCCCCAGGAAAAGGAGCGGGATGGAGCGATAAAGGAGGTCTATTTTTTGGAAGTCAAAATCAACCGTGAGATACGCAACTACACGGAGAGTATGTTTTTCGGGCTGTCCCTGCGGCAGCTCGTTTTTTCTGCCCTGGCGGTGTGCGTGGCCGTGGGGCTGTATTTTCTGCTGAAACCCTACGTCGGAACAGAAACCGTGTCCTGGATGTGCATTGTGGGCGCGGCTCCCTTTGCCGCCCTGGGCTTTTTCACCTACCACGGCATGACGGCAGAGCAGTTTATTTGGGCGTGGCTGCGCTCGGAGGTGCTGGAACCCAGGGAACTGCGCTTTGAATCGTCCACGCTGTACTACGACCTTTTGAAGTCCAGCATGGAAAAGCGGGAAAAGGAGGAATACAAGCGCCATGATTAAGAGCATCAAGACCATCATGCGGCAGGATCGGGAGCCGTACCGTATCCCCCGCAGGGTGCAGGACGTGATACCCATTCAATGCGTCTGGCCGGACGGCATTTTTAAGGTGGGCATCAAATTCTCCAAGACCTACCGCTTCACCGACATCAATTACAAGGTGGCAAGCCGGGAGGACAAGGAAACCATGTTCCTGGCCTACTCGGAGCTGTTGAACGGCCTGGACAGCGCCGCCACCACCAAGCTGACCATTTGCAACCGCCGCCAGAGCCAAGCGGACTTTGAGCAGTCTGTCCTTATGGCTATGCGGGGGGACGGCCTGGACAAGTACCGCCAGGAGTATAACCAAATGCTCATTGACAAGGCGACCGGGGCCAACGGCATCATCCAGGAGAAACTTGTCACCGTGACCGTCTACAAGCGGGACATTGAGGACGCCCGCGCCTACTTCACCCGCATCGGGGCCGACCTGACCGCCCGCTTCGCCGCCCTCGGCTCCAAGTGCGTGGAACTGGACGCCGCTGACCGGCTTCGTATCCTCCACGACTTCTACCGGGCCGGGGACGAGGGCAGTTTTCACTTCGACATGGCGGATATGGCCCGGAAGGGCCACGACTTCAAGGACTATATCTGCCCGGACGGTATTGAGAAGCACAGCGACTACCTGAAGCTGGGCGACCGCTATTGCCGGGTGCTGTTCCTGAAGGACTACGCCAACTATATCCAGGACGAGATCGTGGCCGACTTGACCGACCTGAACCGTAACATGATGTTGTCCATCGACATTCTCTCCGTGCCCACCGACGAGGCCGTGCGGGAGGTGGAGAACCGCCTGCTGGGTGTCGAAACCAATATCACAAACTGGCAGCGCCGCCAGAATCAGAACAACAACTTCTCCGCCATCGTTCCCTACGACATGGAATTGCAGCGCAAGGAGAGCAAAGAATTTCTGGCCGACCTCACCACCCGCGACCAGCGGATGATGCAGGCTGTCCTCACCCTGGTCATCACCGCCGACAGCAAACAGCAGCTTGACAGCGACACGGAAAAGATACGCTCCCTGTCCGGGCGGTGCCAGTTGGCGGTGCTGAAATACCAGCAGCTTGACGGCCTGAACACCGTCCTGCCCATCGGCACCCGGAAGATCAACGCTTTCCGCACCCTGACCACCGAATCGCTGGCCGTGTTCATGCCCTTTAAGGTGCAGGAGATTATGGACAGGGGCGGTATCTACTTCGGGGAGAACGCCATTTCCCACAACCTTATCATGTGCAACAAGGCGAACCTGCTCAATCAGTCCTCCTTCCGGCTGGGCGTCCCCGGCTCCGGCAAATCGTTCAGCGTGAAAGAGGAAATCGCGTTCCTGATCCTCAACACGGACGATAATATTCTCATAGCAGACCCGGAGGGGGAGTACGCCCCCCTCATTGAAGCGATGGGCAATATCGGCTCCGTGATCCGGGTGGCCGCTGGCGGCAAAGACCGCTTGAACGCCATGTATATGGTGGACGGCTACGGTGAGAACAACCCCATCGTGGTGAAATCGCAGTTTATCATGTCCCTGGTGGAGCGCATCGACCCCAAGGGCGTAGGCCCCCAGCACAACTCCATTATCGACCGTTGTACGGGGGATTTGTACGAGAACGCAAAGCATGGTGGCCCTGTTCCCACACTGACAGCCCTCCGGGAGATGCTTCTGGAACAGCCGGAGAGCGAGGCAAGGGGGATCGCCCTGGCCCTGGAGTTGTTCACCACCGGCTCCCTTGACATTTTCGGCCATGAAAGCACCGTTGACCTGGACAAGCGGGTGGTTGAAGCCCATCGGCCACCTTGTTATCACCGACACCATGCTCAACCGCGCCACCCTGAACTGGAAGAAGGGCAAGCGCACCCACGTCTTTATAGACGAGTTCCATGTGATGTTTGAGAACGAGTTTTCCGCCGCCTTTTTCAACTCCGCGTGGCGGCAGTTCCGCAAACGCAACGCCTACCCCACCGCCATCACGCAGAACGTGGAGTATCTTCTGGACTCCGTGCAGGCCAGCACTATGCTCAGTAACTCCGAGTTCATTGTCATGCTGAATCAGGCGGCAAGCGACCGGGAGAAGCTGGCCCGTCTGCTGAACATCTCCGAGGAACAGATGGGCCACATCACCAACGCCCCCGCCGGGTGCGGCCTTATCAAGTATGGCTCGGCCCTGGTGCCCTTCGTCAACCGCTTCCCCTCCAACACCGAACTGTACCGCTTGATGACCACCCGGCCCGGTGAGGGCCGCTTTGCAGGGGGACGGGCTTGATGCCTGTCCCCCTTTTGATTGGAGGGATGAAAATGCCATTGAAAATCAAGCCTTGCCACCTGCGGGCCGCAAGGGAGTATGTAGGCCGGTATCACCGGCACAGCATCCCGCCCGTAGGCGGCAAGTTCGCCGTGGCCTGTTATGACGGGGACAATCTGTGCGGCGTCGCCATTTGTGGCCGTCCCGTCGCCCGGTATCTGGATGATGGGCTGACCCTTGAAATCCTGCGCTGCTGTACGGACGGGACGGACAACGCCTGTTCCAAGCTCTATGGGGCCTGTTGCCGCATTGGGTTTGAGATGGGCTATGAGCGAATCGTCACCTATACGC
>CAJTSQ010000092.1 GCA_910578735.1 uncultured Oscillospiraceae bacterium
TTCAGACGGCCATATTCCCGCATTTTGCCCATGACGGAGATGTAAAAGATGTTGTAAATCACGATGGCGCAGACCACGGCGATCAAGAGCGCCGCAGCATAGACCTCCATCCCGTTTCCAAGGTACAGATCCACCATGCCGAAGTAGCTGGAGCTGTAAAAGGTGCGGTCCTCCGGGATGCCCATTTCCGCGAAGAACCGCTCAATGTCTGCCCGAAGCTGGTCCGGCTCCATGCCCTGACTCCCGGCATAGCGGAATCGCAGCTCATAGGGGCTGGAAGCGTCCACAGCCGCTTCCGGAATCCAGATTGTAAAAATCCGGCTGTCGTTCTCCGCCTCCAGGATGCCTGTGACGGTATAAGACTTCTCGCCGCTGCCCAGGTCCAGGGCCACCGTCTGACCGACCTCTTCCGGCAGGCCAAAATAACGGAAAAAGGTGCGTTCCACACACAGCTCGTTCTCCGCCTTGGGATAGGTCCCGGTGATCTCGCCGTAGCCCATCAGGTCGATCATCTCCGGGCTGACATAGCTGACCTGCAAAACGCCGTCCTCATGGCGGGCAGTTCCCGCCTCGACGCTACAACCCCACTTTTCAAATCTTCCGGCGTCCACCAGCCGGGTGACCTCCTCCCGGGTCAGCCCGCCGCACCCGGCCTGATACTGTCCCAGGATACCGTCCAGGGTTTTCATCTGCTGGGCGGAGTAGAGAAAGCAGAGGGTTCCGATCAGGCAGACGGCCAGGGCGATAGTCAGGATGACAAACACGCTCCGGCGCTTGTCGGCTTTGATGCTGCGGCTCGCCAGCTTCTTCTCCACCGCGCTGGTGTCATTTTCAAACGGCCAAGTCATCACTGCCACCCCCTTATCCCACAATCCTGCCGTCCTCGATCCGCACGATGCGGTCGGCCAGCTGGGCGATCTCGTTGTTGTGGGTAATCATCACAATGGTCTGGTTGAACTGTGTGCTGGTGCGCTTGAGCAGGCCCAGCACATCGGCGCTGGTCTTGCTGTCCAGGTTGCCGGTGGGCTCGTCCGCCAGGACGATAGCCGGCTTGGTGATCAGGGCTCGGGCAATGGCAACCCGCTGCTGCTGTCCGCCGGAGAGGTTGTTGGGCATATTTTGCAGCTTATCCTCCAGGGTCAGCATGTGGACAATCTCGTCCATGAATTTCTGGTCCACCGTGTCGCCGTCCAGCTCCACGGGCAGGACGATGTTCTCGTAGACATTCAAAATGGGAACCAGGTTGTAATTCTGGAAAATGAAGCCGATGTTCCGGCGGCGGAAGATGGTCAGCTCCTCGTCATTCTTCTTCGCCAGCTTTTCTCCCCGGACGATGACGCTGCCGGAGGTAGGGGTGTCCAGCCCGCCCATCATATTCAGCAGGGTGGACTTGCCGCTGCCGGAGGTGCCCACCACCGCTACAAACTCCCCCTGCTCCACCGAGAGATTGACCCCATCCAGGGCCCGGGTAATGTTGGGCTCGCTGCCATACTGCTTTTTCAGGTCGATAGTCTGTAATACATTCACGGTTGATCCGCTCCTTTCAAGTATTGGAGCTATGGTAAAATGCAAATGTCACAGAAATGTCCGAATCGGGGGGCAGATTGTGAATTTTTTGTGAACAGTCTATCTCCGGGGCAGGAACGCGGAAAGGGCAGACTCCCGGCCGCTCGTGGAACTCCTCCTCCCATAAAAGCGCCGGAATATGGCCGCCCCTGCCGGTATATACAGCAGACGCCAACGGAGCTTGTGCATCGGACGCAGCTCCGTTGATGCACTGGGGGCTTTCATCTTATGGGTGAAAGCTCCCTTGACAAATGCTCTCTTGGCAGAAGTGTTGAATATTATCAGGTTGCGTCTGCTGACACAATCGAAACGCTGCCCCTCACATTTCCCAAAGCGCCGTCCGGGGCCCGGAGATACAGCTGATAGGTTCCGGGCTTTGTTATCGGAGGCCCAACGATAAAATCCGCGATACATTCCAGCGGTTCGCCCGGCTGACGCAGGTTATCCACTGACCAATAGGCCACATCTTCCTGATTGTCCTTTCCAAAAAAGACCTTCATTCTGTTCCCTGTTTTCGCTGAAATGTCGTATAAAATTTCATCTCCGTCGGACAATGTGTATTCTCCCAGGAAGATAGTTTCTCCCGCCGCTACGGTTTTGAAATCAACGGGGATTATTTCCACGCCAGTTTTATCATCCGGGTCATCCATATCCCCCAACAGTTCAATCACTTCCGCCTCGGTCATATAGGCGACGCCTGTGATATCGTCGTTGGCGTTCCGGGTGATCTTAATATTGACGGTTCCCTTCGAGTTCATATTCAAAGTATAGAAGGAGCCTTCCTTCCGGATGTCCAGAAAGATATTGACCAGCTGCCCTTGATAATAATAGGTCTTTTCATCCACCATCGTGACGCCGACCGCCTCATATTCCGCTATCTGCGCCTCGGCCCATTCCTTTTCCTGTTTCGCTTTCAGCTCGTCAAATTCGTCTCTCTTGCCCGCCTTATCAAAAAGCATGGATTGAAATGCCCAGTTCCCATCTTCCAGAGCCCGATCCAGCCAAAGTTTCAGTTGCGTTTCGTCCATGCAGTCGGTCAAGATGGAGAAAAACGCTGTTTTCTCATCGGCATACGCTTTTTCGGCGAAGCCGGTAAACAGAGCGGAATTTGCGTCAAGCCGACGCGCGGCGACAGAGAAGAAAGCAAAGTCCCCATCCGCATAGAGCTTTTCAAGCCATTTCTTTTGCGTACTTTCATCCAGCCGGGGGAACGTGATTTCAAACAGAGGCAAGCTGCCGGCCTCATAGTACCGTTCTATATCCGCGGAAGCTGTACTCGTTTTTTCAGACCGCTCGTCACTCGCGGCGGGAGCGTTGGAGGCATCATCTTCCCGCCAGGTGTTTTGCCACCAGTCATCTTCCCAGGGCCTGCCCTGCCATTCGTCCTGCCACAGGTCCTTCCAATCGTCCGGGAGCTCATTAGAAGCGGTAACACTTTGTGAAGTATAAATCCCCATCACGCCGGAGCCTTTTCGCGTAACCTGAATTGTATTGGCCCCTGTGCCGTCAGTAAATGTGGAAGTATTCCCGTTTTCCTTGAAATTCTTCGGCTTGTAAATCTCGCCCCAATCGCCGTTGTCGGTAATGGTGGTGGTGGTATTTTTGAAATCATCTTGGGAAACCAACTGGAAATATCCACTGTCGGCAATGGCGTTTACCGAGCCGGAAAATCCCTCCGGCAAGATTAAAAAGACGGAAGCCATATTGAAATTGCCCACGATATTGCCGGATCGGATCAGGCCGCAGGTCAGATACCCGTTATCGGCTTTCAATTTCACATCACTGTAATCCACGTTGGGAAGATAGAGCTTGATTGTTTCATCATTTGTGTTCGTACTGGTTTTGCAGGAGATTGAAACCTTCCAGTCGCGGTTCTGCTGGCTGATGTTTACCGTATAAACATCGCTGTTGTATTCAGCCGAAATCTGATTGTCCGCCGCTGCCAGCACATTTACAGCGGCGCTGCTGACATCCAGCGACAGCGCGGGCCTGCCGGCGGTGTCCGGTGCCGTACCAGGAAGGGACACCGCCTGAACATTCCCCACTGTGTAAACCCCAACAAAG
>CAJTSQ010000093.1 GCA_910578735.1 uncultured Oscillospiraceae bacterium
GTGCGGCAGTCTCAAGGCCCTGGCGGACAGCCACGACCTGAAGGCCCCCAAGCCCAACCTGGAGGACATCGACACCCTGGTGGACATGATCGCCCAGTCGGAAAAGCCCATGCTCATCTGCGGCGGCGGCGTGGTCCGGGGGCGGGCCGACAAGGAGTTTAAGGAGTTTGCCGAGAGGCTGGATGCCCCGGTGGCCATCACCGTCATGGGCGGGGGCGGCTTTCCCGGGGGACACCCCCTCACCACCGGCATGATCGGCATGCACGGGTCTCAGGCCAGCAACGTGGCCTGCAACGAGTGCGATTTGCTGATTGCCGTGGGCTGCCGGTTCTCCGACCGGGTGGCCCTCCAGCCGGACACCTTCGCCAGCCAGGCGAAAATTGTCCACATCGACATCGACCGGTCGGAGATCGACAAGAATGTTCTCACCGACCACCACATCATCGGCAATGCCAAGCGGGTGCTGGCCCTGCTCAACGAGCGCCTGCCCCAGTACAGCCACTCGGCCTGGAAGGAGCACATCCTCCCCCTGCGGGAGCCCTCCGTCCCCCGGGAGAGCGAGACCCTCACCCCCAAGCAGGTGCTGGAGACCATCCGCAGGCTGGCCCCCCAGGACACCATCGTGGCCACCGACGTGGGCCAGCATCAGATGTGGTCCATCCAGCACTTCCATTTCGACTACCCCGGCCAGCTCCTCACCTCCGGCGGCTTCGGCACCATGGGCTTCGGCCTGGGGGCGGCCATCGGGGCCAAGGTGGGCAACCCGGACAAGGTGGTGGTCCACACCACCGGCGACGGCTGCTTCCGCATGAACTGCCACGAGCTGGCCACCGTGGAGCACTATAACCTGCCCATCATCACCGTGGTGTTCAACAACGGCACCCTGGGCATGGTGCGCCAGTGGCAGAACCTGATTTACAACAAGCGCTTTTCCGAGACTACCCTGGACCGGGGGCCGGACTTCGTCAAGCTGGCCGAGGCCTACGGCTTGAAGGGCTTCCGGGCCACCACCATGGCGGAGATGGAGACCGCCTTCGCCGCCGCGCTGGAGGCGGGCCGGGGCTGCGTCATCGACTGTGTGTTGGATATGGACGAGATGGTCCGGCCCATGGTGGCCGGGGGCGCTCATATCACCGACTTCCTGCTGATTTAGGGGGTGGACCGGATGAAACGTGAATTTGACACCCGAAAAAAAGAATACACTCTGTCGATCCTGGTTCAGGATATACCAGGCGTATTGAGCCAGGTGGCCCGGCTGTTCTCCCGAAAGGGGTATAACATCGAATCCATCGTCTCCGGTGAGACGGACAAGCCCGGCATCACCCGGATTACCATTGTCCTGATCGCCGACGAGCTGATGATCAACCAGATCGCCGACCAGTGCCGCAAGCTCATCCCCGTGCTGGCGGTGAAGATCCTGGAGGAGGCCACCTCTATCCAGCGGGAGTTTTCCCTCATCAAGGTCCGCGCGGCGGACCGCAACGCCCGGGATGAGGTGATTCAGATGGCCAATATCTTCCGGGCCAACATCATCGACGTGAGCCGGGAGACCCTCACGGTGGCCATCTTCGGGGACAAGGAGAAGACCGCCGCCCTGACCGCCATGCTGGCCGACTTCGGCATTCTGGAAATCGCAAAGACGGGTACCATCGCCATCGAAAGAGGGCGCAGCACCATATACGACGACAACAAACTCAAGGAGGAATACAACTATGGCAAAAATGTACTATGAGAAGGACTGTGACATCAACTATCTGGACGGCAAGAAGATCACCATCATCGGCTACGGCTCCCAGGGCCACGCCCACGCCATGAACCTGAAGGACTCCGGCTGCGACGTGTGCGTCGGCCTGCGGGAGGGCTCCAAGAACTGGGCCGCCGCCGAGAAGGCCGGCCTGAAGGTGATGACCGTGGCCGAGGCCGCCAAGTGGGGCGACATCGTGATGATGCTCATCAACGACGAGGTCCAGGCCGACGTCTACAAGAAGGACATCGCCCCCAACCTGTCCGCCGGCAACATGCTGATGTTTGCCCACGGCTTCAACATCCACTTCAAGCAGATCGTGCCCCCCGCCGGGGTGGACGTGTCCATGATCGCCCCCAAGGGCCCCGGCCACACGGTCCGGAGCCAGTACGTGGCGGGCAAGGGCGTGCCCTGCCTCATCGCCGTGGAGCAGAACGCCACCGGCGACGCCTATAAGCTGGCTCTGGCCTACGCCGCCGGCATCGGCGGCGCCCGGGGCGGCGTGATGGAGACCACCTTCCAGGACGAGACCGAGACCGACCTGTTCGGCGAGCAGGCTGTCCTCTGCGGCGGCGTGGTGGAGCTGATGAAGCTGGGCTTCGAGACCCTCGTCGAGGCGGGCTACGCCCCCGAGAACGCCTACTTCGAGTGCATCCACGAGATGAAGCTCATCATCGACCTCATCAACAAGGGCGGCGTGGCCATGATGAACTACTCCATCTCCGACACCGCCGAGTACGGCGAGTATGTGTCCGGGCCCCGCATCCTGCCCTATGAGGAGACCAAGAAGAACATGAAGGCGGTTTTGACCGACATCCAGGACGGCGTGTTCGCCGGGAAGTGGATCGCCGAGAACAAGAATGGCCGCACCTTCTTCAACGCCAAGCGCTCCCAGCTGGCCAAGCACCAGATGGAGACCGTGGGCGCGGAGCTGCGCAAGAATATGCTCTGGGGCGACGATACCGACCCCGATACTGCTTCCAACTAAAAAATGCAAAGGAGCCCCGGCGCTGGTTTGAGCGCCGGGGCTCCTTAGAGACGCTTTATATGGAGGCCGGTGAAACGGTAACAATTAACTGCTCCTATAATCCGGCATTTGCCAGCGTTGACTTTGGATTGGTGGATTCTGACAGCGTATTCCATTACATCAACGTCACAGGCGGCAGTATCAACGAAAGCATCATTATTCCTGAACGCGGCACATATACCCTGGGAATTAGAAACAAATCTCCTATTAGAGTAAGTGTGGTCGGATTTTTGAACTATTAAAAAAGAAGGAGTAATGTAAGATGAAAAAGCTTTTGAGCATCATGCTAGTAATTGCCTTAAGTCTACCTTTATGCACTACAGTATATGCAAGCACGGGAAATACCGTGGATCCCTCACAAATCTATGCCAGATATGCGCCCGAATTGGCTGAATGGAATGAAGATGAAATCAGGAGTCTTTCTGAAAAGGAAATCAATATATTATTTGAGGATATTTTTTCTGTCAGTACATATGAAGAACTTATTTGCATTTTTTAACAGGCCGAAGGTTCGGTTTTTTTGCACCTGGCTGGGCTTGACGTGGACCCGTTTCTGTATATGGTTCGTTGTAATCTGGTGGCTTGACAACTGCAATGTCGTTCAGTTCTTTGGAATGTGTCTGTTTACGTTATCTGAAGTTTTTGTTTCCATACCCGTCCATAAGAATCTGAAGATGAGCTCCAAAGTCGATTATTGGTTTACTTTTATATCCTACACAACTGCGCTTGTTTCCTCTGGAATTGTTTATTGCTACATTCTAACCTGAGAAAGCCCCCAGCTCACTGAGCTGGGGGCTTTCTGCAATCAAAATTCAGTTGGACGCCGTATCCGGGTCGGTATC
>CAJTSQ010000094.1 GCA_910578735.1 uncultured Oscillospiraceae bacterium
AGAAATCATACTCCGCGCAGGCGGTGGCTTCGGGCCGCTGGGCATAGATTAAAAGCTGCTCTGAAAACGGATATTTATAGAGACGGCCCGCCGTGGAGAGAAAGGCTGTCCATTCCTGATAGCTGCCGGTGATCTGGCGGGCGGCATGGTCGGCCATTTGTGCATAGGCTTGGAGCTTACTTGCCATAGGCAGGGTCCTCCGTCTCAAAGTCCGGGAACAGGTCCAGGGCAGCAAACTCCGCATCGGTCATACGTCCCAGCTTGGAAAGGGCGCTGTCCGTCAGCATCCGCAGCTCGTCCTCGTCCGGCTCCAGATAGCCCCGCATCTCGGTGAGGGCGGCGATCACGCCCGCACGGGTGCCGGAACTGTTGTAAATACACACCAGATTCTGTTCCTCAAATGTAAAATCGTTCATTTCCTTACCGCTCCTTTTCCGCGCTCTTTTTGGGCGCTGTCTTTTTTCGTTCCTGGGCTGGCTGGTTTTTGAGCTGGGCCACAACGGATTTTTTCTTTTCCCGGTGGACAGCATCCGCCAAATCCGTCAGGGAAATGGTCTGTCCCGCCTTGACCTGGGCCTCCAGCTCGGCCACCGTGGGCTTCTGGCTGATGAAGTCCGTCAACTGCTCAAAGCCGAAGCTGTCGCAGTAATGGCAGGATACCACACCATCCCTTTTCAGTACAATGATGTCGCTGACGGACATAGAAGGGTGCTGAAAATCGGCGGGGTGGTCGTTGTTGAATTGATACCAGAGCTGGTCCAGCGCCGCGTCTGCGCTGGCAAATGTGGACAGCGGGGCCGTATAGACCAGATCATAATTGTCCCGTTCCACGGTGCGGCCTTTGGATTTCAGCCAGTCCAGGGATTCAAAGCGAATATCCCGCAGCGCATCATCGTCCCTGACCTGATAGATGGCGAAACAGTCCGCCGCATGGTCCAGAAACGCTTTTTCGCGCTCCGGCTGGTGCTGCATCCTGTCCAGTACCGCCTGTCGGAAGTCCTGGCTTTCCTCCCATTCCTCGCGGGTGACGGCGAACATCATGCCCTCCGGCTGCCCCATGAGATCGTCCCGGTCAAAGACCATAGCGGGATTTTCACCAGACTCCATCATATAAACGGTCAAATCCTGCTCCAGCAGCTCCGCCGCCCGTTCCCTGGACAGGGGCAGCAGATCGCCGCCTGCATAGCCGTAGTTCTGTTCCAGCTCGTCAGCGGGAAAGGCTGGGTCCGGCAGGGGGTATTCGTCCAGACGGCTTTCCTGTTTATCCTGCGCCTCGATGACCACCGCCTGCTCCGCTGCGTCCGGCTGGGTGAAGCTGAACGGCTCCCCGGCGAACAACAGTTGCCCGACCTGCTCAAATTGTGCCAGCACGCCAACACGCAGGGCATCAAACTCGGCATAGTCCTCCATCGTAAAACAGCCCTGGGCCAGCAGCTCCGCTTGGGTAGCGGCATAGCTGCTCCCGGAGACAAAGTCGAACATCACCATATTATCGGAGAGGTACAGCAAGGACTTGTCCGCATTGAGGTAATGGCCGCGATTGTCATAGTGGTCGCGCCTGCCCATATATACCTTATCATCTGGCCCTACAAAAGCATCCAGCTCCGCGCCGTCTCTGGTTTTGTAATGACTGATTCTGGCTGTGCCGGGTTGGAAAAAATCATCCGGTTTCAATTCGCCGGATTGCAGTTTTTTCAGAATACCGGCACATTTATCAGCCGTGCCGAAAAACAGCACCCGATCCGGCTTTAAGGTCCCTTGCGCCGTTCTCTCATATGCCTGGATAAACTGCTGGTCGATTGCGCCCACAGTCCGGGGATTGGCCTCCATTTTGTAGACATATTCTATCAGCGGCACGGACTGAGCCAGACCATCCAGCCGCTTCAGCATGATTTTGGCCTGCTCCGCGCCGGTGTTTTGTTGGACGAACTGCTCCAGAGTGGCCCGGACAATGGATGGATTCACTTGCAGAGTACGGACCAGATTTGCCTTGGTCTGTTCCCGGTTGTCAGGGGGAAAATTCTTTTTGATAAGCCCCGCCTGATACAGATGGTCCAGCATATCCAGCATATCGCTGATGAACCGCTCCGGGGTGTCAGGCGGCAGCTCCGCCGCTGGCGCGTCCTGCGTCTGGACCAGCCCATCCAGCCTTGCCAGCAGCGTTTTGGCTTTTGTCAAGTCGGTAAGTATCAAGTCAGTATGTTCGATCAAATAGTTCAGCGGGCCGCGCACACCTTCAAAATAACCTTTCCGCATTTCAATCACAAGGTCAGCGATGGACCGCTCCTTGGGGTCCTGGGTAAACGGGTGTTTCAGAACTCCCTCCTGATGAAGCTGATCCATAAAATTGTATAAATCAGCGGCAAACTGTTCCAGGGTGTCGGGCGCGGCAGAGGGCGCGTCCTGTTCCGGCTGCTGGGCGGTCAGGTCAATGCCCTGTTCCTTGCAAATCTCTTGAAAATGGCGGTCAATGCTGGTGATGAGGATATTGGCGGTCTTGGAGATGGTCTCCAGGCTGGCCTTCAGCTCCGGCAGGGTCTTGTCTTTGGACCAAGTGGCGATGTAGCCCAGGCTGTTGGCGCTTGTCTCAATGCCATAATACTGGCAGACCGTATAGGAAACACTTTCGGCCTCCACCTCTCTGGTGTTTTTGTCCTTCGGCTTGGTCGGCTCCCGATCCGTGTCCCCGGCAGCGGCGGTGAGTTGGTCCTGCTCCCGGTTATGGAGCATGGCGTGGGTGATCTCATGGACGGCGGCGCACACCGTCTGCACCTGGCTCATGCCCTCCCGGATTGTAATAGTCTGATAGTTCAGGCTCAGAAACCCATCCAGGCCCTCCCGCAGCGGCTTGAACTGCACTGGCACCGGGGAGGTGCACCGAAGGGCCTCCATAAACGCCTCATACTGCTGCACATCCCCGGTCAGAGGGGCAACAAGGCTGGGGAGGGGCCTGCCCTCGGTCTGGCTCACATCGAACACCTTGACCGGGCGAAACAGGGGAATCTCGATTTCCCGTTCCTCCATGATAACATTCCCGTCATGGTCCAATACCGGCGCTCTGGTGTCCGGGTCCAGCTTCATTTCCTCAATGCGCTTTTTGAAGGGCGTGGGGGCGATAATGGTCAGGCCCTTCTCGCCCTTTTTCACATGGCGTCCAAATTGGTTTTTCCATTTGTTGAACCCGGCCACATGGGTGGCGCTGGGCATCTGCATATGGATGAGGATGGTATTGTTATAGGAATAGCTGTGAAACCGGGACATGGTGCGGAGATAGTCCGCAAATTTATCGCTCTGGAACAGGTCCTGTATGTTTGCCTCAATCCCGGTGACGATTTCCTTGATCCGTTCCCGGTTGCTGGGCTTGTTATCTGCCACGGCAAAAATCTCCTTTCATAAAATGGCCCCGCACAGGAAACCGAAGCGTCCCATACGGGGCAAAATTCCGCAAGTAGAAGTTAATTTCAGCCCTCCGAGGGTAAAGTTACGTCCCTGGGCGGATTGGCGTTTTGAAAGCGTTGTGCCGCAAGGCTTTCCAGCCCTCTATTTGCGGAAGTGCGAGGCCGCTTTTGCTTTCCGCTCCCGGTCCCGTCTGCGGCGTTCCCTGGC
>CAJTSQ010000095.1 GCA_910578735.1 uncultured Oscillospiraceae bacterium
CGGAAATAGTAACCCGTATCAATGCGGCCCCGCTGAAAAAAAGTCAATCCCACCGCCTTAATGACCAGATAGCCGCAAAGGAAAAGGAATTGACGAAAATCACCCGCTACAAGCAGTCACTGTATCAAGACTGGAAAGACGGGGAAATCACCCAGCAGGAATACCGGGATATGAAAGCCGATTATGAACGGCAGGCCGCCGAGCTTGCGGATGTGCTGGCCCGGCTGAACGCGGAACGGGCGGAGCTCTTGAATGGCGTTGACAAGGAACACCCCGCGCTGGTAGCTTTTGCAAAGTATCAAAGCATTGAAACGCTCACCCGTGAAATCCTCACGGACTTGGTAGACCATATCAAGGTTTACGAAAACGGCAATATCAGCGTTCATTTTAAGTTTGTGGACGAGTTCCGCCGGATTGCCGAGTACATTGAAATCAATACCACCGATACCGCCGAGGCGGGCTGATACCCGCCAACGCATGAAACCCTTTTGACAGTGCGTTTTCCTAATAGGAGCTAATCATATGCTGCTGCAGGTCATCAAGCTGTCCTGCCTCTCCGACCCGCCGGAAATCCAGACCGACCGCATCCATGTGGCAAACGGCACTTACTTCACAGACGGGCGGTTTCTCCCCGACAAGGAATACTGCATGAACCGCCTGCCGGTGGCCTACGACCCGGACGCGCCCAAGCCAGTGCGCTGGCTTCAATTCGTGAACGAACTGCTCTATGAGGACGATGTACCCGCCTTGCAGGAATATCTGGGCTACTGCCTCCTGCCCGTCACAAAGGCGCAGAAAATGCTCCTGATGGTGGGCAAGGGCGGCGAGGGAAAGTCGCGTGTCGGACTGGTCTTCCGGGAGATTTTCGGGGACAGCATGAACACCGGGAGCCTGCAAAAGGTGGAGACGAACCGCTTCGCCCGCGCCGACCTGGAGTACAAGCTGGTGCTGGTGGACGATGATATGCGGATGGAGGCGCTGCCCTCCACCAACAACATCAAGAGCATCGTCACCCTGGAGGACAGGATGGATATTGAGCGCAAGGGCAGCCAGAGTGTGCAGGGGACGCTCTATGTCCGCTTCGCCTGCTTCGGCAACGGCAGCTTACAGGCACTCTATGACAAATCGGACGGGTTCTACCGCCGCCAGCTTCTCCTGACCACCAGGGACAAGGCGGACGGGCGGGAAGATGACCCGTTCCTGATCGACAAGATGAAGCAGGAAAAGGAGGGCATCTTCCTCTGGGGGCTGGAGGGCCTGCACAGGCTGATGGCCAACAGGTTCCGCTTTACCATCAGCGAGCGCGCCGCCGCCAATCTGGAGGAAGCACGGGAGAAGGGCAACAACATCCTTGTCTTTTTGAAGTCCGAGGGCTACTTTGCGATCACGCCGGGGGCGCGGTGCAGGTCCAGGGATTTTTACAATGTCTATGAACGCTGGTGCCAGGACAATCTGGAAAAGCCGCTGGCGGCCAAGACCTTCCTGCACTACCTGAAAGAGCATCAGCAGGCCCTCGGCGTCGTCTATGATGAAAAGTGTGTTGGAACGAGCCGGGGCTTCCACAATGTCTGCCTGACGCCGTTTGTGCCGGTCAACGATGATGACCCGGATTTGCCCTGGCATTGAAAAAAGTTTGAACGAAACCGGAAATCACGCGCTCATGCTGCTCGTTCTGCGAAAGCTGGAGCAGTATGAGCAGAACGAGCGCGTGTTTTTGAAGTCCGCCACAAAATTTATTCCTGATGTTCAATGACCCAGCGGAGCAATTCGCTATGGCCGATCTCTCCGGCGGCGAGGGAGAGTATCACGCCGGACAGTTCCTCCTGCGTGTAGTCCAGCTCAATACCGTTCAGGGCGAGAAAGACCAGCATGGCGTGTGTGCCGGTCCGCTTGTTGCCGTCTATGAACGGGTGATTTTTCACAAGGCCGAAGCACAGGCGGGCGGCCTTCTGCTGGAGGGACGGGTACACTTCCTCCCCGGCAAAGGACTGGAACGGGGCGTTCATGGCGGACTCCAGCATCCCCTCGTCACGAAGCCCGTCAACGCCGCCGGTCTCGGCGATCAGCTGGCTGTGGAGCATGAGAAGCTGTTTCTTTGTCAGGACGGTCATTTCGCAAGTTCCTCATAGGCCGCCCGGTTCTTCGCGATCAGGCGCCGGGAAATGGCAGTGACATCTTCATCGGCGGCGACTTCTTCGGCCTCGGCGGTCTTGAACTCCACCACCATGTAGCGGGGGACATTGTTTTTCAAGATCACGACCGGCCCGCCCTCGTCCACCAGTCTGGCGACCCGCGAGAAGTTCTGATTGGCCTCTGTGATGGAGACAAGATTTTTTGTGCTGATATTCATGACAGACCCTCCTTCGGATAAATCTTTACACTTCTATTATATCCGATTTTAGGAGAAATTCAACCTATTTTCAAAAAAGATACAGGATGGTGACAAAACGATGTGGAACAACAGCCAGTGGGAACAGGAAAACCAGGAGTTGCTGAAAGAATGGTATCTGGATATCATTGTCTGTGCCGACCATAACAAAGCATGGGTGCGGCCCTTTGACCAAAAGCAAACCGGGGACATTGATGCCTCTGTTCTGACCGACCACATGATGCTCCAGGCCACGGAGCTGGGCCTGGGCAGCGTGTGGGTGTGCTACTTCAAGCCGGATGTCCTGCGCCGGGAGTTCGGCCTCCCCGCCAATCTTGAGCCGGTAAATATCCTGGTAATCGGCTATGCAGGGGAGAACTTCACCGACCCGGAGCGGCACACTCAAACACGAATCCCTGTGGACGAATTAGTTTCCTACGAAAACATTTAAGCTGCTTACACCAGGAGGACTACCCTCCTGGTGTAAATCTTTCATAGATTACTCAGGCAGTATTCTTTCTTCTCCAAAAGGATTGATATAGTCAGGCGGACAAAGATGTGCCTCGCTCCATATCATCATTTGGTTCAAAATCGGGGTGAAGCTCTGCCCCAGCTCCGTTAAGGAATACTCCACCTTGGGGGGAATTTCCTTGTAAATCTCTCGGTGCAAAAATCCGTCTTGCTCTAATTCACGGAGCTGCTTTGTCAATGAGGACTGGGTAATCCCGTCCAGGCGGCGCATGAGCTGACCAAAGCGTTGAACTTTATAAAATGCGATATACCACAAGATCAGGATTTTCCACTTGCCGCCCAAAACCGCCTGCACACTGGTCATTGGCACACAGCGGGCCATCATATCCTGCGTTTGAAATTTATTCCCAGCCATAGCTCTATCTCCCTTCGCTTCTTTATAGGTAGTATATACCATCTCAATTTCAAAATCAATGTAGGCCACAAAATTAGTATTAGTACAGAAAACAATACTACTACTAAAAAAGTTGCGTACTTGAATTTAACTGTTGCCGGTTGTACCATGATGGCAACAGGAAATTCCTGATTGATTTTGAAAAGGAGATATGATCTATGCACTTTGATGGAACAATCTGGCGTCCGCCCTATGAGGCCGCGTCCCTGCTGATCCAGGTTACTGCGGGCTGCACACACCACTCCTGCAAATTCTGTACGCTATACGAGGATT
>CAJTSQ010000096.1 GCA_910578735.1 uncultured Oscillospiraceae bacterium
ACCGTGGGCATGGTCCATCTGCACTCCAAGAGGCCAGAGCTGATCCTTCAGGAGATCATGTCCGCCTTCATCATTTTTAACTTTGCCCAGGCCGCCGCCTGGGGTGTAGACACGACCCGAGGCAAGTCCAAATACAATCGCCGCGTCAATTTCTCCGACGCGGTCTACTTCTGCTGCCGTGTCCTTCAGGGGGTGCTCTTTGACGTGATCCGCTTCTTGGAGCGTAATCTCCTGCCCTGCCGCCCAGACCGCAGCTATCCCAGACCCGTGGTTGCCGGCAACCGCATTTCTCCTGTGTATGTCCCCGCGCGTTGACTCCCCTGCCTGCCTTGCAACTCTCTTTTTGGTAACTTCTGGTTAACTTAATGGCATTGCTCACGGTGAGACGCATTTCCGCTTTCTTAAAAGGCGAATACCATAAGCGAATATCAAAAAGTCCTGGGCACCCACCAAATCAGCATCCGCGCCGCTGATCTTCTGGAGGATATGAGGCCGCAACACTACAACGGCGCTAACCGCGCCGAGACGGTACGGACGATCAATGATATTTTGCAGGGCCGGACAGAACGGACAGTGGACACTTTTTTGACCGGCCTGCGGAATACAGGCGGCGATGGCTACGCTCAGAGGGTAGATGAAATCGCCGGGGAAATACAGGCATTTTTGACGCAAAAGAGGCTTTTGTCCCAGCCCTACACCAAGAGCAGCAACAAGCAGTATCAATACCGCACCTTTGACCTTGATCCGAAGCGTCCGCTGAAAATTGTTGACCAGCGGCTCTATGACTGGGCAGCAAAGACGGGTTTTCCCCCAAACTTTTTCCGGGAAACCTTTTTCAACGGTGTGACCTTCTACTGCATACCCGACCACACGGATTTTAACTTCTCCCGTTTCAGCAACTGCACCTTTGCCGTGTGCCGGATCAGGGAGGCAACCTTTGATGGGGCCAGCCTGTCCAGCTCTGAATTTCATAGCTGTGCCATCCAATTTGTCACGTTTTTTAAGGCGTCCATCGCGCACACCCATTTCCACGACAGCACCCTGCGAAATGTTTCATTTCAAGAGGCGCGGCTGAAATCCTGCAATACCGTTGATTGCGAATTAGACGGCGTGGGTTTTTTGAATGCGACGCTGGACGGCTGTTTTTTTGGTAGAGTAGCCGCTCAGGGCATCCGGCATCTGCACACCGCCACCATCACCCAGGGCGGCGCTACTGACGAGGAAGTGAAGCACAACCGGGAGGCAATCCTGTCCGCTCTCCGGCCACAGCAGGGAGAGAAGCGGGAGACCCCGGCAAAGAAACGGGGTGGGCGATGAAACAGCAGACCGGCGGCAGCTATACCAAATGGATATTTCTTGCCCTGCCTGTCCTGTGGATCGGCGCGGGGCTGGCCTCCGGCTATGAGGACGGCATGACGGTTTTTGATCTGATGGGCCGTTTCAGTATTATTATGGAGCGCCCCTTTGACATACGCTGGACGCCCTATACCCTTAAATTCATGCTGGGGGCGCTGGTGGTCTATGCCTTTGCCGTTGTACTGTATATCTCCGGCAAACAGAACCGCAGGCCCGGAGAGGAACACGGCAGCGCCCGCTGGGGCGATCCCCGCCAGCTTGACCGCAAGTACCGGGACAAAGACCCCAAGCGCAACGCCATCCTGACGCAAAACCTGCGGATGAGTTTGAACAGCCGCCAGCACTTCCGAAACCTCTTGCAAATCGTTGTGGGCGGCTCCGGCGCGGGCAAGACTCGCTACATTGTGAAGCCCAATTTGTATGAGGCAAACGCCTCGTATATCTCGACTGATCCGAAAGGGGAGCTGGCCCGCGACTCTATCCCCCTGCTGCTCCGGGAGGGCTATACCATCAAGGTTTTCGACCTGGTAGACCCGGATCGCTCCGACTGCTACAACCCGTTTCATTACATCCGCAACGACGCCGACGTGCTGAAGCTAATCGCCAATTTCATCCGCAACACTACCCCAAAAAACGCACATTCCAATGACCCGTTTTGGGAGAAATCAGAGACAGCACTGGACAGCGCCTTAATGCTCTACCTGCTCCATGAGGCCCCGCCGGAGGATCAGACCATGGAGATGATGCTGACCATGCTGGAGTACGGCGCGGCAAAGGAGGGGGACGGCGACCATGTTTCCGCCCTTGATCTTCTATTCCAGGCGTTGGAGGAAGAAAACCCGAACCATATTGCCGTCCGGCAGTACAAGGTGTTTAAGCAGGCCCCCAGCGAAACGGCGATGAGTATTTTAATCAGCGCCGCCGTCCGCCTCGCGCCCTTTTCCCTGCCGGAGATACAGCGTATCACCGCAAAGGACGAGATGGAGCTGGGGAAGCTGGGGGAGCGGAAGCAGGCCATTTTCTGCATTATCCCGGACAGCAACGATGTAAGCCTCAACTTCCTTGTTGGTATGCTCTATTCCCAGGCATTTCAAGAGCTGTACTTTCAAGCGGACAAGGTACACGGCGGCAGTCTGCCTATCCCCGTGCGCTTAATGTTCGACGAATTTGCCAACGTCTCCCTGCCGGACGGCTACGCCCGTCTCCAAGCCACCATGCGCTCCCGTAACGTGATGGCCACTATTATACTGCAAAATATCTCGCAGTTAAAGGCCCTGTTCAAAGATGACTGGGAGGGCATTATCGGCAACGCGGACACCTTTATCTATTTGGGCGGGAATGAAAAAGACACGCACAAATATATCTCCGAGCTGCTGGGCAAGGAGACGATCCAGACCCAAACCAGCAGCCAGAGCAAGGGGCGCAACGGATCATACAGTCAGAATTTTCAACAGGCTGGGCGCGAATTACTCACTCCCGATGAGGTACGGATGCTGGACAACAAAAAGGCCATTGTCCTGATCCGTGGTGAAGCGCCGGTCATTGATGACAAGTACGACCTGATGAAGCACCCTGCCATCAAGTTTACGGCTGACGGTGGCGCAGCCGCTTATATACACAGTCCAGTTTGCCTCTACGACGTGGGCGACCTGGACTTTTCCTTTACGTCGCTGGACGATGTGGAAATCATCGAATAAAAAGGAGGAATTTTCAATATGAAGCAGTTTATCAATGGCACCGATCCCCGGCACACCCTCACCCGTGAGCAGCACCGGCATAACCGCCGCGCCCGCCGCCTCTATTTCTCCACGGTGCTGGCCGTGGCCCTGTGCGCGGCCCTGGCTGTCCCTGCCTTTGCCGCTGGCTCCGACCCCCTGAGCATTGTCAATAACTTGTCCGACTTCATTTTCTCCATTATCAAGGCCCTGGGCGTGATCATCCTGGGCTGGGGCATCGTGCAGGTGGGTATGTCTATCCAGTCCCACGACGCCAGCCAGCGGACGCAGGGCTTCCTGTGTCTGTTCGGTGGGCTTATGATCGCCTTTGCAAAGGAAATTTTGACCGCCATCGGCGCGGTATAAGCACTGCGGCAACAACTGACACCGGGGAAATGCGTCTCACCGTGAGCAATGCCATTAAGTTAACCAATAAATTCCAAAAGAAAGAAAAAAAGCCTT
>CAJTSQ010000097.1 GCA_910578735.1 uncultured Oscillospiraceae bacterium
CAATGGCGGTCTGGGCGTGGGCAACCAGCAGGTTCTGAATGGCCTCGTACTCGCCCAGACCTTTCAAAACGCACTCCACCTCATAGCCAGCATTCTCAAAAACAGTCTTCCAGGTGTCCTCATCGTCGCCAGCCATGTCGTTGTTGGCGTGGTCGCCGGAGACGATCATCATGGGCTGGAGCACCACCCGCTCATAGCTGCCCGCCTGGACCATGGCCAGCACGTCGTCCAGAGTGGGGGCGGCCTCCACGGTGCCAATGAAGTAATTGGCATACCCGGCGTCGGTCATCACCTGCTGCATCCTGGCGTAGATGGCGTTGGAAGCGGCCTCCGTGCCGTGGCCCATGAAGCAGATGGCGGTCTTGCCGTCGTCGTATTGGGCGGTGGCCTCCGCCATGACCTTGGACACAATCTGGAAATCCTCATCGGAGGTCAGCAGGGGCGCGCCGATGGCGATGGCCTCAAATGCGTCGGCGTACTGGGCTGCCTCGTTGACCACGTCGTTGTACTCCAGGCCGTCCATCAGGTGGGTGGGCTGAATTACCAGGCGCTTAACGCCGTTTTCCACGGCCCGGTCCAGCGCCTGACCTACGTTGTCGATGACCTCGCCGTCCCGGCGCTGAACGTGGTCAATAATGATCTGGGCAGTGAAGCCCCGGCGCACGGACCAGTCCGGGAAGGCCTTCTCCATGGCCTCCTCAATGGCGCCGATGGTCAGGCGGCGGTTGTCGTTGAAGCTGGTGCCGAAGCTGATGACCAGCAGCTCGTCCTCACCGATGCCGTCCTGATTCCGGGGGTTGTCCAGAGAGGCGTCGCCGGTGGTGTAGTCCTCACCGTCCTCTTCGGCGGGCTCCGGCGTCTCATTTTCCGCAGGAGCGGGAGCGTCCTGGTTGGGGGCGGGATCCTGGGGGGCGTCGCTGGTTTTGTTTCCGCCGCATCCGGTCAGCATTCCGGCCACCATGGCGGCCATGACCAGCAGGGAAAGCAGTCTTTTTTTGTTCATCTGTGTATTCCTCCTTGTGTTTCCGGGGCGGGGATAAACGCCGCCGCTCTGATGTATGGTAAAATTTTACACCAGTAATTTTAAGGTACAGGAATACGCAGGACAAAAAAAGCGGTCATCTTATCAAGATGACCACAAGCGCGAACCCTTTAAGGGGAAGCGGTACAATCAAGCCCTCGTGATCTGGAACACCGAACGGTATTCCTGTACCAGCAGGCGGCAGGTTTCCTGACTCGTAAATCATCGCGCGCCATCGCCTTCCCGGCTTTCGCCAGTGGCTGTCCTGTTTTGACTGAGACAGCGCGCTCATTACATACAGTGACGAGATCGTACAGGCCTTGCACCTGTTTCCCTATTACCCGTTCCTTCGGATAAGGAACGGCTCCGACTGCTTTGCGATATTTATTTTTCGACAATATTATACTACACCGCAGGTGAAAACGCAAGACCCGGCCGGCATTTTCTTCACGGTTTCCGGGACTGCTCTGACGCCGCCTCCGAGAACTTCCGGATGATATAGCCGTAATTCTCCGGCCGGTGAGGGATGGTGCAGCCGCTGCAGTCCTTGATGCCGGAGGCGGTGTAGGTGAACTTTCCGCCGCACTGGTCCCCCATGAGGTACAGGGGGCAGTAGCAGAAGAGGCAGTTGAAGGACGCCGCATCCACCCCCTGGTGGCAGGGGAAGAACTCGCAGTCCCTGTGGGAGAAGTGGGAGTAATTTTTATCGCGCCAGGATTCATCCATAGGAAAGCTCCTCTCTGTTTGAAATAAAGGATATCACAGTGCTACGATAGCGGACACCAGCAGGGGCACCGCAAGAGAGAGCACTACGCCGCTGGTAAAGGAGTAGATGGTAATCCGCTCATGGGTGGCGCCGATTACCACGGGGAGGACGGTGTCCATGGCTGCCGCTCCCGGCAGGGCTACGCATTCCACAAAGCCGATGTGCCGGGCCACCAGCGGAATGGTCAAAATGGCGAAGACCTCCCGCATGACGTTGGCCAGAAAGCACACGGCGGATACCGGCAGGGAATAGGGAGCCAGCAGGCTGGGGGCCAGGGAGTACCAACCGAAGCCGGCGGCCACTGCCATGGCGTCTTTGGGGCCGATCTCCAGCGCCAGACCTACCAGGGCCGCCGCCACCAGAGAGCCGGCAGCCACCGCCGCGGGAATCAGAAGTACCTTGAAGCCCGCGGTTTTGATATCGGAGACCACTGTGCCCTGCTTGCCCATGTCCATGCCCACCAGGAACAGCAGCAGGTACAATCCCAGATCGATCACCTGCCCGCAGTAGGCCACCACTGCGTCCGGAACCAGGAAATAACCCGCCAGCATTCCCAGAGCCACGGCCCCCACGATCCACTTGGTCAGGGAGTTGTCAGCCTTCTGGCCGCTCTCACCACCAGACTCCGTTCCGGCGCCAGCACCTGCCGGCACTCCCTGCCGGTCCAGCCGCAGCACAAAGCGGCGCAGGAGCCACAGGGCCAGTACGGAGCCGGCCATGGCGGCTACAGTGATTAGAAAGGCGGTCCAGCCGATTTGCCCCAGGGAGGTGATGACCTCATCGTCTGCTCCCAGCTTTACCCCCAGGGAGACAATCAGGATCATCAGCGCCGCCAACTGGAGCTTTCCCAGCCAGGGGAGAGGCCGTGTGCGCACGCTGGGACGGGAGCCCAGCCATGCGCCCAGAGCCACTGCGGCGATGTAACCGGCCAGATTCCAAAGCGTGCCAAGAGCGGTGTTCATGAGATCACTCCGTTTTCAAGTTTTTTCTCTTCCAGTATACATGGATTCCGGTGTCTGTGCAAGTGCGGGATCATGATGATATCCATCCGGAAAAGTCATGACGTGCCGGATGGCGCCGCCGGAACCGTATACCATATGAATGAGTTTTAATAGGAACACTGTAATATCAAGGGTTTCCACGCATAAAGAACATTTTGATATTTCGGAGGGAAGTAACAGTTTGGTGCAACAGCGCCATGCTGTTACTTCTTTTACCTGCGAAATTCCGGGGAAAAATCAACCTCCCCAATAAAGTTGTAGTGTACGTCAATCCGCTGGATGCGGTGGCCGCTGGACTTGTCGGCTTCGTGGACAACGATCTTGTCCACAAATTCATGCAGGAGTTGGGGAGTCAACGCTGTCGGCTCGGTGTACTTCTTTACAATTTTCAGAAAACTTCTGACATTGACAGCCTGCGCTTCGGATGCCTCTACAATGACGCTCAGACTTTCAACGGACTGTTTCAATTCTGCCTGCTCCGCTTCATAGGCTGCGGACAGTTTGGCAAATCGTTCGTCTGTCAGCTTACCTGTCACATTGTCCTCATAAAGTCTCTGTATAATTGCGTCCAATTCCGTAATACGCCGCCTTTGCTTCTCCAGCTTTCTTTTGGATTGCTCCTGTTCCGTGCGCTGAACAGCCAATTTGTTTTCTATCACGCGCCGGACAAACTCATCTTCGTCCTCCCGCGCATAGGCCACAACCCGCTGTAAGTTTTGCAATACAAGTTCTTCTAAAACTACTA
>CAJTSQ010000098.1:0-302 GCA_910578735.1 uncultured Oscillospiraceae bacterium
GAAATGATTTGTTTTGTGATATGATTCATGAAATATATTCACCTGTAATAGATGGATGGAGTACACTTGAAATTGTATTGAAAGAATCTGCCAAAGCACTGGATCTGTTAAGATTTATGACAAAACAGATATTTCCAGAGGACGAAAATTATTTTGTGAGACAGATTGGGAGAAATTGGGCAAATATTCGTTTGGAAAAGGATTGCGCATTTAGAATCTATAAGATCAAGGAAGAAGGCATAAAATAAATTCTTAATAGAAAATTTCTCATTTATCGGGCGGTTATCCATAATAGGTAACTG
>CAJTSQ010000098.1:312-3285 GCA_910578735.1 uncultured Oscillospiraceae bacterium
AGCAAACTATGCTGTAAAAATGTATCAAAAAACAGGATTTGAGATTGTAGATGAGAACGAGGAAGAATATATCATGTTATGCCGCTTGTGATACTATTAAATATCCCTCCATCCCTCCCGGATGCCGCCCAAAAAACTTGGGCGGCATTTTGCCGTTCTTGACCGAATTTTGACCTTTGGCCGCTATGCTTAGTCCATCAAAGCAAAGGAGGCCATGTATGCGAAAACGATTGATTGCCGTTCCCCTGCTGTGCGGCGCGCTTTTATCCCTCGCCGCCTGCGGGAACTATGCCATTCCGGACAGTACGCCCCCGCCGTCACAGTCCGCCGCCGCAAATCCGTTTGAGGAGGCGGAGGAGGACGCCGGATTTCTGGCAATGCTCACCCACGGGGCTGCTTCGGCTGATTTTTCCGAGAGTGGGGAGCGTCTGCCGTTCCCCTATGACGGCGGCGAGTTTCGGCTGGAGTACCAGTTTTCTCTCACCGGCAAAATGGATACCGTTGGATTTCTCCTGTTTCTGGACGGCCAGCCACAGCCCTACAAGGTGAACGATACCGCAGCGGAGTATGAGTATTGTCACAGCTTCCCTGCAGAGGAGGACCAGAGCTTTTCCTTCCTCTTTGAGCCTGTGACCGGCAGCGCCGGCGATACGCTGGCCCTGACGGTGGTGAGCATCACCAACCCGGATTTTCAGCCGGATATGGAATCCACCTCCGGCTATGGCTGGTATCATAAGACGCTGGATTCCCATATTGAATTGCAGTTCAACGCGGACGCCCCCACCGCCCATTCAGACCTTCCGCCTGTCCAAAAAATCTTTTCACAAAGCGAAGCGCGGGAGGAAAAGGTTACAGCGCAGTATGTGGAAAACGAGCTTCCCAAATACGGCTGGGGCGGTGTGAGCATGGACACGCTGGACAGCGGGATCTATTATACATTCTCCTGTGACGGCGGCCTCATTTATGACAACCTGCGGGTCTCCGCTCCCGTCACCCTGCGCTTTACCATGTGCGGCACAGCCGGAACAAGTTACAGCATCGCTTTTTTCCTGGATCACCGGCCGGTGAAACTTGACGAAAGCACCTCCTGCTCCATTACATTGAGCAAAGGCGGCGTCATGGAGCTTGAGGCCGTGATTGACCCGGATATGCTGGGGGATTTTAACACCCTTTACTGCGTCGCTGTGCCGCGGGGCGAAGGCTTCGCTCCGTTCTTTAAGAGCAATTCCATTCTATTATATAAGGATGTATCGAATTAAGCTACAAGGAGAAATGAAAATGAAAAAAACATTCTGCGTCACATTGGCGCTGATTTTTACCCTGGCGTTGTCCGCCTGCGGCAAAACGGATGCCCCTGCCCCTGCGGTTTCAGGAAGTACCCCCTCCGACACTCCTGTGGTTTCTGTTCCAAACGCAGGCAGTCAGCCGGGACAATCCCCTTCTTCCTGCACCTTCGACCCCGCCCTGTTTGGCGGCAAGCTCCAGAGCTGCGCCTATGCCGGGAACGGAACGCTTTTCGTGCTGGCAGACAAGCTGTATCTCTACGACACAGGGACTTCCTCGGTGCTGGCCACCGCAGAAGCGCCCCTGCGCGACTTTGAAGCCCAGGCCATTGACGGGGGATACGTCCTGTCCGGCATGGGCGACAGCGGCATGATGGCGTACATCTACGACAGCTCGCTCTCTCTGAAGAAGGAGATCGCGGTGAATGAGCTTTTGCAGGGAGATTTTGTTGTCAGCGAAACCGGGGGCGCAGCGGCCTCCACGGACGGGAAAAAGCTGGCCTTCGCCGCCTTGGGCGGACTGTATCTGTATGACCTGGAAAGCGGGAGCCTGACTACCCTCCTGGACGTGGCCCAAAACGCCGGAACAGCCAGCATCAGTATTTCCATGCTGAACGGCGCTGCCTTTGCCCAGAACAACAGCCAGATCGTGTTCTTTGGCAGCGGCAGCTCAATTCCCGCAGCAGATGGCGAGGAAGACTTCTCCATCCACGGGAGCGTTGCCGTGGATGGCAGCAGTCTGAAGCTCACAAAACCGTCCGGCTATGAAATGGAAGAAATGCAGAGCAGCGTCAGCCGGTTATTTTTCCCCCAGGCCTTTACCCAGGCCGATGGGACGCTGCTTTGGGTGGACCGGGCAACAGGCAGCGCCAATACGCTCTCCTTCTCCGCCAGCGATGAGGGCAAAGACGGCGTATACGTCTCGGAGCAGGGGAACTATGTGGCGACCGCCGTTTTGGACGGCAGTCTGACCGTTCGCGTCTATGACGTGGCCTCCGGCGAATTGGCTGCCACCGAAGTGATTGAGAACTCCGACCCCGCATATTTCTACCGCATCCCCAGGATTTACCTATTGGACGGAGCCAAGACCGCCGTAGTTGTTCTCGGAGGCAGTATCGACGAACTTGATACGCTGGTATCTGTATTTGAATTTTAAGCCAGCATAATTTTAATGGATAAAGGAGAATCCAAACATGAAAAAGACGATTTGCTTGCTTTTAACCGCGCTCCTTACAGTGGCGTCGCTTCCTTTCGGACAAGCCAGCGCTCTGGCGGCGCCAGCCGGCCCCGTAAAGTGTGTGTTTAATTCCTCCCAGTTTGACGGAAAAATCCGGGAGTGCGCCTATGCCGGGGATGGAAGGCTTTTCGTAGCGGCGGATAAGCTGTACCTCTATGATACCGCCACAGGCTCGGTGCTGGCCAAAACGGAAACACCCCTGCGCTCCTTTGAGGTCCAGACCATCGACAAGGGCTACATTCTCTCCGGCATGGGCGATGACGGCATGATGGCGTATATCTATGACAGCGCCCTTACGCTGACCAAGAAAATTGCGGTCAATCACCTTTTGACGGAGGACTTCGTGGTCAGCGAAACCGGTGTAGCGGCCTCCACGGACGGAAAGAAGCTGGCAATCGCCACCCTGAAAGGGCTGTATCTGTATGATCTGGAAAAAGAAAAGCGCACCACTCT
>CAJTSQ010000098.1:3295-3516 GCA_910578735.1 uncultured Oscillospiraceae bacterium
CACATCCAAGATTCAAATCTCCGTTGTGGATGGCGTCGCGTTTTCCCAGGATAACAGTCAGATCATGTTCTATGGCGGAGGTCAGTCCATTCCCGCCAAAAAGGGTGAGAACAGTTTTTCCATCTATGGGAGCCTTGCCTTGGACGGCAGCAATTTGAAGCTCACGAAGCCGTCCTCTTACAGCATTGAGGAAATCCAACGCAGAACCGACCGCCTGTTCT
>CAJTSQ010000099.1 GCA_910578735.1 uncultured Oscillospiraceae bacterium
TACACGGAAACCGTTGTGTTCGATAAGACCGGCACTTTGACAAAAGGCTCCTTTGCTGTCACAGAAATTCAAGCAAATGGCATGACGGACGAGGAACTTCTGGAACTGGCGGCGTATGCGGAGGACTACTCCAATCATCCGATCTCGCTGTCCATCCAAAAAGCCTATGGCAAGAAAATTGACAACAGCCGTATTACCGATGTGCAGGAGATCGCGGGGCATGGTGTCCAGGCGGTGATTGATGGTATGACGGTGCTGGCCGGAAATGCCAAGCTGATGGAGCGGGAGCATATTCCCTATACGGCCTCCAACGCTATTGGTACTGTGGTCTATGTGGCCTTTGATGGAAGATACGCAGGGTGTATTGTGATTGCGGATGAAATCAAGGCAGACGCGCCCGCTGCCATTAAGACGCTGAAAACCGCCGGTATTCGCCAGACGGTCATGCTCACTGGCGATGCGGATGCAGTTGGGCAGGACGTGGCCCGCCGCCTGGGTCTGGATCGGGCCTACACAGAACTGCTCCCCGCCGACAAGGTAGACCGCGTGGAGGAACTGCTGAAACAGAAAAGCGAACGGGGGATGCTGGCCTTTGTAGGCGATGGCATCAATGACGCACCTGTGCTGGCACGGGCCGATGTGGGCATCGCTATGGGCGCTCTCGGTTCCGATGCAGCAATTGAAGCCGCTGACGTGGTGCTGATGACGGATGAGCCGTCCAAGATTGCCGCTGTTATGCAGATTGCCCGTAAGACCATCCGCATTTCCAACGAGAACATTGTCTTTGCCCTGGGCGTCAAATTCCTGGTGCTAATCCTGGGGGCGGTTGGCCGCGCCAATATGTGGGCGGCGGTATTTGCGGACGTGGGCGTTTCGGTGATCGCCATTCTGAACGCCATCCGCGCCATGCGGGTCAAGCAGTTTGAAACTCCGGCGCAGGAGTAAAGCTATAACAGGAAATGCGCCGCACTTTCGTAAGCGCGGCGCATTTCTTCTATCAGTCGGTAGGACAGGTGATCTCAAACAGTGCGTCAATGGTTCGGTGCAGCAGCTTCGCCTGGGTGGTGTCCGCCAAAGTGTAGTAGACCTCTTTCCCGTCCCGGCGGCTTTCAATGATCCCACTCCTTTTCAGAATCCTCAGATGGTGGGACACAGCGGGGTCGCTCATGCCAACAGCGGCGGCGATGTTGCACACACATTCCTCGCTGTGACACAGCAGCCAGAGGATACGCAGGCGGGACGGGTCGCCAAGCTGCTGGAAGGTGGCGGCGGTTGTCTGGAAACCGTCAGGAGGCGGCATCCGCTCCAGAACGCGCTCAATATTCTGCCCGTGATTATGTGGAAGATGGTAGTGGGACACAGTATCGCCTCCATTTCTGCCCCTATCATATCTTGTCCTTTCGTATCTGTCAAATGGTCTAAAGATTGGGGATAGCCATGAACAAAGGAAATGCTGTATTAAAGCCTGCCGCAAGGGAACTGGATGCACTCTCCGAGTTTCACAAGGCGTTGGGAGACTATACCCGTATCAGGATTTTGTGGCTCCTGATGGAGCGGGAGTGGTGTGTCAGCGGACTGGCAGAGGAAAAGAAAATGGCGGAATCGGCCATATCCCATCAACTTCGTGTTCTGCGGGGCGTCCGGTTGATAAATGGGCATAGGGTGGGAAAAAACGTATTTTACAGTTTAGCAGATAACCATGTTAGATGGATTTTGGAAAAGACCTACGATCACATTTTGGAGCAATAGGCCCTATTGAAAAGCGGGAGCATTAGGAGACACGCCCCCAATGCACCCGCCCGCAGGATTCACTTACAGTTTTTCGTAGGAAACCAGCTCACTCACCGGGATGCGCGTTTCGCCGTGCCGCTCCGGGTCAGCGAAGTCCTCACCGGCATAGCCGATTGCCAGGATATTGACCGGCTCCAGGTTGGCGGGGAGGTCAAACTCCTGGCTCAACACATCCGGCTTGAAGTAGCACACCCATACGCTGCCCAGGCCCAGCTCCGTGGCCTGGAGCATCATGTGGTCGGTCAGAATGGAGGTGTCAATGTCCCCGGTCTGCTTCTGGTCGAAGGGCCGCACCCAAGCCTTGTTGTGGTCGGCGCAAACGATGATGGCGAGGGGCGCACCATAGATACCAGCGGCCTTGCTGATTTTCGCCAGCCCTTCCTCGCTCTGAACAACGATCAGGCGAACCGGCTGAAGGTTGGCGGCGGTGGGGGCCACATGAGCGGCCTCCAGAATTTTCTCCAGTTTTTCCGGCTCCACCTTCTGATCGGTGTAGCTGCGGATGGAGCAGCGGGTCTTTGCAATTGTGATAAAATCCATGATAGGCAGTCCTTTCTCAAACAAACTGATTGTTGGCCATGTCAAGGCAACCATCTGATATGATTTTAGCACAATCATCCCCGTCCGCAAGACTGCACTTTTTTGTAAGGCACTACCCAAAAAGTAAGTCCTTTTCCAAATGAAGATACTATGATATACTTTCCGCGAGGTGAGACTATGAAACAGCAAGAATTTACTTGTCCCGTTGCGGCAACGCTGTCGCTGATTGGCGGGAAATATAAGCCGCTGATCCTCTGGCATTTGATTGAGCGGCCCCTGCACTATATGGAATTGCAGCGGAGGATTCCAAAGGCAACGCCTAAAATGCTCTCCCAACAGCTCCACGATCTTGAAGATTGTGGCATGGTGCATAGAGAGGTGATCCCAGAAAAGCCTCCCAAAACACTTTACTCCCTAACCGCATTTGGGGAGAGTATTATCCCGGTTTTGGACGCTATGTGCCAGTGGGGAGCGAACTATTTAGACGGGCTGGACGTTCAGCCGTCATGCTGTGGCGCTGGGGCGTAGTTTTAACGAAGAATATACTGAAAATGCCTCTTGGCACAGGGAACGGGGGACGGAGGAAAACGGGGACGGAGAAACGGGCAAGCAGGGCATCGTGGGACCCACGATGCGAAATTGGACCTCCCGCCGTGGGCGGGAGGTCCAATCTGCTTGTTGGTGGCAGCGCCCCCAAACCCCTTTGAACAGCTCCATTCTGGAGCTGGCTGCGCGTTCCTGCGGAACGCTTTTTGTCGGGCCTGCGGCCCTCTGGAACGGTGGAAAAATCAGCGTTCCTCTTCCCGGCGGTCCGCTTCCTTTTCCTGCTCCTGGGCCTCATAGCCCATGAGCTTCTGCACGTTGGCCCGGACGGTCAGCAGCTCCTTCATATCCTCCCGCGCCTTGCGGAAATCGGCGTAAGCCGCCTTTTTCTCCGCCAGCAGCGCGGCATATTCAGCCTGTAAGCTCCTGACGGTAGGCAGCTTTTTCAGCCCGGATTCATCAAAAAATTTCTTTGCCGCCTGATGCAG
>CAJTSQ010000100.1 GCA_910578735.1 uncultured Oscillospiraceae bacterium
CCTGCCTTGCAACTCTCTTTTTGGTAACTTCTGGTTAACTTAATGGCATTGCTCACCGTGAGACGCATTTCCCCATTTTGGAGGTGATTTTTTGAGTGACAACTGGATCGTCAGCAATTTGGAGAGTGCCCTCTCCGGCTGGAACGATAAGCTGGGCGAGATATGGGCGCTGTTGACCCAATCCCCGGAGACGTTCAAGGGCGGCACTATTTGGGGTCTGATCCTCAACGTCCACAACGCCCTTGTGGGAATCGGCTACGGCTTGTTGGTGCTGTTTTTCGCTATGGCTATTTTCCAGAGCGCCGCCAGCTTTCGGGACTTCCAGAGGCCGGAATATGTGCTGCGCCATCTGATCCGCTTTATCCTCGCCAAAACCGCCGTAGGACACTGCATGGAAATTATGACCGCGATTTTCAAAATATGCGGCGGTATTACCCAAACCGTAATGAGCGGGCTGGGCGGCTCCATCTCTACGGCGGCGACCCTGCCCAGCGAGATTGTTACCGCCATTGAGGGCTTGGGCCTGTTGGCAAGCATCCCCCTATGGCTTGTGTCCCTGCTGGGCACCCTCTTTATAACCGTGATGTCGTTTATCCTGCTGCTCACGGTCTACGGGCGCTTTTTCCGGCTCTATATGTTTACCGCCCTGGCCCCCTTGCCGTTGGCCTCTTTTGCCGGACACACCACGTCGTCTAGCGGCAGGGCGTTTATCAAGAGCTACATTGGCGTGTGCATGGAAGGTGCGGTGATCGTGCTGGCCTGTCTGATTTATTCTGCGTTCCTGTCCAGCAGCGCCCCCGCCGTGGACAGCACTCTGCCCGCCGTCACGATGGCATGGGAGTACATCGGACAGCTAATTTTCAATATGCTTATCCTGACTGGTCTTGTCCGGGGGGCCAGTCGGATCGTAAAGGAGATGTTCGGCTTATAGGAAAATACAGCGTAATTTACGCAGACCCGCCCTGGCGCTATCAGAACTGGAAAGGGCAGGGCGTGGCGGAGCGGCACTATCCCACCATGTCACTGGAGGACATCAAGGCCCTGCCCGTGGAGGGGCTGGCCGGGAAAGACTGCGTTTTATTCCTGTGGGCCACTTGTCCCATGCTCCCGGAGGCATTGGAAGTCATCCGGGCGTGGGGCTTTACCTTTAAGACCGTTGCTTTCACATGGATTAAACTGGCCCCTAAAGCGGACAGTATCTATTGGGGCCTGGGCTACTGGACGCGCTCCAACGCCGAGATCTGTCTGCTGGCCACCAAGGGCCAACCCAGGCGGCAGGCAAAGAATGTGCATCAGGTAATCATTTCCCATGTAGAGGAACACAGCAAAAAGCCCAACGAGGCCCGACGGCGCATTGTGGCCCTTATGGGCGATGTGCCCCGTGTGGAGTTGTTTGCACGGCAGGCCCCACCCGGCTGGGACGTATGGGGAAACGAGGTGTCCAACAGCGTCCAATGGCACGATACGACATAGGGAACGGCAGCTTGTTCGCTGTTCCTTAACTTTATCCGCGAAAGGAGAATCGCATGGAAATTAAAATCCCAAAAGAAGTACGGCAGCACAAGGAAACCATCTTTTTCGGCCTGTCGGCGCGGCAGTTTTTCTGCGCCGCCGTGGGCGTGGGGCTGGCCGTGGGCGTGTACCTGGGCCTCGGCCCCGTCATTGGAAAGGAGACGGCAAGCTGGGTGTGTATCCTCGCCGCCGCCCCCGTTGCCCTGGCGGGCTTTTTCAGCTACAACGGCATGACGCTGGAACAGTTTGCCTGGGCCTTTATCAAGTCCGAAATCCTCTGCGCCGGGGAGCGCCGGTTTATCTCGAAAAACTTTCACTATGAGCTGATCAAGCGGAAAGGAGTGCAGGACTTTGATTAAATCTCTTATCTCCGCCAATAAAAGTGAGCGCGAGAAATTCACCGTCCCCCGCAGCGTGCAGGAGACGATCCCCGTCAAGCGCGTGTACCCGGACGGCATCTGGCTTGTGGGGAACCGGCACAGCAAGAGCTGGCGGCTCACCGATGTAAACTACGCCGCCGCCTCGGACGAGGAGCGGCGGGGTATCTTTCTGGCCTATGGGGGCGTCCTCAACTCCCTGCCCACCGACGCCGCCACCAAGATCACCATTATCAACCGCCGTCTGAATCCCGTGGACTTTGAGCGCAGTATTTTGATGGAGGAACGCTGGGACGGCCTGGACGAGTACCGGCAGGAGGCCAACGCCATCCTGAAGCGCCGCGCCGATGAGAGCAACAATCTGGTGCAGGAGAAGTATATCACCCTGTCCATCCCCCAGCGGAAGATCGAGGAAACCCGGTCTTACTTCCGGCGGGTGGACGGCAACCTGACCAAAAGCCTGGGGCGGCTGGATAGCACAGCGCGGGAGGTTGCCAACCATGACCGCCTCCGCATCCTGCATGACTTTTTCCGGCCTGGAGAGGAACAGTATTTTACCTTTGACCAGACGGCGGCAATCCGGCACGGCATCGACTTCAAAGACCTGGTTTGCCCGGACGGTATCTCGTTCAAGGCCGGACACTTTGAGATGGGCGGCAAATATGGGCGTGTCCTGTTCCTCAAGGACTACGCCAGCTATATTGAGGACGACATGATCTCCGACCTGTCCGATTTTGACCGCAGCCTCATGCTGTCCATTGACATCCTGCCCATTCCCACCGACGAGGCAGTGAAAGAAATCCAAAGCCGGATTTTGGGCATCGAGAGCGACATCACCCGTTGGCAGCAGCGGCAGAACGACAAGAACAATTTCACCGCCTCCATCCCCTACGAGCTGGAGCAGCTTCGCGCCGAGACAAAGGAATTTTTGGCCGACCTCACCGAGCGCGACCAGCGCATGATCTTTGCCGTGGTGACGCTGGTGCATATCGCGGACACGCTGGAGCAGTTGGACGCGGACACGGAAACCCTGCTGTCCATCGGGCGGGAACACCTCTGCCAGTTTTCCGTGTTGCGCTACCAGCAGGAGGACGGGCTGAACACCGTCCTGCCCTATGGCCTCCGGCGCGTCAAGGCCCTGCGGACACTGACCACCGAGAGCGCCGCCGTCCTCATGCCCTACCGGGTGCAGGAGATACAAGACCCCGGCGGGCTGTCTTACGGCATCAACGCCATTTCCCGCAATCTTCTCATTTGTGACCGCAAGCGGCTTATTTCCCCCCACGGCTTTTATTTGGGCGTCTCCGGCTCCGGCAAGAGCATGGGCATGAAAGACGCCATTACCGAAGTTGTGCTGGGCACCAATGACGATGTAATTATTATCGACGCCGAGCGAGAGTACGGCCCGCTGACCAATGCCCTGGGCGGCGAGATCATTGAAATCTCCCC
>CAJTSQ010000101.1 GCA_910578735.1 uncultured Oscillospiraceae bacterium
AGCCAAGAACGATGCCAAAGACCCGAAGCTGATTGCGGAGCTGGTAAAGAACGGGAACTATGGCGTGCCGTATTTGCCGGAAGATGTGTACGCAGAACTGCGCGTTCTGTGTACGCTGAGAGACCAACTCATGGAGGACCGTGTGCGGAACATGAACCGCCTGCACCGTGAAATGAAGATCGTGTTCCCGGAATACAGAGAAGCATTCGGGAAGATAGACGGCATATTCACGTTGAGCGTACTGGCAAATGCTCCGCTTCCCAGTGAGCTGGTTGCCCTGGGTGAAGATGGCGTAAAGGACATCTGGCACGCGGAGAAACTGCGAGGCGGCGGATACAAGCGGGCCAAGGAAATCGTCCGGTTGGCCGGCGTGAGCGCCGGACTGACACAGGGCGCTGAGGCGAGAAAGATAGCTATTGTCAGCTTTGTCGGCAAGGTCATGGAGTTGGCTGCTGAGTTGGAGGAAATCGAAGCTCAGATTGCCCTGAAATGCCGGGAGATTCCTCGCGCTGACAGTTCTCCGCAGCAAATGCGCTGGCCACATGATACGCCTTATGGCTGTCTCCTTTACTGCCGCGAATGGTTTTCCCATCTACTGCAATAACGGAACCTTCTATGCGGTGGTATCCCAACCAGTCATACAGGCATTCTGACAGCGCTTAGGGCTTGATTCTCTCAAATACTCTCCGAAACGTGTCACTATCCGGTATTCCGTGAGGCAGCGCAAGGAATTCTCCCAGCCATTCCTCTCTTTCCCTCCCGAATTCCTCCATATCCGGGAAGCCTTCTCCCCCGCACACTACCGTACACAGTCCTATGATTATGATGTCTTCCAGCTTGTGCAGGATCTGACCGCCTTTTGTTCGCCGCGGGTCCTCTACCTGTTTCAGGCTTCCTTTTAATTTTTCTAGTTCCATATTCTTTATTATATCTCTTCCTCGCTAAATTTCAATTGCTGTTGCCCTGGCAAAATTTTCCCACAGTCTTCCCAGGGAAGATTTTTTGTGGTATACTGCTGATATCTATAGGCTATTACAAATTGGGAGTGTGATAAATACGTCTTATACCTATGAAACCGCAGTAACCTACAGCGACTTGGGGCCGGATGGGCTTCTGGACCACCGGGGACTGGCCCGGATGCTCCAGGAAGCGGCGTCTATCGCGTCGGATGAGTGCGGCTACGGCCTTACAGATGGGGAGCGGACGAAGGTCCACTGGCTTCTGGCCGCGTGGCGGCTGGAGCTGTTGGAGCGGCCCGGCTGGCGGGCGGAAATCGCTGTGGAGACTTGGCCCAGGAGCTTGGACGGCTTCCGCTCGGACCGGGACTATCTGGTCCGCTCCGGCGGAAAACTGATTGCCCGGGGGGCGTCCCGGTGGTATCTGGTCAGCGGGTCCACGGGCCGCCTCGCCCGTATTACGGAGGAAATTCGCCGTGCCTACCCGCTGGAGGAGCGGTGCGTCTTTGAGGAGCCTCTCCGCAAGGACGGCAGGAGCGCCCCGGATGCCCGGGAGGTCTTTGCCTCCGCGGCGGGACGCCGGGACATGGATACCAACCGCCATGTGAATAACATCCACTATCTGGAGTACGCCTTGGAGGCCCTGCCGGAGGAGGTGTTCGAGGCCCTGCCCGGGACGGTGGAGATCGTCTTCCGCCGTCAGATTTTGCAGGGTACCGCTTTCCGCTGTCTCTACTCCCGCGCCCCGGATGGGGAGCACCAGGTGGAGATCACCAGCGGCGAGGGGAAGGATGCGGTCCACCACGCTTTTGTCTGGTTCTATTGATCTGCTATTATTTTAAGGAGGATATATTTATGAGAGATCTGCTTACATTCCTTGGAGAGAGTCCAAGCCGGTTCCACGCGGTGGAGAATCTGCGTCAGACGCTGGAGCAGGAGGGCTACACCCGCCTGAGCGAGTGCGGCACTTGGGATTTGGCTGTGGGGGGCAAGTACTATGTCACCCGCAACGGGTCGGCTCTGATGGCCTTCCGTATTCCCAGGAAGGACTTTACCGGGTTCATGATGTCCGCAAGCCACAGTGACTATCCCGCTTTCCGCGTAAAGGAGAATGCGGAGCTGACGGGGCCGGAGAAGTATCTGCGGCTGAATACGGAGCGCTATGGCGGGCAGCTTCTGTCCACCTGGCTGGACCGTCCTCTGACAGTGGCGGGCCGGGTGCTGGTGGAGGAGAAGGGGGCGATTGCCACGAAGCTGGTGTATGTGGACAAGGACCTGCTGATGATCCCCAGCGTAGCCGCCCATATGAACCGGGAGGCCAATAACGGCTTCAAGTTCGATCCCAAGTGCGATATGGTGCCCCTTATGGCACTGGATACGGAGAAGGGGGCGTTTCGCAAGCTGGTAGCGGAGGCTGCCGGGTGCAAGGCGGAGGATATTCTGGGCACGGACCTGTTCCTCTGCCTGCGGCAGAAGCCGCTGGTCTGGGGGGCGAATGGGGAGTTTGTCTCCGCCGCCGGGCTGGATGACCTCCAGTGCGCCTATGGGTGCTTCAAGGGCTTCATGGAGGCGAAGGAGAGCAACAGCGTGCCGGTCTATGTCCTGTTTGACAACGAAGAGGTAGGCAGTCAGACCAAGCAGGGCGCGGGCGGCACGTTCCTGGCCGATTTGGTGGACCGGGTGTGCGCGGCCATGGGACGGGATAAGGCCAGCGCTGTGGCGTGCAGTTTTATGGTTTCCGCCGACAACGCCCACGCGGTCCATCCCAATCACCCGGAGTTTGCTGATGCTACGCACCGTCCGGCGATGAATGCGGGGCCGGTCATTAAGTTTGGTGTGCGCTATGCAACCGATGGTGCGTCTCAGGCGATCTTCACGGCGCTGTGCAAGAAGGCGGGGGTGCCGGTGCAGCATTTTGCCAATCGCTCTGATATGGCTGGCGGCGGAACGCTGGGGTGCATTTCGCTGGGGCAGCTGTCTGTGAATACGGTAGATATTGGGCTGCCGCAACTGGCGATGCACTCCTGCTTTGAGACGGCGGGGTCGAAGGATACGGAGTATCTGGTCAAGGCGATGGCTGAGGTCTATTCTGCCTCTTTCCGGGAGGATCATGGGCTGTTTACTCTAGCCTGAGCGATGGAAACGGGGGCCTGCGGGCCCCCGTTTTCAGGAGTGCGGAGCAAAACATAATGCAGAACAGCATAGCAATATAGCAGCATAGCAATATAGCAGCATAGCAATATAGCAGCATA
>CAJTSQ010000102.1 GCA_910578735.1 uncultured Oscillospiraceae bacterium
CTATGTGGAGCAGGTCCAGCCCGGCTCTGATAACCCCTACATCAACATCATCGCCTGCCGCACCGCCGACCTGGACAATGAAGTCTATCAAAAGGTGCTGGCTGCCTACCAGTCCGAGGAGACCGCCCAGGCCATCCGGGACATCTATCAGGGCACCTACATCCCCGCATTTTAAGCAAGATACAGTTCCCGCCCCCTCGGAGGGCGGGAACAAACATAACTTTGAGGTGAATCAATATGGCCATCCATCCGCTGATTGAACAGGACAAGGACTACATCATCTCCCTGCGCCGCTGGTTTCACAGCCACCCGGAGCTGAGCATGAAGGAATTTGAGACTGCCAAGCGCATTGAGAAGGAGCTGAACGCCATCGGCATCCTGGCCCGCCGGGTGGGGGGGACCGGGGTGCTGGGGGTCCTCAAGGGGCGGAAGGGGCCGGGCAGAAGGGTGGTCCTCCGGGCGGACACCGACGCCCTGCCCATCCAGGACGAGAAAACCGTGCCCTACGCCTCCCAGTGCCCCGGCGTGATGCACGCCTGCGGCCACGACGCCCACACCGCCGCCCTTCTGGGGGCCGCCCGGGCGTTGAAAAAGCTGGAGGACAGCCTCTCCGGAGAGATTGGCTTCGTTTTCCAGCCCGGGGAGGAGTATGGCAAGGGGGCCGTCCTCTTTCTTCAGGACGGGGCCCTGGAGGGGGCGGACCGCTCCTTCGGCGTCCACATGCAGTCCAACCTGCCGGTGGGGCAGGTTGCCATGAATCTGGGGGCGGAGAACGCCTCGGTGGACCACTTTACCATCCGGATACACGGCAGGAGCGCCCACGTCTCCACCCCGGAGCTGGGGGCGGATGCCCTCTACGCCGCCGCCCAGATTGTCACCGCCCTCCAGGGCCTGGTGGGCCGGCTGAAGAGTCCCACCGACCCCGCCCTCATCGGCGTGGGGGTGCTCCGGGCCGGGGAGGGGTACAACATCGTGGCCCGGGAGGCGGTGATCGAGGGCACGGTGCGCTGCTTCTCCGAGGAGACCCGGGCCATGATAAACGGCAAGATCGCCGATACCGCCCGGGGAGTGGCCGCCCTGTACAACACCACCGCTGAGATCGAGACCGAGTCCTTTACCCGGGCCCTCATCAACGACGCCCGGGTGTACGCTGAGACCGCCCCCCTGGTGGAGAAGGTGGTGGGCAGGGGGAACCTGGTGGTCAAGGAGCTGTCCCTGGGCGGGGACGACATGGCGGAGATCATGGCCGTGGTCCCCGGGGTCTACGCCTTTGTGGGCAGCGGCAGCGAGGCCGTCCCCGGCTCCCGGCTGGCCCATCACACCCCGGGCTTCGATATCGACGAGAGATGTCTGACTATCGCCGCAAGTTTATATGTAGAGTCGGCTCTGTTTTGGCTGAAGCAACGGACATAGTACAAAAATTTTGCAGTCTGCCGCCTCTGTTTTCATATAAAAATCCTCTTGTAAATTCAATGAAAGGCGCTATGATAGCTTTGTATTTATTCCATATTCTGCAAGGGGGAATCGGCGATGTCCTATCACTATCTATTGGATCTGGCTTTGATTTTATTGAGTACCAAGCTGTTGGGGATCGCAACAGGAAAATTCCAAATGCCGCGGGTGGTGGGCGCGCTGCTGGCCGGGCTGATCCTGGGTCCTGCGGCGCTGAATATTCTGTCAGAGACTGCGTTCCTTTCCCAGCTGAGCGAACTGGGCGTCATCGTGATTTTGTTCACCGCCGGAATGGGCACCGACCTGCGTGAACTGCGCGGCGCCGGAAAGGCGGGCTTTTTGGTGGCGCTGTGCGGCGTGCTGGTACCCATGCTGATGGGCACAGGCTTTGGCTGGCTGGCGGGACAGGCAGGCTGGCTGCCGGGAAATACCTTCCTGGAAAACATCTTTTTAGGCACGGTACTTACCGCGACCTCTGTGAGCATCACAGTAGAGACGCTCAAGGAGCTGGGGCATCTGGACACCCGGGTGGGCAGTACGATCCTGGCCGCCGCCCTGATCGACGACGTGCTGGGTCTGGTGGCGCTGACCGTGGTGTCCAGCATGGCGGGCGGCGGAGGCAGCCTGCTGCTGGTGCTGCTGAAGATTGTGTTGTTTTTTGTCTTTGCCGTCGCCGCCGCGTACGGAAGCATCCGGCTGTTTCGCCGGATCATTGCAAGCGCCCACCAGAAAAACCTCCGGCGCTATCCGGTTTTTGCTTTTGTGCTCTGCCTGCTGCTGGCCTACTGCGCGGAGGAATTTTTCGGTGTGGCCGACATTATCGGGGCCTTTGTCGCGGGGCTGGTGGTGGCCTGCACCCCCAAGGCCGGTTACATCCGCTCAAAGTTTGAGCCCCTGAGCTACCTGCTGCTGACGCCGGTGTTTTTCGCGGGAATCGGCATCAAGGTGGAGCTGCCCCAGCTGAACGGGACGCTGGCGGTCTTTTCCCTGCTTCTTCTGGCGGTGGCAGTTTTGTCCAAGATCATTGGCTGCGGCCTGGGAGCTAAGCTGTGCGGCTTTGACGGAGCGGAGTGCCTCCAGGTGGGAACCGGCATGGCCTGCCGGGGTGAGGTAGCTCTGATCGTGGCCAACCGGGGGTTGTCTATGGGGGTGCTCAGCCAGGCTATGATGACGCCTATCGTGATCACTGTGGTGGGCTGCGCAGTGATCACGCCGGTTTTACTAAAGCTGTGCTTCGGCGGGCAGCCCAAGAGTACAGCGGCGGGCTATGCACTCGCTGACCACTATTATAAGGCGGAACAGCTGGAGCTGACGTCCGATGAGATGTTGAGAAAAAAGCCCCAGTAATACATTTTCAGGGGGAGCCAGCGGCTAGGCTTTTCTCCGACAGCTTCCGCTCAAAGCGGTCCTTTCGGGTATCTGTGGGGACCGGAGTGGGATACCGCCCGGTAAAGCAGGCGTCACAGCAGCGGCCCTGTCCGATGAGTGCCCCCAGCCGTTCCGCCGGCAGGTAGCCCAGGGAGTCCGCCCCGACGATTTGGGCGATCTCCTCCACGGTGTGGTGGCAGGCGATGAGGTTTTCCCGGGAGTCTATGTCGGTGCCATAGTAGCAGGGGTTGAGGAAGGGGGGCGCGGAGATGCGCAGGTGAATCTCCTTAGCCCCCGCCTCCCGGAGCAGGCTGACAATCCGGCCGCTGGTGGTCCCCCGGACGA
>CAJTSQ010000103.1 GCA_910578735.1 uncultured Oscillospiraceae bacterium
ACTGATATGGCATATTACACAGAAATTACTCAATCGTCAAAAAGTGAAGTGGAAAACATGGAGCCGCCCCATTTATCTCCATCATCTGCATCTGCTGTAAAGTCTTTATAGTACGCTACAAAACTATCAATAATCTCATTTCTGGAACGGATAGACTCATTCTCAGCACCGCCATTTTTCAGACTGTCTATCCATTCTTGGTCTATCATACAACCAACATCAAAATTTATTCCATGCTTTGCCTTTTCGAGCAGAGGTACATCAGCAATATTGCCGAGGCAAAATAAATAACCACAAAGTACCCGTATATATTCCGAACTGCCTTCTTGAAAGCACTCTATTTCCTGTTCAATCAAATTTCGGATTTCGCCTTTAGAGATTTCATCAAAGTCAAAACCATATTTTTGAACAAGCAATTCCGCTCTTTTTTCATTAGTCATACACCGCTCCCCCTATGCCAAACATAATTGTATTATTCCTCGCTCAATACCCCCGGCTCTTCAAATCCGCCGCCAGCTTTATATAGAACTCCCGCACATCGAAGCCCCGGATGTTCTCCCGGTTCAGATCCACCACGTCCCCGTGGGAGATGCCCCGCTTCCCCTGGGGCTCCAGGAGGGTGAACCGCTCCCCCCACTTGGCTGACTCCACCGACACCAGCCCGTCGTTCAGGCCGTCGAAGTGCTTGACGATGGGGTAGGTCATATTCAGCGGGAACTTGCCATGCTGGGCCTTCTTGCAGTAGGACATGACGCTCTCATACACCACGCCGGGGGCGTCGAGCGTCACCTCGTTCCGGGCCAGGCACGCGCTCTCCGTCAGGTCGGTCACCGCCGACAGGAAGTCCGGATTGGGATCGCCCACTTTCTTCATCGTGGCGTTGTAGGCCGCGGCAATTTTCAGCCGTGCGGCCTGGGGAACCTTGCCCAGCAGGTACTCGGCAAAGATGCAGCCCCGGTGAGGGGTGTTGATGGTGGTCAATGTCGCCACATAAGGGGCCATGCCGCAGTGGGCGATGGCGGCCCGGCTGTCCAGCCCGCCCTTGGAGTGGGCGATGATGTTCACCTTCCCGCAGCCGGTTTCCTCCACGATCTGCCGGATGCGCTCCGCCAGTTCCTTCCCGCTGTCTTCCACCGCCGCTGCGGACTGCTGCTGGCCGTAGTAGACCGTGGCCCCGTTGCGCCTCAGCTCCTTGGGGATGCGGCCCCAGTAGTTGAGGCAGCGGAAGTCCCGGAAGAACACGCCGTGGACCATCAGGAGGGGATACTTCGTCTTGCAGACCTCGCTCTCCGCCCGAACCGCGTCCAGCTCCCACTTCTGGGTCTCAAACTCCACTTCGTCCCGGCAAATGCGGAGAATCTTTGCCAGATACCAGAGGTTCACCAGGGGAATCCACCCGCACAGAGCCGCGAGAACGCGGTGCTTGATGCCCAGCTGCACCGAGGTGAGGTAGACCCGGATCATGCCGTTCCAGAAGACAATGGCCTCCAGGATCACCGCCAGCAGCAGGCCCATCGCGCCCCCAAAATACCCCCACCAGTCAAGGAAGCTGTCCGCCGCAATATCGGCACGCAGTACGTTCAGCCAGAGAAGCTGGAGCAGGACGGTGGCCGTGGCGGTTACGCAGAACAGCCGCAGCAGCTCACAGCCCTCCGCCAGCCGCTGGATGCGCTTGGTGGGGCCGGACTTCGGAATAGGCCGGAGATTCACCCAGAGGAACGCCGCCGCCAGGGGCAGAAACAGCCACCCGGTGCCGGAAACTGACCATTCAGCGTACAGCAGCCAGACCAGCGGCAGAGCATTCGCCGCCGCCGTCAGCAACAGGCAGTAGACAATGCGCCGGACATATTTCATAGAGCAGCCTCCCGTTCAACAGCGCCCGCCGGCGCTTTTCTGCGTTTATAGTAGACCTTGCCAACGAGGTTGTCAAGGCGAGCGGCATACTTCAGAAAACGGATTGAAGCGGGGCAAGGATGATGTTATAATCAAAGCAATAAGTCAGAATTTGCCGGAGGAAACCAAGTGCAGAAAAGAAAAAAGTTGGGTGATATTGTAGAGATACCTCTTTCAGAGGGGCAAAATGCTTACGCAAGATTATATAAAGAGTACACACTGGGCATTTATAGCGGCACATATCCTTCATACGATGATGTACCTGATGATGCAGCTTTTTTTCGGTTTATATGCTTGTATCGGAGTAGTCTCTCTAAGCTACAAGTAGTAGGAAACAGACCTTTTGCCAATGATGAGGATAGCTGGCCTCCTGATAAAGTGATTGTAGATGCAGTATCAGGAAGAGGTAGCTTGTATCATCATGGCAAAATCCTTAAATGCACATATGAAGAATGTAAAGATCTTGAAGTATGTGCGGTGTGGGAGCTTTCTCATCTGGTTGATATGTTGATGGGCGATACAAAAATAGACCGTAGCATTCGTCGTCCCAAGGATGTGTAAACTTTCCTTTATCAAGAAACTGACTGCAAAGGAATGGACCTGCCATGGAAACTGTCAAACGCGGCTATATGCCGAAAGATACCGTTGAATTTGGCCCCAAGGCCGCGGCCAAGCTGACCGCCGCCGCCCAGGAGCTGGCGTTCCTGCTGGACCGGGGATACGACACCAAATCCGCTTCCACCTTTGTGGGCAACCACCATCTGCTCTCGGAGCGCCAGCGGCTGGCTCTGGCCCGGATGACCTCGCCCCACGCCGCCCTGGAGGAGCGAGAGCACAAGCGTTTGCGGGAGGCACCGGAGGCCCTGGTGCTGGACGGCTTCAACACCATCATCACCCTGGAGGTGGCCCTGTCCGGCTCCCTGCTCCTGGAGGGCATGGACGGCACCATCCGGGATCTGGCCGGACTGCGTGGGAGCTACCGCATCGTGGACAAGACGGTGCGGGCCGTGGAGCTGCTGCTGGGTCGGCTGGAGGCCCTGGGGGTAAAGGAGGCC
>CAJTSQ010000104.1 GCA_910578735.1 uncultured Oscillospiraceae bacterium
GTATAGGCGCTTCCCTCGGAACTGAGCCATTTGGGGCCAAAGCCAGCCTCTATCGCTTTGACGCTGGCCTCGTTTGCAATATAGTAAGGCCCGTCACCGCTCTCAGCTCCGCAGTCGGTTGTATCCACCAAACCAAACGGAGAATCATCCTTCGATATAAACGAAACAATTGCTCCGTTTGTACCGTCTTCCAGCATCATATCAGCTTCAAACTCTACCCAGCGGATCTTGCCCTGCTCCACCAGCTTTAGGATTTTGGCCCACTCCTCCGGGGTAAACTTGCTTTCGTCCTCCGGGCTGACGGCAACCAGGATCGTACCCTCAGCGCCGTCTAAAGCACCAGCCAGTTCTACACCTGTCAGTTTATCCGCAAGCGCCATGTCGATGCTACCCTTTGAGAGCAGAGAGTCCTTGAGGGCAGCATTGTCCTCATCCGCCCAAAACGCCCGCTCCTCTTCCGCTGTCTCAAAGAGCAGAATCTCTCCGGCCTCAGCCTTTTTCAGAAGCTCGGCCCATTCCTCCGGGGTGAACTTGTGCTCATCCCCACGGTTGACCGACGCCAAGCCGCCCAGTGTGCTGTCGGTATCCTGCGGCCCAGCCTCTTCGCTGCTGCCCTCAGAAACCGGGGGCTGGCCGGACGGCAGGGCGGAATCGCTCTCCTTCGCCACGGCCCCCGTTGTAAACCCAGTCGCCATGCCAAGGGTCAGGACGAGGGCAAGCACGACGGCCAGCAACGATGTTTTCTTGTATTTCATAATAGCAATTATCCTTTCTTCTGCGGCGTTCTTACTAAAGTAGCTGTGCATGAAGGAGAAGGGACGGCCCCGCTCCGCCATGTCGATCAGCGAATGGGCGTAGGACGCCCGCTCTGTCCCGCCGAAATGCCGCAGAACCATTTCATCACAGGACAGCTCCAGGTCACGGTTGAGAAGAACCAGCATCACCCAGACCAGGGGGTTGAACCAGTGGACGCACGCCGCGCACAGGGCCAGCAGCTTCCACAGCGTATCAAAGCGGCGGATATGAACGTATTCATGGACAAGGATATAGCGAACCAGCTGCTCATTGTCCAAATCCATCCCCTGCGGGAAGATGATGCGCGGCCGCAGGATGCCGATGGAGGCCGGGGAGCTTACCTTGTCAGAGCGGACGATTGCCAGAGGCCGGAGCAGCCGGTACTCCTCCCGCCAGTTCGTGATAACGGCGCGGTCTTCCACGGGAACGGCGGCCCTGAGTGCCCGGTAATTCTTTGCCAGCAGGATGGCGAATACCACAACAAGCACCACTGCGCCAACCATCCACAGGGCAGTCAGCGGAGGAATGGACAGTGTGGCTCCCGCCGGCCCTCCGGCGGCTTCAGGCGATGCCGGAACCTGGGCCTGACCGCCCCAGACCGTCACATAGCTGCCGGTGGGAACCGTCGTGTCCTCGTGGCTCCACAGTCCGGAAAACAGGTTGTAAACGCTCCATCTCGACGTGAGGGAAAAGGGAATCAGCAGCCTTGCGATGACAATTCCCCACAGTGCCAGAAAGCTGGCTTTAGGCAGCCGGTACAGCGTGATGGCGCGGACGAGCACGATGGCCGCGATCAGCACCCCCGCCTGCACGCTCATTTGAACAATATCCATAGGCCCCCTCATTTCAGCTTTTCCACGATCCGCCGCAGACCGTCAATCTCGTCGCTGGACAGCTTCTTCCCACTGACGTAGGCCGACAGGAACAGCTCCGCAGAGCCGTCAAAGAGCTTGTCGATCAGTTCCGTGGCCTCCTCCCGCTGGACGGATTTTCTGGATACGGCTGCCTGGCAGATAAACGGGTCACGACGTTTCACCGCGCCTTTCTCAACCAGCTTCTTGGCAACCGTATATGTGGTGTTGCGCGCCCAGCCAATGCGGGCGTTCATTTTTTTTGCCAGTTCAACTGCGGACAGCTCACCTTCTTCCCATAATACATCCATAACCTTCAATTCAGCGTCTGTTAATTTTGTCGACATAGTGATAACTCCTTCTTGACTATGGCCATAGTCAAGAAGGAGTCTATCACAATCGTCAGGACTTGTCAATGACTATATTTATAGTCAGAATAAAAGTGTGGACATCCGTTTCCGCCGAATCGTAGGTTCATCCGGAAGCAGTAGAATGAAGCACAGCGCAAATCACCGTTCTGTAATCTTCAATCGCCGCAGGGAGGCTTTCAGCGCAAGGACGGTGTCGGAGATCAGCTTGACCTCCTCATCACTGCAATCCGCCACCAGCTCCCCCAGCCAGCTGTCCCGCACAGGCCGGGCCTGCTCCACGTCCATGCACAGCAGCTCGTCCATAGAACAGCCCAGTGCGTTGACAATATCCACCGTGACCTGAAGGCTGGGGATACTGTTGCCGGTCTCAATGTGGCTGATATGCGTGACCCCTACCCCAGCGGCCTCCGCCAGCTTTTCCTGCGTCAGTTTTTTCTCCAGGCGTACCGCACGAATGCGCAGCCCAACCGTTTTATAGTCAATCATACCGCAAGTATCCCCCGAATTTTTAGATACTTGTATTGTAAGTGCAACTTGGCTATGTTATAATAACCCGTAAGTGCAACAGACTTTATAAGCATAGTTGCGGAGAAAAATCTGACAAGGATATGGAGAAAAATGAGTACCTGCTTTTTCATTGGTCACCGGGATGCTCCAGACAGCATACTCCCCTCCCTGTCCGCCGCGATAGAGACACGCATCGTGGAGGATGGCGTGGATCAGTTTGTGGTTGGCAATTATGGTAGGTTTGACTTGCTGGCGGCACAGGCCGTCCGGAAGGCGAAGAAGCAGCACCCGGATATCCTGTTGTTCTATCTGCGGCCCTACCATCCAGCGGAGCGGTCCTTTACTCCCGCCGGTTTC
>CAJTSQ010000105.1 GCA_910578735.1 uncultured Oscillospiraceae bacterium
ATGGATCTGGCGGTTCGCTCCGGCGGACAGGTGCAGGCCGCAGGAGCGGAGGCGGTAGAGGCCCCTTCTCTGGAAACCATGCTGAAAGCGAAATATCCCAACATCCACTACCACGTTTTTGACGCCAGCAGCGGCTATTGGCGCACCCGGAACGACTACCCCCACTATCTGCTGTACCAGGACGGGGACAAGGCCAAGGAAACGCTGGAGAATTGGCAGCCCACCGGGGCCAATCCCTTCTACGGCTCCATTGACGGCAGGTTTACCGCTCCCAAGGAGATTCACGCCTTGGGCAACGTCCCGCCTGGGAGCAAGGCTGTGGTCATCCATCCCAAGGTGCAGGAGCGCATGGAGCAAGACCCGGCCTACGCCCAGGAGATTTTCGCGAAGATCGACACCTGGTTTGCCTTTGACGCAGCGCGGAACGAGGCCATTATGCCCGGCAGCACCTGGGATATGTCCCAGGCCGTTGCCATCGGGGAGGACGGGAACATCTGTAATGCCTGTTCCTCCAGCGCGGGCGGGGAGATCACCTACTCCAAGAGCGGTTCCGATGATGAAGAAAGCTGGTGGGATTTGCGTATGGCCCGCCACGCCGAGTTTATGAAGCTGGCGGTGGAAAAGCAGCTTCAGCGGCACATCCAGGCTGACCGGCTGGCCGCGTCCGCTGCGGCAAAGTCCCAGCTGGCCGCCATGCTGGCGGACGGAAATCTGCGGGAGATTTTCGGCAGCGAGATTGCCGGTATTCCCACCGAAACGATTCTGGCGATTACGCAGTCCCAGGTTTGGGGCGGCGGGGCGATTTTGTGATAATCCCCCTCAAATGTTGCAGACGGAACGGCTCAGTTGGGCCGTTCCGTCTGCTGATGTCCAGGTAAATTCTGCTTGTCTAACGAGGAAACAGGTAAAAAGGTAATACTGCAACGCCCATTACCGCTGAATCCGGGCAGCTACAGCGCTCCGGTCACCGGCGAGTTGAACGGCTGCGAGGACACTGAGGGAGAATGAAGCCTTTAAACCATACAGAGAAAATTGTATAAAATGCAGGAAGTCATTGGGATTTACAGACAAGTTTTCACAATAAGGACAATGACCATACAGCTTTTTTAATTTTCTATCAAAAGGTGTTGAAGGAGATTTGGGACTGTGGTAAATTGAAGATACCAAGGTGCGGGATGAAGCGACACGGCCCGCATCTGAAACAAAACGGAAAAGGAGTATAATTATGAAAAAGAGAATTCTCAGCCTTGCCCTTGTCGGCGCCATGTGTGTGGCTCTGCTCACCTCCTGCGGCGGCAAGAAAAACGCTACCTGGAAGGTCACCTGTCCCTGGGCCCCCTCCGGCGTAGCCGCTATGGTGAGCCAGCAGGCGGCCACCAAGTCCACCAGCTACTCCGACACCATCACCCTGGTGGCCGAGGCCATCAAGGGGGATGCCGCCACCGTGAACACCTGGGTAGCGGACACCAAGGCCAACGATACCGAGCTGGTGTTTGTGGGCGAGGGCCTGCTGTCCATCACCTCCATCCTGGACCCGGACAAGATGCAGTTCGGCTATGAGGACTTTGTCTTTGTGGAGAACCTGTATTCCTCCATCTTCGTCCTGTCCGCCGATGCCGAGCTGAATATCAAGAACATCGCCGACCTGAAGGCCTATGTGGAGGCGGGCAACGAGATCAGCGTGGCCGTCAACGGCGCCACCAGCTCCGAGGCCTTCCTGGCCGCCGCTCTGTTCGGCTCCATGGGCGCGGGCGACAAGCTGAAGCTCACCCCCTACCAGTCCGCCGCTGAGGCCGCCCAGGCCGTGGCCCGGGGCGAGACCCAGTTTGCTGTCTCTCACCAGTCCCAGATTCTGGAAACTTATCAGCAGAACGGCGTGACCGTGGTGTGCGCCTTCGACGAGAACGATATCGAAAACGGCCCCTTCGCCGGGGTTGAGGGCGTGGGCCAGCACGGCTACCCCTACTTCCGCAACCGCTGCTTCATCATGGCCCGGGCCGGCACCGACGCCGAGAAGGTTTCCGAGCTGAAGGAGCTCTACGGCAAGATTCTGGCCGACCAGGAGGTGGCCGACTGGCTGCACGACACCATGCTGCTGGAGGTGGACACCATGTCCGTGGCCGACGTGGAGGCCCACGTGGAAAACGTAAAGAGCATCGTCAACGAGTACAAAGACATCGTTGCCGGCTGATCTAAGTACCACAGGTAATGTTGTGGGGAATGGGATCGGGAACACGTCCCGCCCATTCCCCATTCTTTTTTGCGATCAGGAAAGGAGGTCCTCCCATGAGTAAATGGGTGGAGCAGTTCAACGGCCGTATGGACGCCTGGGGCCGCAAGCTGCATGAGAAAGAGATCCGCATCCCTGTTGACCTGGTGACCGGCATCCTGTTTTTTGCCGTAGCCCTTGTGATTTTTCTGGTTATGCCGGACCAGGTGGCAATCTCTGAAAAAGACGTAGTCAACGGCCGCGCGTTTCCCACCCTGCTGTTGGTGGTAATGATGCTGTGCTGCGCCATGCTGGTGTGCAAGGAGCTGTATAAGCTGGCCACCAGGCAGCCCCTGAACTGGAAGGTCATCAATATCCAGACAGAGGCCAAAGCCCTGGTCATCCTGGGCATCCTTGCCGGCACGTACTTCCTCAGCAAGCTCACCGGCCTGTTTGTGGTGGGCGCGATTTTCTGCTGTCTGGGATTTCTGCTCTATTTCCGGTGCCGGAAAAAATCCTACTATGTGATCACCCTGGTGCTGGCGGTGGCCATCTGGGCCGCCTTCCGCTTCGCCCTGGGCGTGG
>CAJTSQ010000106.1 GCA_910578735.1 uncultured Oscillospiraceae bacterium
TACAGCTTCTGGTTTTAATGTTGCTTTTTTCTTCCTTTTTATCTGCTTTTTAGCCATTGGCGCTCCTCTCTCCGTCAAAACGGTCAAACTGCTCGGTAGTTACATCCTGCTGGTAATACACCGCCAGCAGACGCATCATGTCCTGCTCCTCCGCCATGCGGACGTGAAAGCCGCAGTCCCGGACGCGCTTCTCGATCTGCTTCAGGTGTCCGGCGTCCGTGGTGGACTGGATCTCGTCCAGGTGGCCCATGTCCTGCCTCAGCAGCTCCCGCAGGGCGGGGAGTTCCTCGTCCTCCAGCCGGGCCTGATAGTGGTGCTTGTTGCTCTGGAAGGACTCACGGGAGTCCAGAGCCAGCAGTTCCACCGCCTCCATACCCCGCAGCAGCTCCGTCAGGGCGCGGACACGGCCCCGGACCCCCTCGGCGGACAGGACGGAGAGGTTGTCCGGGCTGACCAGATAAAAAACCAGCTCACCTCTGGCTGTCTTCAGGCCGTGATCGGTGAGCTGGTCAATCCCCATGAGCTGCCGGGTGGACAGATGCCGCCGCAGCTCTTTTTTCTGTTTTCGATTCAAGATCTTCTCTCCCTCCACTCGTAATACTGCTGATGGATAAACAAAAAGCAGACGGCGCAGCGCAGGAAGTCCAGGATGCTGGCCCCCTCCATGCGGATGGAGAGGAAGGCGAACAGCACCGTCAGGATCATCAGCAGCATTCCAGCCCCATTCGCCAGCGCCAGGACGGAGAGCAAAAAGCCGACGCCGATGACCGCTACATCCCGCAGCTCCCACAGCCACAGCTTGGGCTTTGCTCTCAGGTTGTCAGGGTAAATATAAATCACAATCACCTCCAACGAGTAAAGGCGGCGTTGCCGCCCTTACTGGGTCACATAGCCTGTTCCGTTTCCTGTTCCGCCTCCGGCTCCGATTCCCCATTGGCTGTCTGCTCAGCCTCCTCCAGCGCCTGCCGGATGCAGTTGAGGAAGAAGGCGTTCTGCTTGATGCCTTTCCGCTTGAGATAGTCCTTGAACTGATCGAACAGCTCGGCGGACACCTGAAAGGCCACGGTTCTCTGACTTTCTTTCATAGTGGATTTTCCCTCCGATTCATAAAATTTTGTGATGAGCCAGGTCATGTACTGGCCCAGGGTCTGGCCGGATTCCTCCTGTCTCTGACGAAGCTGGCCATGTAAGGACGCCGGAATCTGGGCGCAGAGATTGATTTTCTTTTCTTCCATATTAGGCTCCCTTCTTGCTGATGGTACGGCAAGTATATGACAAGTTCGATGTAAAAGCTATTCACATTTACCAACAAAGAAGTATTTGTAAACGAAGCGAAAGCAATAAAACATCCTTGTCTTGCGCCCAACAGACCGATGTGGTATCATGAGACGGAAAGCGAAGGTGATAGCATGGAACGGACACGCTGCCGCTGGGCTGATCCAGCCTCGGAATTATATCTTGCCTACCATGACCAGGAGTGGGGCAGACCGGAGCATGATGACCAGAAGCTGTTTGAGATGCTGATTTTGGAGGGCTTCCAGGCTGGCCTTTCCTGGATCACCATCCTGAAAAAGCGCGAGGCATTCCGCAAGGCGTTTGACGGCTTTGATCCCGCCGTCGTCTCCGGGTATGGTCCGGAAAAGCTGGAGGATCTGATGGCCGATCCTGGCATTGTGCGCAACCGGCGCAAAATTGAGGCGGCAGTCACCAACGCCGCCGCATTTCTAGAGATACAGAAGGAGTTCGGCTCCTTCGACCGCTACCTCTGGGGCTTTACCCAGGGGCAGGTCATTTTGAATACAGACGATCAGGTACGCGCCAGCTCCGAGCTGTCAGACCGAATCTCGGCGGACTTGAAGCGTCGGGGTATGAAGTTTGTGGGTACGGTCATCATCTACTCCTTTTTGCAGGCGGTGGGCGTGGTCAACGATCACGAGACTGGCTGCTGGTGCTATCCCCATTAAGCGGCCATAGCAATGCCCTGCATGATATATTCCACACACGGAATGGCTACGCTATTCCCAAGCGCCCTGTAGCGGGCGGAGTCAGAGGCTCCTGGCAGATCTGTCCAATGATCAGGAAAGCCCTGGAGCCTCTCACATTCCAGCGGCGTCAGCCTCCGGATAAGCAAAGGAGTTTCCATCTCTGTTTTTTGCAGAATAAGATCCGTGGCGTCTTTGTGCTGGCGTGCGCTTTCGGTAGAGGCCACATCGTCATCCTTGAACGCATCCACCCACTGACGGGAGAAGGCAGCCTGCCGCCCCTTGACGGTTATAGGATTTGGAAGCTGTAAGGCAAGGGGGAGGTTATTGCCTCCGCTGCCATTGCGATTTGTTAATGTAGGCGATACCCTGTGCGGGCCGGTATATCTGGCGTCAATGCCATGGTTTTCAAATAATTGCACCCCCATCACCAGCGGCTGATGCCCATGCTCCTGGGCCCGCAGGGTTCCAGACACATTTTCGGAGCAGGACATGACGCCACCGCCCTGGTCGTTCAGGCAGATCAAAGGCAGATGGGCGCCCATCTGTGCCCGGAGCGTGGGCGTCATATCGGTTGTAATGTCCATGCGTTGCCCCCCATGATCGGTGAGGCAGAGAATGGAGGGCATCATGTTCCCACTGGCGGTCGCTTTCAGCGTTGGAGCGATCTCCTCCTGATAACCGATCCCGCCAGCCGAAGGGGCGGCTCCGGCGCAGAAGCCTGCTACAA
>CAJTSQ010000107.1 GCA_910578735.1 uncultured Oscillospiraceae bacterium
GATCGATGCGAGGTGAGAGAGGAAGTCAAAGAAAATATCGAATATGAGCATTTACGGCAGGAGCTTCCCTACGACGATGTGGAGAGCCTTTTGGAGCTGATTGTGGACGTGTTGAGCAGCACGGCCTCCACCATACGGATTGGCGGTGAAGTCTTACCTGTGGATGCTGTCAGGCGGCGCTTTCGCCAGCTTGACAGCGAACATAAGAGGTTCGTGCGTTGTGATTCCCTCGGCGCGGACTACTCCGAAGCGGCGATTATGGAGCGTATGCGGACGGCCTATGCCTTCTCCACCGACCAAAACAGCACCTTGACGGAGCTGCTGGATGAACTGGACGTGATTGGCGGCCTGCTGGCAAACCTGGGCATATCGGACGAAAAGGTGATAGAGGTTCTCCAGCGTTTGCCGGACGACCTTTCCCCGGAGCGGCGGGCCGTGGTGGAAACGGCCTGTAAGCTGGTGGGCAAAGTCAACTACTTTTGGGGCGGCAAGAGCAGCGCCATCGGCTGGGACCCCCGCCGGGGCACACTGATGAAAGTGACCTCGCCGGGGAACGTGACCAGCGGCACTTACCGGCCCTTTGGCCTGGACTGTTCCGGGTTCCTGGACTGGGTGCTGAAAAATGTGGGCCTGCCCAGCGATGGGCATTGGTATGTCAACCGAAATTTGACGGCAGTAACAACGGCCAATGCCAAGCCGGGGGATTTTGCGCTCTACCCGGACGCCTCCCATATCGGCGTGGTGGTGGGCCGGAACGAGGCGGGGAAGCTGCTGGTATGCCACTGTGCCAGCGGGCAGAACAACATCGTGATCACCGAATTTTATGCCTCCGGCTTCACCGTTGTGGGCAGGCTGGGCGTTTATGGACTAAAAAATAAATCTCACGGTGAGTAATGCCATTAAGTTAACCAGAAATAACCAAAAAGCAGTAATGAGAGAGGGAGATTATCGAGAGGGGACATACATAGGAGAAATACGGTTTTCGGCAACGATGGGACGTGGGAAGCTGCGGTCTGGTCGGCAGGGCAGGAGTTTTCGTTCCAAGAGGGGCAGCACGTCAAGAGACCAGCCCCGCAAAGTTTGGCAGCAGAGATAGACCGCATCAGAGAAATTGACGCGGCGTTTATATTTGGAGCAGCCCCATGCGGTGTCAGCCTCCCAGGCAGCAGCCTTTGTAAAGTTGAAGATGATAAAGGCGGAAAAGATCTCCTGAAGGAGCAGTTCTGGCCGCTTGGAATGGAGGTGGACCATGCCCACGGTATACTTTAGCTGCCGGAAAGAGGTCTCAATTCCCCATCGTCTGGCATAAAGGTGCCGAAGCACCGCCGGAGGAAACTGAGTCTGGTTCAAATTCGTGATGAAGGTTTCCATACTCCCGTCTTTCAGCCTCAAACGCACAATTCTGGCAGAAAACGGATAGAAACCGGCGTTGCCAGGTTCCAGGTAGTCAAAGGGCACGTTGTTCGGGAGACGGCAGTACGCTTCTGGCGTGGGGATGCCCCGCTGCTCCAGCTGCCGCCGGGTCAGCCGTCCCAGGGTGATATGCACCGGCAGATCGAATTCGGGCTGGCTGGGCAGCGTGATCCCGTAAGCGTATGTCCGGTTCCGATCCTTGAGGCGGATCAGATACTTCCAGCCGGCCTGCTCCAAATGGGCGAAATTGTTGTACGCCTCATAACCCCGGTCAGCCAGCAGGATCACAGGCTCCAATCCCACAGAACGACCCGCCATTTCGCATAAGGCCGCGTCCTCGCTTTTGGTGTGCTCCTTCTGCACCAGCACGTCGGTATAAATCCCGTTTTCCAGATCGAACAGCGCGTTGATGTGGTACAGGTTCCAGCCGTGCTGCCGCTGTGTGCCGGACCGGTAGGCAGCGGAATCTTCGGGATACGACATGGACTTTAGGGAGGTGCCGTCAACGGCCAGCAAACGGTAGCCCTGGAACTTTTTCCTGGCGCTCAGGGTGTCGGTAAAACGGTGGAACAGGTCCTCAAACGCCTGAGGCAGCAGTTTTTTCCGCTGTTGGACAAATGCGGACGCCGATGGGGTGTCGATCCCGTTCTGAAAATATCCCAGCAACCCCTTCCACATACTTTTTTCGTCCATGGTCAGGATGAGGCTCATCAGCGTGGGCAACGTCAGCGACCGCCGCCGGGTAAAATCCCTACCCGGGTCCTTTGCGTACCGCTCCGGGTGCTCCCCCATTGCTCCAATCATGGATAACAGTCTTTCCTTCAACGCTCGGCCTGTGTTCTTCATTTGTGCGCCCCCCGAAAATCAATCTCGTTTTCAGGGCCTTGCCGCACATTTTTTTGCTTTTGTCAAGTGCTTTTTGTGCTTTTATTGGAAATACCTGGTTAACTTAATGGCATTGCTCTTTTCGGGAAGAATTATAGCTTTTCTCGCATAATTCCGAGGCAACCTTGGCGTGCCCGGAACGGGGGCCTTTTGCCAAGATGATGGGGCAGGAATCCACAATATAGTCCAATTGCTCCCCCAGATCCACCCCGATGACACTTAGCCAATACTCCGCCAAGGCCTGAAATGCCGGAGCCAACCGATTCAATCGCTCAGAAAACGCCTGATAGCTGGGCAGCTTGGGAAACCATTCCAGCAGATGGTTTTGGGTATAGTCATAGATCGCCTTCTGCTCGAATCTCCGCTGACTGATGCCCCACAA
>CAJTSQ010000108.1 GCA_910578735.1 uncultured Oscillospiraceae bacterium
CTTGTCAAAAAAGTGCTGGCCAAACAGGAACGGAAAGGAAAAGAGCTGCGAGAGAAACCCTTCAGGGGTTTCTCTCGTTTTTAATCAGAAGCTTTTGGCAAAACGCAGCGGGAGAAAATGTGTTCAAGTTGGACACATCACTAACGATGGAGAGGTGTTGCCACTCGTTATGCCAAGATCTCAGATATTATTTTTGTCAAATCAGTATGGAAATTTTTATCTGCTGTGTTATAATATAAACTGTAAAAAGGCTTATCCAGGGTACAGCAATGCTTCCGCCTTACTCCGATTGATCCGGCTGAGAGGACAGGCGGCTCAGCACCGCCAGCCCCTCCCGGCGGTGCCGTCGGATTCATCCGTGTCGATTAGAATTCGCCCGTCCCTGACTCCGATGGCCTGAGTTTCAAATACCGGCAGCAAGGAATCCGGTGAGCCGCCCAAAACTCCTGTGTTGGTACGGACACAGGGGTTTTTGCAGTACTGGGGCGCTGACCGGCCAAAGCCGCGCGCCGGCTCATACTGACAGGCGCACGTCCGGTATTTTGCGCCGCCGGTCTGAAGGGGAGATTGATTTGCATATCGCTTTGTGTGATGATGAAAAGAATGAGCTGCTCCTGCTGCGGGAGATGGTCCAGGCATTTTGCGAAAAAAAGAAGCTGGAGGCCGTCATAGATGTATTTTCCGGCGGGGAGGATTTTTTGGCGTCGGCTCAGCGGTATGACATTCTTTTTATGGACATCTACCTGCCCGGCATGAACGGGATGGAGGCGGCGGAGCGGGCCGGTGCCCTGGCCCGCCAGCAGATCGTGTTCACCACCGTCAGCCGGGAGTATGCCGTGGAAGCCTTCCGGCTGAACGCCGCCCACTATCTCACGAAGCCGCTGAGCGCCCAGTCTGTGGCGGAGGCGATGGAGCGGTGCCTGATGCGGCTGGGGGAACCTCCCCGGAAAAGCCTGGTGATAAAGACGAATCAGGGAACGATTCCGGTGCCGATGGAGCAGATCGTGTTTATCGAAGTGTTGAACAAGCTGTGCATTGTACATACCGCCAAAAGCGACTTCCGCACCTATACCTCTCTGGACGCGCTGTTTGAGCAGCTGGACGATGCTTTCCTGCGGGCGCAGCGCAGCTATGTGGTGAATATGCGGTTTGTGGAGTCCTTCCTGTTTGACCGGGTGATTTTAGCAGGCGGCACAGAGATCATGCTGTCCAGGGGCAATCGGACCGAGCTGAAAAGACAGTATCAAAGGTTTCTCTTTCGTTTAGCGAGGAGGGCTGAGGAGTGATCTTTTGGAGACTGTTTTTCGGCTGGCTGATACAGATTGGGCCCTTTGCGCTCCTGTGCATTCAGCCTTTTGCGGGGCAGCTTCGCTTTCCCCTCCGGAAAACCGGGGCCGTTATGCTGATTCTGTTTGCGGGGCTTGCGGCGGCGTTCGCGCTGACAGGATGTGCGCTGCACCGTGCGTCGGCCTCCGACCCCTGGCTGTTTGTCAAGGTCAACATGGCTTTTTTTGTGAGCCTGATTTTCTGCTTCCTGTGGTATTTGTACGCCGTAACCGCTTCATGGCCGAAAAAGCTGTTTGTGTTCTCCTACGTTCTGAGCGGAGCGTTTATCATCACGTCCATCAGCAACGCGATTGCCACAAGGCTGCATATGGGCAGAAGCGACGGGCTGCCATACCTGGGCTGTGCGCCGCTGATTCTGCTTCTGGCGGCCGCGGTGTTCCTGCCCGTTTTGTTTTTCGTCCTCAAGCGGCACTACCAAATCATGGCGGACAGCTTTACGAACAGGGAGAGCATCTACATATCCACGCTGTCCATCGTTTTGTGCGCGGCGCTGTCCAGCGGCCTGATCTGCTTCGGCTACCTCAATCTTTATGAGCCAATGAATTTGCTGCTCTATATCGCTCTGCTGATCTCAATTTTTGCGATGAACGGCATCTGCTTCAAGCTATTGGACATCACCCATGAGAAAATGAGCGCCCAGCGGAAATATGACGAGCTGCATTGCCAGCTCTCCCTTCAGGTGGAGCAATACCGCCGGATCAGCAACAATATGGAGGCAACCCGGCGGATGCGCCATGATCTCAAACACCATATGATTACGATACAGGGCTTCCTCCAAGGCGGGAACGTAAAGGAGGCGGAGCAGTATTTGGACCATTACCTGCTGGTCACGAAGGAGCTCGAAATCCCCAAGCTGTGCGATAACGCCGTGGTGAACACGGTGGCCGACTATTATCGAATGCTGTCGGCGGAGCAGGACATCTGCTTTTCAGCGCGTATTGCGATCCCGGCGGATCTGGCCGTCCAGGATATTGATCTGTCCGTCCTGATCGGGAACCTGCTGGAAAACGCGTTTGACGCCGCGCTTCTGGTGGAGGGCGAGGCCCGTTTTATCCGCTTCAACATGGCCTGCTTCGGGAAGATGCTGGCGGTCACCGTGGACAACGGCTTTAACGGGACCGTAAAAATGGAGGCAGGCCGCTATCTGTCCACCAAAGACCAGCACAGCGGCTTTGGCCTGGCCAGCGTGGAGGCGATTGCGGAAAAGTATTCCGGCGGCGTGGAGTTTACCCATGAGGCGGAGGTATTCCATTCGTCGGCC
>CAJTSQ010000109.1 GCA_910578735.1 uncultured Oscillospiraceae bacterium
CAATGGCCTCCTTGCAGTCTCGCAGGGCGTTGAAGGACGCAAAGTATTGTTTCAGCTCGTCATGCTCCTGGGCATATTTGCCGGAGTGCGGATAGATTGCTGTTTTCGCCATGATGAAAACCTCCATTTCATTGTAAAGTTATCAGGCGGGGATTTCTCCCCGCCTGACTGTGTTACCGCTCCTGCTGGGGGCGCTTGGATTTATCGGGTGCTTTCGTCCTGGGCGGAAGGGGCCGCTTCAAGCTTTCCAGAACGGAGGGACGGGCATCCTTGGCGATAGCCTGTTCCCCCTGGCGCGGCCCGCCGCCGATGTTGAGCTGCATATCGAGCACAGCGAGGCGGGCGGACTTTTCCTTCAGCTCGTCCTCCCGTGGGAAGGGCTTGCCGACCTCGGCCTTTGCCGCCTCCCTCTGCTCATAGAGGTTTTCCAGCTGGGCCTTGACCATCTCCAACCGCTCCGGCATCTTATCGAGGGCGTGGTCCATGCGGATCAGAGCGCCCACGGGGTCAGCCCCTCCCGGTGTCCGGTGGGTCATTTCGCCTTTCAATACCAGTTCGCGCTGTAAGCCTCTGACCTCAGTGGATACGGTGAATCCCCGGTAGCTGCCGATTTCCGTCAGCTCGCCGCTGGTGATCTCCTTCAGCGCGGAAAGGACCGCCTTTCCAGCCTCCTGCTTGTCGGTGAACGTGACACCCTGCACCACCATTCCCGCGAAGCCCTGCACTACTTCTGCGGAAGCGGCGGGTGCATCTGTGACCGCCTCCGCAACTGTTGCATCGTTTGATGGTGCCTCCTGGACCGGAACAGGCTTTTCCTTGACCACCATGGGATGAGGATGCTCCGCCAGGGTTTTCATGTCGGCCTCCAGCCCCTTGATAAATCCCTGATACTGGGCGATCTGCTCCGGGAAATATTTCAGCAGCTGGTCTTCCATCTGAAACTGCTTGCTCTGGTGGGCGGACTTCATGATCTTGAGCCTGGACACATCCACGTCCAGCTCCATGCGCTCCTTGATGCGAGGATCTCCGGCGCACAGGGCCTTGATTTCCGCGTATGAAAGTGCGGATTCATCCACATCCTCGCAGGTGCGCGCAGGGGACTTACTGGTCATGATTTGTGCGATAAACTTCTGTTTATTCTCCACAGTCTGCCACAAATAGGCATCAAAAGTTCCTTCTGTGACGTAACGAAACACATGAACTTTTTCATTGCTGTTGCCCTGACGCTCAATGCGGCCCTTGCGCTGAATCAGGTCGCGGGGCCTCCAGGGGCAGTCCAGGTCGTGGAGCGCGATCAGTTTATCCTGGACGTTGGTGCCAGCTCCAAGTTTTTGTGTGGAGCCCAGCAGGACGCGCACCTGACCGGAGCGCACCTTTGCGAACAGCTCCTTCTTCTGAACATTGGTCTTTGCATCATGGATGAACGCCACCTGTTCTGGGGCCATTCCACCGGCAATGAGCTTCTGGCGGATATCCTCATAAATGGTGAAGGGCGTTTCCGGTTCCAGGGGAATGGCGTTTTCCAGCATATGCAGCATGGGATTATCCAGCTTATCCCCCATGCCTTTCTTTTTAGAGGGAGCTGCTTTGGGTGTGCTGACATCGCAGAACACCAGCTGGGTCAGCTTCTGACCGTCCCCGTCCCGCCAGCACCGAAGGATATTTTCCACGCAGCGGTTGACCTTTGTTCCCGGCTCATCCGGGAGGGCAGGGTCAACCACACGCTGGTCCAATCCCAGCTTTCGTCCGTCAGTGGTGATTTTGAGCATATTATCCTCTCGGGCGTCTACAGCTCCAGCGTGGACCCTGCTGGCGCGTTCGGACAGGTCTTTCACCATTTCCTGCTGAATCACGGTAGGTTTGGCGGCGATATTGTGGTACTCCACCTCCGGGGTGGGCAGGTTGAGCTGGTCAGCGGTCTTGATGTCCGCCACCTCTTTGAAGATGTTCATCAATTCCGGGAGGTTGAAGAACTTGGCGAAGCGGGTCCTGGCCCGGTAGCCTGTGCCCTCTGGGGCCAGCTCCAGGGCGGTGGTGGTCTCCCCGAACCGGGAGGCCCAGCTGTCAAAGTGGGTCATGCCCATTTGTTGCAGCCGGTCATACTGCAAGTACCGCTGGATGGTGTACATTTCCGTCATACTGTTCGAGATAGGTGTCCCTGTGGCGAAGATAACCCCGCGATTTTTGGTGATTTCATCCAGATAGCGGCACTTTGCGAACATATCAGAGGACTTCTGCGCATCGGTGGTAGAAAGGCCCGCCACGTTGCGCATTTTTGTGTAGAGGAACAAATTTTTATAGTTGTCACTTTCATCCACAAACATCCTGTCCACGCCCAGCTGCTCAAAAGTGACAACATCATCTTTGCGGTGGTTGGCCTGTAATTTTTCCAGGCGGGCCTCCAGCTGCCGCTTGGTCCGCTCCAGCTGCTTCACTGTAAACCGCTCCCCGCCGCTGTCCTCCACTTCCTGAATACCCACGGTAATCTCCATGATCTGCTCCTGGAGCAAGCGCTCCTGCCGCTCTTTGCTGATGGGGATTTTCTCAAATTGGGAGTGGCCGATGATAACCGCGTCATAGTC
>CAJTSQ010000110.1 GCA_910578735.1 uncultured Oscillospiraceae bacterium
CAGTTTTACGGTTCAAACGTACAGGCATACAAACACATTATATTATACCATAATTCGACACGATGCGCAAACCCTGAAATTATAAATTTTGCTTGAATTCCAATGTATCAGCCAGACAAAACCAGAAATGCTGCCAGTCCTGGCAAGGGACTGTTCAAAATATTAGTGTCAACAAACCAAGGTAACCTGTTTGCAAAGTAAGATGGACACCTCATTACGCTAACATCAACAGACACGTTCTGCTTCTTGATGTCAGTTCGCTACTTTGCAAACCTGCAAATAGGTGTCAAGCCCCAAAATAAAAAAGTCAGCATAATTTTTGCGGCATGAAAATGAGTATAACAAAACAAGCCGGTCAGCGAGAGATTTTTGCAAACCGGCTGAACAGGGCTGATGTTATCGGTTAAGCGGCGGAGCTTGCCTCAGCATCCAAGGCCGGCAGATGTGCTTTCACCCTGGCGTAGTAGATACGCAGGAATTTGGCAGCGCCGGCCACCATGTAAACATAAAAGTGCTTGCCCTCGGCTCGCTTTTTATCCATGAACTGAAATATGGGATTGGCCGGGTCAGAGTGCTGGAGGATTGTGCTGGCGACCATAAACAGGGTCTTTCGCAGATTGGGGGAACCGCGCTTGGAGATGCGGCGGGACTTGGAGTCGAATGTGCCGGACTGGAAAGGCGGCGCGTCCATGCCCGCGAAGGCTACCAGAGCGCCCTTGTGGGTGAACCGGCGCACATCGCCAATCTCCGCCATAAGCTGCGGCCCGGTGACCTCGCCTGCACCCTGCATAGCCATGACAATATCGAATTCCGGCAGCAGGGAAGCCAGACGGAGCATCTCGCCCCGCAAGATATACAGCGCATCATAGACGGCGTTCAGGCTGTCCACAGCCTGAGCGATCAGCAGCTTGGTACTGTCGTTCTTGGGGAATGTAGCCACAGTATTTCGAGCGGCGGTGTGAAGTTTTTCGGCGTCAGACTGAGAGAAGCGATACCCTGATTTGGCACACCATTTGCGGTAAGCGTCCGAGAAAGCGGCGAGGGAAATGCCCGCCACACAGTCCCTGTGCCAGAAGCGTTTCACAAAATCCACCCACTTGAAATGGCCGTTGGAACGCCTGGGCTGGGTGTCAAAAAGCGTATTGACGCCGGGAAACGCCTGATCCAGCAGAGAGATCAGGCCGTTGCGGAGGACCACGCTGGATTTTTGAGTGCGCAGGTATAAACGATTCTGCATTTTCAGCATCTGCCGGGTCTCGTCCTCTGGCGAGTAGTCCCGCAGCTCCGCCCAGAAGGACAGGGCATAGTTGGCGATCTTCATGGAGTCGGCCTTGTCCGTTTTGACCTTGCGCAGAGAGTTGTCGCTGAAATCGTGGATGAGCATGGCGTTGACAACGCTGACGAAGAAGCCAGCCTCCTTTAGTGCCAAGGCGATGGGCCGCCAGTACATCCCCGTATGTTCCATGACGATGCGGATGTCCCCGCCGATGCTCCGCAGTGTTTTTACCAGACTGGACAGTCCGACGGCGTCATGCTCCACAGAAAACGGCGTCAGCACCACTTCGCCGCCCGGTCTGCGTACAGCGACTGTGCTTTTCCCCTTGGATACATCAATGCCGACAGCGGTGATTGGTTCATAGTTCATTTGCAAACCTCCCAAATCAAAATGGTTTCAACCGGCGCCCGCCGCTGCCCATCACCGATTCAGCTTGCTGTGTGACACGAGTGGGCGGTGTTGTCCGCTCCTCAACCTGCGCAAATCGAACGCTGCAATGGGAGGGCCGGCTGACAGTTTGCGCAATCGAGCGTGACAGCTCAGGCAGTGCCTCGTCAGTCCGGTTCCTCCCATTGTAGCTTAGGTGTGGGCCGCTGCATAGGGCGGCCATCTCCCCCGTTTTTGGGGGTGTCACCATTGTAGCAAGCAGTGCATTTGTTCCCACAAATGCTCAAAACAGACTTCCGGCGTGGCCGCCGAAAATCTGTTTTTGCTTGTTGGGACAGCGTCCCAAACCCTTTGAACAGCCCCGTGGCCGGGGCTGGCTGCGCATTCGTTTCACGAACGCTATATTGCCCTGCAAAGTGAAAACGGGCAAGAACTGTGCCCATCAGAAAACCGGAAAACGGCGGGACCGGATTTGCCCGGCAAAGAAAAGGCAGAGCGGCCACAGACCCGCCATGAAGCTGTGCACATCCGCCGGGCAACCCCGACCAAACGCACGACTGCCGCAGGCAGTACCACCGCCCGCTTGCGGGTGGTGAGTAAGTGCGCATTTGCCCTTGCCGGGCAAAGAGAAAAGAGCGTCCAGATCAACCCCAGACGCCCCCGCATCGGCTTCTCCCTGCCGATCTATCACCGCCCTTCCAGCCTGTGCCATTCCACCACAAATGAGCTGCCAGTCATATGTATTTGGTGGGAGAATCCACCCTTAACATATTAGCTCTCAGAAAGCAGTCCTCTCCAAATATGCGGCGGACAACGGCTTTTCCAATCCCGTTTTCTTCATTGACGACGGTGTATCCGGTGTGACGTTCGACAGACC
>CAJTSQ010000111.1 GCA_910578735.1 uncultured Oscillospiraceae bacterium
GGTGGCGTTGGTGGAGCCGCCGATGGCGCTGTGAATGATAATGGCATTGCGGAAGGCGGCGGGGGTCATGATCCCGGAGGGGGTGATGCCCTTCTCTACCAGCTCCATGATTTTGCGCCCGGCATAGCGGGAATACTGCAAGATATCCCGCATGGTGGCGGGCACCAAAGCGGCACCGGGCAGAGCCAGGCCCAAGGCTTCCGCCATACACTGCATGGTAGAAGCTGTCCCCAAGAATGTACAGGCGCCAACGGATGGACAGCCGGTCAGCTTGTAATCCCGGACCTCCTGGCCGGTTATGGCATCCTTGCGCTTCTGGCGAAGAGAGATGTCCCCGGCCACCAGGGATGTGGTCTGATTTGGACCGGGCCGCATGGACCCGCCGGGCATAAAGATGGTGGGAATATCCATCCGGGCCGCAGCTTTCAGATGGGCGGGGATAGACTTATCACAGCTGGAGGAGAGAATGATACCGTCCCAGGGCACCGCGGACGCATGAACCTCCACCATGTTGGCAATCGCTTCTCTGGATGCCAGCACCACGTTCATGCCGTCATGACCCTGCGCGCAGCCATCACAGATATCCGTAGCATAGTACTTAGCGGGTTTGCCGCCCTTTTCATACACTCCATAGACAGCCTGTTCCGTCATCTGGTTCAAATGGTAGCTGCCGGGGTGAGAGTCGCCGTACACACTTTCAATCATGATTTGAGGACGGGTAATGTCCTGGTCATCCCAGCCGGTGCCCATTTCCAGGGCATCGAACTGCGCCCACAACAAACGCTCTTTCGCACTTCTCTGCTTCATTGTAGTCCTCCTTAATTTTTGAAAGATATGAAGATAAGATTTAACCCCCGTTTGGAACTTCGCTGGATTGCCCGGCCAGCGATTCCTCATCGCGGAATTTGATTCCGGAAATTGCGGATAAAACTAAGCCTCTGACTAAGAAAGGCCACTATTTATGTATTATATACAGAAATCACCTGACTTGTCAAGGATTTTTATAGCGTTTAGCAAGAAATGGAAACTTGCATAATTTTAGTAAAATAATTTATTCGTTTTTGTCAAGGTACCGAATCAAACGGGACGCTGACAAAATGTTTCCTTCGGAGCCATCATTTGTATTCAGATTCCCAGGTCGCTCCGCCGCATAAACAGCCGCCGGTATGGGAAAGACCGGCTTTTACCGCGTATCCGTGTAGCCCAGCAGGCGGGAGACGGCGGCGGCCGCCTTCCGGACCTCCCGGATCATCAGCTCCTGCTCCGCCCGCATCCGGTACTCCGGCCCGGACACGCTGACCGCCGCAACAACCTTTTGGTTCATGTCGTAGACCGGAGCGCCGTAACAGATCAGCCCCGTCTCTATCTCTCCGTCGTCCATGGCATAGCCCTTGATCCTGGCCTCCGCCAGCTCCTTCCGCATCCGCGCCGAGTTCGTGATGGTGCGTTCCGTCAGCAGCTGAGCCTCTCGCTCCATCCACAGGCAGAAGCTGTCGATTTCCTCTTCGCTGCGGCTCGCCATAATCGCTTTGCCGCAGCTGGTGGCATAAGCGGGGGCGCGGCTGCCAATCCGGGTATTGCAGACGATGGAGCGGCGCGTTTCCACCTTGTCCAAATAGAAGATATCCCGCTCCAACAGGACACTGAGGTTGATCGTCTCCTGAACGATGTCGCTGAGGTGTTCCAGCTCCGGCCGGGCCAGGCGGCGCAGATCCGACTGGCTCAGAATGGAAGTAGCCAGCAGCATCAGCCGGGGGCCAACCTGATAGCTTTTTCGCACGGGGTCCTGAATCAGGTACTGCTGGGCAGTCAGAGTAGACACCTGCCGGAACACCGTGGTGGTCGGCATGTCCAGTTGCTTTACCAGTGCTTTCAGCGTCCATTCTGTTTTGTTGTCGGTAAAGCACTCCAAAATCTGCAGCGCCCGAAGGATGCTGGAAATCTGCTCTCTCGCCATAACAACCTTTACTCCTTCCCCCATGTATCGCGGCGGCATTCCAAAGACCGGAACGCCGGACAAGACCTGGCAGTCTCGGGATTACACCTAGGGTTTTTCGCTGGAAAACCGTCTGGCCTCCATGCCCGCCGGGCATCTTATAAACCGCCATAAAAGTCTGTTTGTGGTGCTTATTAAAAAATTGAGCACTTTTTCGTGCAAAACGCTTTTTTGGAATATGTAGCTCTCTAAACCTTGACAACCCCATTTAAAATGCTTATGATAAAAAGTGTAACACAAAGTCGGCGTTTTGTGTACTATTTTATTTTCTCTTTTCGGAATCGCTTTCCGCAAAACGGAATTGCCCTTTGTCAAAGGTACTCCCTGTTCTGCCCGCATGAACGCGCGGGACATCACAGTCAGAAAGGAAAGTCAGTCATGAAGAAACAATACGTCGTCATGGACGGCAACACAGCCGCCGCCCATGTGGCCTACGCCTTCACGGAGGTAGCGGCCATCTATCCCATCACGCCGTCGTCTCCCATGGCGGAGAAGGTGGACGAGTGGTCCGCCAAGGGGCGGAAGAACCTGTTCGGGT
>CAJTSQ010000112.1 GCA_910578735.1 uncultured Oscillospiraceae bacterium
ATCTGTAGTTCAATTTGTCCTTGACTTTGGGTACACTTTATTCCACCGCCCAGGACTGGTAGTCCAACGCCATTTTCTCCCGGCACTCCTCCACCGGAAGCCAGACCAGCTCACGGCCCGGCTCCCCCTGGGCCGCCTTCTCTCCCAGCTCCATCAGGTAGATGTGGCCGATGGGGTGGAAGGGGACCTGTCCCTGCCGGGTGAAGGTATACTCCTCGCCCACGCACACTTTTTCGCCCACCGTGGCCGGGTACCCGATCTCCTCCATGACCTCCCGGCGGAGGCACTCCGCCTCACTCTCCCCCGGCTCGATCCCGCCGCCCAGCAGGATATACACCGAGCTGTCCGCAAAATGCACGAACACCATCCCCGCCCGGCCCGCGCCATCAAAGGCCACGCCATAGGCCCCGGGCCGCGCCCCGTAGTCCACACCGGGCCGGGGCGCGCCAAATACTCTGTACTCCATCTTATTGCTCCTTCTGCATCAAAACGCCCCCTGTCCCTTTGGGACAGAGGGCGAAAGCTCGCGGTACCACCTCTGTTTTGCCGCCTTCTCACGAAAACGGCCTCGGGGGGTTCCCAGCAGAACCCCTGCGCTGTACCGGGCGCACCCGTCCGGCCCTACTGGGGAACGGGCCCCGTTCAGGCGGCTGCTCCGAGGGGTATTCGCCGGACGCCCCTCTCCCCCTTCCACCAAAACGGGGGCTCTCTGGGCAGGCACGCTCCGGCTACTGGGCCTCATCCTCGCATTGGCTGGATTTTACCACAATCCTTCCGGTTTGTCAAACCCTATTCCGCTCCCGGGCGTGCTCAGAGACAATTTCCAAATATATGAAATACTGTAAGTATTATGTAAATTCATAAATATTACAAAAAAACCTTTACAATCCAATCAAAACCTGCTATACTATAGCAAACCCATAGGAAAGGAGGCGATGGCAATGAAGGTCATCCACACTGTTCCCGTTGATATCGACGAGTTGATCTTCGCCGGAGAGATTACCGTTCCCAGCGACCGCTGAGGGCAGACGGAAACTTCACAGGCAAAGATGACTTGTCCCTTTGGGGACGTTTTTATTTTGGAAAAAACCCGGCCGCTTGAGACAGCGGCCGGGTTTTTTCGTTTATCTGCGGCTGTTCCTGCCCAGGAACCGCAGCAGGTACAAAAACAGGTTGATAAAATCCAGATAGAGCTGGAGGGCGGAGTAGATGGACGCCTTTTGCAGCATCGCCTCGTCGCCGTAGAAATACTCGTAGTTGGCCTTGATCTTCTGGGTGTCATAGGCGGTGAAGCACAGGAACACCACAATGCCCACCATGCACACAATCCGCTCCAGCGGGCTGAAGTCGATGAACATCATCAGCAGCCCCGCGATGAGCAGGAAGATCAGCCCGCCGATGAGCAGCGGGCGCAGCCGGGACAGGTCGGTTTTGGTAAACCGCCCGTACAGCGCGAACGCCCCGAAAAACAGCGCGGTCAGCCCAAAGATGAAGATGAGGTTGGCCACCTCATACAGGACGAAGTACACCGAGAACACCATGCCGTTGATCAGGGAGTACAGCGCGAACAGCATCCGCGTCACTCCCACCGGCCGCTTCTGGATGCCGGCGGACAGGATCAGCACCACCGCCAGCTCGGCGATCAGCAGAATTATGGGCAGGGATGGGATGGAGAACAGGTAGAATACCGTCCCCGTGTAGGCCAGCACCGCCGCCAGCGCAAAGGTGATCATCAGCCCCACGAACATCCAGCCGTAGGTCCGGGCCACATACTGGTTCAGCGTCAGGTGCGCCTTGGCGTAATCGCTGTCAAAGTCATAGCGGTTTATGTTGCGTTCTTCCATGGTCAACTCTCCTTATCCACCTGTTTCATCTGCTTCAGGTTTCCGATTTTCTCCGCGCGGCGGCTCAGCTCGGCCAGCACGTCCTCCAGGGGAATCCCCTGTTCCGCCAGCATCACCAGAAGGTGGTAGATGAGGTCGGACACCTCCCCCACCGTATCGGTGGGGACGTTGTTCTTCGCCGCGATGATGGTCTCGGCGCACTCCTCCCCCACCTTTTTCAGGATCTTATCCAGCCCCTTGCCGAACAGGTAGCAGGTGTAGGAGCCTTCCTGTGGGTTGGCCTTCCGGTCCAGGATCACCTGGTGCAGGGCCTCCAATGTGCTGTCCATAGCATATCCCTCCCGCGCTTTTGTTATTATAGATCAATCCTCTGGAAAAAGCAACTGTCTGCTCCCGTGTGGCAGGTGGGGCCGTCCGGGGCGCAGAGGTAGAGCAGGGTGTCCGTGTCACAGTCGGTGTAGACCTCCCGGACGTGGAGGAAATTCCCGCTGGTCTCCCCCTTATTCCACAGCTGATTCCGGCTCCGGCTCCAGAACCAGGCGGTTTTCGTTTTCAGGGTCAGCTCCACCGCCTCCCGGTTGGTGAAGCCCACCATCAGCACGTCCTTGCTGTCCGCGTGCTGGATCACCACCGGGATCAGCTCCGATTTTTGAAACAGCAGATCCAGATCAAACATT
>CAJTSQ010000113.1 GCA_910578735.1 uncultured Oscillospiraceae bacterium
TCCGCGTACCGCTTTGCTGTTCGCGGGTCCATGTGGTACTTCCGGCCCAGCTCCACATAGCTCAGCCCTTTTTGTCTGTCGCTTCGGATATCCATCCACTGTGCTCCTTTCATTTCCTGACTCCCTTTCCGGGCTCTTTTTCGCCCTGATTGGGAGTCTATCTTTTTTTCGCCTCCTCCGCCACAAAACTACATTTTTTCCTCGGCGTTTTTTTACATTTTATCACTGGCGATGACACTCCATATTGTCATGTTTTAGTCATTTGATATCGTGCATGAAGCACACTGAGCGCCTCAATGGCGGCGGCGAGCAGCGTGAGCACGTTCATCTCATACTCCGTTTTGGCCTCTTTCGGCGCGTCAGGGTAACGCCACAGCCCACTGATAAATTCTATGGTGTTGAGCATACGCTCGTATTCTGCGTCCGATGTATCGTTATAGCCCCCACTCTGTACGGTCTCGGCAAACTTGACAGCGGGGTTTCGGATTTTCAGCAGGCACAGAGCGTCTTTGACGGACGTTACGGATTCGGTCCCGTCCAGGCCCTCGAAGCGGGTGTTGACGATTCTCTGGCTGGGGTCAAACTCATAGATCAGCTCCATGTCGTTCTCCTTATCATTAAAACTCGAAGCAGCGGCACTCGCAGTCGTCAAAGATGGCGTTGTCCACCAACTGCCGGATCTGATTTGTCATCCCTCGGACGCCAAGCCCGGTTCGACAGGCCAGTTCTGCCAGCTCCCGCCGCTTCTGGGGGGTGAGGCGGATGCTTGCCTTGTACTGCTCCTGGATATGGGTCAAGAGGCTGAAAGAGCTGTCCGTCATGCGGTAGTAGTCCTCCTCCGTCATGGGCTCCAGGTGGACGATTTTCTGGATACGCCCAAGAAACTCCGGCATGACGCCGAACTCGATGAAATCGGCTTCGCCCAGGGGGCGGGCGTAGGGCTGTACAGGCTTGGGGTCCGCCCCGAAGCCAATACGGCTCCCGCTGTCCCTCTCCGCCACGCTGCGGGCCTTGTTGGAGAATGCGCCGCACAGAACAAAGCTGATGCGGGAAGTGTCTACGGTATGGATGACGGAATCTATTTTTATCTCCACGCAGGCGCCCTCCAAAATAGTCAATCCTTCCGATTGGATGTTCTGGCTGACGTTTTGACTGTAAGAGAACTTGGGGGCCAGCATCTTGTCCGCCTCGTCCAAAACCAGGATCGTATGATACCCGGCGCGGAAGATGGGGGAGCGGAGCAGGTCCGTCCATTTCTTGTTCCCTCTCCAGCCGTCTTGGGTGAGGTTGGAGCTGTCGGCGATCTCGATGCGGTTGGGATAGAGTTTTTGCAGGCACCGCCAGATATGGGTCTTGCCACAGCCGGACGGGCCAATGAACATGGCGTTGGACTTGATGCCACGCAGACATTGGTACATGATAACAGATACAGCCCGCTTGGCTTCGTCCTGTTTCCAGACCTTCCCGTCCAGGTAATTGTAAATCTCCCTGGGGGTGTACCACGTTGGTTCCACCGCAGGCCCTTCGGCCTCCGCCCAGGGATTGACGTATTCTTTCCGCACAGCTTCCACGCGGTCGTCGTACCAGGGGTAGGGCTGGGCAGTGGTTTGTTTGTCCATGATGTTCCTCCTCGCAGCAATCCTCATTGGACTTTTCATTTCACTCGGAGCCGCATGAGCGGCTCCACTAAAAGTCCTCTCCAGGCGGGAGCGGACCTGGATGCCATAGCCTCTTTTCAAGTGTTGCCCCTTCTCGAAAAAACGAAAAAAGGGCATAAAATGGCCGCAGCCATTTCATACCCTTAAAAAATCTATTTGATCGTTGTAGGGGCGTTATTACACGGTGGCGGCCGGTTTATCAATGGGGCGGGGGGAGAAATTTCACAAGGGCCGCTCCCGGTTGGAAGCGGCCCCCGTAAAACGTCATTCTCTTTTTATGATGCCAAACCAAAGAAACGCCTCGCGGATGGCGGCTTCCTTGTCTGACCGCAGCTTCGGGCCGTCTTGTCCCTCCGCGCCGCCGGGGCCGTCCCTGGCAAGGCCGCAGAGCGCCTTGACCTGTGATATGGCGTGGTTGCTGACATGGAGGCCGTAACGCTCCTTGACCCACAACTGAATCTCTCTGTAGGTCGCGTGTTTTGTCTGTAAATATGTTCCGGCCTCATAGTCGTCTATATCGACTATGAGGCCGAACACATTGCGGTACACTGACAACCTCGCTTTTGTTACGGTGTTCGTATACCTTTCGTTTGCAATAAGCGGTCAAAATCGATTTTCTTCCAAGTCTGCCTCTCAAAAGTCAAATTGAAGCGCAGTGCAACGGAATTAGTTCCACGGTGCGTTGTGTTGATCAAAAGATTTACCAGGAAAACCTTGTGGGTAGCCAATTATTGAACGATTTCAGTTATTTGCCTTAACCACC
>CAJTSQ010000114.1 GCA_910578735.1 uncultured Oscillospiraceae bacterium
TTGTGACTGATCCCAAGGGAGAAATGCTGCGGGCCGTGGCTCCGCTGCTCATTCAGAAGGGTTATATCATTAAAGTGTTTGACCTGATCGACCCGGCCAACTCCGACGCCTTTAACCCCTTCCCCTATATCCGGGACGACAAGGACGCCATGAAGCTGGTGCACAACCTGATCCGCAACACCACCCCCAAGAACGCCAGCAACAATGACCCGTTTTGGGAGAAAAGCGAAATTGCCCTGGACACCGCCCTGATCCTCTACCTGCTCCATGAAGCGCCCCCGGAGGAGCAAAACTTTGAAATGGTCATGTATATGATCGAGAACGGCGGGGCCAGGGAGGACAGCGACGACTTCCAATCCCCCCTGGACCTGCTCTTTGAAGCGCTGGAGGAGGAGGACCCCAGCCATATCGCTGTGCGGGAGTACAAAATTTTCAAGCAAGCCGCCGGCAAAACCGCGAAAAGTATTCTTCTGTCCGCCGCCGTCCGGCTGTCCGCGTTCATCATCCCGGAGATCGTGGGCATCACCACGCGGGACGATATGGAACTGGGCCTGATGGGGGACCGCAAGCAGGCCGTCTTTGCCATCATCCCCGATAATGACGGTACATTCAACTACCTTGTGGGGATGCTCTACACCTGCGCGTTTCAGGCCCTCTACTATCAGGCGGACAAGGTACACCAGGGGGCGCTGCCCGTCCCGGTCCGGCTGATGATGGACGAGTTCTGCAACGTCTCCCTGCCGGACGATTTTGGTAAGCTCCAGGCTACCATGCGCTCCCGCAACATCATGTCCACCATTGTCCTGCAAAATATCTCCGCCCTGAAAGCCCTGTTCAAAGACGATTGGGAGGGCCTGATGGGCAACGCGGACACATTGATCTATTTGGGTGGAAATGAGCAAAGTACCCACAAATACATCTCTGAGATGCTGGGAAAGGAGACGCTGGACACCCGGAACCGCAGTATTTCCAAGGGTTCCCACGGCTCCAGCTCCACATCGTACCAGCAGACCGGCCGCGAATTACTTACACCAGATGAAGTGCGGGCCATGGACAACGCCTATGCCATCGTCTTTATCCGGGGCGAGAGGCCGGTTATTGACAAGAAGTACGACATTCTCAAGCACCCCAATATCAAGCTGACCGAGGACGGCGGGGCCGCCCCCTACATCCATCATCCCGGCCTGACCTTCGCGCAGGAGGACCTGAGCCTGCCGTTCGAGGGCTTGGACAATATTATCATCATTGACGAGGAGGAACTACCCAATGAAAAAGACCGTTGAAACCATCACCGCCCGCCAGCGCCGGGCCAAGCGCCGCTACTTCACCGCCGTTCTGACCCTGGCCCTCTGCGCCGCCATGACCTGTCCGGCCTTCGCCGCTGGCGGCGACCCGCTGACCATCGTAAATAATCTTTCTGATTTTATCTTCTCCATCATCAAGGCCGTGGGCGTGATCGTGCTGGGCTGGGGCATCGTCCAGGTGGGTATGTCCATCCAGTCCCACGACGCCAGCCAGCGCACCCAGGGCTTCCTGTGTCTGTTTGGTGGGCTTATGATAGCCTTTGCTAAGGAGATTCTGACCACCATCGGCGCGCTGTAAGCCGCCCAGGGGGGCGGGCCGCAGCGTCCGCCCCTACCTTATAATATATTGTCGAAATGCGTCTCAATTTGAGCCGCATTTTTGGAGGTGAATTTCTTTTGAGCGACAACTGGATCGTTGGAAACCTGCAATCGGCTTTCAACACCTGGAATGGAAAGCTGACAGAGATATGGTCCCTCATTACCACTACGCCGGAAGGGTTCCGAGGCGGTACGGTATGGGGGACCATCGTTACCATCAACGACGCGATGAAGGCCGTGGGCTACGGCCTGCTGGTGCTGTTCTTCGCTATGAGCATTTTCCAGACCGCCGCCAGTTTCCGGGACTTCCAGCGCCCGGAATTTGTACTGCGGCATTTCATCCGCTTTGTGCTGGCAAAGCTGGCCGTCGGCTCCGCTATGGAAATTATGACCGGCATTTTCTCCGTCTGCGGCGGTATTGTGCAGACCGTCATGGGCGGTATCGGCGGTATGGCCGCCGCCAGCATCGCCGTCCCCCAGGAGATCGTGGACGCCATCGAGGGCGTGGGCTTTCTCGCCAGCATCCCCCTGTGGCTGGTGTCCCTGCTGGGCAGCCTGTTTATCACTGTCATGTCCTTTATCCTGATACTCACCGTATATGGCCGCTTTTTCCGGCTGTACTTCTATACCGCCCTGGCCCCGCTGCCCCTGTCGTCCTTTGCCGGGGAGGGGACCAGCTTTGCCGGGAGCGCTTTCCTGAAAAGCTATGTGGGCGTGTGTCTGGAGGGGGCCATCATCGTACTGGCCTGCCTGATCTTCTCCGCCTTTATGTCCAGCGGGACTCCCGTGGT
>CAJTSQ010000115.1 GCA_910578735.1 uncultured Oscillospiraceae bacterium
GCCTGATCCAGACTTTTGCCAATTCTGCGCAGGCTCACGATCAGGCAGACCCACAGGATCAGGATGGGTCCCACCAGCAGCCATCCCTCCAGCCCAACGAGGGCCATCGGAAGCAGCAGAACCTCCAGCATGACCAGTCCTCCGGCAGCGGCGGTGCGGGGCTTCTGTCCGGCTTGATGGAATACCCCCTTCAATCCCTGCCACAGTCCGCCGACCGCAAAGACCAGAACCAACTGGATCAGGACTGTCCGCAGCGCATAGTAGAGGGGCACTGGGCCGGTGGTGGTGTTCCACTCCTGACCGATTAGGCCCGCAAGCCAATGATCCAAAGGTGTAGCCTGGAACAACACAACAGCCAAGCGCAGCAGGGCGTACAGAGTGGCACAGGCATAGGCGAACCGGAATCCACTGTTCTCCCGCCGCAGGGGGGCCAGGCCCAGCCACAGCAACGCCGCCCCCACCGCCGGCAGAATGGTGTCCAGGCCCAAAAAGTTGAGGGTGATGGTAACGAGAGCCAGTCCCCAGCAAATCTGGCTGATGGGCTTTTTCCACGGACAGGGCGGCTTCAGCTCGGACAGCTCCGGCGGCAGCTGGGCGGAGCCCTCATAGAGCAGACGGTCAAATTCATCCATGGAATACACCTCCCAGTTCCGACTGTAAATGCTTGCGGATACGGTACAGCTTCCCCTCCACCGCCCGGACGGTCAGGCCGGATTCGGCTGCGATCTGGGCGGTGGGCTGGTAGTAGTAATATTTGCGCAGGAACAGCTCCCGGTCCCTGCGGCCCAGCCGCTCCACCGCCGCCCACAGGACCCGGGCCGCCTCCGCTTTCAGAAGGGACTGCTCTGGGCCGTCGGCGGCGTCCGGCATGGCCTCATCCAGTGTACCGCCCTCTCTGCGGTGCTCATTCCCCCTGCGGCGGTTGAGGGCGGCGTTTCGGGCCAGATGGGTGAGCCAGGTGGTCAGGGCGGTCCGGCCCGGGTCGAAGGTGCCGATGGAGTCCCACACCCGGAGCAGCACGTCGGACAGGCACTCCTCCCGATCCCGCTCGTCAGGGAGGATGGGAGTGATGATGTGTGTACGCCGTCTGGAATTGCTCCATCGCCCCATTCTGCCGGTTTTGCAGGGCGTGAACCAGCCGCGTATCCTCCACGATGACTCCCTCCTTTTTGTTCGTATGTCCTACTATACACCGGAGACGGCAAAATCCTACAAAAATTTTCCGCAAAATTAAGAGCACAGAAAATGCCTGCCCGCTCTCAATGGAAGGCGGGCAGGCATTAGACGCTAAAGACTGGAAACTAACTCATATTTCTGGGATGCTCTCAGCGCCAGGTATGCGGGAGAAACATATTCTTTATGCCTCCACTCTTTTTCCTGCCGGTAACTGCTATCATGGGTGCTGATAATATAATCGGTTAATTCTGTATATGGCGCTACCTTTTTTACTGTACGGGCTAATCTGTTATAGGTTTTCGTCAGGCACTCCGGTCTGGGAATATACTCCCTACTTTCATCATAGTATCCAGAAATTGCAAACAACCGGCTTCGAGTTATTTTCTTCGCTTCGTCATAAACCAAGGAAAAACCTGCTTCTATTACCGTATTGCCAGCGGCACTATAGCCGACCAAATTCCCGTCTTGGAATGGTATCTGCTGCTCCATCAATGCACCCGCTTCTGGCAGGTAGAAGTAATAACGATGCTGATTTTCTGTAACGATGTCCAGCGTCTGCCCATAAATCAGTTTTTCAGAAACGGGCTTGATAATAACACAACCACAATCTAATGCCGCCTGTGCGATCTGCAAAAAATCTGTGTATCCCAGCCAATAATTGATTTGCTTACCCACGTTTAAGCTCTCCTCAGTTGTTTTCCTCGCACCACTTCGCAATCTCCCCAATCAGCTCCAGCGGGAGCGGCTTGCTGTAAAGGAGTTGGATCGTGCCCTTGCTGGTCTTGTACTCCGTCAGCTGGGCGGCAAACGCCTCCACGGCCTCCGGGCCGGGGTACAGGCCGACGTGCCGCTTGGAGGCCGCAAACTGGATCAGGTTGCGGCCCTTCCAGTAGGTGGGCATACTCCAGGAGATTTTCTCCTTGGCCTCCGGGATGCTGGCCTTGATGGCGGCGTTGATCTGCCGCAGATAGTCCTGCGCCTCCTCCGGCTGGGCGGCGATATACTCCTCAATCGTCGCCGGAGGTTTCCCGCAGTAGTGGCTCTGGTCCACATTTTTGAATGATCGCCCGCACTTGGGACATACCCACATGGCTGCTTCCTCCTATTTCCGCAGAATCTTCTCCATCGTCTTTCCCTTCGCCAACTCGTCGATCAGCTTATCCAGGCGGCGGATCTCCCGCATGAGCGGGTCTTCCACTTCCTCCACCCGGACGCCGCAGACCACACC
>CAJTSQ010000116.1 GCA_910578735.1 uncultured Oscillospiraceae bacterium
GACAGCTTTTTGTCCATCAGTGGGACAAGTTTCTTTCCCTCTATGGGACAATTTTTTGTCCGTCAGTAGGACAATATCTTGTCCATCTGGTATCTTCACATAGATGCGATTAGGCTGGGAAAATCCTTGCCGCCTGCGCTCAATCAGCCCAACCGTTTCCAGTTCGGTCAATGCGTTCTTGACGGTCATAGGGCTGCGGTCAACCGCATTGGCGATTTTGCAGACGGGAAAGACGATGTAGATTTGCCCCTCATCATCCTGCCAGCCATTAGCGAGGGAGAGGTTCGCCCTGTCCAGCAGAACGGAATACAGCAGCTTGGAAAACTGCGTCAGATCCGCCTCCATCAGAAAGCGTGGATAGGGCAAATAGGGCGGCAATTTGGTATCGCCGGTCATATAGTCAGCAATCGTGTTCACCTCCCGATTTGTGGGCCTTTAGAGGGCCGTTTTTGGGGGTCGGAATGGAAACATACAGCCCCCCTATCGACCACGCCCGGAAAGCCTTGAAAAATCAGGGCTGTTTTGGGCCTAAAGCGTTACATACCAGCCCTATGGCGGCGCACTCGTTCACGGGTCTTTCGCCGTTGCTCCTGCTTAGAGCAATCAGGGCAGTATTTGGCCCGGTTTGACTTGGGGATGTACCAGCCGCCACATAGGACGCATTTCTTCATATCCTCCCGGTGCAGCAGGGCAGCGCACAGACTTTCATCCAGCGGCAGGACAGCGGCCCGGAACCAGCGGCAGATCAGCGAGTAGGAAATTGCCTGCGGGCAGACACATTCCTCCCCATCGTCCAGCAGGAGGCAGTTGCCGTCCTGGTAGTTGCAGCAGCTATGTACCAGCCGCCGGACGGCCCGATATTGCTGATAGGTCATCGCTCCTGTTCCTCCCTGCGCTGGGTCTGCCCCTCTCTGGCAAGGCGTTCGGCAGTCTTTTTCAACGTCTCAACCGCCTTGATGTCCTCCCGCATGGCCCGCATTTGCAGATAATCAGCCTCTTTCTCAGCAGTCAGCTTTGCGGCCTCCGCCCTCCACGCCTTGGGAGTGATGATCTCGCCGGAAGTTTTCAGCGTGTCCAGATAGCGGACGGCGGCATCGAACAGAGCGAGGTCGGCACTGTGACGCTGCTCGAATTGCTCCCGCTTTCCCGGCGAAACCTTGTCCAGCTTTTGGCGGACAGACTTATATTTCTGATACTGCGTCCACATTTCCAGCCGTTCAGCCAGAACGGAAATGCGCCGCTCCTTACTCACAATTTTGCCGCGCAAGTCGTAATAATCGCTGTTCATGGTGGCAACCTTGTCAAACAATTCCTGCATGGATTTGATACCGTTCTCCATCAGAAAATTGAAAAGTTTTGCGTCCGCTTTGAGCGCCTTGACCTTGCCATATCGGGAAGTCGTGGCGGTGTCCTGCTTTGCCTGGAAAAGAAAATCCATGATGCTTTCCCGGCCCTGGGGCGGTGTCGATTGCTCCTTGCTCCAGTTGTAAAGCCGGGTGATGCGGGCCTTGATTTCTTTCAGTAGCTTGTTATCAGCAGCGATCTCCCGGTTGATGTTTCCTTTTTCCGTCTGGATGCCCCGCCACTCCATCTGGCTGGCGGCAGGCCCCATGTGGACGCTGGGGATTTTATCAATGCCCTGGCGCTCATAGCTGCGGTGGTCGATGCGCTCCGGCCTGTCTGCGGCCTCCAAAGCCCGGTTTGCATAAGCCGCCCATGCCGCCCTCCACTTCTCTGCATTGCCGCGCTGGTTCCAGTCAGTGGTGTCCTCGCGGTGGCTTTTCCAGCCGCCTTTGCCGTCCGGGATGCGCTGGCCCTGGCTGTCCAGATCGTAAACCTTGCGGCACTTTGCGCCCCATTCTCCATTTTCTTTTATAGGCCGGATTGTCAGCAGAATGTGGGCGTGAGGGTTGCCGGTTCCCTTGTCATGGATGGCGAAGTCGGCGCACATCCCAGCGTCCACGAAGTTGTCTTTCACAAAAGAGCGGACAAGCGCCAACTGTTCCGCCCTGGACAACTCAACGGGCAAGGCCACTTCAATTTCCCTGGCAAGCTGAGAAGTAGCGGACTTCTCGATTTGCTCCACAGAGTTCCAGAGAGTGGAGCGGTCTTGAAATTCTGGTGGGGCGTGAGAGGGCAGCATGATTTCCGTATGGACAACGCCGCCTTTGCGTGTGTAGTCATGGGTCAGGCCGTCCCACTCGTTCACCAGCTTTTCGCCGCTCCGGTAGGCGGCAGCGGCCACGGCGGATTTGCCCTGGCTCCGTTGGATGATTTGTATAGGACAATGAAAAATTGCCGTAAAAACGCACCTCCTATCAGTGACGGATGTTGGCCCCGCCGGAAAGTGACAGACGCGAAGCGGGTGTTACTTTCCGGCGG
>CAJTSQ010000117.1 GCA_910578735.1 uncultured Oscillospiraceae bacterium
CGCAGCGCACAGTTGTATTTCTGCGCGATGCCCGCCGCCTGGAAGATGTTGTTTTCCAGCTTCTGCCGCGTCCCGGCGTGGTTCATCACCAGCATGGTCACAAGGAACATCCGCTCGTTGCGGCTCTGCAAATCTTCCAGAAGCGTCTTTGCTTCGCTGCCGAACGTGGCAAGGTCGGACGGGATGATGTCCATGTCGTACCCTGCCCGGACTGCCTTTTTCTGTTCCTCAATCTTCATGCGGTCGAGGTCGGTAATCTTGCGCTTGATGTTCTTGATTGCCGCGCTCTGGTCGATGGACTGGATGTGCAGCGTCACCACCATGCTGTTTTCCAGGTCGAGGAAATCCGCCAGCATACGGTCGGTCAGTTCCGGGGCGAGGATTTGTAAGAACGATACCGCGCCATAAGTCCTGCCGATCTGGAAATACTGGCCGGACTTGAATGTGAAGCTGTCCGGCGCGATGAAGTCCTTGCTGGAAAGCCCGGTTTTCCAGATGGCGTCCCAGGCAAACTTAAATTTCTGGTTATCCGCCGGGTGAAACATCCGGTGCAGGATTGCCAGACGCTCATAGCCGTCTAACGAGTGGGCGCGGACGCCTAACACCTTGAAATTCGCCAGCACATCCGCTTCGATGCGTTCCAGGCGGGGCTTTGCTTCTTTCAGGCTGTCCGCTTCAATGCCAAAGGTGATGTACTTGGTCTTTGTCAGGCCGTTGTTCCCCCTGGCAAGCTGGCCTTTGAGCATCCCCGAATATTCCCGCCGGATGCCGTTGAAATCGTCGGCCTGCTCCGGGATATGGATGGACTTCTGGTATTCCTCCATATCGGCCCGCTGGTTAAGGAAAGAAAGCTGGACTTTGATGGAGCTGTCAAAATAGTTGAGGAAATCGCAGTAGTTCTCAAAAATCAGGTTCTTGTCCTCGTTCTGTGCAAGCTGGTAGTTCACATCGTAAAACTGGATTTGCTTGGTGAAATAGCGGTCGCCAATGATGCAGATACCGTCCCGGCACATTTCCTGGTAGGGGATGGTCTGCTGGGCGGTCTTGGGAAGCCTGCCGTCCCGCTTTGCCTTGCTGACCGATGCCGCAAGCCGCCGTTTGTCCCGGCTGCTTAATTTTGCGTCCGGGGTCAGGCGCAGGGTGGCCTTTAAGTCAGACTTTTCTTTTTTCAGTTCCTTTTTTGCCGCTTGCAGGTTTCTTGCCTGCTTTGCCTGCTGTTTTGTTTTCAATCGCTGATACCTCCTTGGTCTGCCGCGAAAGGGCGGCGTACAGGTTGTCGGTCTGGTACGGGCGCGTCCTTGCACAAAGGAATTTTGCGCGTATCATATGCCGCAGGACTGCTTCTAACGGCTGACCGTCTTTTTCATAGATGCCAAACAGAAAAAAGGGCAGCATCAAACCGATCATAAGGAGCGCCGCCGGTTCGTTGCCAATGCTGCCGCGTGTAAAGATGTAGGCGGGGACGCCCACCAGTCCGCCCGCGCCAAAGCATACAATCTGGCGTTTCGTCAGGTTGAACGCCACTTTTGTCTTGACTTTGGCAAGGTCTTTGGGTACGGGTACAAAGGGCATTTATCTCACCTCCCGGTCTTTGGTTTTGGCGGCGGGGTTATCGCCGGGGACGGGCTTTGCGGAAAGCTGGGCCTTGATAGAGGGCTTGCGTTCCGGTTGCTCCTGTGCGCGTTCCTCCCGCCGCATGACGATATAACGCTTCCCCGTGTTGTCCGGCGGGGAAAAGTACACCGGCTGTCCCACCTGCTTTTGTACCTTTTCATAGAGCCGGTTCATATCGTGCTGGGAAGCCAGGGGCAGGAAATACACCGAGATTTCCGCCATAAACTGCTCCTTGTCCGGCGAGTTGGGCTGTTTTAAGTCCGTGAGCGCGGCCGATAGCCGGTCTGCTTCGGCCTGAATCCGCTGTTCATCCAGCGCTTGCAGGTGGACGGCAAAATAGCCCCTGGGCATTTCCCGCCGGCGGTCATGTTCCCGTTTGACCGCCCCCTGCACCACGGTTTCGTCCTCCGCTTCATTGCGAACCTCCTTAATGCTGCCGTGCAGATATTTCAGGTCTGCGGCTTTTTCATAGTGAAATTCCTTTTCCGGGAGCCGCACTTCTTTTCCCCCGGCAAATGTGACAGTCACATCGGTATAGGGGGAGGCGGCGCGCCCTGCATATTCCGCAAGGCGGTGGTTGTCCTGCTGGTAGAGGTTGCCGCGCAAGCTGTCCTTATCGCTGCCGGTCAGTTCCACCGAATAGGCCAGAACCGGCTCGCGGGTCTGCGTG
>CAJTSQ010000118.1 GCA_910578735.1 uncultured Oscillospiraceae bacterium
CGTTGTCCGGGAGATCAATCAAGAGTATGAGGGCAAGCTGGACGAGATCAAGAACAGCACCGCCCATGACACGCTTGAAATGTCCGGCTCCCGCGCCGTCTGGCCGGAGGTGCTGGCAATATACGCCGTTAAGACCACCACCGACCCGGACAACCCCCAGGAGGTTGCCACGATGGACGACAGCAAAAAGGAGCTGTTGAAAGAGATATTTTGGGCTATGAACGAGATAAGCAGCCGCACCGAAACCGCCACCACCACCCAAACCGTGGAAACCGACGATGGGGCGGGCAACATCATTGAGGAAGAAGTTGAGGTAACGACAACGACCCTCTATATCACCGTGACCCATAAGACCGCCGATGAAATGGCGGACGCCTACAACTTCACCGCCGACCAGCGGGCGCAGCTTGCGGAATTACTGGCTGAAGAAAACCGCAGTATGTGGAGCAGCGCCCTATACGGTATCGGCGTAGGCGACGGGGAGATCGTGGTGGTGGCCCTCTCCCAGCTCGGCAACGTGGGGGGCCAGCCCTATTGGTCGTGGTACGGCTTCAACTCCCGCATGGAGTGGTGCGCCTGCTTTGTCAGTTGGTGCGCCAACGAGTGCGGGTATCTGGACGCCGGTGTGATCCCCAAAACGGCGGGGTGTATTTCCGGCTCTGATTGGTTCAAAGACCGGGGACTATGGCAGGATAACAGCTACGAGCCACGCCCCGGCGACATCATCTACTTTGATTGGGACAACAAGGGCAGCTCCGGCCCCCAGGACGGCCTTGCCGACCATGTGGGTATCGTGGAAAAGGTAGAAAACGGAATGGTCTACACCGTGGAGGGCAACTCCGGCGATAGCTGCCGGGAGAACCGCTACGCCGTAGGCCACTATGAGATTTACGGGTACGGGACGCCAGCCTACTGACCACCCCTTGACGCATAATTTTCGCCCTGGACTGACTGGAAACAGTTCGTCCAGGGCGGCTTTTTCATTCCTCAAACAGTTTTGAGGCGGGCACGTTCAGGGCCTCCGCAATTTTGAACAGCGTTTCCATCGACACGCCAAAGACCCGTGTGGGGCTTTCGATTTTTGCGACATACGACCATGACCGCCCGATCTTATCCGCAAACGCCTCCTGCGTCAGCCCCAGCAATTTACGGTAGTATTGCACCTTCAATCCGAAGCGGATGTACTGCTCCCGATATTCCGTTTCCATAGCGCACCCCTCTTTCCGCTAAAAGGGTAACACGAAAACGGAAAATTATTTAGAGAGCCTGATTGCCATTTATGGCAATGCGATGATATAATAGGGCAACCACAGGATAAGAAAACCTACCGTCCGGCGAACGGGCGGGCACAAGGAGGTCATGCGATGGAGAAAACCTGTTTTTTTATCGGCCACCGGGACGCGCCGGACAGTCTGGCCCCGGAGCTGGACGCCCTGGTGGAGCGGCATATCACGGAGTATGGCGTGGGGGAGTTTGTTGTGGGGCGCTACGGCGGTTTTGACGCGCTGGCGGCAAGCGCGGTGAAGCGGGCCAAGGCGCGCCGCCCGGACGTGCGGCTGGTCTGCCTGCGGCCCTACCACCCGGCGGAACGGCCTGAAAAGACGCCCAGCGGCTTTGACGGCTCCTTTTATCCTCCGGGGATGGAGCGAGTTCCGAGAAAGCTGGCTATCGTCCGGGCCAACCGCTACATGGTGGACAACAGCGACTTTCTGATCGCCTACGCATGGCATCCCGGCAACGCCCGTGAGCTGGTAGAGTACGCCCAGCGGCGGGAGTGGCGGGGCCTGCTGCGGGTGGAAGTGCTGGGCCAACCGTAAGCTGTGATGACCTACTGATAAAGATAAGCGCACAAGAATAAGAGCCGTTGACTTTGAAATCAACAGCTCTTAGAGCCTGTTTAAAATCTTTTGACAAAAATGGCGGAGTGGGAGATAATAGGAAAAAACAAGCGGGAGCTGGGGAAAATGCATCAATACCCAAGTGATATCAGCCGGGAAGAATATAAGCTGATCCGGGAGGATTTGGAAGGGGCAAAGAAAACAACCCGGCCCCGAAAATATGATTTGTATGATGTGTTTTGTGCAGTGCTGTACGTAATCCAGGGTGGAATACAATGGCGGATGCTGCCCAGTGATTATCCCAAATGGCAGAGTGTGTATTACCATTTCCGTGTTTGGTCGGAGAAGGACGAAACGGGGGTCAGCATTCTGGACAAAGTGCTGCAAAAACTGGTGAAACAGATACGGAACGAAGACTTAAGGCG
>CAJTSQ010000119.1 GCA_910578735.1 uncultured Oscillospiraceae bacterium
GGCAGAGCCGCCTACCAGAATCACGTCATTGAGCCTGCCGCCCCGGCCGCGGTCCTTCATAGCCCGGGTGATGACCGCCCGGACCTTCTGGAACACCGGGCCGCAGAGCTGGCGCAGAAGGTCGTTGGTCAGGAGAAGGCTGTACCGTGTCTCCCCCTGCTGGAGGGAGATGGACGCCGCCGGAGCGCTGGAGAGGGCGATCTTGGCTGTCTCCGCCTGCCGGTAGAGGGAGGCCCGAAGGGAGGGGGACAGTCGTTCCTCCGCAAGGCCGTTCTCCTGGCAGAAGTGGGCGGCGATGGCCCGGTCAATGTCGTCCCCGCCCAGGCGGTTGTCTCCTGCAATGGCCGTGATTTCGATGATGTTCTCGAAGCATTCCACGATGCTCACATCCAACGTCCCGCCGCCGAAGTCCACAATCATCAGCTGGCAGTCCCCGGTCTGGGCGGAATAGCGGTGGTAGAGGGCGGCGGCGGAGGGTTCGTTGATGAGCCGCTTCACGTTCAGCCCCGCCAGCTGGGCCGCCAGCTTGGTGGCGCATCGCTGGTCGTCGTTGAAGTAGGCCGGGACGCTGATGACGGCCTCCTCCACTGCTTCACCGAGATAACGCTTTGCGTCCTCCAGGAGCTGACGGAGAACCAGGGCGGAAAGCTCCTCCGGCTTGAACCCCCGGCCCGCCAGGGTCAGGGGCTTCTCCGTGCCCATCCAGATTTTGAAGGAGGCGGCGGTGGCCTCCGGGTGCGTCACCAGCCGCTCCTTGGCCGCCGCGCCCACCAAGACGGTGCCGTCCTCCAATAAGCTGACGGCGCTGGGGGTCTTGCAGTCCCCCAGCTCGTTGGGAATCAGCTCCGCCCTGCCGTTCCGGTAGGCGCAGGCCAGGGAGTTGGTGGTGCCTAAGTCGATGCCGATGATTGCCATATGAATCCTCCTGTCTGCGAAGGCAATCGCCTCCGGTAAAAAGCTAACTTTATTATAGTCTGTCATCTGGCTTTCGACAATCCCGTTTTTGATGGGCTCTAGAAATCCTATTTGAAATATAATACAATACACTAAAGCATACAAAGGCTGTTTTGGAGAAAAGGGGTGAAATTCCCCTGCCGTGCTGAACCAATATCGTTAACAGGGTCAACCTGTACACGACACGTCAAAGTCGGAGATAGCACGCGAGATGATACTCCACTATGCGTTTGGCAGCTGTATCCGCCAATGGTATAAAGCGTGGTAAAGTCGTAGCCTGACGGCCTAAGTGCGCATTCGTGCATATGGCCTATATGGAGCGGTCTTCCAAAGCCTATGGCTATACGAAGGAAAAGCTGTGCGGCGTCGTAAAGTTCCCTACGGCCATCCATAATATCAAGTCCAACAAAGGCAATAAAACTGCTGGCGTGGACAAGGCAAAAATGGACAAGTACCTGCAAATGCCAAAAGACAAGGTGGTAGGTATCGTTCAGAGCAACCTGCGGCATTATCTTCCCAAGCCAGCCCGGCGTGTGTATATCGACAAAGGGAACGGAAAAATGCGGCCACTGGGTATCCCTACAATTTTGGACCGGATGTGCCATAATACCTTTACATCCCTGATCTGGCACTAGACCCCGAATCGGCAGAGCCGGTCAGGACAGCCGGCAAGTATGGCAGTCTGCGGCGCAGCTACTTGAAGCAACACAAGCATGACCTGTGGCGGGAGCTGGCTGGCAGCGGAAAACTCACCGCCCACCTGCTGGACATTGACGATACCGCCCAGGAGTGGATGGACAGGATGCTCCCTCAGATGATGGAGGCCGCTGGCGCGTCCGAGGAATTGAAAGCCCGTGACCAGATGACATGGGTGGGTTTGGTGAATAATTGTGTGCAACATTTCTTCTGCGGTTTATCAAACTTCTGCAACGTCCGTACAGTCTGCCGATTGCTTCATCACGATAGCCGATAAAGTAATAAAGCAACAAAACTTCTCGCCTTAACTCCGGCAATCTTGATAGTGCCGTTGCTAACCGTTCATCATCAACGATAACTTCCTTTCCCAACACAAGAAATACAGTCGGCTTGTCCTGCTTTTCAAAATAGCTGTCCATAGCAGACGGTTCAAAATATCGTTCTGACATCAGATAGTCAAGGGATATTTCCCGTTCTTCTTTCCGCTTCAAATCCCGCCATGCGTTGATTGCTTCATGACGCAGGACAATTTTCCTTGTGTGGGGGAAAAAGATGCAGGCACAAAACTGTTGCAGCACAATGGTTTCCGGCATTTT
>CAJTSQ010000120.1 GCA_910578735.1 uncultured Oscillospiraceae bacterium
CGGAACAGGGAAACCAGTATGCGCAGTATGCCCTCGGCAAGCTGTACCTGCTGGGCAAGGATATTCCCCAGGACAGGGAATCCGCCGTTCGCTGGTTCACACTGGCGGCGGAACAGGGCAATGAGTACGCCCGATATTTTCTCGACCACATGGACGACTCTCCCTCCCTCTTCGCCAGCGCCACCCGGCTCCTCTACCACATGGGCCGCATCTTCCAGGAGCAGGCCCCGCCTCCCAGCGGTGGGATCTCCTTTGTGGACAGCAAGCTGAGGAGAAAGATCAGAGAGAAGAAGATCGCCATGGGCCACAAGCCCGACGATCATGAGGAGCCAGTCCAGCAGCTTCGATAGCCGCCGCTCCAGAAGCCACACAAAACGAGCTGTCTCCAGATACGGAGGCAGCTCGTTTCTCTTTCGCTCAAATTACCGTATCTCCACGAACCCCATAATCATATCAACCGCTTCTGCCGTCAGGGGCGCGGGCGCCTTCTCTACAAAGGAAGCGTTGCGGCTGGTCAGGTCCAACATCCTCGCCTGATCACAGAGCACTACCCCGTCAGTCTTCGTTGTGTCATCCAACCGGATGTGAAACGGATGCCCTTTGTCAGTATGGGTGATAGGACAGACCATTGTAAGACTGCTGACACGGTTGAACAGGTTGTTGCTGACCACAAGCGCCGGACGGCGTCCCCTCTGCTCATGGCCTGCCTGGGGATCAAAGTCCAGATAGACAATATCCCCCTGCTCAAAAACGGTCACCACACCTCATCACCTGTCCTTTTGCCCCAGTCGATCTCCTGCGTCTCCAGACGGGGAATCTCGTCAACAGGCTTGCCATAAAAGGCGACCAGCCGTTCCTCCAGCGTGCGGTGTCCAGCTGCAGCCTTTTTAATCTGGATGCCATCATCGGACTGGATCAGTTCAACCCGGTCGTTCTCCCGCAGTCCAAGCGCGTCCAACAGCGCCTTGGGGATTCGCAGTCCCTGACTGTTGCCCCACCGTTGTATCGTAGCATACATGAGAAACACCTCCCAAAAGCAGTATATACAAAGTATAAACAAAAGTCAAGTGAACATGCACAGCAACGAAAAGAGGTGAAGAAAGTGCCCTATATCCATTTTACCGAGGAGCAGAAGCTCCGGGCCAGCGAGGTGGATCTGGTAGAGTTCCTACGCCATCAGGGGGAGAAGCTGATCCGTTCCGGGCCGGAGTACCGCCTGGCCAGCGACCACAGCGTCACCGTCCGGGGCAATGGATGGTACGACCACGCTGTGAAGGAGGGCGGCGGACCTATTTCCTTCGTCCAGCAGTTCTATGACCTCTCCTACCCCGAGGCCATCACCCGTCTGCTGGGCGGGGAGCAGGGAACCGTCTATGCCTCCGCCCCAAAGCAGGAGGAGAAGCCCAGGAAGGAATTTGCACTGCCCTCTGCCGGCCGGGAGATGCGGCGGATGTACGCCTACCTGCTCAAGCACCGATTCCTGGACCGGAACGTGGTCAATGCCTTTGTCCGGGCGGGACTGCTGTATGAGAGCTGTGAGAAATTCAAGGACAGAGAGTATCACAACGCCGTCTTCGTCGGTAAGGATGAAAACGGCGTCCCGCGCCACGCCCACAAGCGCAGCCTCAACAGCCTCGGCAAAACCTTCCGCATCAACGTGGAGGGCAGCGATCCCCGGTGCAGCTTCCACTACATCGGGACCAGCAACCGCCTCTATGTCTTTGAGGCGCCCATTGACCTGATGTCCTTCCTCTCCCGCTACCCCCGAGGCTGGCAGGAACACAGCTTCGTGGCCCTGTGTGGGACCGCGGAACACGCCATGCTCTGGATGCTGGAGCGGAACCCCTGCCTTCGCACCGTCTGTCTCTGCCTGGATCACGACGAGGCGGGCATCGAGGCCAGCGGACGGCTGGCAGAGATCCTCCATGAACACGGCTATGACGATGTGGGGATGCTCCAGTCCGAACACAAGGATTGGAACGAGGATCTCAAGGCCCGGCGTGGTCTCCCTGCTCAGGAGGCGGAGGAGCATCCCCAGCTTATTGCCGCTTCGGAGGTCTGCGGCAGGATCGGAGTCTACATGGAGGAGTGTGTCATTCCAGAACGGGTAGGCCGGGAGCTGACAAATGCGCTCTGCGGATATGAGATGAATCTCCGCAGGGACTACCCGGAGGGAGCCACGACCTGCATCGAGCTGGCCTCCGCGCTGGCTCTGTACGCCTATGGCCGGGGGCTGCGACAGC
>CAJTSQ010000121.1 GCA_910578735.1 uncultured Oscillospiraceae bacterium
GGTGGGATATCCTTGATTTGCTCCTGATACGCTGCTACCCTTTGTTCTTCCTGTTCCTGATACCTGGTCGTCTTTTTTTTCTTGTGATCTGACACCGCTGCAGTGCGTCACGAATGCCGCTTGGGCTGCATCCGAATGCCTCCGCCATTTCCCTTTGATATGCATCTGGATGTTCTGCCACATAGGCCCTCAATTTTTCAGGATCGATCTTTCGAAAATCTCGATGCAGCTCTTTCTTTCCCAAGTTCCCCGTTTCCTTCAGCTGCTTTTCCCATTTTTGTATGGTGGATCTCGATACCTTGAACACCTGATGGGTCTCCTCCAGCGTATGTCCTTCCTTGCGATATTCTATTGTCCGTTCCCGGTAGTCTTTTGAATAACTCATGGTTTTATTTTACCATCCTTTGCTCTTTTTCAACTGTGGCGACTATAAATATGGAGTACCAGAACAGGTAATCCACTGCCAAATGGCGGAAGGTCTCATTGGCACCCAGCAGAGAACAGATTCCATCCGCGAAAAAGATGCCTGCGAGCGAGAACACGGCGGCGGCACAGAGCTGAAGGAGTATCCCGTGACGGAACACATCGTTTGCGCCATCCACGTCCCCTTGGCCGATGCGGACGGCATAGATCGCAACGCCTCCAATGCTGATGAGCATATTCACCGCGCCTAGAGCACTTCCCTTTTTCGTGCCGCTGTGGTATACTGGCACTATGCAGTGATACTTCGCCGCCATAGACGGCCGGCGAAGCTATGAACTCCATTTCAGCTCCGAATATGTTATACTACGGAGGAGAGAAAGTGGAACACAATGCCGGAGAAACCGTTGCAGACCGTAACAGCACGGTGGATTTCCTCGTCTTTACGAGAGACGCCCATGAAGAGAGCATAGAGGTCCATGTACAGGACAACGTAGAAGTGGTTTTCGATGGCGGGGAATAAACATAATCTCATCATTCTTGTGGGCCCTTACTATTTTTGTGGTATACGCAGTAAAGTAAAAAGTGATCTGTTTACCAAATTTATTGCGGCACCGCTGGCTAAATTGGTAGAAACGGTGTTCTGCTTCACAATAACTACGCCAATGATTGCGCAAGGTGCTTTTGTGCTTATTTTAGCTTCAAATTTTTTCTATGTACTATACAACCAGATGAGATATAAGGAGTCTATTTTAGCTGGCTTATTGGACGATACCATTTTATAAGGGCTTTATCGTGGGCCCGCTTAGCGGACCACTCGGGAGAGCGCCAGGACCGTCAACCCCTGGAAGTCCCGGAGGACGCGCTCCAGCGCCGGAAGGCCGGGGGCATCCACTACCCCATAGTAGGGCTCTGCGTCCTCAGAAGCCATGTGGAAGAGAAACGGCATCTCCAGCTCCTCGCAGCAGGAGAGAAGGCCGGGGCATCTCGGAACAGTCCAAAGGAAGGCGGGCAGAAAACTCCCCCACGCCTCGAGCCGCCATGGCTTTGCACCGCCGCAGCTCCTCCAGTGGGCCGTCCGTTTCGTCCGGAACGGTGTTGCAATAGTACCGCTCCGGATGCTCCCAGCAGCTCCGGGCAGCATCGTCGTTGAGGAGCGTCAGCTCCGCAGCTTCGGGAGAGCGGGCCCGCACCGTTTTCCCCCACCCAGTCGCAGCAGGGGGAGCCGTCCCCCACCTTGGCGCAGACGGCCTGGAAGATGGGCTTCACATAGGGCTACGCCGCCGGAGACGCCGGTGCCAACGTAAAGGAGGCCCTTGCTCTCTACATATGCGGTACGGCGGATGGTGTCAGGGAAGTAGCTGTTGCCGCCGGGGTCCGGGCTGTAAAGGATCATGCGGGGAAGACGGTCTGTTTTCTCCAGTTCATCCAGCAGCACCGCCAGCACACCGCTGCCGGCGGGAGAGATGCAGCCCTCTACCAATCCCCCCAGGTCTTCCGCGCCGCAGAGATACGGTTGTGGAAAAACCCCGCCTGCAACTGAGCTGAGTCGGTTGCAGGCGGGCTCGTCTGTCTGTTTGGTTTATATTGCCGTCCCTCTCCTATCTGTACAAAGAAACGGCGGTCAAGAGTTCCCCTTCCCCCTCCTGCGGTAGAAGCGGCGGCGGGGCTTGTGGTCAGCCTTGGTCTCGGGTCTCCCGTCGCTGCGCGCGGCCTCGCGGGCGGCGCGGTCGGCGGCGGCCTTCTTCTCGGCGGTGGTGTCGGAGACGGGGCGGACCGGGAGGG
>CAJTSQ010000122.1 GCA_910578735.1 uncultured Oscillospiraceae bacterium
ATCCCGCTGGACTTGCTGAACGGCGAACAGTGTTTTCCGCTGAACGACAGCGACGACATCACTGGCAAGGTGGTGGCGGTCAAGCCAAGTTCTCTCCGCTATGAGTACCGGCGGGCAGATTGCCAGCTTATCCTTGTGACGAATGGCAGCGGGGCGCGGGGCTATTCACGGGGCACATCGGTCTATGGCGTCAACGTGTTCACAGGCCGCAGGGATGGCCGGTGGGAGCGCAGGGACGTTTTGGGCGAAGTGAGGCCGGAGTGTATGCCGCAGTGGGCGAAAGACCACTTGCAGGTCATCCAGCGGGAGCGGGCGCTGGAAAAGGGGCGTGACAGCCGATGAAACTTCTGCTGGGCGGCTCCCCCTGCACCCATTGGAGCATAGCGCAGACCCGGAACCGGGAAACAAAGCCGGAGGGCCTGGGCTGGGAGCTGTTTCGCAACTATCTGATCGCCAGGGAGCGGTATGGGCCGGACTTCTATTTATACGAAAACAACAAGAGCATGGCCCCGGCGATACGGGCACAGATCACGGCGGAGCTGGGCGTGGAACCCATTTTGATAAACTCCGCCCTTGTGTCCGCCCAAAGCCGTCAGCGGCTATACTGGACGAACATCCCCGGCGTGGAGCTGCCGGAGAATCGGGGCCTTATCCTGTTGGACGTTCTGGAGAGCGGCCTGCCGCTCCATGAAAAGGGCTACACGCTGAAAGCGAATTACAGCAGGGCCAGCGCCGTGAACGCCCTGGGCGGCGGGCACTTCCCCGCGCCTATGGCAATAGAGCCGGTAAACGTCACCACAGACGGGAAGGCCCAATGCCTGCGGGCCACCTACTATAAAGACGGCATCCGCAATATGGTGGGCAATACCGTAGACCGCAAGACCTGTGTGGCTACACCCATCCGCGTGGGCACCATAGAGAGCGGCACCGGCTCCGAGGGCCAGGAACACAGAGTATATTCAGCGAGCGGCAAGAGCAAGACCCTGTGCGAGAACGGCGGCGGGGTCGGGGCGAAAACCGGGCTTTACACCGTCCCCACCGACTGTCCCGCCCTGCGGGTGGCGGAGGCCACCGCCAAAGGCTACACCGACATCCTCCCCGGCGAGTGCGTTGACCTGACCATGCCCAACAGTAAGACCCGCAGGGGCCGCGCCATGAGGGAAAAGGCGAATTGCCTGACCACCTCCTGCCAGTATTATCAATACTGCGGGACGCTGGACAGGCCCATTTACGAAGTCCGGGACGGCCAGATCACGATAAAGGGCCAGCAGTACCCCATCAAGCTGATGGACGGCTACTATATCATCCGCAAGCTGACGGTGCGGGAGTGTATGCGCCTCCAAACGGCGCCGGAGGGCTTTGTGTTCCCGGTCAGCGACACCCAGGCGTATAAAATGCTGGGCAACGGCTGGACGGTGGAGGTGATCGCCCACATCCTGTCCTACTGTCCCGGCATCACCGTGAAGCCACTGGAAGTGCTGTCCATGTACGACGGCATGAGCTGCGGCCACCTCGCCCTGGATAAGCTGGGGGCCACCGTTCTCCGCTACTACGCCACCGAGATCGACAAATACGCCTTAAAGACCACCCAAACAAACTTTCCCGATACCATCCAATTAGGCGATGCTTTTCAGGTGCGGGAGGATGAATGGTGGTCTTTTTTTGAGCAAATAAAAGGAGTGTGACATTGATGGAATTGACATTTCAGGCCGCAACCCCTGCGGAGCGGCTTTACACCGCCCGCCAGAGTATGCAGATCGAAGGCCAGACCGGGAGCATCGGCCACCTGCGGGCCGACATGGGCGGGGACGGCAAGGGCTTTTTCCCCAAGTGGAGCAGTCACCGGGAGAACCTGGACACCGAGGAATTTCAGCAGGAGTTGGAGGGCGTCATGGAGGCCCTGGTGGGCGACGAGCAGTACGGCGGCTTTTTGAAAAGCCGGGACGCCATGCGGGACTTCTGCCAGGGGCACCCGGAGAGCGGCTTTAACGACGGCTTTGCGTTCGGCTTCCGGGCGGACACGGCGCAGTATGCCTACCTGATACGGCTGCAACCCTACAAGGGGGAGGAAAACCTGTTCATCTACTGCTACCGCCGGGACTGGCTGGACAGCCACATGAAACAGGCTGAAAAGGGTATCCGCTTCA
>CAJTSQ010000123.1 GCA_910578735.1 uncultured Oscillospiraceae bacterium
AGTATATCAGAAGCGGCTACCGAAAACAACCCCCAGGATGAAAGTATGGAGGATATTCTTCGGGAGCTTCAACGGACAAGCGACCCGGCCTACCTCCACACGGTTTCCATGAACGAGCTTTACCAGAATGTCTACCAGAGCAGACCGCCAATCATTGACGGTCTGCTCTACCCTGGGACATACCTCTTTGCGGGAGCGCCCAAGGTGGGCAAGTCGTTCCTGATGGCCCAGCTTGCCTATCATGTGAGCATGGGCCTCCCCCTGTGGGGCTATCCCGTCCACAAAGGCACCGTCCTCTATCTGGCGCTGGAGGACGACCACCGCCGCTTGCAGGGGCGGCTGTATCGGATGTTCGGCATGGACGGCACCAACGACCTGCTCTTTGCAATCTACGCCAAACAGCTCGGCCTGGGCCTGGAGGAACAGCTAAAGAAGTTCGTCCGCCAACACCCAGATACCAAGCTGATTATCATTGACACCCTCCAGAAAGTCCGGGAGGTCGGCGGGGACAAGTACAGCTATGCCAACGATTACGAGGTGGTGGGCAAGCTGAAACGCCTTGCCGATGATTGCGGCATCTGCCTCCTGCTGGTACACCACACCCGGAAGCAACAGGCCGATGATAAGTTTGATATGATTTCCGGCACCAACGGCCTGTTGGGAGCGGCGGACGGGGCCTTTCTTCTTCAAAAGGAGAAGCGGACGGACGGCAGCGCCATCTTGGACGTGGCAGGGCGTGACCAGCAAGACCAGCGGATGTATCTCACCAAGGACAGGGAGCGGCTTGTGTGGGAACTGGAACGGCTGGAAACGGAGCCGTGGGTGGAACCGCCCGACCCGGTATTGGAGGCCGTTGCCGCCCTTGTGACGGCGGACAGGCCCACCTGGGGCGGCACCGCCACGGAGCTGGCGGCGGCTATCCAGACCGACATGAAGCCCAACGCCCTGGCGATGCGGCTGAATGTCCGGGCCGGGAGACTGGCGGCGGAGTATCATATCCGTTATGAGAACAGCAGGAGCCACGCCGGGAGAAGTATCACCCTCACCTTGGAACCGCCCCAGGCGTGACGACCGTGACGGCTGTGACGGCTTTTTTGAGAGCGGGGGCGGTGTGTAAAACATCGTCACGGTCGTCACGGCCGTCACGGGGAGCGGGGCCAAAAGTCAAGGGGGCATACCTGGGGGTGGAGATTGCCGCAAGGCAATACAACCCGAACCCCTTGACTTTTGGCCCACGGAGGACACTGGCCGGGTGGGGGGAAAGGCTGTGCCTTTCCCCCCTGCCCAACGGCGAGTGTCAAAGTTTAGGCGGGGTGCAGGGTGCCCTTTTCAAAGGGCAGCCCTGCTGGGGGAGACGTCCGCAGACGGCGGGGGCAACGCCCCCACTCCACCCCGTAGGGCGCAAATGCGCTTTTGATGGCCGCAAGGCCGTCAAAAGTGCTTTTGCGTTACTTTCGCAGAAAGTAACAAAGGCCGCCGCTTCGCGGCGAAAGGAGTGTTGATTTGAAAAGGACGATTAGCGCGATGGTGGGGCAAGGTTCGGTGAACCACAACAGCAGGGCGTTCAACGCCAAGAACACCGACCCAGAACGTTCCCATCTGAATATAACCTACTGCCACGAAAATATCAAGACCGTTTTCCATGAGCTGTTTGACGAGGCCCTCAAACGGTACAATGACAAACAGACCCGGGCAGACCGCAAAATTGAGGACTACTATGAGAAGATACGTTCCAGCAAGCAGGAAAAGCCGTTCCATGAAATCATCCTGCAAGTGGGGAACAAGGACGACATGAGCGCCGAGGGCGAGGACGGCCAGCTTGCGGCGGCGGTACTGGACGAGTATATGAGAGGTTTCCAGGAGCGCAACCCCCAGCTTCGGGTGTTCTCCGCCCACCTCCACATGGACGAGGCCACGCCCCATCTGCACATCGACTTCGTACCGTTCACCACCGGGAGCAAGCGGGGCCTGGACACAAGGGTATCTCTCAAACAGGCGTTAGCGGCCCAGGGCTTCAAGGGCGGAACCAGGGGCGACACGGAGTGGAGCCAGTGGGTACGCTCTGAAAAGGAACAGCTTGCCGCTGTGATGGAGCGCCACGGGATAGAGTGGGAGGACAAGGGCACCCATGACAAGCACC
>CAJTSQ010000124.1 GCA_910578735.1 uncultured Oscillospiraceae bacterium
GTGCGCCATCCCCTCCGGGCAGCGGACGGACGCTGTGTGCCGCGCCGTCTGCCGGATGTATGAGCAGGACACTCTGCTGGAGGCTGTCCGCCAGATCATCCGGGAGGAGCTGCGCGGCGTGGAACTTATCTCAGCAAAAGAAAAAGCAGAGCAGCCGCAGGCCGGGGACGTGGATGACAACGTCCTCGGCTTTCTGCTTGCGCTGCAAAACGATGGAGGTGACGAATGATCTGATCCGCTATTTTGATATGTTCGCGGGAATCGGCGGCTTCCGGGCCGGACTGACCCGCGCGGGCGGTTTCCAGTGTGTTGGCCACTGCGAGATCGACAAGTACGCCGACGCCAGCTACCGCGCCATCCATGACATTGGAGAGGAGGAAAAATACTATCCAGACGCAAGAGAGATCGACCCCAACGATCTGCCCCCCTTTGACCTCCTGTGCGGAGGTTTTCCCTGCCAGGCGTTTTCTAACGCTGGCAAAAGAAAAGGATTCGATGACGCCAGAGGCACTCTCTTCTTTGAAATTGCCCGGCTGGCTGAAGCCCGGAGACCTGCGTACCTGCTGCTTGAAAATGTTCCCGGCCTTCTCACGCATGACCAGGGGAGGACGTTTGCTGTCATCCTCTCCGCGCTGGATGAGCTGGGGTATCATGTCGAGTGGTCAGTGCTTAACAGCGCCAATTTCCACGTCCCCCAATCGCGGAAGCGGGTGTTCCTTATCTGCTATCTTGATCCCCGATGCGCCGGCCAAATACTTCCTGTCTTCGGAGATGACGCAAAAGCTCTTATACAGCTCATCGGCGGGCCACAGGGATCGAGAGTCTACGACCCGGAAGGGTTAGCCTGCACCCAGACCTCCGGCGCAGGCGGCATGGGCGGCAAGACAGGTCTGTACCTGGTGGACCTGAGCAAAGGTGCGCCGGAACAGACGGAGATCGCCCGGTGTCTCACCGCCCGGTACGGGCAGACGAGCCTGTCCACCCACCCCAGGGAGCGCTCCGGGGTGCTGCTGATCAAGGAGGCCACCAAGCGAGGCTACAAGGAGGCAGGCCCCGGCGACACCGTGGATCTGGGCTACGCCGGGAGCAACACCCGCCGCGGCCGTGTGGGCCGCGACATCGCCCACACCCTGGAGACCAGCAGCATCCAGGGCATCGTGGAGCGCGGCGGGCGTATCCGCCGCCTGATGCCCAGGGAGTGCCTCCGCCTCCAGGGCTTCGCGGAGGACCAGATCGACCGGCTGCTGGCCATCACCTCGGACGCCCAGGCGTACAAACAGGCCGGAAACTCTGTCACCGTCAATGTGATCGAAGCCATTGGCCGCCGCATCCGGGCGGTGGATGAGCAGCTCCGAAAGGAGGCAGCGGCATGAGCGAGATCGGCATCAAGGATCAATGCTTCGGTGTAGAGGTGGAGATGACGGGTATCACCCGCAGACAGGCCGCCGAAGCACTGGCCGCCTATTTTGGAACATCGCCCCAATATCTGGGGACCTATTACGACACCTGGGGCGTGACCGACCCGGAGGGCAAGGTGTGGAAGCTGATGAGCGACAGCAGCATCAAGCCAGAGAAGAAAACTGCGGGCGGGTACATATCCGCTTCCGGTACGGACAGCAGAGAGTATCAGGTGGAGATGGTCACGCCCAAGCTGACCTACGCTGAACTGCCCAAGTTCCAGGAATGTGTGCGCCGGGTGCGAAAGGCCGGGGCCAAGGTCAACGGCTCCTGCGGCATCCACGTCCATGTGGACGCCGCCAACCACAACCGCCAGAGCCTGAAGAACCTGATCGGCATCATGTATTCCAAGGAAGATATTTTATTTAAGGCTTTGCAGGTGAGCGAATCCAGAGCGGAGCGCTGGTGCAAAAAGGTGCGGGAACCCATGCTGCGGCAGGCCCGGACGCTGTCCTCGGACGAGACCACCGACCTCACCCAGTTGGAACGGGTGTGGTACGAAGGAGTCGTGGAAAACACCGAGCATTATAACTGGACACGCTACCATGCCTTGAATCTGCATTCTGTCTTTTACCGCGGCACCGTGGAATGGCGGTGCTTCAACGCTACCCTCCACGCCGGAAAAAGACAGAATGCAGATTCAAGGCATGG
>CAJTSQ010000125.1 GCA_910578735.1 uncultured Oscillospiraceae bacterium
GTCAAAGTAACCAGACAAGGATACAGGCAAGGCAGACAACAGCACGGAAATAGCGAGCTTCCTTCTCGTATCTGGTGGCAAAGCGGCGGTTGTTTTTGAGTTTGAGGAAGAGATTTTCCACCAGATGGCGTTCTTTGTAAGTATACCAGTCAGTCTTTCTGAAAGAACTTGTTGACAGGTTAGAAGAAACATTCGCCGCTATTGGGATAATGGCGCAAGACGTAGTAAGGCTGCTGGCAGTAATGATTACTGAGATGTGAGCGGAAATGGCTGCTGAAAAGGAACGGGTGAGGACAGAGAATAGAGCAAGCTGAGAACTGCGGCCCGCCGAGACACCCGGTGGGCCGCAGTTCTCTGTCTGTGGGCAAATATGTGGTCAAGGAGTGCTCAGCTGTACCAAGCAAGCAGAAATTGTCACGAGAATGACAGGTCTGAAACAGATAATGGAGATTTTCAAGGCCATAAATCAGCCCTTATCCTCCGAGCAGCGTGTGCGCTGGTACAAACAAAGAAAAGACCATGGCCGGATTTTGCTGTCAGAGCGCTTCCTCATACAGCTCCGGCCGGGAGAGATAGTGGTCGATGAGCGCCGCCGCGCCGCCCAAGGCGTCCAAGTCCGTCAGGGACCGGGTGTTGTAGGCAATTTCCATGGGCTGGCTCAGGGACAGATAGCGGAACGAGGAGAGCTGCTGGCGTATCCTCTGGTCAAAAAACTCGTCCGCCACGGCGTAGTCCCCCACGAAGACCACCTTCTCCGGGCTGAATACCAGGGACACGTTCCGCAAAAGGGCGGCGAACCGGTCCGCCATATAGGCCACGTATTTCCGGGCGTAGGCGTCCTCCTGCCGGGAGGAGGCGAAGAGGTGCCGCAGCTCCACCGCCTCCGCCGGAAGGCGGGACAGGGGAGAGCCCTCCGGCGGAGGGTCCCCGGCGATCATCTTCCGCACCCGGGCAACGGACACCAGCCGTTCTGCGCAGCCCCGGCTGCCGCAGCTGCAAAGCTCCGGGTCGTTCTGGTCCAGGATCATATGGCCGATCTCGCCCACCAGGGAGTTCCGCCCGTTCAGAATGCGCCCGTCCTGAATCAGCGCCCCGGAGAGCCCCCAGGAGGTGAACAGGACCAGAATGGACCGGTTTGGGTCCTCCTGCTCGTTGAGTATGGCCCGGCTGATGGATTTTCCGGCGTTCTCCTCGGACAGCGCCGGGCCGGGACCGAAGATGCCCCGGAGATAATCGCCAATTGGAACGTTCGCCCCCCAGTTGGGCGTGTGGACGCTGTATTTCAGCGTCAGATGGTCATAGTCCACGATGCCGGAGGAGGACAGGCTGACGCCATACAGCTCCTCCCGGTCGACCCCGGCCCGGGCCAGCAGCGCCAGGGCGCTGTTCTCGATGATGCGGAACGCCTCCTCGGGCGTGTCCGGGATGATCCAGGCCAGATGGGAGCTGTCTACCTTGTTCATGCGCATGTCGAACAGCGTCAGGCCCAGGTCCTCCGGCCACATGCGGATAGTCAGCAGGTACTTCCCGCAGGAAAAGCGGAAGTACTCCGGCTTCTTCCCCCCCAGCTCCGTGGAATCCCCTTTGCCGGAGCTGGCCAGAATCCCCTTTCCGCAAAAAAACTGGATGGCCTTCATCACCGTCAGTTTGCTGATGCCAGTGCGGGCCACCACGTCCGCCACCGAGTGGGGCCGGTTGTCCCGGAAGCAGGAGAGCACCATTTTCCGGTTTTGTATCTTTAAATTCGAGGGCAGCGCGGGGACAGGTTCGCCTCCGCGCTCCTTCGTTCTCTGGGCAGCCGCCTTCTCCATAGTTGCCCCTCCTTGTTGACTTGGTTCGATTATAACACAGCCTAATTTCAATTTCAACACGGGGATAGATAGGTTATATTATTGCCAAACCAAAGAGCCCTCCAGTGGCGGAGCTAGGAAAAACTATCATCTCCTACAAAATAACGGTCATCTCCAGGGCGTTCTGTACAAAATTTGGCGGATTGCTATGGTTTCTGTTGACATTTTTCTGAGCGTCTATTACACTAGGAGCAAGGTCGGGCGGTAAATTTTTTTA
>CAJTSQ010000126.1 GCA_910578735.1 uncultured Oscillospiraceae bacterium
TAATAGGACTTGGGGACGGCAAGCCCCTGTGCCACCAGCTGCCGCGGTGTCAGCCGGCCCAGGGTGAGCTTGAGGGGAATGTCGAACTCCGGCTGGTCAGGCAGAGGCGTACCGTATGCAATGCCCCGAGCCTTGTCCCGAATACGGATCAGGTAATTCCAGTTCCGCTTCTCCAGGTGGGCCAGATTGTTGCAGGATTCGTAATTCCGGTCAGCCAGCAGGATCACCTTTCCGGAAACGCGGGAGCGGTCCGCCATCTGGCACAGGGCGCTGCACTCGTTCTTTTCGTGCTCCTTCTGCACGATCAGGTCGGTATAAATGCCGTTTTCCAGGTCAAAGAGCGCATTCATGTGCCAGAGGTTCCAGCCGTGCTGCCTGGGCGTGCCGGGGCGGTAGGAGGCCGGGTCCTCCGGGTAGGCGGCGGATTTCAGCGACGAGCCATCCACCGCCAGCAGGCGGCAGCCGCAAAAGGTTTTTTCCGGGCGCAGCAGGGCTGTGAAGCGGTGGAACAGCGTCTCCAGCGCTACGGGCAGCAGCTTCTGCCGCTGCTGGACAAACGCCGAGGCCGACGGTGTTTTTCCGCTGTTTTGAAACCGCCCGATCAGTATTTTTCCAATGCTGTTTTCGCTCATGGTCAGCAGCAGGGATATGACCGTTTCGAAGGTCAGCGTCCGGGGACGGGTAAAATCCCGCCCCGGCTGCCTGACGTATTGTTCTGGGTGCTCCCCCATTTCCCGGATCATAGAAAGCAGCATCCCCCGCAAAAATTTTGGTGTATATTTCATGTGCGGCGTCCCCCCGAAAAGTAAGTTTACTTTTCAGGGCTTCGCCGCACATTTTTCCTCCTTTGTCAACCCCTTTTTACATCTTTTTTGACCTTATCTTCTCCTTATTCCTAACTTAATGACATTACTCACGGCGGGATTTGATTTCGCGCCGGGGCGGACGGAAGGAACGTGGAAAGGGTAAGCCGTTCCTCCCGCCCTTGGGGTTGGTCAGTTCATAAAAATGATGGCCTGGGTGAGCTTGGCCTCCAGGCGGCGCTTCATGTAATCGTCCACACATCTGTGGGGACAGCCGGTCTCGTCATAAAGCATCCGGGTACAGAGCTTGTTTATGTAACTTCTGTAATACCACAGAACTTGCTCTATGGCCTCGCCGTCTCCGGCCTTGGCGGCGTGGATGACCGTCAGCGGCAGCGGCTCCCGGCCCTTGTAGGTTGGACTGCTCATTTCTTCCCTCCTTTCGGCGCAATCACCGCCAATTTTGTCCGCAGCTCGTCCAGGGCCTTTGCCCGGCGGCGCTGGACGGAGCTACGGGACAGGCCGACGATCCGGCTGATTTCTTCATCCGTCATGTCCAGAACACAGCGCAGGATCAGAATACTCTGGTCCTGTCCAGACAGGCTGGAGAACGCCTCGGCCACCAGCTCATTGCCAATGTGCAAATCATATCCGTGGGCGCTGAACACAAAGCTGCCGCTGGGATAGTCGTCTGCGGTGCAGAGCTTGTCCATTTCCTCCCACGGAACATCATAGAGCGAAAACTCATGCTTTCGCTGGCGGCAAAGACTTCGCATATAGCTCCAGGCCTCATTTCGCAAGACCGCCTTGCAGAAAGCGTCAAAGCGGCTCCGCTCGTCATAGTCGCGGGGGATTTCCATTTACTCACCCCCTTTCGCCGGGGGATAAGGTGGTTTTCTCCCTTTCCGCTACCAAGACACCGCCGCTGCCGTCCGCTGCCCGCAAAACGCCCGCTTTTTGATAAAATTTTTGAGGCCGCAAAAATGACGTAATCCGACAAAAAATGCCCGGAGGGTCCAGGACCCTCCGGGCGGAATGTAAAGTATAGTGGTTATTACCTATACTGTATAGTTTATACTCATAGGTGCACTGCCTCCTGACAGGGGCAGTAGTTTTTTTGATGGATTGTCCCCTCTATGCCCGTGTTGAATACCGTTATATCCCATCATGGCGGCTACACCTCCTATCAGCCGCCGGACTTTATATGCGAAA
>CAJTSQ010000127.1 GCA_910578735.1 uncultured Oscillospiraceae bacterium
TATCGCCAACTCATCCGGGTGGACGACCGGGCCACGGTGCTTAACCTGATGAAGGGGCTCAACGGCTATACCCTGTGCTCCGGTATCATCTGCCGCCCCCTCAACGGCTCGGAGTACACCACCATCCCCCTGGCGGAGGGGGGCGTGATGCACATCGGCTATGTCCAGCGATGGGGCAGCCCCCTTAGCCGGCTGGGGGAGCTGTATCTGTCCGAGGTGCGCAAGTCCATCCTTCTGTAGAGACCGGTATTTTTTGTCTCCGCCCTTGGGCGGGGACTTTATTATAAGGAAAAGCTATAACCCGCCCCTGATTTTGGGTATTAACACCCGGGGCGGGTTTTGTGCTATCCTATGGGCACCTCAGAGGAAAAGAGGAACGTTATGATTCGACTGGAACATGTCTCAAAGCGGTTTGAGGCGGGAGGACAGACGGTGGAGGCGGTGAAGGACGTCAGCCTCCACATTGAAAAAGGGAGCATCGCCGGCATCATCGGCTTCTCCGGGGCGGGCAAATCCACCCTGGCCCGGTGCGTCAATCTGCTGGAGCGGCCCACGGAGGGAAGGGTAATTGTGGGCGGCAGCGAGCTCACTGCCCTGAGCGGGCGGCAGCTCCGGGAAAAACGGAAAAAGATCGGCATGATCTTCCAGCACTTCAACCTCTTCGCCTCCCGGACGGTGTACGGCAACGTGGCCTACCCTCTTCGGGGGAGCGGAAGGAGCAAGAAAGAGATTGAGGACAAGGTAAAGCCCCTGCTGGAGCTGGTGGGGCTGTCTGACAAGGCGGACGCCTACCCCTCCCAGCTGTCCGGGGGGCAGAAGCAGCGGGTGGCCATCGCCCGGGCTCTGGCCAGCGACCCGGAGGTGCTCCTCAGCGACGAGGCCACCAGCGCCCTGGACCCGGAGACCACCCAGTCCATCCTCCGGCTTCTGAAGGAGGTCAACCGCGCCCTGGGCGTCACCATCCTGATCATCACCCATGAGATGCAGGTCATCAAGGAGATATGCAGTCAGGTGTATGTGATGGAGGGCGGCAGGATTGTGGAACAGGGGGACGTGTTTCAGGTGTTCGCCGTCCCACGGCAGGCGGTCACCCGCCGGTTCGTGGACAGCACCTCCCACCTCTCCCGGATTCAGGAGCTGCTGGACGACCCCGCCCGGCCCATCAAGCTGAACCCCGGGGACTATCTATTCCGGCTGAACTACCTGGAGCGCAGCACCTCCGAGGCGCTGATCTCCAACATCTCCCGGCGGTTTGAGCTGGATGTGAATATCCTGCTGGGCAGCATCGAGCTCATCGACGGCAATCCTCTGGGGGGCCTGGTGGTGGTCGCCGGGGGCGGCCACGACAAAATAGCCGCCGCCGCAGAGTACTTATCCAAACGAAACGTGCAGGTGGAGGTGATTTCCCATGGCTGAACTGCTTAATCAGATCATCCCCGACGTAGTGGCCCGGTCGGACCAGCTGTGGCGGGCCTTCTGGGAGACCATCCAGATGGTGGGCATCTCTGGGGCCATCTCCCTGGTGCTGGGCATCCCCTACGGGGTGCTGCTGTTCACCACCAGAGAGGGGGCGTGCTGCAAAACCGGCCGGTGAACTTTATCCTGGGCCGCGTCTGCGACTTCTTCCGTTCCATCCCCTTTATCCTGCTGGCCATTTTACTGCTGGGGCTGAGCCGGCTGGTGGTGGGCGTGGCCATCGGCGTGCGGGGGGCCATCATCCCCCTGGTGTTCGGCACCGTCCCCTTCCTGGGCCGGCAGACCGAGAGCGCCCTGGCCGAGGTACCCGCCGGCCTCATTGAGGCGGCCGAGGCGATCGGCTCCTCCCCCTGGGAGATTATCTGGCGGGTCTATCTGCGGGAGGCTGTCCCCGGCATCACCCGGGGGGTGACCATCACCATCGTCTCCCTCATCAACTTTACCGCCGTAGCCGGGACCCTGGGGGCGGGCGGTCTGGGCAACTTCGCCATCATGTACGGCCACAGCAAGAACCTGCCCCAGATCACCTGGACGGTCA
>CAJTSQ010000128.1:0-207 GCA_910578735.1 uncultured Oscillospiraceae bacterium
TATACACCCGCCCGCTCTCTTTACAGCGGTAAAGGTCCTCACATAAACCCCGCTGGTCTCCCATAAAGGTGACCGTTCTGACTTGATTTTCCATTTTTTCGTTTCACTTCCTTCAAAAAAGACTGACTTGCAGTTCCTCTGGCGGTGTTTGGACTTTGGCCGCGTTCCGCTGCAGAACAAGTTCCTCGATTCGTTCATCATCCAGCA
>CAJTSQ010000128.1:232-1962 GCA_910578735.1 uncultured Oscillospiraceae bacterium
TGGGTTAACAACATTTGTTCTACCTTGCGGATCCGCTGCTTTTTTGCAGCCTCCCGTCGCGCCTTTTTCTGGGCCTTGGCCGCCTTCAGGCTGTCTGCCGCATGGGTTACTTGAATACCGTTGGCTACGTCCTGAAGATCCTGAAGGATGTTCCTGGTATCCATTCGGGCGGCCCGCAGGTTCAGAATCTCAATTTTCAACGTCGGATCAAAAAACATAGTTCTCCGATAGCGGTCCAAGGCACGTTGCTCCGCGTCCCGCCGGCCGTACTGTATGATGGCCTCACAGATGGTCATGGACACCGTTTTCTCCAGCAGTTTACAGCCCTTTTCGATACTGACCCGCTCCTCGTCCGGGAACATGCCGATCCCCTTTTCTGTCCAGGTCTTTCGCACGTCATAGAAGACATTCCCCTTCTGTGGCGCCAGGTCCTTCTCCAAAACGCTGCAGTGGCTGCAGCTGGGCCACAGTCTGGCACACTCCATTGGGCTGTAATAGGTCGTCCAGGCTTTGCTTGTCCGACCGTAGCGGCTCTGGTGCCGACAGACCCGGCCGTTGTGTGCGGTTTCAACCGCCTTCCACAGTTCGTCCGATTCCTGCCATACCTGTTTATGCGCTTCATCCAGACTGCCTTCATAAGTATAGGGGCGATCCGTCGGATGACAGTCGCACTGGTAGACCACATCATCTGGGCCGCAGCATAACTTTTCCGTCTGCAAGAGAGGGTGTCTGAGCGAGCAGGGCCCCGACGCAAAGCGGGGGCAAGGTACCACTGGATTGTCATTCTCCGGCCGCCAGTCCACGCCCCGACTGGCAAGATAACCATTCGTAAAGCGTGAGCCTCGAACAAGAAGCCCACAGGGGGTCTCAAAGACCATCTGATTCAAGGCCTGGCTGGTATAGGTCCAGCCGCCGTAGTAGGATTTATATTCACATGTCCCCGGCGGTGTATCCTCCGGCGTGTAGCCCTCCGCCAGCAGGCAGCGGGTCAATTCATTGACCTCTTTCATATGCCAGGACATGGGACGAGGCCAAAGTGATTTACCATGGTGTCCCGAAGCTCCGCCACCGTCAGGCCATACTCTTTCGCAATACACTCCTCGCAAACGATTGCCTGATACCCTAAGGCCCGGGAGATACGCTTTTCCCACGAATTTGTCCTTTCTGCGCTACAAACCGGGCAAGGGAGATCATCGTACCAGATGATCCGTTTGGGTTCCGTATATTCCGGCATAGCTCAGGCCTCCTGGTGGGCAGGCGGCTGTGCTTTCATGATTTCCTCGCTCAAGCGGAGCAGCTTGTCTGCAGCAGCCTGGAATTGAGGCATGAAATCCTGGTTGGTATCATACTGGAGATAAAGCGTCTGGTAAATCGCGTCCCAAAACATACTAAGGACGGGTTCAGACACTTTTGCTTCTTCCAACTTCATAACTGCTGAGGTCAGACTCATAAGTACTTTATTCCAGAGCAGATAGAATTCGTCATTCTCCGGGATTCCGAACTTAGCCAGCCAACTGCGGACGGTCTGTGCGCTGTTTCCGCTTGGCAGAGCCGCAGCTATGCTCGTTGAGTATATACTTGACCTGCAGGTTATCCGGGTCTTCAATGGGCTCGCCGAACTTTTCACCTATTATGACCCGGCCCAGCGGAAACAGCGCACAGACCGTAGGCTTACAATCATGTACGCTGCACCGGCCATTCTCCAACAGCGGGCAAGCCCCCTTGGGTCC
>CAJTSQ010000129.1 GCA_910578735.1 uncultured Oscillospiraceae bacterium
CGGAGGCTGTCCATCTCCCTGGTGGTGTGATACCGGCTACCCAGGCGGCGGACGGTGTAGCCCAGGTGTTCCAGCAGGTCCGGCAGGTCTGTCCCCTTGGCGGTCTCCATCTCCTCGTCCGTGAATTTCCAGAAATCCTCTGGGTTTGGGGTTCGTCTCGTAGTAGTCACCTCCTTCTTTCGGCGAAACGAAAAGAAGCCCCCAGAGCATCCCGATTCAGGATGCTCTGGGGGCTTCTCATCTGCTGTTTGGTTGTCACGGCCTCACACGGCCCGTTACGCGCTCAACACGGCGGGGTCGCCCTCCTCCTGGGGCTGGGTGCCGCTGCCCTCCGGCTGGGCCTCACAGGGGCCGGCACCGGCCTCCTCCGGCTCCGGGCTGTCCGCCTGCCGCTCCGCCGCCTCCAGGGCCTCCTCGATCAGCCCCAGCACGAACTCCCGCTGGGTCAGCTTCCGGCCCGTGCGGGCGGTCTCCCGCTCCAGGTGCGCTTTGATCCGCTGGAAAAGGGTTTCCGGGATCTGGAAGGCCATCGTCCGAGTATTGTTAGCTGCCATAGTCACTTTACCTCCATTTTCTTTCATTTCGAAGTATTCGATTAACAGGTTGGTGATGTACTGTGCGGTGGTCAGGCCCGACTGCTCTCTGGCCTCCGTTACTCGGTCGTGGAGGCTGAGTGGTATCTGAGCGCAGAGGTTCTTTTTTTGCTCCATACTGCTGTTCTCCTTTCCACTGATTGCAACGCAAGTATAGCCGAAAGGCATCGATAAAGCTATTACCAACACCACCAAAGAACCAGAGGTCAAACGAAGCATATGTAACAGTGGCGAGAAAAGCAAAATCCCAGAGCTGCCGGACTTTTCCGGTCACTCTGGGGATAGGCGGATAGCGAGTTTGCTCCGTCTGTAAAAGGCGGATTTTGCATCTCCGGCGCGTAAATTTTTTGAAACGGGAGGTCGTTTTGGAAAATTCAACTTTTTCTCCACCTTTCCTGCTGTGATATTGCGTTTTGTGCAATATTGCGTGATTTTATTTTATTGTTTTTGGGCAGCATCTTTTTCATCTACACAAGGTTTCGGAAGGGCATGAAATCGTCCTCGCCCTTGGCGGTGTCGATGCCCTCGGCCACGGCGATCAGCCTGACGCCCCGCTCCCGAAGCTGCTCCAGAAACAGCCCCACGCGCAAGTGGTCGCGGCCCAATCTGCTCATGTCTTTAATCAGGATTTGGCCCACATTGCCGCGCTCGATGTCCTCCATAATCTGCAAAAATCCGGGCCTGTCCCAGCGTGTGCCGCTCCACCCGTCATCCGTCCGGTGGACAACATTGGTAAAGCCGTTCCGGGCCGCGTATTCCTCCAGATATTCCTTTTGATGCTCAATGGACAGGGATTCATTTTCCCGCCCGTCCTCATGGCTTAATCTCTCGTAAAGGATAGTCAGCTTGTCGTTCATGGTTCCCTCTTTCCGGCTGTCCGGCGCTGCGGCTCTCGGTGTAGTTTTCACTGTTTCACCGCGTCCCTTTCAATCAGGCGTACCAGCTTATCGCTCATGGTTTCCCTGCTCGTCCTGCTGAAATGAACGCTCACCTTGTAGGTCGTGGAGCCAATCCGCTTTGTGATGTGCAGCGGCTTGTCGGTGCGTTCCGCCGTTCTGTCTGCTGTTACTGCCGGCATAGGATTAGCCCCCTTTCCATATTCGGTTGTCTGTGATATACTACCGTCAAAATCACCTCGGCGCGTCCTTTCCCGCGCCCCTGTGCCGCCTGCGGCCTGACTGCCTGTTGTTTTCGGGGTGTCCCCGTTCCTTTACGATACACTCCTTTGGGGTTTTTCAGCTTCTTGCGGTCCACCATGATAAGGTTGTTGGACAGGGCGTTGATGCCGTAGTACAGCGCCTCTTTCCCGTTCTGGAAAAGCTCCTGGGTGGTAAAGGGGATAAAGATGGCGGTGCTGGAAGT
>CAJTSQ010000130.1 GCA_910578735.1 uncultured Oscillospiraceae bacterium
GCGGTTGAGCGGAAAATGTTCGATGTGGTCTTGACGAAAGATGATTGTGTTATTTTAGAACTAAACTCAGAAAGCCCCTAAAAATGCGGGTTTTGTGGTGTTGGTTCTGTTTTTTGACCCAAAACAGAGGATAAAACAAGCGCAGGGCGGCGCAAGGAGGGTAGAACGCCCACAATCAAACAAAGCAAGACTTCATAGAGCGGGTATCGCCGTTGGAGAAATCCAGCGGTCGGTATCCGCTCTTTTTTTGCGTCCGCAGACTGGTACATAGGCGTGTATCCTGCCCCGCTGGGGGGCTGGGGGTACACGCCTTTTTTCTTTTTCCCATAAACCCACATTGAGAAAGCGAGGTGAACACAAATGCCAAGAGCAAAGAAAAAAGAGGCGGAGGCACCGGCTGAGGCCGTGGCGGAGACCGTCCAGCGGATGCCCCTCTCCGAGCTGCACCCCTTTGAAGGGCATCCCTTCAAGGTGCTGGATGACGATGCTATGGCGGAGACCGTGGATAGCATCCGGCAGATGGGCGTTGCCAATCCCCTCATCGTGCGCCCGGACCAGGACGGCGGGTATGAGATCATCTCCGGCCACCGCCGCCACCACGCCGCAGAACTGGCAGGGCTGGACACCATCCCCGTCATTGTCCGGGAACTGGACGATGACGCCGCCGTCATCATGATGGTGGACTCCAACCTCCAGCGGGAGAACATCCTGCCCAGCGAGAGGGCAAAAGCCTACAAGATGAAGCTGGAGGCCTTGAAGCATCAGGGGAGCCGGACTGACCTAACTTGTGAGCAAGACGCGCACAAGTTGGACGGGAAAAAATCCAGGGACATCATCGCGGAACAAGCCGGTACGAGCAAGGACTCTGTGCGCCGCTTTATCCGCCTGACAGAACTGATCCCCGAAATCCTAGATATGGTGGACGAGAAGAAAATCTCCATGACGCCCGCCGTGGAGCTGTCCTACCTGAAGCCGGAGGAACAGCGGAACTTCCTGGAGGCGATGGACTACGCCCAGGCCGCACCCTCTGTGTCGCAGGCCCAGCGCATGAAGAAAAAGAGCCAGGAGAGCGGCTGCACCCTGGACGATATGTGCGGCATCATGGACGAGGCGAAGAAGGACGACATGGGGCAGATCGCTTTCAAGACCAGCGACTTGCAGAAGTTCTTCCCCAAGTCCTACACGCCCAGGCAGATGAGCGACACCATCCTCCGCCTGCTGGAACAGTGGCAGAGGCAGCGGCAGCGGGACCAGCAGCGGTGACACGCCCCCATTTGCGGGGCGCATTTTTTATGAAACGGAAAAGGAGCATCTACGCTTATGAACAGTATCCATTTTCACTCGTCCACGTCCTCTCGCCTTTCGTAAGTGGCCGCCGCCCCTGCCTTTATAGCACGGTTGAACCGTGTACACGTATGGAGGAATACGCAAAAGTTAAACCGTGTATTTGTCGAGATTATACATTGTTGAACCGTGCAATTTGAGATATAATAAGGGCAAGGTGATTTAATGGGATTGTCTGAATCAAAGCGCAGGGCAAACAATAAATGGGATGCCGCTAATATGACCGTGCTGGGCTGCAAAGTCCGGAGAGACAGGGCTGAGCAGTTCAAAGCCGCCTGCAAAAAGAATGGTACATCACCGAATGCGATTTTCATGGCCGCTATGGAGAAATTCATGGAGGAGCATGGAGAAGTCCGGGAAAATTCCGAGCTTTGAAATTCGCAAGCGGTTACGAATTTGAAAAGTGCCAAAAAATCCCCGGACGCTTTCAAATCCGGGGTCAAAAGGCAAGGTCAGTCCTCGCCCTTGGTCATTTTCCCATTTTTCAAACAGCGCCTAAATTACCAGCGGCGATTTTGTAGTGGCG
>CAJTSQ010000131.1 GCA_910578735.1 uncultured Oscillospiraceae bacterium
GGCAATGGCTGACGTGCTGAACATCGCCTGCGGGCAGCTGGGCGTTACCGAGAGCCCGGCGGGGTCCAACCGGACCAAGTACGGGAAGTGGATGGGGCTGGACGGCCAGCCCTGGTGCATGTCCTTCGTCCAGTGGTGCTTCCATCAGGCGGGTACCCCGCTGCCCCACAGGACCGGCAGCTGCTCCGCCCTGCTGAACTGGTACAAGGCGAACCGGCCGGAGTGCGTCGTGAAGGACCCCCAGCCCGGGGACATCGCCATCTTCACCTTTGGACATACCGGCATCGTGGAGCGGGCCCTGCCCGGCTCCGTGATGTGCATCGAGGGCAACACCTCCCCCGGCCAGTCCGGCAGCCAGGACAATGGCGGCGGGGTGTTCCGGCGCACACGAAGCAAGATGCTGGTGAGGGCGTACATCCGGCCCTTTACAGAGAAAAAGGAGGACGACATGACACAGGAGCAGTTTAACCAGATGTTCAAGACGGCCATGGACGGCTACCGGCAGGAGCTCCGGGACAACGACTGCGGCAAATGGAGCCGGGAGGCCAGGGAGTACGCCGTGTCCTCCGGCCTGTTCGCAGGCAGCGGCACCGCACCCGACGGCCAGCCCAACTTCATGTGGGAGGACCTGCTGACCCGGGAGCAGGTGGCGCAGCTGTTCTTCCGGTTTGCGCAGAAGAACGGGCTGGCGTGATGGAATTCTCTAAACGTCTGATCGCCGACATCCGTGCCCTGCTGTGGGTGGTGACGGTGGGAGGGCTGGTGCTGGCGGCCTACTGCGTCCGGGTGGGGTACATGGGGGCGCTGCCCTGGCTCACCGCTATGGTGGGCCTGCCCTGGACCGCCCATGGCACCGTCTGCGCCTTCTACCTCAACATGGCAAAGAGCGACCACAAGGAGGGCGGGATTACCTTCGAGACCGCCAGGGCCGCAGGGTTCCAGGCGAGCGGGAACAGCCCCAGTATATAGAAAGAACGCCCCAGCTTCGGAGAAATCTGCGGCTGGGGCATTTTCTGCGTTTTGTGTGCAAACTCAAAATCCCAGACGTCTGGGTTTTTGCCGCTTTCTGTTCGATTTTCAAGGTGCCTATATCAACGGTGCGGCGGTTGACTCCCCCGGTGCCGATGGGGTATACCCATGAGCGCCCCCGCTCTGGTGGAGCGGGACCGGGCTTGCACCAGCGGCGGCCTGTGGCCGTCGGTCTTGCGGGTTCAGACACCAGTGATTTCGCGGACAACTTTGCGGCAGAGACCAAAGCAATCCAGGGTGCTCCAGGAATCGAATAGGGTTAAGACGTGGCCCTCCATAGGGGGGACTGAGAGATATACCGGTCAAATTCCTCTGGCCTGGAATAGCTGAAGGTGCTAATGAGCTTTCCCTTCTCGTCCCCCTCAGTTCCCTGATAGCGTTTCTCAAAGTACATTTTGTGCCCCTTTCAGCCTTTCCAGCTTCAGTGCAGATGGGATGGCTCCTGTGGGTGGATCATCGGCCCGCTTTGACTGCAGGCAGACACGCATTTCCACGGGAAGGCTCAGTCCGGTTCTGTCTTGGTACCTGGTGCTGTTCTTCCATTCAATCCCATACACGGTGCGGTCGGTCACGGCCTCAATCCATTTGAAACACTCGGCAAATGTGTTACCCTCGTAGATGATTGCATGAGGCCCGAAGCGCTTCGTGTTGGCCTTCACGGCGATGTGGTTCTGTCCCAAAACGCAGACCCTGATTTTTTTCATCTCCGTTTCTCCTTCCTCGCCTGCCATCATCAGCGCCGGGAAGCGATCTCCGGCGGACGCCCCATATTTGCATAAATCTTTAAAAGATGCAGGTATGGGGTGTTTCGGCTTACATTTT
>CAJTSQ010000132.1 GCA_910578735.1 uncultured Oscillospiraceae bacterium
CCGTGGGCACTTACGAGAGCGATAATGAGGGGTATGTCTATATCGACAAGGAGCTAGCGGACGGCAGGTACACCATTCGTGAGATCGAATGTGCGGATGGCTATATCCTGGATACTCAGCCCAAGACCATCTATGTGGAATATGGCGGCTGTACCACCATCACCTGGAAGAACACTGCCATCACTGGTCAAATTCAGGTCTGGAAAAAGTCTGCGGATGACAACGCCATCAATGGATTCCCTGCCGGTACTCCTCTGGAGGGCGCGGTTTTTGAGATCTATGATAAGGCAAACCGGCTGGTGGACACCATCAAGAGCGACAGCCGGGGGCTGGCGGTATCGAAACAGCTTCCCTTGGGCCGCTATACCCTGAAAGAGGTCACCAGCCCCGCCTACTACAGCCCCGCCAGCGAGACTGTCACCGTCTACCTGGAGCATGAGGGCCAGATCGTGCAGATTGAGGTCCTGAACAAGAGTGTCTACACCCATGTGTCCGTAAGTAAGAGCGGATATACCCAGGTGGTTCCCGGCCAGTCTATCCGATATACCTTCAAGGAGATTGGCAACAATTCCACCGTGCCCCTGGACAACTTCTTCTGGCGCGACACGCTGCCCACGGATGCAGTACGGCTGGACAAGATTATTACCGGTACATGGTCGGCCAAGCTTACCTATAAGGCCGTATTCCGTACCAACGTCAATGGGGAGTGCCGCACATTGGCGGACAACCTGGACACCCAGCGCAGCTACACTCTGGACGCTTCGCCTGCCGCTTTGGGGCTGGCCAGCAACGAATATGTCACCGAGGTGATGTTCCTGTTCGGCCGGGTACCCGCAGGCTTCAAGCAGATGCAGACCCCGTATATCTATTGCAATGTGCTTTCCAGCGTTTCCCACGAGTATCGCTTCACCAATAAAACGGATGTAGGCGGTACTTGGCAGGGGCAGTGGATCATGGCGAATGACCGCTGGGTGACCATTGTCTATCGTGGAGGGCCCACACCCACTCTGCCCAGAACGGGCTATTGATTTTCCGTATACGCACGCCTGGAGGGGGCGGCTTTATAGCCGCCTCCTCCAAACTATGAGGTGATGTTCTATGTTAGATTGGATTTTTGAAGGCGCGGCAAATTGGGTGGCAAGCGTTATGACCCAAATCATGGATGCCATCTCCGGCCTGTTCCTGGAGGCGTTGGGTACGGACATGACGGCCATGGAGGAGTACTTCCCCTTTGCTGTCAGTGCCTACACAGTGGTTCAGTACATGGCCTGGGCACTGCTGTTCCTGGTTGTGGTGTGGCAGCTTTTCCGGGCTTTTGGCGGACCGCTCACCGAGGCGGAGAATCCACTGCATCTGCTGGCGCGGGGCGGGATCTTCGCCATCCTGATCAGCTATGCGAAACCCATTTTCAGCCTGCTGCTGAATATTGCCCGCGCACCCTACACTGCCCTGATGGACACATCTATGACACCAAGCAACTTTACGTTCGCTGGTATCCAGCAGGTTCTGAGCAACGGGCTGACAACTATCGTATCCGTTGCTACTGTCGTGGGCCTGATCCTGCTGATTATCTTAATGATCGCTCTGGCCTGGAACTACTTCAAGCTCCTCCTGGAGACGGTGGAGCGGTATGTGCTGGTGGGCGTCCTCTGCTATACCTCACCGCTGGCTTATGCCATGGGCGCATCCAAGGCGACATCCCGCGTTTTTCAGTCCTGGTGTCGGATGGTAGGCTCCCAGTTATTGCTGCTGGTCCTTAACGTCTGGTTCCTGCGGGCTTTTGATTCCTCGGTAGGGCAGTTCATCGCCAATGGCGGCGCCTTGACTA
>CAJTSQ010000133.1:0-1338 GCA_910578735.1 uncultured Oscillospiraceae bacterium
AGTGGTCCGTTATTATCATGTCGCTCCCCGTACGGGGAGCGTGGATTGAAATCTTATCCCGCCCCCGGCTACGGCATGGGCTTCGGTCGCTCCCCGTACGGGGAGCGTGGATTGAAATTTGAAGATATTTTAGGCCGGCTTGCCGCCTATGGTCGCTCCCCGTACGGGGAGCGTGGATTGAAATCGGCGTTGCTGCCGTTGTAGGTGTATTCGGTGGGGTCGCTCCCCGTACGGGGAGCGTGGATTGAAATATAACAGGAGAAGGAGATTATCCGCTGTCTCCATGTCGCTCCCCGTACGGGGAGCGTGGATTGAAATTTCCAGGATTATATTGGTAGAATTCGTTCTTTAGAGTCGCTCCCCGTACGGGGAGCGTGGATTGAAATGACCGACGAATTCTGGCGGCTTTTGTGGGCCGTGTCGCTCCCCGTACGGGGAGCGTGGATTGAAATCAGTCGGCGCGGGTGTCCTCGATCTGCTCTTTCAGTCGCTCCCCGTACGGGGAGCGTGGATTGAAATCTCGGTGATTTCGCCTTTGAGGACGTAATCCCCGTCGCTCCCCGTACGGGGAGCGTGGATTGAAATACCTTGTAATTCATGGTCGCTCCTCCTTAAACTCGTCGCTCCCCGTACGGGGAGCGTGGATTGAAATCCTTGGAGTCAATCGCGTCCCCAGGGCGGAGGGGTCGCTCCCCGTACGGGGAGCGTGGATTGAAATCACCATGTGGATCTGAAAGTGGGACTGAGCCTGAGTCGCTCCCCGTACGGGGAGCGTGGATTGAAATCTCCATGATTCTCTCCTCTGAAATCCCCCAGGGGTCGCTCCCCGTACGGGGAGCGTGGATTGAAATCAGCTCCTACTGCCACAAATTTTCCACCACCATGTCGCTCCCCGTACGGGGAGCGTGGATTGAAATTTGAAACTGCTTTCTGGACTTAATCCCGGGAAGGTCGCTCCCCGTACGGGGAGCGTGGATTGAAATAGGGCCCCGATGCCCGCAAAGTTGTTCTGCCCCGTCGCTCCCCGTACGGGGAGCGTGGATTGAAATCGAAGGATGAAATGAGCCGGAGAACTTGATCGAGGTCGCTCCCCGTACGGGGAGCGTGGATTGAAATTTTGCCATATCCAACCTCCTAACACTTCGGCGGGGTCGCTCCCCGTACGGGGAGCGTGGATTGAAATCGGCTCTCCACCTCCATTTCCCTCCCCCGGGCGAAGGTCGCTCCCCGTACGGGGAGCGTGGATTGAAATGCCCAGGTCATTCGGGCGGCGAACATCTACCGCAAGTCGCTCCCCGTACGGGGAGCGTGGATTGAAATCTATAAAGCGGCTTGCCA
>CAJTSQ010000133.1:1347-1557 GCA_910578735.1 uncultured Oscillospiraceae bacterium
GATTGAAATAGGATATCTGTACCCGTTTGGGGATTGCTCTGGGTCGCTCCCCGTACGGGGAGCGTGGATTGAAATGCTTACCTTCCGGGACGTGCGGATCTTCGTGCGGGTCGCTCCCCGTACGGGGAGCGTGGATTGAAATTTCGTCGTACTGGGTGGTGACAGTCTGCTTGACGTCGCTCCCGTAATGCCCTCATACCACTTGAACTC
>CAJTSQ010000134.1 GCA_910578735.1 uncultured Oscillospiraceae bacterium
CGGCAAGACCACTGCAGCAGGGCTGATCTCCCGGTTTTGGGATGTGGCTGGCGGTTCTATCCAGATCGGCGGTGTCAATGTGAAGGACATTTCCAAGGAGACGCTGATGGACACCGTGGCCTATGTGTTCCAGGACAGCCGCTTGCTGAAAGCCTCTATCCTGGAAAATGTGCGGCTTGCCAAGCCCAACGCTTCCCGCCAGGAGGTGGAGCGGGTACTCCATGAGGCCCAATGCGATGACATCATCGCCAAGCTGCCCCAGGGCGTCGACACGGTGATCGGGACCAAGGGCGTGTACCTCTCCGGCGGCGAACAGCAGCGGATCGCCATTGCCCGCGTCATGCTGAAAAACGCCCCCATCCTCATTCTGGACGAAGCCACCGCCTTTGCGGACCCGGAGAACGAGGCGCTGGTGCAGCGGGCCTTTGAGAAGCTCTCCAAGGGCAAGACCGTCATCATGATCGCCCACCGATTGACCACCATCAAGAACGCCGACCGTATTTTCGTACTGCGGGAGGGTCATGTGGAGGAGAGCGGGACCCACGATACCCTTGTAGCCGGGGGCGGCCTCTACGCAAAGATGTGGCAGGATTATCAGACCTCTGTGAGCTGGAAGGTAGGTGCCGCGAAATGACTGAACGACTGATGAAACGCTTTGCCCTCTCCGAAGAAGGGGCGAAAGGGCTGGTGCGGGCCGTGATCGCCTGTACTGTCGCCGACCTGATGCGGATGCTTCCGGTGGGGCTTCTCTATCTGCTGGCAAGCGATCTTTTGAGCGGCAGCGTCCCGGAGGGGCACTGCCCCCTCTACGGCCTGGGCATTGCCGCGGCGCTGCTTTTGGTACTGCTCTCCGAGTTCTGGAAGTACAACGCCACCTACTTCTCCACTTACCTGGAATCCGGGGCTTGCCGCATCCGGCTGGCGGAGAAGCTGCGGCGGCTCCCCCTGTCCTTCTTTGGCAAAAAGGACTTGGCCGACCTGACCAATACCATCATGGGAGACGCGCAGGTTACGGAGCAGATGTTCTCCCACTATGTCCCCCAATTTTACGGCGCTATCCTCTCCACCTGTCTGGTGGCGGTCAATTTGCTCTGCTACGACTGGCAGATGGCCCTCGCCGCCCTGTGGGTACTGCCCATCACCCTGGTAATCGTTGGCTTTTCCAAGAAAGCGCAGAATTATTTTACCCGCAGGCAGAACGCCGCCCTGATCAACATGGCGGACGGTGTGCAGGAGTGCCTGGAAACCATCCGTGACTTGAAAAGCAATAAGGCGGAGAAGGTATATCTGGACGGACTGTACCGCAAAATCGACACCTTTGAGAACCGGCAGTTCAAAAGCGAATTGGGTTCGGCCATGTTTGTAGTCCCGGCGCAAATGCTCTTAAAGCTGGGGATTGTCTCTGTGGCCTTGGTGGGAAGTATGCGCCTGATGAGCGGGGAGCTTTCCCTTGTGACCTTCTTCCTGCTCCTGCTGGTTGTCTCCCGGATTTATGAGCCAATGAACTTTGCCCTGCAAAACCT
>CAJTSQ010000135.1 GCA_910578735.1 uncultured Oscillospiraceae bacterium
ACCACTTTAAGAACGTGTTGTATTTCAATCCACGCTCCCCGTACGGGGAGCGACCGAGGCAAGGACAGGCGAGGATTGGCGGGGCAGGATTTCAATCCACGCTCCCCGTACGGGGAGCGACTCTGTTTGGCTTCTTTCCCAAGTTTTAACAGCTCAATTTCAATCCACGCTCCCCGTACGGGGAGCGACTGGTCCAGAGTAAGATGGAAGCTCTCCAGGCGGAATTTCAATCCACGCTCCCCGTACGGGGAGCGACGGTATATTTGTGCGGATTTTATATACCGATATATATTTCAATCCACGCTCCCCGTACGGGGAGCGACGCTCTAGGAGTTTTTGGTGGACGATACAGGACTCATTTCAATCCACGCTCCCCGTACGGGGAGCGACCCGGAACGGCGCTCAGCAGCTTGTCCCCGGAGTATTTCAATCCACGCTCCCCGTACGGGGAGCGACCAATTACAGGAAAAACGTGATAGACTGGTCATCAAATTTCAATCCACGCTCCCCGTACGGGGAGCGACGACGACTTCCGCCCTCCGGACGCTGTGGAAGTGATTTCAATCCACGCTCCCCGTACGGGGAGCGACAGGCCCAGGCTATGGACGGCGTTACCAACATATCATTTCAATCCACGCTCCCCGTACGGGGAGCGACTGGCAAAGCCGCTTTTCGTGTTGAATGGGATGATATTTCAATCCACGCTCCCCGTACGGGGAGCGACGACGGTCTCTGACTGGCGCACCATCTGGAGTTGATTTCAATCCACGCTCCCCGTACGGGGAGCGACGGGATTTGACGGGGTACTAAGCATTCTCGATTGATTTCAATCCACGCTCCCCGTACGGGGAGCGACCAAGAGGGCAGCAGCCCAGGAGGAAAAGAAAATATTTCAATCCACGCTCCCCGTACGGGGAGCGACCAGGAACGGTGGGATTGATACCCCCGGTCGAAAAATTTCAATCCACGCTCCCCGTACGGGGAGCGACCTCCAGCTCCGCCGCCCGCTCCTTCGCGGCTTGATTTCAATCCACGCTCCCCGTACGGGGAGCGACGCCCCGTCCACAAGGAGGGCGTCGAGTGGGCCGAATTTCAATCCACGCTCCCCGTACGGGGAGCGACTCTATGTGTGGGATATGGTCAATCAGGTTTGGCGATTTCAATCCACGCTCCCCGTACGGGGAGCGACGGGCGGACGACGTGTTTTTACTGCGTGCGGAGAAATTTCAATCCACGCTCCCCGTACGGGGAGCGACTAGAGGTCTTTTTCTCCAAAGTTCGCGGCAATCAAATTTCAATCCACGCTCCCCGTACGGGGAGCGACATGAACGAGCGGTTTTTGATTTGCGGGTAAAGGATTTCAATCCACGCTCCCCGTACGGGGAGCGACTATATCCCATTTCTTTCCAAGTTTTGTCATTTAATTTCAATCCACGCTCCCCGTACGGGGAGCGACGGGCGGGTTCAGCGGCTGACCGGTGTAGGGGTCA
>CAJTSQ010000136.1 GCA_910578735.1 uncultured Oscillospiraceae bacterium
CGTCGCTCCCCGTACGGGGAGCGTGGATTGAAATCTTCCGCCCTTGGCATTCCGCCCGCATTTTGCGTGTCGCTCCCCGTACGGGGAGCGTGGATTGAAATAAGTTTTTCCGAAGTTTTCAGACAAAAGCGGGGAGTCGCTCCCCGTACGGGGAGCGTGGATTGAAATCTCCTTGAAAACAACGTCATCGACATGACCTCCCGTCGCTCCCCGTACGGGGAGCGTGGATTGAAATTTCCGGGATGCCCGCCCAGGCAGGGATCTCCGTGTCGCTCCCCGTACGGGGAGCGTGGATTGAAATCGCATCCCGGACGGGCCCAACGCCGGGGAAATGCGTCGCTCCCCGTACGGGGAGCGTGGATTGAAATTTTGCAGGACAGCGACATCACCATCGAAGGGGAAGTCGCTCCCCGTACGGGGAGCGTGGATTGAAATCCCTCCCTGGAGGAGGCCGACACCAATGAGCTGAGTCGCTCCCCGTACGGGGAGCGTGGATTGAAATTGGAGGGCGTTCCCACCGGAGGTTCGCCGCCGCCGTCGCTCCCCGTACGGGGAGCGTGGATTGAAATCCTCCTCTCAGGTCGTGGGCGCTGGCGGCGCGGCGTCGCTCCCCGTACGGGGAGCGTGGATTGAAATAAGCTCACGCCGTTGCACAGGGGGAATCGGTTAGTCGCTCCCCGTACGGGGAGCGTGGATTGAAATAGGAGGAGAAAATCAAGGTCGCCAACCATCGGAGTCGCTCCCCGTACGGGGAGCGTGGATTGAAATGCCAAGAAGATCGGCAAAATCTAAACAAGGAGGCGTCGCTCCCCGTACGGGGAGCGTGGATTGAAATAATATACAGCTACGAAAGCCGCTTTTACAAAATAGTCGCTCCCCGTACGGGGAGCGTGGATTGAAATTCTCTGGGTGCTGCTCCTCGTGGCACGACCGGCAGTCGCTCCCCGTACGGGGAGCGTGGATTGAAATACATCGATGCGAATATTGCTATGCCCCGCGTTGCGTCGCTCCCCGTACGGGGAGCGTGGATTGAAATTATCTTCTGCTGTAAAGGAGGACATAGAGCTGTGTCGCTCCCCGTACGGGGAGCGTGGATTGAAATAAAGTTACAATGTACGAAACTACTAAGCAGATGGTCGCTCCCCGTACGGGGAGCGTGGATTGAAATATGGTCCCGTCTTCATTAAGCTGGAGACCGTCTAGTCGCTCCCCGTACGGGGAGCGTGGATTGAAATCAATATGTAGGTCACCAACCGTTTGTAACCCATGTCGCTCCCCGTACGGGGAGCGTGGATTGAAATATCGCTGCTCCTCCTTAAACTCCGGCGCTGCTGCCGTCGCTCCCCGTACGGGGAGCGTGGATTGAAATGTTCATCTGCTCAATGTAGGCGCTGGACCAGTCGTCGCTCCCCGTACGGGGAGCGTGGATTGAAATTATCCCCCGTCGGAAGAGCAAGAACAGCAAGGAGG
>CAJTSQ010000137.1 GCA_910578735.1 uncultured Oscillospiraceae bacterium
GCTCTCGGTAACGCCCAGCTGCCCGCAGGCGATGTTCAGCACGTCAGCCATTGCCGCCTCCCTCCAGGGCGTCCTGGACCTTCTGGGACTGCGTTCCGAAATAGAACGCGATGACCACGGCGTACACGGTCATGAAGTCCTGGGAGATGGTCCCCTTGAGCGCCATGACCGCGAACACCGCCGTGAGCGTCAGCGTCACCAGACTCTTGACGCTCAGCAGCGTCCCCAGACGCTTGATAATCGTTTCCTTCATCACATATCCTCCTCACAGATATCTGCTCAGGCCCAGGGCGGCGGCGACGATGGCCAGAACCAGCGCCACGCCCCACCCGAGGGCCTTGGACTTGATGTCCTCCCAGGTCCTCCCGGGCTTTTCCTTCAGCTCCTCCACGTCCCGCTCCAGCTTCTCCACGTTGTCCGCCTTGTTGGCGAAGGTGGCCAGCTGCGCGTTGACCTGCTTGGTGTCGGCCTTCAGGTCCGCCAGATTGTCCATGATGCGGTCGAACCGCTCCTGCTGCTTCGCGTCCTCCTTCTCCATCTCCTGGAGCTGGAGTCGGAAGTCCTTGTGGTCCGCGCCGTTCTGGCGGCGCAGGTCGTCCACCTGCTGCTCCAGTCTGACCAGACCAGAGCATGTGTTTTCGCAATTCTCAGGCATGGCTTGTCTCCTTTCGAGTTGAAATATAAATCCGCCCCCGTTTCATCAGCCTTGACAAAACAGGAGCGGGTGCGTATAATGATAACGGAAGGGCTTACTGCGACAAGCAGTTAGTCCGGATAACTAATCAGAAATGACCGCTACCGGGCTAGGGGGCGGTCATTTCCTTTTGTCGAAAATCTGATAACACAGACCGACAACGCCAAGGAGTACCAGGGAGTAAGCAAAAAGCTCACTATATGTAACCATAGCAATCCCCCTTTCCGGGGGAAAGGCTTCCCCCTGTGATGGGGGACTAACCGCCTGCCTCTTGTGCAGTGCGCCCTTCCGGCCTCAGCCTCTCAGCCTCGGCCTGTCCATTATACGGGATGCGCTGCGTTTTGTCAAATTCTGTTGGTTCTTCTCCCCCGCGCCCGAACGGTGCAGGGGCGGGGGTGCTATACGGCGGGGCCGGCGAGGAAGGTCCCGGCTTTCGGGCCGATAAACTTATTGTTAGTCAGGTCATATACACCAACTGTCCTACTCGGGTTTATACACGGAATGAGTTCAAAATTGTACATAGCACTCGTTGATGATGTATGAGTTCCTTTCATATACTGGAATTTCACACGAATTGTTGCGGAAGATACGCTACTGCCAATCATCAGTGATGTTGAATTTAAACTA
>CAJTSQ010000138.1 GCA_910578735.1 uncultured Oscillospiraceae bacterium
GAATGGCATTCAGGAGGTCAGCGGTTCGATCCCGCTTATCTCCACCACAACCAAGAACTCATATAGCCAACAACTATATGAGTTCTTACTTTAAATAAAAATGGAGATTGGGCGGACATCTAATCTACCAATTATCTTCCTGGAAAGTTTATAGAACTGGAAGGCACCCTTCCCCTCTCCTAAATCTAAATATGTATTAGGGGCGTTAGCTTTTACAAAGTCAACGCCTTTTTTCATGTCCTAAAAGGGCACTATGACAAGTGATATAAGAATTTAGAAAAATGGGGTTGAACTTTGTAAAATATTCTCAAAATATTTGAAAGAAATATGTATTAGGGGCGTTGGCTTTTACAGAGTCAGCTCCCTTTTTCGGTCCTAAAAGGGCGCTATGACAAGTAATACAGGAATATGGAAAAATGGGGTTGAAGTTTGTCAAAAATTGAAGTAAAATATAGGTAGCTCTAAATGAGCAAAATTAAAAACTGCCCAAAAGGGTCCTAAAACGACGAATAGCGGCAGACAAAGGCAGAGCTGCATCAAAAAGGACAATAAAAAACAAATGGGCCAAGGGAAGGATGACAAACAGGCGGTCAATGGCTATTGCAGAACGAACCATAAAGGATTTGAGGCCCAAATACATTTTTTGCTGCTTGAACATGACCTCAATTTTCCAGCGATGGGTGTAATGAGAAAGAATTTCCCCATCAGAAAGGCCGAAATCAGAGCAAATGAAGACGCGGAGTGCCTTCTTGCTGCCAAATGCATCCTTGGGATAGGAGAGCAGGACAACAGCCTTTTCGATTCCGTTGAGCGCCCCTTCATAGCGATGAATCCAATACTCGTGACCGCCCACTGTAACGAGGTGGTATTGGCCGTTTGGGAGCATAGCAGCGTAATCCTGGGCGCTGCAGCGGTGACCGTCAGGATAAAGGATGCGATTGGATTTCATAGCGCCAATGAGGGTGATGTTTTTCTCAAGCGCCTTGTCCCACAGGGCTTTGCAGGTATACCAGCTGTCCATTTGGAGGATAACACGGGCATCTGTCTCGGGCAGCGTATCCAGAAGTTGGACCGCCATGTCGATCTTGGAGCCGTTTTCTGGACAGCAGCGGCGCAGACAATAGCACAGGGAAAAATCACCCGTGCTGATATTGGCGCCAAACACCTGATAACCGAATACCTGTTTACCCTCCAGATGAGAATAGTGCCAACCGGTT
>CAJTSQ010000139.1 GCA_910578735.1 uncultured Oscillospiraceae bacterium
AGGCGGTTACTTGTCCCCTTTCACTCCTTTCCCCGATGAACAAGGATGGATTTGCCCAGTTCAACCAGAGTGCATCCGAAATAAGAACATAAATTGGGCTATACCCGAGCTTCGTGAGAAGCGCATGAGTATTAAGCCGCTGCCAGTATGACATGCAGTTTCCCTCCGAGTGCATCTGATTTTTGGATCAGACACACTGGGGGGGCCACGGCAGCGAATCAGAACGTGGGCATAATAAAAAGAGCAGCAGACTTTGTGATCAGACACAAAATCTGCTGCCCGGATAAATACATTGAGCGACGCAATGGGATTCTGCGAGGCAGGGGGAGGATCATCGCTTTTCGTTATCGTCTCCCGGTTCCTGCCCATGCGGAACGGTCCAACGGAATCCCGCGGCTTATAAAAGGCCGTGTGTTGCCAAGTCAGATAAAGACTGACCAGCTCAATGTCACGGATCTTGTCGTCCATAACATTGCTCCTGTCCGTAATAAAACGGACGGCACACAGGCGGCGGACATCATCCCAATTCTGATGCTCTGTGGCAGCATAGGCTGCCGCCTTTGCCAGATGGAACTATTCAGTTGTAAGCTATGTGAAAAGTGCAAAAAATGTCGAAAATGAGCGCGGCCTCTATTCCGCTATCAGAATAGAGGCCGCACAATACTTTGTTCGCTTGTACCTGTTATTTGTCCCATACATTTGAACCTCCCATCCGTTTGAATTACGGAGAATTTAGGGATAAACTGCCACAAAAACAGTTTATCAGTCAGATGTATGGACCAAATCAAAACAGGGTATGGATATTATATAATTTTGGAAAATACAGAGAAAAACCGCTCAACCCACTTGTGCCGGCTGGACTTCAGCTTATATCAGGTAATGCCCGGTCACGCTATTGGGATTGCCGGCAATCTCCTCCAGCGTCCCGGCCGCGACCACACGCCCGCCTGCCTCACCGCCGCCGGGCCCCATATCGATGATGTAATCGGCGTTGCGGATCACATCCAGATCAT
>CAJTSQ010000140.1 GCA_910578735.1 uncultured Oscillospiraceae bacterium
CCACGCTCCCCGTACGGGGAGCGACACGGCGGTAATGGTGTTAGCCTCCAGCTGCCGTGATTTCAATCCACGCTCCCCGTACGGGGAGCGACACCGACAAATCGCTGCGTCTTACAAAAACGCCTGATTTCAATCCACGCTCCCCGTACGGGGAGCGACGCCATAGTACCAGTTGTTGTACTTGACTCTGTTGATTTCAATCCACGCTCCCCGTACGGGGAGCGACGGCGCGGGGCGGTTGCTGGTTCTGCCATTATCAGGATTTCAATCCACGCTCCCCGTACGGGGAGCGACCGGGAGGAAGTGCTTGCGGCCCTGAGAGGCGGGATTTCAATCCACGCTCCCCGTACGGGGAGCGACAGCCACCATTGAAACAGAAATCATCGATGCAAAGATTTCAATCCACGCTCCCCGTACGGGGAGCGACTCGGGGTTTTCCGACCGTCGCCCGATGATGTAGATTTCAATCCACGCTCCCCGTACGGGGAGCGACGGGCCCCGGCGTGTGACAGGAGGGCAGCATGGACATTTCAATCCACGCTCCCCGTACGGGGAGCGACCTCATGTTAATTTACACCGGCATGCGCATAGGAATTTCAATCCACGCTCCCCGTACGGGGAGCGACTTCAAAACCGGGTTTAATACGGATTGCGTTGATGGATTTCAATCCACGCTCCCCGTACGGGGAGCGACACGTCCTGGAGCGTTTCCGCCCAATGATGGATATTTCAATCCACGCTCCCCGTACGGGGAGCGACTCTGGCAATGGCGGCGCAGGAACGATTTGCCAAAATTTCAATCCACGCTCCCCGTACGGGGAGCGACGCCGGACCCCATTGTGGAAAACCTGGAGGCGCTATTTCAATCCACGCTCCCCGTACGGGGAGCGACTTTTTTCCAGCAAATTGCTGTCAATGGTTGTTGTATTTCAATCCACGCTCCCCGTACGGGGAGCGACCTCCTTGCTGTTCTTGCTCTTCCGACGGGGGATAATTTCAATCCACGCTCC
>CAJTSQ010000141.1 GCA_910578735.1 uncultured Oscillospiraceae bacterium
GCCATGATGATTCCTCCAATTTATGTCAGCGCCCAATTCTGGCTCTCGGTTTGCAGCTTGACCATCCGGGCAAAGGCCCCGTTCTGTTTCATCAGCTCCGCCGGGGTCCCCGTCTCGGCCACCGTGCCCCCGGACAGTACCACGATCTTATTGGCGTTCTCTACCGTCCTCATGCGGTGGGCGATGATTAACACCGTCTTACGCTCTACCAGCCGGGAGATGGCCTGCTGAATCTCCGTCTCATTCTCCGCGTCCAGGGAGGCGGTGGCTTCGTCCAGCAGAATAATGGGCGCGTCCTTCAAGAGTGCGCGGGCAATGGAGATGCGCTGTCGTTCCCCGCCGGAGAGAGTTGAGCCGTTCTCACCGATCATGGTCTGATACCCCTGGGGGAGCCTTGCGATAAACTCATCGCACATGGCCTCCTTCGCCGCCTGCATGACCTCCGCGTTTGTGGCGTCCTTTCGGCCAATGCGGATATTTTCCATGACTGTGTTGTTGAACAGCGTCACATCCTGAAACACGATGGAGTAGGCGGTCAGGAGCTTTTCCGGGTCTACCGTGGCAACATCGACCCCGCCGACTGTGATCCGGCCCCGGTCTATATCCCAAAACCGCGCCGCCAGCTTTGCGGCGGTAGATTTGCCGCCACCGGAGGGGCCGATCAGGGCTGTAACCTCGCCCTGCTTGGCGGTGAAGGAGACATCCTTCAGTACCGTCTCGCCGCTGTTATAGGCAAAGCCCACATGGTCAAAGGTAATGTCGTAGCTTTTTGGCGAAAAGGCAGGTTTTCCCTCCTGGGACGGGGTTTCGTTAATCTCATTCATGCGGTCAATATTGATTTGCAGGGAATTCATCGCCGCCAGGTTTTGCAGGGCAAAGTTCATTGGCTCATAAATCCGGGAGACAACCAGCAGGA
>CAJTSQ010000142.1:0-622 GCA_910578735.1 uncultured Oscillospiraceae bacterium
CGATCAACATGAGAATTGTGTAATCCATTCCGAGCTTCCTTCCTTTTGTGTAATCAGAATGTGTCCATTATACCAGATACTGAAAGTTTTGCAAGCCTTTTCTTTATGTTATTTCCTTTGTTTTCCAAACGGAGAATGCCAAGCGTTTTTCACTCCCTGAAAAAAGGACTGTAACAAAAGATGCGTGATCGAGCAGCCGCGGAAGCCAGGTGCGTTCCGAAAGAAGCAGCTCAACATCCAGAAGAATTTTATTCCCTAACATTCAATTTTGCTTAGGCCTTGTTTGAAAATTGGCGGAATGCCGGATTGGGGCAGATTTTTTTGCCAGGCAAGGCGATTTGACGCGGGAATCCTGACGGATTTCAAGTCAAATCAACGCAGTCCTGGCGGAAAAAGATGCCCATAGACGGCGTTCAAACAAGGCCTAAGGTTTTAATCTATTTGCTTCGATTAAATGAGCCCGCCTTAAAGCTATAACAACAGGTTTATATAAAATCATGGTCAATGCTGCATTTAAGCCGCCTTTAATCAAGTTAAAAGGCAGAAACACCGGGATTAGCAGTTCTACGACGGCTTCTCTTGGATAGCCCATATAAACAGGGGTGATTAGATAATTCCAAAA
>CAJTSQ010000142.1:632-908 GCA_910578735.1 uncultured Oscillospiraceae bacterium
GACGGCGTTTTTCCATGTTTCAAACAAGGCCTAAACAGCGCCCTCGGCTTTTAAAATGCCGTGTACTTTGGCTTCGTCTTTGCGGTATAGGCCGCGGCGGCTCCCTGCTGGTAAATGGCGTGCAGTACCGCGACCCAGGCTTCGCCAAGACTCGAAAACAAACCTAAATCGTGCATGTATGTGATTTCCTTATTTTTTAATTCATTCCCACTCGCTCCTGCCGAATGTGTTCTAAACAGTTTTGCTTATGGGATTTGGCTCTGATTATCTACATTG
>CAJTSQ010000143.1 GCA_910578735.1 uncultured Oscillospiraceae bacterium
GAAAAACTACAAAATTTCTTCGGCGTTTTCTTACAATTTCAAATTGGCGTTGACAGCCATTTCCTCGTCCATCCGCACCTTGAACGGGTGGTCGGGAAAGTCGCTGATCTCGGCGGTGGGCAGGTCGATCACATAGCTACGCTGGGCGTTGTCCCGTTCCTCCTGGGTGGTGAACATACTATCTACTGAGGTCAGCAGTCCGGCTGCGCTCTTTGCTGCCAATGTCCAGCACCTCCTTTGTCAGTCTGCGGTAGGCGTCTGCCGCCCGTCCCCTGGGTTCGTGCTGGAATATGCTTTTGTCCGCTGTGCTGACCTCCGCCAGCCGCACCGTGGCCGGGATCACCGTGTCCATCACGGGCAGCTGTTTCCCAAAGTTCGATTTGACGGTGGCTGCCCAATGAAAACAAGTTTCAAATTATCTCTTGACAAAAGTCCCCATCTGTGCTAACGTTTGCTTTGCAGTTAGTAATATCTAACCAAAGTGGCGTATAACCTCCCTGCTTGCTGCCCCCCCAAGGCCTTCTCCCCTTGGGGCTTCTTTGGCCGCAGAAGTTAGCTATAGCTAACTACAACCAAAAATATTTTATGAAGGAGTGTTCAGCTATGAACAAGATCGCAATCGTATTCTGGAGCGGGACCGGCAACACGGAGGCTATGGCGGGCTTTATTGCCGAGGGTGTCCGGGCCGCTGGCGGCGAGGCGGAGCTGCTGGGGCCTGGGGATTTCTCTGCCGGTCAATTCTCCGCTTACAGCGCCGTGGCCTTTGGCTGTCCCGCCATGGGCAGCGAGGTGCTGGAGGAAGCGGAGTTCGAGCCGATGTTTTCCGCTCTGGAAGGTTCTCTCGGCGGCAAGCGGATCGCGCTGTTTGGTTCCTATGGCTGGGGAG
>CAJTSQ010000144.1 GCA_910578735.1 uncultured Oscillospiraceae bacterium
GACGGAGCACGCCCTGCTCACCTTGAACGCCGCCCTGGCCCTGCGGGGAGAGACCGGCTTCACCACGGTGGACCTGCTCCAGGTGGACCTGTTCACCGGGGAGAGTATGCTGTACAAATTCGGCGCGGCCCCCACCTATGTCAAGAAGGGGGACCAGGTCCGCAAGCTCACGGGGACCTCTCTGCCGGCGGGGCTGGACGGCGGCGAACAGGTGCGGCCGGATAAAACGCCCCTGAAACTGGAGCCGGGCGACTGTGTGCTGATGGTAAGCGATGGGATTGTGGGGGCCGGGGACGACCTGTGGCTGCGGGAGCGGCTTGCCCAGTTCGATGGCCGGAGCCCTAAGGAGCTGGCGGCCAGCCTCATTACCCAGAGCCCCGAAGGGGCCACCGACGACCGGACGGCCTTAGCTGTAAAAATTGGAAAACGGACGTGAAAAAGGCCAGCGAAAGCTGGCCTTTTTTCGGGCTTATTTCTGGAGCGACGCCGCAATCGCGTCCGCCAGAGCGTCGATTTCCGACTCGTTGTCGGCCTTGAGAGAGGAGGTGACGGTCATCTCCTCGTCCAGGATATTCATGTGCTTGAGCTGCTCCAGCTCCTCCCGCATCAACGCGCCGGACCGGGGGGCCCAGGAGCCGCTGCCCATGAGGGCCACGGTGCGCTTCTGGAGGTTGAGGGCCTTCATGTCCATGAGGAAGTTGTGCATGGGCGGGAAAATCCCCAGATTGTAGGTGACGGAGGCCAGCACCAGATGGCTGTACTTGAACAGATCGGAAATCAAATAGCTGACGTGGGTGGAGGACACGTCGTAGAGCCGGGTGTTGGTAATCCCCCGGGCGGTGAGCTTGGCGGCCAGCACCTCAGCGGCGGCCTCGGTGTTGCCGT
>CAJTSQ010000145.1 GCA_910578735.1 uncultured Oscillospiraceae bacterium
GTTGCCAGTATCCAGATCATGCCCGTCCTGCTGGGGGGCGTCACCGGCGTGTGGCTGGCGACGCCTGTGGCCGAGCTGCTGGGGACGGTCATGGCGGCGGTACTGCTGCTGAAATACCGGAAGCGGTACGGGTATTGAGCAAATTTTTGGGGTCAAGAGCATTTCATGACACATCCGCGACATTTCATGACATCGGGGGTTGTATCCCTGGTCCTCTTTTGCTAATCTGATAGATTGATAGAAAAACGTGGTGGTGAACATGATAAAAATTGCGATCTGCGACGATGAACCCATGATGGCCCAGGAGCTTGCCGGCCATCTTGCGGAGTATATGAAAGAAAAATCAATCACCGCTTACGACCTCAGCAGTTTTCCCGATGGCCGCGCCCTGCTGGATGCGGTTGATCGCTTTGATGTGATTTTTCTGGACATCCAGATGGAGCATCTGGACGGGATGGAGACGGCCAAGCTGCTGCGCCAGCGGGGAGATCACAGCCTGCTGGTCTTTGTGACGGTGCTGAAAGAGCTCGTTTTCGACGCTTTCCAGGTAGAGGCATACGACTATCTGCTCAAGCCCCTGGACAGCGCCCGCTTCAAACAGACAATGAATCGGGTGCTCCGCTCCCTGAAACAGAGGACAGCCGAGGACATCGTGATTCAGAGGGGAACCGGCTGCGAGGTGGTTCTTCTGTCGGACATTGTGTACTGCGAGGTATTGGGCCGGAAAATCTACCTCCACAAAAGTGACGGGACAGTGAGCGACTACTATGACAAGCTGGAGGACCTGGAGCGGCGGGTGGACGGGCGCTTTTTCAAGT
>CAJTSQ010000146.1 GCA_910578735.1 uncultured Oscillospiraceae bacterium
CACCCGTTTGTCTGCCACGCTGTCCTGAACGGCGCTGAGCTTGATCTTCACCTGATCCAGCCGGTGGTCCTGGCCGGGGGCGATAAAGGTGCGGCCGATGTACTTGTTTTTGATCAGCCCAATGCCGTAGGGAATGCCGGAGGCCCGGCTGTAGCCCAGGGCGGCGTCCAAGCCGGAGTCGGGCACCCCCACCACCACGTCCGCCTGGACCGGGTAGGTACGGGCCAGGATTTCTCCCGCCCGCAGCCGGGCGGCGTGGACGGACACCCCGTCGATCACCGAATCCGGGCGGGCGAAGTAGATGTACTCAAAGATGCAGGGGGCGGGTTGTGTTTTGCCGCAGTGCTCCCGGCGGGACACAATGCCGTCCCTGGAGAACACCAAAATCTCTCCCGGCTCCAGGTCCCGGACAAACTCCGCCCCCACAGCGGCCAGGGCGCAGCTCTCCGAGGCGGCCACATAAGTCCCGTCCGACCTTTTCCCGTAGCACAGGGGGCGGAAGCCGTGGGGGTCCCGGGCGCAGATCAGTTTCTGGGGGGACATGAGCACCAGGGAGTAAGCCCCCTCCAGCCTGTCCATGGCGGCGCTGAGGGCGTCCTCAATGGAGGGGGTCCTCAGCCGCTCCTTGGTGACGATGTAGGCGATAATTTCGGTGTCACTGGTGGAGTGGAAGATGGCCCCGGACAGCTCCAGCTCGTCCCGGAGGGGGGCGGCATTGCTCAGGTTGCCGTTGTGGGCCAGGGCCATGCGGCCCTTCTGGTGGTTGACCTCGATGGGCTGGCAGTTG
>CAJTSQ010000147.1 GCA_910578735.1 uncultured Oscillospiraceae bacterium
CAACGCCCCCACTCCACCCCGTAGGGCGCAAATGCGCTTTTGATGGCCGCAAGGCTGTCAAAAGTGCTTTTGCGTTACTTTCGCAGAAAGTAACAAAGGCCGCCGCTTTGCGGCGAAAGGAGTGTTGATTTGAAAAGAACGATTAGCGCCATGGTGGGGCAGGGTTCGGTGAAACACAACAGCAGGGCGTTCAACGCCAAGAACACCGACCCGGAACGCTCCCATCTGAATATAACCTACTGCCACGAAAATATCAAGGCAGTTTTCCATGAGCTGTTTGACGAGGCCCTCAAGCGGTACAACGACAAGCAGACCAGGGCAGACCGCAGGATTGAGGACTACTATGAGAAGATACGTTCCAGTAAGCAGGAAAAGCCGTTCCATGAAATCATCCTGCAAGTGGGCAACAAGGACGACATGAGCGCCGAGGGCGAGGACGGCCGGCTTGCGGCGGCGGTGCTGGACGAGTACATGAGAGGGTTCCAGGAGCGCAACCCCCAGCTTCGGGTGTTCTCCGCTCACCTCCACATGGACGAGGCCACGCCCCATCTGCACATCGACTTTGTGCCATTCACTACCGGGAGCAAGCGGGGTCTGGATACAAGGGTATCGCTGAAACAGGCGTTAGCGGCCCAGGGCTTCAAGGGCGGCACCAGGGGCGACACAGAGTGGAACCAGTGGGTGCGCTCTGAAAAGGAACAGCTTGCCGCCGTGATGGAGCGCCACGGGATAGAGTGGGAGGACAAGGGCACCCATGACAAGCACC
>CAJTSQ010000148.1 GCA_910578735.1 uncultured Oscillospiraceae bacterium
CGTTCTGGAAAAGCTCCTGGGTGGTAAAGGGGATAAAGATGGCGGTGCTGGAAGTAGTCAGCCCCCGCTGGATTTCCACCTGGTTTTGTCCCAAAGGCAGGCAGCTCATCAGCCCCTCCTCCTGCTGGAAGTCCAGCCTTGCCAGCTGGCAGTTGTACTTCTGCGCGATGCTGGACGCCTGAAACACGTTGTTGCCCAGCTGTCTGGCGGTGTCCGCCGTATTCAGCACCAGAAAGGTCACAAGGAACATCCGCTCGTTGCGGCTCTGTAAATCCTGCAACAGCTTTTTGGCCTCGTTTCCGTAGGTAGCCAGATCGCTGGGAATGATGTCCATATCGTACCCTGCCCGGACCGCCTTTTTCTGTTCCTCGATCTTGGCCCGGTCCAGGTCGGTGATTTTGCGCTTGACCGTCTTGATGGCCTTTACCTGGTCTAAGGACTGCACATGGAGGCTGACAATCAGGGAGCTTTCCATATCCAGAAAGTCCGCCAGCATCCGGTCGTTCAATTCCGGCGCGAGAATCTGCACAAAGCTGACCGCGCCGTACTTTTTCCCCATGCGGAACTGCCTGCCGGTGCGGAACTCAAAGGAAGTGGGGGCGATGAAGTCCTTGGTGGAAAGGCCGGAGGGGGCCAGCCAGTCCCACGAAAAGGAAAAGGGAACCTGTTCGTCCATGTGGAATACGCCATGCAGCTGGGACAGCCGCGCCCGCCCGTCCAGCGGCTCCGCCACTACGCCCAGCCTCTTGAAGTTGTTGA
>CAJTSQ010000149.1 GCA_910578735.1 uncultured Oscillospiraceae bacterium
CCAGATCAACCAGCAGGTGCTGCGGCAGATCGGCGTAACCATTCTAAACGCGGAGCGAGAGGCCAACAAAGAAAGGAGCCAGCAAAATGAACAACACCTTAACTTACATTCAGAACGGGGATTATCTGATTCCCAACCTGCAACTGACAGAACAGCCCGAAACGCCCCTGGGCAAGTACGGCAGGATGCGGAAAACCTACTTGAAGGATCACCGGCCCATCCTTTACAACCGTCTGCTGATGAGCGAGAAGCTGTACCCGCACCTGTTGGAGATCGACCGGACCGCGAACAGCCGATTGGAGCAGCTGATGCCAAAACTGGCGCAGGCGGCGGGCGTGACCGAGGAACTGAAAGCCCGCGACATGATGCAGTGGGTGGGCCTGATGAACAGCTGCAAGGCCCAGGCGGAGGAGATTCTGCTGGCGGAACTTATCAACAGCTGACCTTAAACCTGTTTCTTTCCGAAACGGAACAGATTCAGAATATTGATGAAGCAGAGAATGTGAAAGCGTCCTCTGCTTTTTCTTTTGCCCAAAAGGACATTGACCATGTACTGCGGCTGGGCGGCAATACCGACCGTCTGCGGGAGCGCGTGACAGCTGAATTTGAAAAGCAGAAGCCGGTCCCGGAAATAGCTGCCGCCCTGCAATCCCTCTATCATGGCGGCAACGGTTTTACCACCGATGCAGGCCGTATCACAGTCTGGTACGGCGAGGACGGAATCCATCTCTCTCATGGAAAATCCGCCCGAT
>CAJTSQ010000150.1 GCA_910578735.1 uncultured Oscillospiraceae bacterium
TTTTTCAGGTTGTTCACCCGCGCGCCCTTGACGGAAATGTGTGTGTGCATAGCTTGTTACTCCTTTGCTAAAATCGGAAAAAGAATGACGAAAAGGCTATCAAAACAGTAAAAATGAGGACCAGCACGATCTCCCACCACAGGCCCAGAGACAGTACCAGACAGACCAGCCGCCGTACCAGCCGCCGCCAGCCCAGAACAGCGTGGATGTACTCCCACTTCCAGTTCGGTCCCCTGGTCCGCTTCATGCTCCGCCGCACCAGCACCAGCGCCGCCGACACCAGTATGTTCCATACCAGCAGGACCCGGAGCATCCAATAGACAAACACCGGATCGTTCAGCAGGGCCAGCACCGGGGCCAGTATCCCCGCGAAGGGGCTGAGCACCGTTTGCACCGCCGCAGCCAGCAGCATGGCCGGAAGCAGCAGAAGCGTGAACATTAGAAAGCCCATTTTCTCCACCTCTATATTTTGTTCTCTTATTGGTTTACCCCTTTGGGGAATAGGCAAACCTTTCCATATACCACCCAGCCACATCATGTAGGGCAGGGATTCTACCCCTGCCTATCCCCGTCAGGGGATAAAATGTCATTCCGAGGCAGACAGATTCCGGGGGAGGCAACAAGGGCATCCGGGAGATTAGGCAAGGACGGGAAGGGCATGGGCAGTGTCGGAGGAAAAGGCAAGGGCAAAGCCAGAGGGATAAGGCAAGGGCAGAGCCAGAGGGATAAGGCAAGGGCAGAGCCAG
>CAJTSQ010000151.1 GCA_910578735.1 uncultured Oscillospiraceae bacterium
GAAAAGAGCATAGAGGAGGTAGGAATTTATGAGGTTGCCGCCGTTGTCGCCAGCAAGACGGGCATTCCTATCGGCAAGATACAGTCGCAGGAGAAGGAACGCCTGCTCAACATGGAAGATTACTTGCGCCGTCGGGTTGTCGGTCAAGACCAGGCGCTGAAAACGCTGACCGATGCCATTCTTGAATCCCGCAGCGGTATGAACAAGCCGGGCCAGCCCATCGGTTCCTTCTTCCTGCTGGGGCCTACCGGTACCGGCAAGACCGAACTTGCCAAGGCACTGGCGGAGGCGCTGTTCAACGATGAAAAGTCCATGATCCGTTTTGATATGTCCGAATTCAAGGAGGAGCACTCCGCCGCTTTGCTTTACGGGGCGCCTCCGGGATACGTGGGCTATGAGGAGGGCGGTATGCTGGTGAATAAAATCCGCCAGCAACCCTACGCGGTGGTCCTCTTTGACGAGATAGAGAAAGCGCATCCGTCCGTCTATGATATTTTCCTGCAAATCATGGATGAAGGGAAACTGCATGACCGTCTGGGCAAGGAAGGGGACTTCTCCAACTCCATCGTGCTGTTCACCTCCAATGTGGGCAGCGAATGGCTGACGAAGCAGTTGGAATCGGGCAATGTGCCGGCTACCACCCAGATCATGGAGGTGATGGGGCAGTATTTCCGTCCGGAGTTCCTGGCGCGTCTGTCGGAAATCGTTCCGTTC
>CAJTSQ010000152.1 GCA_910578735.1 uncultured Oscillospiraceae bacterium
CGTATTGGACACTAGAACCTGAATCTAGCGAGTCTGCCAATTCCACCACTCGCGCGAATAAAGGACCGGGAGCTGAAAACTTTTAAGATCATGGATTGGAAAAACCTCCACCGGAGCCGAAGAGCCCCGGCGGAGGTTGGTGCGCGAGGCGGGACTTGAACCCGCACGTCCGTATTGGACACTAGAACCTGAATCTAGCGAGTCTGCCAATTCCACCACTCGCGCCCATGATCCACTTTTCCGCTGGGAAAAGAAGTGGTGCGAGTGACGGGACTTGAACCCGTACGTCTGTTGACACACGCCCCTCAAACGTGCCTGTCTACCAGTTCCAGCACACTCGCATTTAAACTTCTTTTGGACACCAGCAAAAATGATTATAGCGCTTCGAGGCCGCTTTGTCAACTATAAATTTCAAAAAATCCCGACTTTTTTCTTTCGGGTCTGATAGGGGCTTTCGCTCCAGCCAAAACTGTGATACAATGGGCCTGTCTCACACCTGGGCCATCACCTGTCCGATGGGTTCGCTGATGGTCAGGTCCGCGCCCATGCCGTGGAGCTCGGTCTTGTTGATGACCACCAGCTTTCTGCCCCGGTAGTAGTGGACCAGCCCGGCGGCAGGGTAGACGGTGAGGGAGGTGCCGCCGATGATGAGCACCTCCGCCTGCCGTATGGCGGAGACGGCCCGGGCGAGGACATCCTGGTCCAGGCCCTCCT
>CAJTSQ010000153.1 GCA_910578735.1 uncultured Oscillospiraceae bacterium
GGGAACAGAAGCAAATGGGAAAAGCGGGAACTGGTGGATGCAGTGTTATACTTTGTAGATAACGGCTGCAAATGGCGAAATCTGCCCCACGATTTTCCACCGTATACAACAGTAGCAAATTTTTATTATGCTGCAATCCGAAGCGGACTATGGGAAAAAATCCGCGCAGCGTTGGTGGAACGAGTGCGGACAGACGCAGAGCGGAAGCCCGGCCCCAGCTATGCAATCATCGACTCGCAAAGCGTAAAAACAACCTCAGCCGCGGAAGAACGCGGAATAGATGGAGGAAAAAAACAAAAGGACGTAAACGGCACATCGTAGTAGACACCATGGGGAATCTGCTGGCGGTGGTAGTTCATGCTGCCAATATACATGATACAAAGTCAGGTATTCTGGCTGCGAGGAAAGCCTTTGAGAAATATCCAACCATTCAACGGTTTTGCGCCGATGCAGGATATCGAAAGACTTTTGAACAAGATGTTTCCCAAGAACTCGGCCTTGGTGTTGATATTGTTGCACGCACGGAAGCTGGATGGCAGGTTTTACCTAAGCGGTGGATTGTGGAGCGTTCTTTGGCCTGGATCAACAATTCCCGCCGTCTTTCCAAAGACTATGAAGTGTCTGTCCGTTCTGCACAAGCTGTTTGCACCATTGCTGCCTTCAGCACTTTACTCAAGCGGTTTTAGCCTATTGGTACAGCTTCT
>CAJTSQ010000154.1 GCA_910578735.1 uncultured Oscillospiraceae bacterium
TATTTGTACTTTAAGTACCACTATTCCGGCGAATTTCTCTACCGGGCGTGGAAACGCTTCCGCAAGTACGCCGGGATCATGACGGCGGCGACGCAGAACGTGGAGGAATGTCTGAAGTCCGAGACGGCGCGGCTCATGCTGGCCAACAGCGAATTTCTGCTGCTGTTCAACCAGTCCGCCACCGACCGGGCGGAGCTGTCCAAGCTCCTGCACATTTCCGACACGCAGATGGGCTACATCACCAACGCCGACCCCGGACACGGCCTACTGCGGTTTGGCGGGGCGCTGGTGCCCTTTGCCAACACCATCCCCCGCGACTCCGGCCTCTACCGCTTGATGTCCACAACGCCCGGAGAAAACTGAACCACTGCCGGGAAATGCGTCTCACGGTGAGACGCATTTCCCCGTTTTGAAAGGAGGCGAACAGTTTGCCCGAAGTACGGGAGCGAAAAAACAGCGATAAAATCAAGGGGAAAAGTGACAAGAAAAGCGGTTCTGTGAAAAAGGACGTGCGCCGCCAGATGACGGCTAAATATGTGAAAGAGCTGACCCAGCGGCAGCGGAACCGGGGCACGAGCGGCAGTACGGATACGGCCCCGGAAGTCCAGGCGGCGGAGCAGGTGGAAGAAACAATATACACCACCGCCGACAGCCTCCGGGATCGCACCGCCACAGCCGTTTCAAAATCC
>CAJTSQ010000155.1 GCA_910578735.1 uncultured Oscillospiraceae bacterium
TGGATTGATTTCGTTACGACATTCTGGCATTGCGAATGCATCAATTTGACCAGTGAAGCGGCCTTTATGGAGCGCTACCGCAAGTGGTGCAAGCGGAAAGGCTACCATTTCAGCGAAAGGAAAGCAGCGGAGCTGTACATGGACAGCATGGGCCATATCACGACTCTGCCCAGGAACAGCAACACCAAACTGCTCATCACTACTGCGGCAAAGGAGCTGGCCTCCGCCAAGGCTACACTGGCCGTCCTGCGCGCTGAGATGAACCGTCTGGCCCAGCAGCTCCCGGAGTATGAGACGGTCCGGGCCATGTACGGTGTGGGCGAAACCACTGCCGTCCAATTGATGGCGGAGATTGGCGATGTGCGCCGGTTCCCCCGCCGCAGCTCTATCGTGGGCTTTGCCGGCGTTGATCCGGCGGTGGATGACTCCGGAAAGCACATCTCCAAGAGCAATCCCACAACGAAGCGGGGCTCTCCTCACCTGCGCAAGACGCTGTACCAGATCGTCTGCACCTATCTCCGCAAGGCCCCCGCTGACGAGCCGGTGTACCAGTTCCTGGACAAGAAGCGGGCCGAGGGCAAACCCTATTTCGTCTACATGACCGCTGCTCAGAACAAGTTCCTGCGCATTTACTACGCAAGGGTCAAGGAGTGCCTCATTGCCGCTGATACCAGGGAGCTTCC
>CAJTSQ010000156.1 GCA_910578735.1 uncultured Oscillospiraceae bacterium
CCTCTCGGATCAGCGGTACACCTGGCATCACACAAAAGAGGAATGTGAGGCCGTGATCGCCAGCGGCTACCCCTACGGTTTCGGCATAAACCTTACGGTATTCACCGGCGTCGCCACGGAGGACGCCGCCCAGCACGCCCACGACAACTGGCTTAATTCTCCCGGACACTTTGAAACGATGATTAAGCCGGACTGTGACAGTATCGGCGTGGGCGTGACCGAGAGCGGCGGCGTGACCTACTGCTTTATGATTGTCGGCAGGCCGAACACCCACAATCCTTACGAACCCTAAAAGTACAGACGGAAAAGGCCCCCCGGCTGGAGGGCCTTTTTCTGTGCCCGGAAATGCGTCTCACCGTGAGACGCATTTCTCCGCAGCCGCCTTGTTCCGCAGGGCGGTTATTTTATTCCCCTAAAAATAGAGATCGGGAACACCCAAACACACGCATGAAAGGAGGACGGTATTTCCCGATATTTTAGGGGGGTATAGCCTCTTTTCATGCCAACACATGATGAGGAGGCTATATGAAAAAACGAATTACCGCATTGCTTCTGGCAGTCGTCTCCATTCTCAGTATGCTGACGGCTCCCGCCAGCGCCGCCGCGCCGGATACCATCAAAATGGATGACTGCGCTTACAGCGGAACCAAGTACGATTCCCCGGCCCTGGGTGAGTGCTAT
>CAJTSQ010000157.1 GCA_910578735.1 uncultured Oscillospiraceae bacterium
ATTCAAGTTTTCCAGGGAGAAGCCCTTGTAGTGCTTGGTCAGCCCCCGGATCTCAATGGCGTTGGTCAGTTCCATAGTTCTTGTTCCTCCAATCAGAAAATGTTTCGCTATCGTGCGGCAGAGCCGGAGGCCCGCCGCAGAAAAGAGCGCGCTGCCCGTCCGGCAGGACTACTCCTTTTCCTCGATTAGAATGTCGAGCATATTTTTCAGGTCCCCGGCGGTCAATCCGATGTGCCGGGCGAGCTCCGCGGCGCTTTGCAGGTGCTCCTCGATCTCCCGCAGGCTGCCCTCCCGGGCAAGCTCCAGGTTCTGTGCGGCAACAAAGCTGCCCTTGCCCGCCACGGTGGTGATAAACCCGTCCCGCTCCAGCTCCTCGTAGGCCCGCTTGGTGGTGATGACGCTGATGCGCAGGTCCCGGGCCAGGGCCCGGATGGAGGGCAGAGGCTCCCCGCTTTTCAGCGCCCCGGAGGCGATGGCCCCCTTAATCTGACGGCAGATCTGCTCATAGATCGGCTGTCCTGCGGCATTGCTGATGATGATATCCACTGCTTCACCTCTGGCTGTTCATCTGTATATGAACAGTATACACAGTAATCACAGTTTGTCAAGAGGGGAACCGGCAATTTTGTAAAAAAACTTTTATCCACAAATACCACCAAAAATCGCTCGTATAATTT
>CAJTSQ010000158.1 GCA_910578735.1 uncultured Oscillospiraceae bacterium
AAACATGGACCAGCGGGTTCTGGTTGCCCTGGCGCTCGATCCGCCCTTTTCGCTGTGCCAGATCTCCGGGCCTCCAGGGGCAGTCCAGATCGTGAAGTGCCACCAGCAAATCCTGCACGTTGGTCCCGGCCCCCATCTTCTGGGTGGAGCCTAACAGGACGCGCACCTGGCCGGAGCGGACTTTGGAGAACAGCTCCTTTTTGCGGACTTCGGTATTGGCCTCATGGATAAACGCGATCTGGCTGGCGGGCATACCCTGTGCGATGAGTTTCTGCCGGATGTCCTCATAGACCGTAAAGGCCAGCGGTTTCTCCGGCTCTGGAACTGCTTGTTCCAAAGCGTGAAGCATCGGGTTATCCAGCGTTTTAGCCACCTTTTTGGAGCCAGCCGCCTGGGGTGTGGAAATGTCGCAAAACACCAGCTGGGTCAGCTTTTCCGGCTGTCCGTCCCGCCAGATTTGCAGGATATTGTCCACGCACTGGTTGACTTTTGTGCCGGGTTCGTCCGGCAGCATGGGGTTGATGATGCGCTGGTCCAGCCCCAGCTTGCGGCCATCCGAGGTGATTTTCAGCATATTGTCGGTTGATGGGTCAACGGTCCCCGAATGGACCTTGGCGGCGCGCTCGGAGAGGGCCTTCACCATATCCTGCTGGTGTTCGGTGGGCTTTGCCACGAT
>CAJTSQ010000159.1 GCA_910578735.1 uncultured Oscillospiraceae bacterium
AAATTGTCTTCAAAGCAGGCGGACCGCCTGAATATCATGACTACTGTCTACGAGCAGCAGCGCCTCATGTTTGAATCCGGGACCCACAGCATTCCCCGGCGCATCGTCAGTCTGGCCCAGCCCTGGGTCCGGCCCATCGTTCGGGGAAAAGCCCACGCCAATACCGAGTTTGGCTCAAAACTGCATATCAGTCTGGTGGATGGCTATGCCAGGATCGAACGGCTGGACTTCGAGCCCTTCAACGAATCGGAAGACCTCTGGCGGGCGGTGGCTCGGTACCGGGAGCGCTATGGCTGTTACCCGGAACGTATCCTGGCGGACAAAATCTACCGCAGCCGCCAGACACTGGCTTTTTGCAAAGAGCATGGTATTCGTCTGTCCGGTCCGGCCCTGGGAAAGCCGCCAAAAGCTCCCGGCCTATCCCGTCAAGCAAAGAAACTGGAGTATCAGGACAACTGCGACCGCAATGCTGTGGAGGGTGTTTTTGGGACGGTCAAGACCGCTTACGGCCTGGACCGCGTCATGGCTCGCCTACAGGAAACCGCTGTCTGTGTGATTGGCGTTGCACTGCTGCTCTCAAACCTTTCCTTATCCCTGAGGGCCGCTCTCGCTCTGTTTTGCCTTATGCTTCTGCTGTTTGTCTTGCCGAGGTTGCGGAGCAGAGCCTAATTA
>CAJTSQ010000160.1 GCA_910578735.1 uncultured Oscillospiraceae bacterium
CCTCAGCACCAGCCAGAACTATACGCTGGCGGCGTCCCCCACGGCCCTGGGCCTCGCGGCCAATGAGCGCGTCACTGAAATCATGTTCGTGTTCGGGCAGGTCCCCGGAGGCTTTAGCCAGGTGGAGGCCCCCATGCTCCACTGTAAGGCCGTGTCCGGCCTGACCCCCGGCAGCAGCTTTGTAAACGTGGCCGACGTGGGCGGAACCCATGACGGCGTATGGGTGCAGGCCGTGTCCCGCTGGGTGACGACTGTGTACGGCAAGCCCACGCCCCTGCCCAAAACCGGCTATTGAGAACCCTACCGGGAAATGCGTCTCACCGTGAGACGCATTTCCCCCCTGCATGAAAGGAGGAAGTATGTCCGAGAAAAAGTATATCCGCTTTATCAACAGCGACTATGAAACGCTGTTCCATATCCCGAGTACCACACGGCAGTTGGGAATTGTCACTACCACATCTGCGAGTTTGCCGAGCGCATGGAGCAGATCGGCGCGAAGTATGAGCCGCTGGACTACATCCGGGAACCTGAGTTTTACCCCAAGTATTATCTTGCGGCAAGTGAAAATGGCCCCGGCCCTGCCTACCATATCATCGACACAAGGCAGGAATACGGTTTTGCGTTCGCACCCAAGGGAGCCGCGAGGGGCCAGAAGTATTGC
>CAJTSQ010000161.1:0-252 GCA_910578735.1 uncultured Oscillospiraceae bacterium
AATAATTGCCATTGCAAATTTAGAGCCAATCTTTTTCATGCAAATATCCTCCCGTGTATGAAGCCCTTATATTTATATAGTGCAATTCGCCGTCCCCTCAATTTAAATCGTTCTAAGTATATCACTTTTTGGTGAACAAAGATAGACCTATCTCGGGAATATTTATAACATTTTCACAAAAAACCGCTTCGGAAACTCCCTAACCTTGCCTCCACGACGCAAAAAGACCACCGGGCAATACTGAACAGCCCG
>CAJTSQ010000161.1:296-659 GCA_910578735.1 uncultured Oscillospiraceae bacterium
TATTTCTTCCATAAAATATTTTCTACCTCTTAGTTCGCCGCATTTCTCTTCTTTCTCACGGACATAACCACGCTCTGAACCACCAGGAACAGGCAGAGCATAACCGCTTTTGTGATGCCGGTCCACCATGCCTCGTCGAATCCGACGGAGGATACGATATTCTGAATCGTACTGAGCGAAAGTACGCCGAAAAATGTACCAAGCACATTACCTACACCACCGGTCAACATGGTGCCGCCGATAATGGAGGATGCGATTGCGTCCATCTCCGCCCCCGACGCATGGGAGGGGGAACCGGAACCTACATGCAGGAAATAGACGAAACCGCCGATACCTGCCAAAAGACCACAGATCAGGTGGGAG
>CAJTSQ010000162.1 GCA_910578735.1 uncultured Oscillospiraceae bacterium
TTTCCACGTTCCGATATTCCTATTCTTTTGCAACCGCACTTAGGTTTCCCTATAAGCCTGTGTGCTGGATGGCGCCTGTAACGCCATAAGGTGTTTCATAACGGAGAGTTTTACTCCACCTCACACACGCCGCTATCGCGGCAGCAGCCTTTTTGACCGCTCGAGATTTAGACTTGTACATTCGGGACTTTGTCAGTATTACTACATTCTCGCCATATGCGGTTATGAACCCCCGGCCTATCACTCGCGGCCACCTCTGGCTCGCTTTTGCCCTACCGTCTGTTACCTCGTGTAAGGCGAGTGTGTTCAGCCGACTTCAGCGTGCTGTGTCAGTCCAGGAGATTGCGCTCCCTTTCCTCCAACGCAGTCTCAGGGGAAGCGTTTCAGGGCGTTACCCCTTCATTCCACTTCTCGGAATACCAGTTAGGAAAAGCAGGAATTTATCCGCTTTTCCCGCTGCTTTTACCTCCTTCCAGGCCCTTGGCCCAGTTAAAGTTTATTTGCAGCAACGTGTCGCTGCACCTCCATTTTCATCGCTCCGGTAGATGCCGTTTCCATCGCCAATCAGAGTCCCATCGGCATACATGACCTTGAACTTCGCATCCTGAAGGGGAATACTGGGATTGACAGAGCAGACCTTCCGGATTAGGAGGTTCC
>CAJTSQ010000163.1 GCA_910578735.1 uncultured Oscillospiraceae bacterium
TCCATTTGCTCAAATCAATCGTTGTAAAATCCATAACAGTTCTCCAACTTTCAAATGATTCGCTTATATCATAGCAGAAAAAGCACCTGCTGACAAGCATAAATCAGGAGGGCGCTCCGTAAAGCGCCCTCCTTTCGCTGAATAGTTCAAAACCGCAAAAATGGAAATCATTCCCATTCGTTGCTGGGCATCCTATTCTAACGGATTTTGCTTTAGAAATATGATACCCTGTTCTTTTGATTATTTGATATATCCATATTATCCAGCCTATACGATGGGCTGTTATCAAATTGTTATCAGCGGTGATAACGGGAGGCAGAGTATATTACTTTTTCTCTGCTGGTTTACGACTTTAATAATAGCACAAAAGGCGGGGAAATGCAACTGCATTCTCCGCATTTTCCAGAGCGTTCATCACCCCAATAAACTGGAATCTGGACTATTTATATTTTTTCTCCTCTTTTCAACTACCGCAAAAATGCATAGTCCAATAAATATGATGAATATTGCTGAATAAAATATAGTTCCTCCTAATATCCAAAGTATATTCCATATAAAGGAAGCGGCTGTTTTGTCGATTACTAAAGAATAACCCCAATTAAATTTACAAAATTCATAATGCACTATCGCTACTATAGTAGAAAGA
>CAJTSQ010000164.1:0-238 GCA_910578735.1 uncultured Oscillospiraceae bacterium
GCAAAAATTCTATTGACTTTTGGAGTCCTTTAGTCTATACTTAGGAAGTCCCGAAATGGGAGGTGATGATATTGGCGGGCAAGAAAATGGGACGCCCTACCGACAATCCGAAGCCCTATCATATGACTGTGAAATACGATGAGGAATGCAAAGAAATTCTTGAACAATATTGCGAACAGGAAAAGGTTCCCCGTATGGAAGCGGCAAGGAGAGGGATTAAGAAGTTAAAGGACGAGCT
>CAJTSQ010000164.1:248-614 GCA_910578735.1 uncultured Oscillospiraceae bacterium
TGGGAGAAAATAATGAGGAGATTTACGAGGAACTCGGCCTAAGCAAGAAAGAAATAACAGAATTGCGCAGGAAGAAAATCATCTAAAAATATGACATTGTAAAAAGGAGAATAAAAAATGATAATTATTACTGTTTTGTCTGTGTATCTGCTGGGGATGCTCGCGGTTGGCTGGATAAGCAGAAAGTACACCAGTACTATGAGCGACTTCTTTACTGCAGCTAAGCAGGGCACAATGGTGCTGGTGGTGGGTTCCTATGTTGGCGCTCATATCGGCAACGGTATCGTTGTTGGCGGGGCCGAGTATGGTCATGTCAACGCCAATTTGAAATTGTAAGAAAACGCCGAAGAAATTTTGTAGTTTTTC
>CAJTSQ010000165.1:0-365 GCA_910578735.1 uncultured Oscillospiraceae bacterium
CCGTTAGGACGGTAGCCCCCGGTAGGGCGCAAAACCCGCTTGCGGGTTGCATTTTTGTTGGCGTAGCTGACAAAAGTGCTTTTGCGTTACTTTCGCAGAAAGTAACAAAGGCTATGCGCCGTTTCCGGCGCTCATTACCCGATAGGGAGAAAGGGAAATTTATTGAAGCGGACTATCAGCGTTATGACAGGGAAAGGCTCTGTCAACCACAACAGCAGAAAATTCCATGCAAAGAACACTGACCCGGAACGCGCGCACTTAAATATAGAATACTGCAACGAAAATATCAAAGATACTTATCATGAATTATTTGATGAAGCACTTGCCCGGTACAATGAGATGCAGACCAGAAGTGACCGCCGGAT
>CAJTSQ010000165.1:375-582 GCA_910578735.1 uncultured Oscillospiraceae bacterium
GGCGCTCATTACCTGATAGGAAGAAAGGGAAATTTATTGAAATTTTCCCTAATTCACGTCCTCCGCTGCCCACTTCTCTGCTGATTGTTATAATCATTTTTTCCCTTCATTTTCTTTGAGTACAATATTCTGTTTCTCTATAAACGATAAAAGCACTATAATATCATTATCCCTTTAGCGACGCAGTGTTCTGTATGCTTAGTTTTT
>CAJTSQ010000166.1 GCA_910578735.1 uncultured Oscillospiraceae bacterium
GTCCTACTACGTTTCACAGCTCTCCTTCGGGATCATCAACTCGGTGGAGGCGGCGTTCTTTCCCCGCTTCATTGGCAGTCCGCTGTTTTATCCGCTGTTTTTGGCGGCACAGCTCCTGTTCTTTGTGCTGTGCGCTGGCTGCTATTATGCTGTGCTGAAGCTCCTGGCCTGGATGGAGGACAGCCAGACACCTTATATCGGGCTTCTGCTGTTTCCCGGACTGTTTTTCTTCGCCGCAGAGTTGTATATCCTCCAGACCGCCTACAGCTTTTTTGCCCCCACCATTTCTCTGGAGGAGGTTGGCAGGCACAGTACGCTGCTGCTCCTGCAAGTCATGGGCCTGGCGGCGTTGCTGTGTACCCTGTACGCCTACCGCCAACTGTGCCGGGGCTTTCTTGCCCAGGCGGAACTACAATCGCTGACCCAGGCAGCCCATGAGCAAAAGGTTTATATTGCGGAGGCCCAGGCGCGCTACGAGCAGACAAAATCCTTTCGCCACGACATCAAAAACCATCTATCCGTCCTGGACGGCCTGCTCCGGGGCGGGAAGCTGGAGGAGGGCAGGGAGTACCTGAAAAA
>CAJTSQ010000167.1:0-314 GCA_910578735.1 uncultured Oscillospiraceae bacterium
TTTCTTTCTTTTGGAATTTATTGGTTAACTTAATGGCATTGCTCACCGTGAGACGCATTTTGAGCCCTGCCGTGACGTTTCATCCGAACAGTTGACATTACAACCATTTACGGTATAATCCAAACTACACTGATTTTCTGTAACCAATATACCATGACGTTTGGGGTGAGACTATTGTTTATCTACTTGGCTATGCTGGATTCAGAAGAAGATCGTCACGAATTTTTGGAATTATATAATTTATATTCAAATTCAATGTTGTTAGTCGCTAGAAAGATATTCGGTCAAGATTATAATGCCGCAGAAGATGCAGT
>CAJTSQ010000167.1:324-575 GCA_910578735.1 uncultured Oscillospiraceae bacterium
AACCCCGCCGGATCGCTCTGCTCTCTGGCGGATCAAAGGAGAAAATGTATGTATTCCATCGGCGTATTTACCACTGAGCGATCCCTGCGCCACATCATGAGGATCGACGAGGAGATACGGGCGCAGAGCAATATCACCTATCTGCCCTACTCGTCTCCGGAGCACCTGAAATATCTCTATGAGCAAAACGGGGACCGCTTCGATGGGTTCCTGTTCACCGGTTCATACCCTTACAATGTTCTGCGCAAGGA
>CAJTSQ010000168.1 GCA_910578735.1 uncultured Oscillospiraceae bacterium
AGGGCTGGCCGCCCACGTTGCCCACCTGGGACAGCGCCACGGCCACGATCTCGCCGCTGGAGCCGTAGAGGAGGGTATTCCACATCTCCCGGTTTGCCGCTGCCAGCAGCTCGTCCAGGGCGGCATTCTGCTGATCCGTGAACGCATAAAACACCCGCATATCATCCGGCGTCCTGGGCGTGACCGTGATGGTCAGCACCTTCTCCGTCCAGCCGGCGGTATCGCCCTCGGCGGGATGCTCTACCTCCGACTCCGCCGTGGTGATCTTGGTCATATCCCAGAACACCGTCCGCAGTTTCTCCACTGTATCCGTGTCCAGGACGGACACCTGCGCTCCGTCCGCCCCTCCGGCAGTCTTGGCGGCAAACACCGCAAACACATCCGGCCAGGAAGGCGGGCCGCCCTGGATCTCCACCCGGTCATAGGTTCCCCCGGTCTGGAGGGCGGACAGCCTGTCCGCGTACTCGCTGTTGATCTGGGCGATCACCGCAGTGGGGGACGCCGCGTCCGGGGAGCCTCCGCCGTCCGAGAAAAAGATGCCGAAGGGCGAGGCGATGAGCAATCCGATCAT
>CAJTSQ010000169.1 GCA_910578735.1 uncultured Oscillospiraceae bacterium
CATGGTCGGCAAGGCCGTCCTGGGGGCCGGAGCTGCCCTTGTTGTCATAGCGATAGGTAATCCGCCGCTTTTACTGTCCTCGTGAGAGAACAGCAGTCAGAGCGGATTTTCCCCCGCTTCGCACCGTGCGTGCGACTTTCACCGCACACGGCGCTCCATCAATACAGATTATTTGTTGCGTGTAAGGACGTTACCGATAAAGGACAAGACTGAAAACAACATTTTATTGTGCAGTTACCCTAAATTCTTTCCTTTGTGACAAAATCGAACATCCAGAAAAAAACACGATTTGACAATCGTGTTTTTTTCATGCCCAAAAGGAGGCAACGGCCATGCCGGATATGAAATTTTCGAGCTATTTTTACGGCGACGAGGCGATGCAGTTTACCTACTTCCGCATCCCCTGCCAGCTTATCACCCACCCCCGCTTTAAGCACCTTTCCACGGACTCCAAGCTGCTCTATGGGATGCTGCTTGACCGTATGAGCCTGTCCATCAAAAACGAATGGTACGACGATACCGGGCGCGTCTACATTTACTACACTGTAGACGAGGTATGCAGCAATCTGA
>CAJTSQ010000170.1:0-264 GCA_910578735.1 uncultured Oscillospiraceae bacterium
AAGAGATCGCCGTTCTGCGCGGGAAGGTCCTGGAGCGAAACGGCGGACATCGCCCGGACTGCGTGTTCGACAGCCCCCGCTGGCACCGGAAGGAGCTGATTTGGAATCAAAGCAAAGCCCAGGCCCTGGCCGCCATGCGGACGCTGCTCAGCCAGATGGACGGCAGGGACAGCAATGTCCAAACCCTGCGGCGGCAGCTGAGCCATATGTTTCCGCCTGCGCAGGGTGAGCCGGTGAACGAGGTTTCAAACGGCTGTGAGGTCG
>CAJTSQ010000170.1:340-548 GCA_910578735.1 uncultured Oscillospiraceae bacterium
TATTTCATGGCAAATTCAGCAAATCCCGTGGTGGAGTATGCTTCCATCGCGGCAGTCCAGGAAGCAGCCGGATTTCAGGTGCTGCTACCCCAGGGCGTTTCCGAGCATGTGAAAGCAATCTACCTGATTGGCGGCAGGGTCGTTGATCTGAAGCTCAGCAATGACCTCGTCTACCGCATGGCAAGGGGAACGGAGGATATTTCCGGCG
>CAJTSQ010000171.1 GCA_910578735.1 uncultured Oscillospiraceae bacterium
TGATGGCTTCTGGCGCGGCGCAGCATGACCTCCCTGTTGCCAAACAAATCGTGGAAGATCATGCCTTCTTGAAGCCAGGATATCTGTACGCTGATAAGGCATATATTGATGCCGGTTGGGCGCTGTCACTGAAGCAAAACCACACCATTGAGCTGCTTACTCCAAGGAAAAAGCAAAAAGGCGATCCCCTGATTTCTGGCGACACTTTCTCTACATTTGTTAGTTCTGTCCGTCAGCCTATCGAGTGCTTTTTCAACTGGCTTATTCGCTTAACGGACATCCAGTCCGCCTCCTTGGTCCGCTCCTTGTCGGGCCTGCTTTGTCATATTGGCCGCATTGCTGCCGCTCTTGCCAAGCTCTTGTTCAACTCTTGATTCGCATTTGTAATGCGATTGGCTGTCGCCGCTGAAACACCACAGATCTGATGTACATCAGCATTTTGGATAACCTTGTGGCGTTCGAAAAACTGCTTGATCTGTTTCTATCGTTCTGCTGCTTTATCTTTCGGCGCATCACTCATTCCATCACTCATA
>CAJTSQ010000172.1:0-102 GCA_910578735.1 uncultured Oscillospiraceae bacterium
ATCCTGACCGATCAGCCGGTCCGCCCCGGCGAGGGGATTCTGCGCCACCCGGAGGGCGTGGACCTGATGCCGGCGGATATTCAGCTGTCCGGCATGGAGGTG
>CAJTSQ010000172.1:150-522 GCA_910578735.1 uncultured Oscillospiraceae bacterium
CTATGAGCCGGGAAACGATTCTGCGGCAATATATGGACAGTGTAAAGGGGCAGTATTCCCATATCCTCATAGACTGCCAGCCCTCCCTGGGTATGCTCACCGTCAACGCGCTGGCTGCCGCTAACCGGATCATAATCCCCGTCCAGGCGGAGTACCTGCCCGCCAAAGGGCTGGAACAGCTGCTCTCTACGGTGAACAAGGTCAAGCGGCAGATCAACCCGAAACTGCAAATAGACGGTATTCTGCTGACAATGGTGGACAACCGCACCAACTTCGCCAAAGAGATTGCCGCCCTGCTGCGGGAAACCTACGGCAGTAAAATCAAGGTGTTCGGAACCGAGATTCCCCATTCTGTCCGGGCAAAGGAAATCA
>CAJTSQ010000173.1 GCA_910578735.1 uncultured Oscillospiraceae bacterium
GTAAAAAACTATTCCTATACCGTTGTGGACGGTGCGGTGTACTATCGGGAAAACAGCCGCATGGTGCGCCCTGACTTAAACGCCACCGCCGAGGCCCGCGTAAAGGGGCTAGTGGAACTGCGGGACTGTGTGCAGAAGCTCATCGCACAGCAGATGGACAGCTTTGTTTCGGATACGGCAATCCGTGAAACCCAGGCCGAATTGAACCGGCTCTATGACGCATTTTCCGCAAAGTACGGGCTGATCAATGACCGGGGGAACCGGCTGGCCTTTGCCGATGATTCCAGCTATTATCTGCTCTGTGCGCTGGAAGTCATTGACGATGACGGACATCTGAAGCAAAAGGCGGATATGTTCACCAAGCGCACCATCAAGCCCCATCAGGCCGTTACTGCGGTGGATACCGCCAGTGAAGCCCTGGCTGTTTCCATCGCGGAAAAGGCCGAGGTGGATATGGCGTACATGGCCGAACTGAGCGGCAAAACCCAGGAGGAATTGGCGCAGGAGCTGCGGGGCGTGAT
>CAJTSQ010000174.1 GCA_910578735.1 uncultured Oscillospiraceae bacterium
TTGCCTTATGCTTCTGCTGTTTGTCTTGCCGAGGTTGCGGAGCAGAGCCTAATTAAGGCCCACCTTCGGCATCCCGTCACAGGTAAGAAACAGGAAGTTTGTGTAGCCGTCCACTGTGATGGTGTCCTTCTTCCCCCGGTTCTTCAGCACCCGCCTAAACGCCTGATAGACCAGCTCACTCATAGGGATTTCCCGATAGCCGCTCTTGGTCTTGGGCGTTTCAACGTAATAGCCGTTTTTGCTGTCCCGCAGAAGTTGGTGGTCTACCCGGATCAGCCGATTCTTCAAGTCAAGGTTCGTAGTCAGCCCGCAGAACTCGGAAATGCGCAGCCCGGTTCCCAGCAGAATGATAAGCTCGTCGGCGTACTTCTGATACACAGGGTCATTCTGCGCAAAGTTGATCAGGCTTACCTCCTGCTCCGGCGTCAGCACGGTTTTCTCGCCCCTGTCGTCCTCCAGGACTTTGTCAACGCCAATTTGAAATTGTAAGAAAACGCCGAAGAAATTTTGTAGTTTTT
>CAJTSQ010000175.1:0-281 GCA_910578735.1 uncultured Oscillospiraceae bacterium
CCGCTGACCTCTTGAATGCCATTCAAGCGCTCTCCCAGCTGAGCTATACCCCCATGTGTGGAAGAGAGTGAGTATTAAGTTTTTGCGGGGGTGGTTTAACGACTGTGCTGGGCTCCCAGCTGAGCTATACCCCCATATAAGTAAGTGAGTATTAAATTTTGTAGAAAAATATTTAACGTTCTACTATACCTTAAACCAATTCACAGTTCTCTGCTCTTTTTAGTATCCTAAAAGAACGATATCTAACGTGTTCCCTTAGAACAATTTATATATTACCAGAT
>CAJTSQ010000175.1:291-518 GCA_910578735.1 uncultured Oscillospiraceae bacterium
CTATACCCCCATATGATTGTGATGAATCATCACTACGCTTTTTATTTTACCAAATGTGAGCCAGTTTGTCAAGCACAAATTTTTAAAATCCTAAACTATAAATGAGCAAATTCAGGAAATGCCGAAAGCAGCCCGGCAGAGGTGAAGGGCAGTATAGAAGGGCACAATGTGGCCAAAGCCACATGAAAAGAAGAAATGAGCAAGAGCAAGGACAAGCAGCAGGCGAT
>CAJTSQ010000176.1 GCA_910578735.1 uncultured Oscillospiraceae bacterium
CAGATCAAACCCCATCGCCGGAAGCCGTTCACGAATCAGCTCGATACACTGGAGCATATCCTTTGCCAGCAGAAAGCCGGTATCTGTCAGGTAGATTTTTCCGTATTTCTCCCGCACCAGGAGGTTCATATCCATCAGGGTCGCCATCATTTTCGTGACAGAGGCTTTCGAGCAGTTCAGAGCCTTTGCCACGGCCTGCGTCCCCACATCCGGAGTGCTTTTGCCCAATTCGTAGATCGCCAGCAGATAGCGAAGATGGGCTTCCCGTAATTCTGCCATAGAATGGTTCCTCCCCAATGGGAGAAGGCATGAGCAGATTCCGCTGCCCATGCCTCCTCACCATGTCTTGCAAGATTTGAAGTTTTAGTGACAGCCGCGGCAGTTCCCGCAGTCGCCGTTGCAGCCTCCGCCGGACTTGTGAGATTTCCACAGGGACCGAACAGCCAGTGCTGCAACAGCAATCAGCACAGCAATTACAATGATATTTCCCATGATAGCGGGCATGGTCAAT
>CAJTSQ010000177.1 GCA_910578735.1 uncultured Oscillospiraceae bacterium
GCAATCTGGACAGCCGGACGAGCAGCGATGTGCTGGGACTTTTGAAAGCGACCAGCCGCAAATTCCATCAGACGCTGGTGATGATTACCCACAACAACGAGATCGCCCAGCTTGCCGACCGTATTATCCGCATTGAGGACGGCAGGATTTTTGAGTAAAGGGGGCGCAGACAATGAATGATATTTTATTCGGCAACAACAATGGTGCGGTCATCAAAAAGCTGTCGGGCCGCTATTTTAAGGCCAGCAAAAGCAGGAACATCATTGCGATTATCGCAATCGTTCTGACAACCATACTCTTTACCACGATCTTCACCCTTGGGTCTGGCCTGATGGACACCGTTCACGATCAGAATATCCGCAAGGCTGGTGGTGATGGGCAGGCGGTCTTAAATTATATCAGCGATGAAGTTTACAACGATATAGCGGGAAGCTCCCTGATTGACCGTATCGCCTATACAAAAGCGGTGTCCTACCGGCTGCAAAATCCGGGCCTGGAGCGTTGGCGCT
>CAJTSQ010000178.1 GCA_910578735.1 uncultured Oscillospiraceae bacterium
CGCCAGCAGGGAAAAGATCAGCGTGGAAAGTGGGGTGACGACGAGTGATCGAGGTCAAAAACCTGACGTTCTCCTACGGCAAAGACAAGCAGGCCCTCCACGGGCTGGACTTCACCGTAGAGGACGGAGAAATCTTCGGTTTCCTGGGGCCCAACGGCTCCGGGAAATCCACGACGCAGAAGATTCTCACCGGAATTTTGAAGGGCCACGGGGGCAAGGTCTCGCTGTTCGGGCAGGATATCTCCGCCGCTCACGGGCAGGAATTTTTCCAGAAAATCGGCGTGCTGTTTGAGTTTCCTTATCTGTACGCCAATCTGAGTGCCGTGGATAACTTGAACTACTTTGCATCCTTTTACCATAAGGAACAGAGGAGGGACATAGGCGAGCTGCTGGACGCGCTGGAATTTAAGCCGGACTTTCTGAAAAAGCCGGTGTCCTCCTACTCCAAGGGGATGCGCCAGCGGGTGAGTATGGCCCGGGCGCTGGTGAGCAATCCCCGGC
>CAJTSQ010000179.1 GCA_910578735.1 uncultured Oscillospiraceae bacterium
CAAAGGGCAGAGTAGCGTGATGTCAGGGTAAGAAGCGTTTGTCTCCCACTTGCTGACCGCCGGCGGCGAGATGCCGAGAGCCGCTGCAAGCTGTTCCTGGGTCATGCCTTTTGCTTTCCGAAGCGCCGCGATATTGGCGCCGAGTTTTAATTCCACGACAGTTCCCTCCCTGTGGATTGCTTTACATTTCCTGAGTTTAGTATAAGCGAGTGACCCGTAGTGTGCAATGGAGATGTGTTCAGATGCGTTTCAATTTTTCTTAACTGTTGGTTAAGTTTGCGATATGGTCTTGCGATAATGCCAGGGTAGGTATTATACTGACAGTGTTTCGGACTGCAGCAGACTATATGTGGAGGAACAGCAGATGCACAAGGATACCAAATGGGCAAAGCAAATTATCGCGCTGCAGGAGGACGACGGAAAGTGGGGGTGCTTCCATTCACTGCCCAAATTCTATGGAGCACCGCTCACGACAGAGCAGGCACTGCGGAGACTGGAGCG